>NZ_LROM01000001.1 GCF_001758785.1 Duganella phyllosphaerae
CTGCGTATGTTCCCAGTACGCGAACTGCTCGCTGCCCATGTAGAACGGCGCGCCGATGTGCTACGCGGCCGGCGAGTTTGCCGTCTCCGATACCGACGTCTACCTGGGCGAGCTCGACGGCGCGCCGTTCTACATGGGCAGCGAGCAGTTCGCGTACTGGGAACATACGCAGCTGATCATCGACGTGGTCAATGGCAACGGCGGCATGTTCTCGCTCGATAACGGTACCGGCCGCCGCTTCCTCACCCGGTCGCGCCTGTTCACGGACGAGGAATTGGCGCAGCTGGGGCCGGCGTCCAGGGGGCCGGCCGAGGCGTAAATTTATAGTCCTCAAAAAGTCCTTGCCGACGGGGCGGATGGTTGGCTATAATTCGCCCCCTCGCAGAATAACGCATGCAAATGCAGAGTGAAACGAGAAAAAAGAAGGTTGACGAAACGAGCTAAATGCTTCATACTCTTTCTTCTTCGCGGCTGACAAAACGATCGCAGCGAAACGCAGTCCCGGC
>NZ_LROM01000002.1 GCF_001758785.1 Duganella phyllosphaerae
ACCCACGACCCCTTGGTTCGTAGCCAAGTACTCTATCCAGCTGAGCTACAGCCGCCAAAACATCATCTGCAACATTGTATCAGATAAACTTTATTTCGCAAAGTCCGACATTTCTATCGGTTTTGTTTGCCTGGCGCACGAAACACCGAACAAAGCCTTTGCAAACAGTTCACCCCTACTCTGCTGCGCTTCTTTCAACCGGCGTGCCGTTCGAAAGAAGCAGCATTATAGGGACGGTTATCGCGCTTGTCCACCCCTCGATCGAGATTCAATTCACGCTGCATCACACGCCATATTCTGCGGCCGCCTTGGCGGTCCACAACGCTTCGTTGTACGAGGGA
Source organism: Duganella phyllosphaerae (assembly GCF_001758785.1). Lineage (GTDB taxonomy): Bacteria > Pseudomonadota > Gammaproteobacteria > Burkholderiales > Burkholderiaceae_D > Rugamonas > Rugamonas phyllosphaerae. The sequence continues at coordinate 342 of NZ_LROM01000002.1, forward strand.
TACGGTTGGCCATAGCAATCGATGGCACCGTTATCGCCAATAAATTTGATCCACCAGCCCTCGCCATCCTCGACGATGCCGATGTCGCCAGTCCGGCAGACCTGCAGCAACTGCTCGCCCGCCTCCAGCAAAATGATGTTGACGCCCCTGTGTTTGACTACCGTTGCCATGGTTCCCCCGTATTAAAACCTGCACTGCAACATGGACGAAAAAGCACACCATTCACGGCGCTTATCTCGATCATCATCAATAAAAATTTGCATTCGTTTGCGCGTTGCAGCATTATTGAGCTGTCTCCTCTATTCTCCTCCAAGGAAATAGATTTAGCCCGCTCCCGTAGCGGGCTTTTTTTTTACCGTGTACGATGCGTTCATCTTGTGAAGAGGTCAACTCGTATGTCATTACCCGATTCGATCGCAGCGCCCGCCCCGGACTGGACCCGCACCGCCCTTGGCGATAGCGCTGCCTGGCCCGCCACTTTGCGGCTGACGGTCGACATTCTGCTCAACTCCCCGCTGCCCATGGTGCTGCAATGGGGCGAGCAACAAATCATGGTCCATAACGACGCGTATGTCGAGCTGCTCGGCCTGCCCAGCCTGCGCGCGCCCGGTGGCAACGTGCCGCCGATGCAGCCGTCGGTGTGGAGCTGGAATCCGGACGTCATCGTCCATGCGCGCCAGGGCCATAGCGCCAGCTACCGCAGCCGCAACCTGCCGGTATGGCGCGACCACGCCTTTACGCAAAAGCCGCTCGACCTGTATTACACCCCGGTGCGCGACGACTACAACATGGTGCAAGGCGTGCTGTGCGCGCTGGCACCGGCGCAGGCAATGCCGGCGGCCGACGCCGGTCGTGCCCTGACGCTGCTGGTGGTGGAAGACAATGCCGACGCCCGCTACCTGGTGTGCGAAACCCTGCGCGCACTGGGCCACGAGGTGGAAGCGGCCGCCAGCGCAGAAGAAGCTCTGCCGCAGCTGGCCAGCCAGCAATTCGACGTGTTGTTCACCGACGTCAGCCTGCCCGGCATGTCCGGCGTGGACCTGGCGCGCCAGGCCCGGCGCGACCAGCCGGCGCTGGAAGTGCTGTTCGCTTCCGGCTACGGCGACGAGCTCACCCGCCACCTGGAATTCCCTGCCCGTTCGTTGCAAAAACCCTACGACATCGACGTTCTGCAAGACGCCCTGGTGCAGCTGGCACGCAGCGTGCAAGCCAAGGCGGCGTAAGCTTCCGGCGCCGTTTCAACCGTGCGGTGGCGAGGCGAACTATCACGCTAGAATGGTCAAACCGTTAACTGTCCAGTGTTAGCTTCGCGCTTCCCCGTGCGCCACACGGCGTGCAGGAGTGGCGCGAAGGCCGCCGCCACCCATGATTTCTCCAAATGAGCCTGTGAGCGCCACCTCTGCCGTCCCGGTAGAAGACGCCGCGCTCGACTATTTACCGCACGCTCTCGACGAACTGCGCCGCGCGCGCGAATCGCTGCGCCAGAGCCAGCACGAACTGCGTGCGCTGGCCGATTCCATGCCGCAGCTGGCGTGGATCGCCGAGCAGGACGGCGCGATGATCTGGTACAACCAGCGCTGGTACGATTACACCGGCACCACGCCACAGGACATGCTGGATGACGGTTGGCGCCGCGTGTATGCGCCCGACTGCATTGACGCGCTCGATCAGATGTGGGACCAGTGCCGCGCCAGCGGCGCAGCCTTCGAGCTGGAAGTGCCGATCCGCAGCGCCAGCGGCGAGTTCCGCTGGTTCCTGGTGCGCGCCAACGCGGTGCGCGACGCCGACGGCAAGCTGGTGCGCTGGTTCGGCACCAGCACCGACGTCGACCAGGTCAAGCGCGCCCAGGAAGCCTTGCGCGATGAAACCGCCGCACTCGAACTGGTCAACCGCACCGGCACCGCACTCGCTGCACGCCGCGACCTGCACCCGCTGCTGCAGGAACTGACCGACGCCGCCACCAGCATCAGCGGTGCCCGCTATGGCGCGTTCTTTTACCAGGCGCCCGACGACAGCGGCGCCAGCGCCATGCGCCATACGCTGTCGGATGGCGCAGGCGACAGCTTCGCCGGCTTTTGCGCGCCGCGCGCGGAGGCACTACTGGTCAGCAACTCCGGCAGCGTGGATGCGCTGCACCGCCAGGCACCCATCCGCAGTGTCGATTTGCCGGCAGAAGCCGGCGCCGACCAGGCCAGCCCCAATCATGGCCTGCCGCCGGGCACGCCATTGGTGCGCAGCTACCTTGCGGTGCCGGTGGCGCTGGGCACCGGCGCGGTGATCGGCTGCCTGTTTTTCGGCCATCCCGAGCGCGCCATGTTTACCGAACGCACCGAGCGCATCATCGGCGGCATCGCCGCCCAGGCGGCCATTGCCATCGACAATGCGCGCCTGTACGAAGCGACCCAGCAAGCGGCCGAAGAGCGCAGGCAATTGCTCGACAGCGAGCGCGAGGCCCGCGCCGAAGCAGAACGCAACAGCCAAATGAAGGATGAATTCCTGGCCACCCTGTCGCACGAGCTGCGCACGCCGCTCACCGCCATCCTCGGCTGGTCGCAAGTACTGCGGCGCGGCACCCGCGACGAGGCCGACCTGCATCGCGGCCTGCAAACCATCGAACGCAATGCCCGCGCCCAGGCGCAACTGATCGAAGACCTGCTCGACATGAGCAGCATTGCCTCGGGCAAGGTGCGGCTCGAGCTGCTGCCGCTGTCGCCAGTGGCGATTGCCAGCGCCGCCATCGATACCGTGCGCCCCGCCGCCGAGGCGCGGCAAATCAACGTCACCACCGAATTCGACAACACGGCCGGCATGGTGTCGGGCGACGCCAGCCGCTTGCAGCAAATTATCTGGAACCTGCTCACCAACGCCATCAAGTTTACGCCGGCGGGCGGCAGCGTCACGGTGGCGGTGCGGCGCGAAGCCGACCAGGTGGCGGTCGAGGTGCGCGATACCGGCGCCGGCATCACCGCCGATTTCATCGGACACGTGTTCGAGCGCTTCCGCCAGGCCGACGCCACCACCACCCGCAAGCATGGCGGGCTGGGCCTGGGTTTGGCAATCGCCAAGCACCTGGTGGAGCAGCACGGCGGCACCATCGCCGCGCACAGCGACGGTCCAGGCCAGGGCGCCTGCTTTACGCTGCGCTTGCCGCGCCGGCCCGGCAAGAACGACGCGGCGCCGACGTCGGCATGTGCTGCACCGCATGATCTGGCCGGCTTGCAAGTGCTGGTGGTCGATGACGACGACGACTCGCGCGAATTGATTCGCCGTATTCTGCACGACTGCCACGCCGACGTGCTCACTGCCGCCAATGCCACCGAGGCGCTGGACATGCTCGAACATGCCCGCCCCCAGCTGCTGCTGACCGACCTGGGCATGCCCGATGTCGATGGCTACGGTCTGCTCGAACGGGTACGTGCGCTGGGCGCGGCGCGCGGCGGCGACATGCCGGCCATTGCGCTGACAGCGTTTGCACGCGTGGAAGACCGCGTGAAAGCGTTATCAAGTGGTTTTTCCGCACATATTTCCAAGCCGGTGGAGCCCGGCGAACTGATCGCCAAAGTCGCCGCTACGCGCAGCGACAAACGCGGAGGTTGACAGTCGCCCCTCTGAGCGGCGATGTGATTCAATAAACAACGGTAAAATTTATTGCAATTTAGCACATTTACCGCTCCTACTTTTAGACGCGGCAATGTCCTACAAGCAATCACGATCATGCTTGCTACACTAGAAAAATCATGGAAACCAGGTAGAATTGTTTCTATTGAGAAATTAATTGTAGATGTGTGCGCCGCAGCACAGCGGTTTGCGATATTATCTATTTATTATGCAATGACGTTTCGCGGCCGGGCCCCCGCCGCTTAGATGACACAGATTGAGAAAAAAATATGCCGAGCCGTGACGATATTCTGCACGCCAAGATCTTGGTGGTGGATGACAGCGCCGACAACGTCGAGCTGATGTTGGAAATCCTGCGCGAAGCCGGTTACACCGACGTTTCTTCGACCATGCTGCCCGAGCAGGTATGCCCCATGCATCGCCAGCATTGCTACGACCTGATCCTGCTTGACCTGCAAATGCCAGGTTTGAACGGTTTCCAGGTCATGAAGGGTTTGAAGGAAATCGAACAAGGCGGTTACCTGCCCGTGCTGGCGCTCACCGCGCAGCCGAGCTTCAAGATCGCCGCCCTCGAAGCCGGCGCGCGCGACTTCATCAGCAAACCATTCGACTTGCTCGAGGTGCACAAGCGCATCCACAACATGCTCGAGGTGCGCCTGCTCTAAAGAGCTGGCGCAATACAGCAAGCAGCAGCAGGAACTGGCGCTGCACGATCCGCTCACCGGCCTGCCCAACCGCCGCCTGCTCGAAGACCGCATCGCCACGGTGCTGCAACACGCCACGCGCCAGCAGAACAAGGCTGCCGTGATGTACCTCGACCTCGACGGCTTCAAGCCCATCAACGACACCTATGGCCACGCGGCCGGCGACGAGATCCTCAAGCTGGTGGCCCAGCGCCTGGTCAGTTGTGCGCGCAAGGAAGACACGGTCGCGCGCGTGGGTGGCGACGAGTTCGTCATCGTGATGGGCAATATCTCGCACGTGGGCGATACCCAGGAGCCCGCCAACAAGCTGATCGAATCGGTGTCGCAGCCGTACATCGTCAACGGCCATACGCTGCAACTGTCCACCAGTATCGGTATCGGCATCTTCCCGGACGACGCCGATGCAGTGGCGGCAGTCATTGCTGTAGCCGATGCGGCACTGTACGAAGCGAAGCGCTCGGGCAAGAACCGCAGCTGCACGGCGCAAACCCTCCGCACCCAGTCCCCCGCCGAGCCTGTGCTGTCCACCGCGGTATGAACAGAAAAATCCGCCATGCCGCGATTGCGGACATGGCGGACATGGCACCTGCCGATCAGGCCAGACAAATTACGCTGGCGTCTTGTCCTTACCCTTCAGATTTTTTGCGTTGTTGCTGTGCTGGTGGTCATGCTTGGCATCGACCATCTCCGGCGGAACCTCGATGCGCGTGATGCCCGCATCGACCGAGACCGGGTCGCTGGCCGGGAAGGTCATCTCCAGGCCGTCGTCGAGCAGGGTTTCCTTGGCTTGTTCGGCCGGGGTGGACTGTTCCAGGTCGGCCAGGGTGGTAATGGCTTGCGCCCATTTGACGAAGTCCATATTGGCCAGGTCGCGCACCGAGTGCACGTTGAATGCCTGCGCCAACGCCTTGGCGTCCTTGGCGCTGATGCCGCGCAGTGCGCTCACTGGCGACGAGGCCAGAGCGCGAAAGCTCAGGCCGACATATTCTTTGTCCACGACAGTATCGATATTCATGATGTGTTCCTTGAGTGGGTGGATACACGTTCACTGTGACAGCGCCAGCGCGGCAGGTCTGTGCGGAAGCAAACACAGGGCAGCGCACTGGTAGCACAGCGCCATAACCTTTCGGTTTTTGACATTCATACAAGCAATTGTTATGATCATCCGGTCTCTCCCGCTGCTGTCCAACCAACGCACCCATGCCAGACAAACCCAAAATCCTGGTCGTCAACGACGACGCCAACAGCCTGTTCGCGTTGACCAGTTTACTTGGGCTATGGGCCGAGCAGGAGTCCTACGAAGTATTGGCCGCGCGCACCGGGCAGGAGGCGCTGCGCCAAGTGCTGATGAACGACTTTGCCGTGATCCTGCTCGACGTCAACATGCCCGGCATGGACGGCTTCGAGACCGCCGAAGCGATCCACGCGCGGGCGCGCTCGGCCGACATCCCCATCATCTTCATCACCGCCTTCCTGGCCGACGAGCTCGACCGGCTAAAGGCTTACCAGCATGGCGCCGTCGACTTCCTGTTCACGCCGGTGATCCCGCAAATTTTGTATGCCAAGATTTCCGTGTTCGTGGCGCTGGCCACCAAGAACGAGGAACTGAAAAAACAGGCGCGCGAACTGAGCTTGCGCACCACCGAGCTGACCGCCTCCAACGGCCGCCTGCGGCGCGAGATCGCGGAACGCCAGGTGGCCGAGCGGGAGAACCACGCCAAGGACGAGTTCCTCGCCATGCTGGGCCACGAACTGCGCAATCCATTGAGCGCCATCAGCAGCGCCGCTGCGCTGATCGGGCTGCCGGGCGTGAGCGTCGATGGCGTGCAGCGCGCCAAGAAAATCATCGAACGCCAGAGCCGGCACCTGGGCCGCATCGTTGACGACCTGCTGGACCTGTCGCGCGCGATGTCCGGCAAGATCCTGCTCGACCGTGCGCCGGTCGACCTGGCCGCCCTGGTGGCCGGCACGTTGGAAACCTTTCGCGCCACCGGCCGCAGCAGCGGCTACGACCTGGCGCACGACCTGGCCGGCGGCTGGGTCGACGGCGACGCCACCCGGCTCGAACAAATCGCCAGCAACCTGATCGACAACGCCCTCAAGTACACGCCGGCCGGTGGCCGCATCGAGGTGCGCACCTGGACCGAGGGTGAGCAGGTCGTGCTCAGCGTGCGCGACAATGGCGTCGGTATTGCCGCCGAGCTGCTGCCGCATGTATTCGATGTGTTCGTACAAGGCGCGAGCACGCTAGACCGTTCGCAGGGCGGCCTCGGCATCGGGCTGTCGCTGGTGCGGCGCCTGGCCGACTTGCACGGCGGCGACATCGAAGCCGACAGCAAAGGCCCCGGCGCCGGCAGTACTTTTACGTTGCGCCTGCCGCGCATTGCCCACCAGGCACCAGTGGTGACGCCAGTGGTGCCGGTTGCCGGCGCCAAACCGAGCCTGCTGTTGATCGAAGATAACGAAGACGGCCGCGAGATGATGACCATGATGCTCGGCTGCTATGGCTACCAGGTGCGCGCCGCCGCGGACGGCTTGCGCGGACTGGACGCGGTGCGCGAGTTCTGCCCCGACCTGGCGCTGGTCGATATCGGCCTGCCCGGCATTGACGGCTACGAGGTGGCGCGGCGCCTGCGCGCCGATCCGGCCACCCGCCACATCAAGCTGATCGCCCTCACCGGCTACGGCCTGGCGGACGACCTGGCGCGCGTGATGGCAGCCGGCTTTGATCGTCACCTGGTCAAGCCGGTCGGCATCGAACAATTAATGGATGCAATCGAAAGTTCCATGCAGGAACCGGTAATACTGTAATGCCAGGAAAATGATTTCCCTGCGGAGCGCCGCCCTGCGGAAAGCTCGGGTATCATCGGAAATGAGACTCCTTCTTTACAACTTACATCAAGTCTTTCTATACAAACAGAGATGCCCATGTCCGTACCGGTCCCACCAGAACATCACGAAGCCCAGCGCAGCGCCGACCTGAGCGAATTGCTCGGTCATGTCCACACGTGCTGGGATAACGAACGGCGCTCGCTGTCGCGCCAGCTGCACGACAGCCTGGGCTCGTCGCTCACCGCGCTGACCATGCACCTCGGCCTGCTGATGCAAAAGCTGCCGGACGACCAGGCGCTGCAGGACCGCGCCGGCCACATGAAAAAGCTGCTGAACCAGATCGTGGAAACCAACCGCCAGATGCAGATCAAGCTGTGGAACGACAAGCTCGAGTTCCTCGGCGTGCGCGTGGCGCTGGGCGAGCTGGTCGAGCAGTTCGGCCAGCAGCACAACATCACCGCACGGTCGAGCCTGCCCGACGACGAACTCGATTGCCCGCGCAGCCACGGCATCGTGCTGCTGCATACGCTGGAAGAAGCGCTGCGCAACATCGTCGCCCACGCTGGCGCCACCGAGGTGGACGTGATCGTGGACGACAATGAAGACGAAGTGATGATGACGGTGAAAGACAATGGCGTCGGCCTGGCCGCCGCCGCTACCACTGCTGCTGCGCCAGCGGGCGCCGACCAGGTCAAATTCGGCCTGCGTATGGCGCGCGAACGCGCCGCCTACCTGGGCGGCACCCTCACCCTGGCGCCCGGCCATGCCGGCGGAGCCATGCTGACGATGATATTGCCGAAGCCGCCGAGCACCTGACCAACCGCCAAAGCTGCGTTGCAGCTCCTCGGCGTACTTTCTTCGTCGCTGCGCCTTGCTTTGAAGGTCCGTCAGGCGCTCGATTTAATTAGTGCAGTTTCACTAAAGGGGTGCTGCGCTTGATCAGGAAGCGGGCCAGCGCCAGCACCCCGGTGCGCACCGTACCCAGCACGGCCTTGTGGTGCAGCAGGTGCAGGCTCACGTACATCAGCCGCGCCACAAACCCTTCGACGAACCAGCTCAAGCCCTTGAGCGAACCCATCAAGCTGCCCACCGACGTGGTCTGGCCGAACGACACCAGCGAACCGTAATCCTTGTATTCGTAAGGCTTGGCCTGTGGCGGCTTGTTGTCGCGCTGGCGCAGGAAGGTGTCGAGCAGGTAGTCGGCCTGCTGGTGGGCGGCCTGGGCGCGCGGCGGTACCGCTTTGCCGTCCGGCCCGATGCAGGCGGCGCAATCGCCCATTGCATAAATCCCGGGAAAACCTTTAACCTGCAAGTGCTGGTCCACGTCCAGCGCGCCCGACTTCACGGTAGGCAGGCCCAGCTCCTTGAGAAAGTCCGGCGCCTTGATGCCGGCCGCCCACACCACCAGCTGGGCCGGATAGACGATGTCGCCAGCGGTAACGCTGTCGGCTGCAATCGCCGTCACGCGGGTGTTGGTCACGACCGTGACGGCGCGCTGGTGCAGCAGGTCGAGCGCAGCGCTCGACACTTTTTCCGGCAAGGGCGCGAGGATGCGCGGCGCGCCTTCGAGCAGGGTGATGCGGATATCGCGCTCGGCCTTCAACTGGCCGAAACCGTAGGTGGCGTACACGCCACTGGCTTCGCGCAGCTCGGCCGCCAGCTCGACGCCGGTGGCGCCGCCGCCGATGATCACCACGTCCACGCCCGCCTGCACGTTGTGCTCTTTTTGCAGCGACGCCAGCGTCAGCAGTTTCAACAGCGTGAGGCGGAAGCGTTCGGCGTCCTCGGTGGCGTTGAGCGAAATCGTGTGCTCGGCAGCGCCCTGCACGCCGAAGTAATTGGAGGTGCTTCCCACCGCGATCACCAAAGAGTCGAAGCCGACCTGGCGCTCGGGCAGCACGACTTCGTTGCGCTCGTCGCCGACGGTAATGGCGCCGATGGTGATGGTGCGCTGGACGTGATCCAGCGCCAGCATGGGGCCATAGGCAAAGGTAAAGCCGTTGTCGTGCGCCAGCATCTGGTATGACAGGCCTTCCTGGTGGACGTCGAGGGTGCCGGCGGCCACTTCGTGCAGCGACGGCTTCCAGATATGGGACAGGCGGCTATCGACCAGCATTACCGCTCCCGGCATCTTGCGGCCCAGCTTACATGCCAGCTCCAGCCCGCCGGCGCCGCCGCCTACGATCACAATTTTGCTATGCAAAGTTTTCTCCCTGTTCGACTCGATCTCTGTGTAATCCCCATGATACCAAGGGTGGCGAAATCTTTCTCTCCACCTCCGAGCAGAGTCCGCCATGCTACAATAATAGTTCGATACCTAACCATTCACAGTTTAATTATATGCCCACTATCGAAGAACGGTTCTCGATGGCCCTGCACGGCAGCGCCCGCGCCTGGCGGCTGGCGATCGACCGCCGCCTGCGCCACCTCGGCATCAGCCAGTCGAGCTGGATGGCGATTGCCCTTACCGCCAAGGAAAAAGAGCCGCCGTCGCAAACCCGCCTGGCCAACCGCGTGGGCGTGGAAGACCCCACCATGGTCGCCACCATCGACCGCCTGGTCAAAGCCGGCTACATGCTCCGCACCCCATCGGAGACCGACCGAAGGGTCAAGCTGCTCAGCCTGACCGAATCGGGCATGCAGGTGTACCGCAGCGTGAAACAGGAAGCCGATGCGATGCGCACCGAGTTGCTGGCCAAGGCCGATCCCGCCGTGCTGGCCATCGTCACGGACTTTCTCGAGCAGATGCAAAGCGATATCGAGTCGGGCATATGAGCGATGTAGTATCGGAAGACGCGGACATCAACCGCACCATGATCACGGTGTCGATCATGCTGGCCACCGTGATCCAGGCGCTCGACGGCACCATTGCCAACGTCGCCCTGCCCCACATGCAGGGCAGCCTGTCGGCCTCGCAGGACCAGATCACCTGGGTGCTGACCTCTTTCATCGTGGCCACCGCGATTGCCACGCCGCTCACCGGCTGGCTGTGCGACCGCTTTGGCCAGAAAAATATTTTTCTCACCGCCGTAGCCGGCTTCACGCTCGCTTCGGTGCTGTGCGGGCTGTCGATGAACCTGGGCGAGATCGTTGCCGCGCGCATGTTGCAAGGGGTGTTCGGCGCGGCGCTGGTGCCGCTGTCGCAAGCGACGCTGCTCGACATCAATCCGCGTGAAAAGCATGGTTCGGCCATGGCCGTATGGGGCATGGGCGTGATGATCGGCCCCATCCTCGGCCCCACGCTGGGCGGCTGGCTGACCGACGCCTACAACTGGCGCTGGGTGTTCTTCATCAACGTGCCGATCGGCGCGATGGCGTTTTACGGCATCTGGCGCTACATCGGCAAGACCGGCGCGCCGCGCAAGATGAAGTTCGACGCTTTCGGTTTCGTCACGCTCAGCGTGGCCATCGGCGCCTTGCAGCTGCTGCTCGATCGCGGTGAACAGAACGACTGGTTTGCCGCCACCGAAACCTGGATCGAGGCGATCGTGCTGGCGCTGGCGTTTATCTATTTTGCCGTGCACACGGCCATGCAGCCGGCCGGCAAATCGTTCTTCGACTACCGGCTGCTGAAAAACGCCAATTATGTCAGCGGCCTGCTGTTCATCTTCATCGTGGGCCTGGTGCTGTTTGCCACCCGTGCGCTGACGCCGACCATGCTGCAAAGCCTGATGGGCTACCCGGCCGCGATTGCCGGCCTGGTGACGGCGCCCAGCGGCATCGGCACCATGCTCGCCATGCTCATCGTCGGCAAACTGGTGGGCCGGGTGGACCTGCGCCTGCTGCTGGGCGCCGGCTTTGCGATTACCGCGTTTTCGCTATGGCAGATGACGCGCTATACGCTGGTGCTCTCGCAGAGCGACATCATCTGGCCCGGCGTGATCCAGGGCCTGGGGCTGGGACTGGTGTTCGTGCCGCTGTCGGCCGCCACCTTTGCCACGCTGTCGCCGGAAATGCGCGCCGAGGGCACGGCGATCTACAGCCTGATGCGCAATATCGGCAGCTCGATCGGCATCGCGCTGGTGCAAACGCTCCTGGTGCGCAACACGCAGACCATGCACGCGGCGCTGACCGAGAAAATCACCATCGCCAATCCGGCCGCGCTCGATGCGTTGGCGGCACCGCAGGGCGCCGCGCTGCTCAACAACGAGATCACCCGGCAGGCGTCGATGATCGCGTACGTGGACGACTTCTGGCTGATGCTGATATTGACTTTGTGCGTGCTGCCACTGCTGCTGTTGATACGGCCAGCCGCAAAACACGAAGCGCCGGCGGTGCACGCCGCCCACGATTGACACCTGATGAGACACACCGTGAAAAAATCTCTACTCACCATGGCGGCCCTGCTGCTGGCCGGCTGCGCCGCGATTCCACCCGACGCGCACATTGCCGCCCAGCGCGACATCACCACCGCCGATTTGACCGCAGACATCCACCTGGCGCGCGAAGGCTGGCCGCAGGCGCGCTGGTGGACTGCCTATGGCGACGAGCAACTGAACGCGCTGGTCGAGCAGGCGTTGCAGGGTGGCCCGAGCCTGGAAGTGGCGGCGGCACGCATCGGCAGCGCGCGCTCGGAACTGTCGCGCAGCATGGCTGACATGGGCATCGACATCAGCGGCTACGCCAACGCCAACCGCCAGCGCTACTCGGGCACCGGCCTGTTCCCGGCGCCCATCGGCGGCGCCTATTTCACCACCGAGACGCTGCGCCTCGAAGCGCGCTACAACTTCGACTGGTGGGGCAAGAACCGCGCCCAGGTGGCCGCTGCCGTCGGCGCGCTCAACGTCGACCGCGCCGCGTATGCCCAGGCCGAACAGGCGCTGGCCGCCGCCATCGCCCAGAGTTATTTCCGCCTGCAAGGCGACTTGGCGCGGCTGGACAACCTGGCGCGCATGACTGCCGCACCAACTGCATTGGCGCAGGACCGCAACCGCCGCATCGACAGCGGCCTGGCCAGCGCCGACGCCAGCCACGCGGCGCAGGCCGAACTGGCCCAGCTGCGCAAGCAGACCGCGCAACTGAACACCGACATCGGCGTCGAGCGCGAAGCCTTGCGGGCCTTGCTCGGCGCCGACCACGCGGCGCTGGCCGATCTCAAGCCGGTGCAGGCGAAGGCGGTGGCGCACGCCCTGCCCGCGCGGCTCGGCATCGACCTGCTGGCGCGCCGTCCCGACTTGCAGGCCGCGCGCTGGAAGGTCGAATCGTCGCTGAGCCGGATCGACGCCGCCAAGGCCGCGTTCTACCCGGACGTCAACCTGACCGGCTCGATTGGCCTCGACACCATCAAGGTGGAGAACCTGCTGCAGGCGGCCAGCCGCACCGTGTACCTGGGACCTACTTTGAGCCTGCCGATCTTCGACAGCCGCCGGCTCGACGCCCAGCTCGGCGCCACCCGCACCGCGCGCAACGAGCGCATCGCCGAATACAACCAGGCCGTGGTGGACGCGGTGCGCGAAGTGGCGCAGGACGCCTTGCAGGTGCAGGGCATCGAACAGCAAATTGCAGAACAGGCAGCCAGCAGTAAGGCGACCGCCGCACAACTGGCGTCGGCGCAAAAACGCTACGAACGCGGACTGGCCGACAACGCCGCGGTGCTCCACGCGCAGCTTGCCGTGCTGCGCGAGCGCGACGCCGACCTGACCCTGCAACAGGTGCAGCGCCTGGCCGAAGTCGCGCTGACCAACGCCCTGGGTGGCGGCTACCATGAGCAGGCGCCGCTGGCCACCGCAATGAAACAGGTACTTAAATAAGCAAACGAGCCCATCATGACCACTGAAAACCAACCAGCCAACGCCGTCAAAACCGCCAACAACAAGAAGCGCAACACCGTCCTGGCCGGCATCACCGTGCTGTTCATCGCCGCCGGCGCCGCGTATGCCGTGTATTACCAGGCGGTGCTGTCGAAAATCCAGGAAACCGACAACGCCTACGTGGGCGGCAACCTGGTCAACCTGTCGTCGCAGGTGACCGGCACCGTCACCGAGATCCGCGCCGACGACACCCAGATGGTGCAAGCGGGCGCGCCGCTGGTCACGCTCGACGCGGCCGACGCCGACGTCGCGCTGGCGCAGGCCGACGCCAAGCTGGGCGCAGCCGTGCGCCGGCAGCGCCAGCGCTACGCCGACGTGGGTCAATACGGCGCCACGGTCGCCCTGCGCCAGCTCGAACTCAAGAGCGCCGAAGACGACCTGGCGCGGCGCCTGCCGCTGGCAGCCGACCATACGATCTCGAGCGAGGAAGTGGCGCACGCACGCCAGGCGGTCAACAACGCCCGCGCCGCCGTGGCCGTGGCAATGAAGCAGGAGCAGGCGGCGCAGGCGTCGGTGGCGGGCGTGGACGTGTCGCATCACCCGGACGTGCTGGCAGCCAAGGCCGACTATCAAGCGGCGTGGCTGGCCGCGCGCCGCAACACCATTGTCGCCCCGGTCTCCGGCTACATCGCCAGGCGCGCGGTGCAAGTGGGCGCGCGCGCCACGCCGGGCACGGCCCTGCTGTCCATCGTGCCATTGGACCAGCTGTGGGTGGACGCCAACTTCAAGGAATCGGAACTGCGCAACATCCGCGTGGGCCAGCCGGCCACGGTGGAAGCTGACATGTACGGCAACAAGGTTGAGTTCCACGGCAAGGTGGTGGGCTTGTCAGCCGGCACCGGCAGCGCCTTCTCGCTGCTGCCGGCGCAAAACGCCAGTGGCAACTGGATCAAGGTGGTGCAACGCCTGCCGGTACGCATCGCCCTGGACACCGCAGAACTGCGCGCCCACCCGCTGCGCATCGGCCTGTCGACGACCGTCAAGGTCGACATCAGCAAAACCGACGGCCCGGTACTGGGCGCGGCCATGCCGCAACAACCGGTGTACCAGACCGCCGCCCTGTCGCAGCCGCTGCAACAGGCCACCACCGCCGCCGACACCATCATCACCCGCAACCTGCACTAAACTTCGGGGGTCAGTGCCTAATGCCGTTAAGTTAAGCTCAGCGTACCCGTCGTACCCGCGAAGGCGGGTACCCAGGTTGTACGAAATTCGTCGAAATGCACGCCAAATTGGGTCCCCGCCTGCGCCGGGACGACGTTTCGATGCTAAAAAAATTAATACTTCAGCTTAACTTAACGGCATTAGGGTCAGTGCCGACATTCGTAACGGCATTAGGGTCAGTGCCGACATTCGGACACGAGCTCAACTTTCAGTAGCTGAGACCGTGTCCGAATGTCGGCACTGACCCCGAACCTGGGGTTGCGGGCCTGGGCTATTTGCGCAGTTCGGCGTCGAGCTCGGTGATGGCGGTTTGGGCCTGGGTGATCACGCGGTCGGCGATGCGTTGGCGCATGCCGGGTACGCGGCCCGCTGCTTCCGCTTCGAGCAGCAGCGGCATCAGCATCTGTTCGGCCGATTCGCGGAAGCCTTGCGCCACCAGGTCCAGCTGGGCGTTGAACGTGTGTTCGGCGCCTTCGAGCTGCTTGCGCAATTCGGCTTCGAAGGCGCTGCGCTTGTCGCGGATTTCGGTGCGCTTGCGCTTGCCGCCGTCGGTGAACCATTTGAAGGCGCCGGCCAGCAGCACCGCGCCACCGACGAACGGCGCCGCCGGCGCCACCACCGGCAGCACCACGGCCGCACCGATCAGGTAGGCGGCGGTACCGGTGCCGGCGGCTGCCACCACGCCGCTCATCAAGGTGACATTGGCAGCCGTATCGACACTGTTGGCCAGCCGCGTGCCGATGCGCAGGCGCGGCATCAGGCGGGCCAGCGCGGAATGGTGCTGGCGCTGGAACATCGACACCTGCCCCAGCCGCATGCCGGACTGGAACAGCCGCAGGTCTTCCTGCAGCAAGTGCAGCGCCTGCTCCTTGCGCCGCACGATGCGGTCGAGCCGGCGCTCCATCTCCTGGCCGAACTGGTTGCGGCCGATGCTCTCCCACACCTCGTCCTCTTTCCACTTGTCGGTGGCCAGGCGGTCGGCAATCGCCAGTTCGATGGCGTTGCCGGCGTCATGCACGGCGTCGTCGATTTCCTCGGCCAGCAGGCGCCGCTCGTGGGCGATGCGCTGCTCGACCAGCACCAGCCGCTGCATCACCTGGCTTTTCATTTCGTCGGCCGTGGCGACCAGGGTGGCGGCAATCGATTCATCGAGGCCCATTTGCCGCGCCTGCTCCAGGTAGGCGGAGATGTCCTGCAGAATGGCCTCGGTGGTGCTGGAGACCAGCGTGTGCAGCTGCGCATGATCGATCTGGCCGGTTTGATAATTGCGCGCATGTTCCACCAGCACCGGCTGGCCGGCGTTGCGGCCGAAATCGGCCACCGCATCGGACAGCGAGCGGCCACGGACCAGGCGCCGCGCCTGCTCGCCCAGGTTGGCCAGCAGGCCGCGTTCTTCCGCCTGCGGCAAACGGTTGAGGTCCTCGGGGGCCAGGCGCACCGACAGGGCCTTGGCCAGCCGCTGCGCCAACGCCCGGGCGTCGCCGCCGTGCAGCGCCAGCAGCGGAATCGCATTGCCAAGCGCATTCTCGCGCGCGGCCTGTTCGATGGGGGCGGCGCTGCGGGCCAGCGCGTTGAGGGCCCAGTCCACGTCGACGCCGGACTCGATGGCGTTGAGCACCAGCGCGGTGAACACGGCCGACGACTTGCCGTCGCCAGCGAGCTCGGTGACGGCGGCAAACTCCGCCAGCGTCAGCTTGCCATCGCGGCCGGCAATGGCGCCTATCGTGCGCGCGTAGGCAGAACTGAAACTCTGGTCGGCGGACAGATGTTCGTCGAGGGTCCGCACGTGGATGGTGTTGGCGGGGGTACCGTGGGGGTTCACACTTGCTCCGTCTGGCTATACTTCATCAATTTCATAAGCTTCATAAGTTTCGTCAGCCTATTTTAACGGATGACAGCAAATCGGACCTCACGCCCCGGTCGCCAGCACCAGCGTCTCCTTGATCTCTTCCATCACGACATAGCTTTTCGACTGCGCCGCGCCCGGCAAACTGAGCAGCATGTCGCCCAGCAGCTTGCGGTACTCGGCCATTTCGTGAATGCGCGCCTTGATCAGGTAGTCGAAGTCGCCCGAGACCAGGTGGCACTCCTGCACCTCGGGGATGCGCAGCACCTCGCGCCGGAACTGCTCGAACACCGGCCCGGACTTCTGGTTGAGCGTAATCTCGACAAACACCAGCAACTTGGCGCCCAGCGCCGGCGGATCGATGCGCGCGTGGTAGCCGGTGATCACGCCATCGCGCTCCATGCGTTTCACGCGTTCGATGGCAGGCGTGATCGACAGGCCGACCTGCTCGCTCAGGTCTTTCATCGAGATGCGGCCGTCAGCTTGCAGGATGTGCAGGATCTTGCGGTCGAGCTTGTCCAGGGTACGGACCGATTCCTTCTGTATTCGCATGAAATTCCACTAGATTTATCGTGTTTTACAGTAACAAAAGCTGGTCATTCCAGCATACCATAGCGGATTATAGGGGCGCGCTGCGTCCAGTCACAATCTTCGGGGGCTCACATGCGCGTACTCATACTCGGCAGCGGTGTCATTGGCGTCACCAGCGCCTATTACCTGGCCCAGGCCGGCCACGATGTCACCGTGATCGACCGCCAGCCCGGTCCCGCCCTCGAGACCAGCTTCGCCAACGCCGGCCAGATCTCGCCCGGCTACGCCTCACCTTGGGCCGCCCCCGGCATTCCCCTGAAAGCCGTCAAGTGGATGATGCAGCGTCACGCGCCACTGTCGATCACGCCCGACGGCACCCTGTTCCAGCTGCAGTGGATGTGGCAGATGCTGCAAAACTGCACGTCCGAGCGCTACGCCGTCAACAAGGAACGCATGGTGCGCCTGGCCGAATACAGCCGCGATTGCTTCAAGGTGTTGCGCGCCACCACCGGCATCGAGTACGAAGGCCGCCAGCAAGGCACCACCCAGTTGTTCCGCACCCAGAAGCAACTCGATGATGCGGCCAAGGATATCGCCGTTCTGCAGGACACCGGCGTCCCGTACGAACTGCTCGACCGCGCACAACTGGTCGGCGCCGAGCCGGGCCTCGATCAGACCAAGCTGGTCGGCGGCCTGCGCCTGCCCAACGACGAGACCGGCGACTGCCAGCTGTTTACCACGCGCCTGACCGCCATGGCCGAAGAGCTCGGCGTCAAATTCCGCTACAACATCGAGATCGAGGCGCTGGTCACCAGCGGCGACCAGATCAAGGGTGTACAAACCGGCAGCGAACTGCTGACGGCAGATTCGTACGTGGTGGCGCTTGGCGCCTATTCCACGCCGCTGCTCAAGGGCCTGGTCAACGTGCCGGTCTATCCGCTCAAGGGTTATTCGATCACGGTACCGATCGTCAATGCCGAGGCGGCCCCGGTCTCCACCATCCTCGACGAGACCTACAAGATCGCCGTCACCCGTTTCGACGACCGCATCCGCGTCGGCGGCATGGCCGAAATCGCCGGCTTCGACAAGCGCCTCAATCCGCGCCGCCGCGAAACGCTGGAGATGGTGGTCAACGACCTGTTCCCCGGCGCCGGCGCCACCGCCGAAGCGAGCTTCTGGACCGGCCTGCGGCCGATGACCCCGGACGGCACGCCCATCGTCGGCCGCACCGGCCTGCGCAACCTGTTTGTGAACACCGGCCACGGCACCCTGGGCTGGACCATGTCGTGCGGCTCGGCGCAACTGCTGGCCGATATCATCTCGGCCCGCAAACCGGCCATCCTGGCCGACGATTTGTCGGTGGCGCGCTACACGGCAGCGCCTGCGGTGCGTCAGCCGCAGCTCGCCAGCGCTTGATGGTTATCGTTTCAACATTAACACTGTTGCATTGCGACCTATATTCGTGAATCGAGGCACGCGCAGGCCAACATGGCGTTGAGCTTGTGCGCTGGCGTGCGTATAATTTTGATCATGAATAAACTCGAAGCATTCGGCCATATTGCGGCCATGGCCATCCGTGGCGAACTGGTATTTCCCACCAGCGTCAACGCCGCCTTGCGGGTGCAGCTTGCGCTCGACGATCCCGATTGCCCGATCGACAAGGCGATCAGCCTGGTGCTGGCCGAGCCCACGCTGGCCGCGCGTACCGTTGCCATCTCCAACTCCGCCATGTTCGCGCGCGCCGGTGCGCCGGTGGTCACCAACGTGCGCGGCGCCATCATGCGCATCGGCTACCAGAACCTGTTCGCGCTGGCCGCCGCCATGGTGGTGCGCCAGTTCGGCAGCAAGCTGGTGGACCCGGCGCTGCGCGTCAAGGCCGAACAGCTGTGGGACCACACCATCGCCGTCGCCGCGCTGGCGCGCCTGATCGCGCGCGAGGTCACCGGCGTCAACGAAGACACCGCGCTGTTTGCCGGCATCGTGCACGAGGTGGGCGGCTTCTACCTGCTCTCGCGCGCCGACGAGTTCCCCGGCCTGCTCGAAGAAGACCCGGAAAACTGGCACTCGGCCAGCGAAGAAATCATCACCCGCGAAGTAATGCGCAAGCTGTGCATCCCCGAACCGGTGGCCGACGCCATCGAAGGGCTGCGCGACGCCTTCATGTCGATCCCGCCCGACTCGCTGCAAGATACGCTGCTGCTGGCCAACCTGCTCACACCGGTGCGCTCGCCGCTGCAGGAAGCCGAGCGCGACCTGCCGCCGCATTCCGAATCGGCGATCGATTTGTTCATCGACGCGGAGCGCATGCAGGCGCTGCTCAAGCAGGCGCGCGACAACGCCGCCGAGATGAGCGCCGCGCTGCTGGTGTGAGCATGCAGCAAGCGCCCCTGTCCTACGGTTCCGACGCGTCGGGCCTGGTGTGCGGCTACGTGTTCGGCCGCGCCCAGGAAGGCGTGGGCATGCCGCTCAACGCCGACGAAGCCTGCGCGTGGCTGGACAACCGCGAGCAGCACCCGGCGGAGTTCATCTGGCTGCACTACAACCTGGCCAATACCGCCAGCGAGAAGTGGCTCAACGAGCACCTGTCGCTGCCCGAGGAATTCTACGAGAGCCTGCACGAGGGACCGCGCTCCACCCGCATCGAAGTGGCCGACAACACGCTGATCGCCGTGGTCAACGACGTGCTGCACGATTTTTCGTTCGACCCGTCCGACATCTCCACCCTGTGGCTGAGCGTGGACAAGCAGGTGGTCATCAGCGCCCGCCGCAAGCCGCTGCGCGCCATCGACAGCTTGCGCAACGCGGTGCGCAATGGCGAACCGATCCGCTCGTCGGTGGAACTGCTGATCCACCTGCTGCGCGACCAGGCCGACGCGCTGATCAAGATCGTGCGCCACGCGATCGCCACCGTGGACAGCATCGAAGACAATCTGCTGGCCGGCAAACTCAATACCAAGCGCGCCAGCCTGGGCGAACTGCGCCGGGTGCTGGTGCGCCTGCGCCGGCTGCTGGCGCCCGAACCGGCCGCGCTGTTCCGGCTGCTGCAAAGGCCGCCGGCCTGGGTGGCCGAGATCGACGCCCAGGAACTGCGCCAGTCCACCGAGGAATTCTCGATGGTGCTGGCCGACATGGCATCGCTGCAGGAGCGGATCAAGCTGATCCAGGAAGAGATCGCGGCGCTGGTCAACGAGGGCAACAACCACAGCCTGTTCGTGCTGACCATCGTGACCGTGCTGGCCCTGCCGATCAACATCATCGCCGGCCTGCTGGGCATGAACGTGGGCGGGATCCCGCTGGCCGACGCGCCGCACGGCTTCCTGGTGGTGGTGCTGATCGTGGCCAGCTTTACGGCAATCGCCGGCTGGCTCGCTTTCCGCCGCCAGCGCGATCTCCGCTGAGTTTTCAGTCGCGATAGATGTACAAGCGCTGCGCGCCCAGCAGCATGAACACCAGTCCCATCGCCAGCGCCACCAGGTTGTCGCGCCGGTAGCTGGCGCGCACGTCGTCCAGGCTGGTGACATCCTTGCCGCCCACCGAGACGCCGTACGCCACGTGAAAGTCGCCCGGCAAAAAGCCCGGATGGTTGGTTTGCCTGGGGTCGAAGCGCACCGTGACCGGGTACAGCCTGGTGGCCGAGCGCAGCGCCGCGCGCAAGCGACCATCGGCGTCACCCTTCACGTGCACCACGAACTGCTGCGGCGTGGTGCGGGCGGCAAAATACATGGCGCCCCGGCTGTCGTAGGTCCAGTCCACCCGGCCGGTGACGGTCTGCAATTGCGCGGCGCTGGGCAGGCGCAGTTCGAGCGCGATGAAGATGCCGATGATGCCGATGCCGAGCAGCAGGAAGAACACCCCGCCACGCCGGCCGCCGAACCAGTTACGCCACTTGCTGATCATGCTCCGCCATTTTCCGTAAAAAGAGCGCCATCATACCGTGCGCTTACGGCCTCGGTAATTAATAAACATTTTTGTTTACTTACGTTGGATGCGCCGTTACAGTAACGCCATGAAAAACTCCCTGCTCATCAGCAGCGCCTGCCTGCTGGCACTGCTCTCCACGGTCGGCGCCGCGCTGCCGTACCCGATCCTGGCGCCGCTGTTTGCGGACGGCACCGCCAACGGCCTCAACACCTTCCTCGGCCTGCCGCCGAAGCTGCTGTTGGGCCTGGCACTAACCATCAATCCGCTGGGCCTGTTGATCGGCTCCGCGCTGCTCGGTCCCATGTCCGACCGCTATGGCCGCCGGCCGGTGCTGCTGGTGACCGCCGTCGGTGCGGCCATCGGCCACGCCATCACCGCGCTGGCGCTCGTGATCGAATCGTTTCCGCTGTTTATCGTGGCGCGCTTCATCACTGGCCTACTGGAAGGTAACGGCTCGGTGGCGCGCGCCATGCTGGCCGATAAACTCGAAGGCGACCTGCGCCGCAAGGCGCTGTCGTGGCTCAACGGCGCGTTCTACATGGGCTGGCTGGTCGGGCCGCTGATGGCCGGCTTCACGCTGGGGTATGGCGTTACCACGCCGTTCTGGATCGCCGTGGTCCTGCTGCTCGGCACCGCCGTGCTGGTGGCCAAGGCGCTGCCGCGCGAGGCGCCGTCGGCCGCCACCACCTCGTGGTGGCAAGTGGCGCGCCACCGCCATGCCCTCAATTTGCTGCGCGAGCCGGAACTGCGCACGCTGTTCATCATCACGCTGGCCTACAGCTGCTGCGTGACCGGCTTCTACGAGTTCTATCCGCTGTGGCTGGTGGAAGTGCCGGGCTACGGCCCGCGCGGCATCGCCTGGGCCACGGCCGCGATGTGCGCGGTAATGACCGCCACGACGATCGTCGCCGGCCGCAAGTTCGCGGGCGAGCCGCTGCTGCGGGCGCGCGGCTTCGCGTACGTGACGTCAAGCCTGATCGCGGTGCTCGCGGTGGGCGACGCCAACATCGGCCTGGCCGCCATCGTGCTGTTCGGCATACCGCACGCCTTCCACAGCAGCATCGTGCCGCACTGGTGCGCCGAGCGCTTCGGCGCCCATGGCCAGGGCGCGGTGATGGGCCTGATCTCCACCACTTTCTGCCTGGCCAATATCGTGATGGCGCTGATCGGGGCGGTGCTCACGCTGATCGACACGCGCCTGATCCTGCTGCTGTCCGCCGCCCTGGGCGCGTGGTCGGCATGGCGCCTGCAACGTTGGCATTACAGCCTGCAGCAGGCGGTGCCGGCGGCAGGAGCGCTGTCATGAACACCGCCGACCAGGCGCTGTTCCTGATCAAGACACGCGGCCCGCAAACCGCGCAGCAGCTGGCCGTGCTGCTCGACCTCACGTCGATGGGCGCACGCCGCCAGCTCGAAGCGTGGCAGGAAAAAGGCATGCTCACCTACGAGGACGTGGCTGATAAACCAGGCCGTCCATCGCGGCGCTGGCTGCTGACGGAAGCGGGCCACGCGCGCTTCCCCGACCGCCACGCCGATCTGACGGTACAGCTGATTGCCCAGGTGCGCCAGCTGTTCGGCGACGCGGGCCTCGACCAGCTGATCGCCTCGCGCGAGCAGGTCAGCGAGCAGCAGTACCGCCAGCACCTGGCCGCAGCCGGGGCCCGCGCCCTGCCCGACCGCGTGGCCGCGCTGGTGCAGGCGCGCAGCGTGGAAGGCTATATGGCGGAAGTGCAAACCGCCGATGACGGCGCCCTGCTGCTGATCGAAAACCACTGCCCGATCTGCGCGGCCGCGCGCCAGTGCCAGCAATTCTGCCGCTCGGAGCTGGAATTGTTCCAGCGCGTGCTGGGCAGCGATTGCTCGGTTGGACGCGTGGAGCATATGCTCAACGGCGCAAGACGCTGCGTTTACGTCATCAAGAGCGTCTAAAAAAACCTCCATAGCGGCGTTGCTGCGCCTTGCTCTGAAGGTTTTGTTAGACCCTCCAAACGGTCTCCAAATAAACTTTAATTCCGGAAAATAGTAGGAACAGGAAATTAGTTGTCAAGCCGCATGGACAAGCTCCGTGTAGCCGTTTGACGGGAGTCAAGTCCCTCAGTGCTGGTCAGCCGACAATCAGTGCATCCCGAGCCGCCCACCCAGGCCTCGCATGCTTTTTGAAGGTACCGCACAATGTCCGTTTCCGTCCAATACCCCGCTGTTTTATTCCGCCAGCTGTGCGTGCGGCTGGCCGCCATCAACCGCAGCGGCAAACGCCTGCTGATGTGCGTGGCCGATGGCGCGGCATTGCCCCTGTGCCTGGTGCTGGCGATGGCAGTCATCACCGGCGCCATGCCGCCGTGGCCCGCCGCTTTTCTGCTCACCGCGCTCAGCGTCTCGGCGCTGTCGATTGCATCGCTGTACGGCGCAGCCCTGCGCCAGCTCGAACAGCGCACGCTCATCCTGGCCGGCCTGGCGCTGGGCGCGGCCACTGTCGCGCTGTACCTGCTGACCAAGGATGGCGCAGTGGCGCGCATTCCCGGCCCGGTGCTGGCCATGTACTGGCCGCTGGCGATGTTGTACCTGATCGCCTCGCGCGCCGGCATGCGCGCCCTGCTGCGCTCGCTTCTGCATCACCAGGTACCGCCAACGCTCGATCGCGCCGCGCGCCGCCCCCTGCCCGACTTCGCCCCCGAACAACTGCTGGGCCGCCCGCCGGTGCAGCCCGACAGCGCGCTCTTCGCCCGCTGCGTGCGCGGCAGGAACGTGCTGGTCACCGGCGCCGGCGGCTCGATCGGCAGCGAATTGTGCCGGCAAATCGCCAGCCTGGCGCCGCGCTGCCTGCACCTGGTCGATCACAGCGAGTTCGCGCTCTATACCATCGCCCAGGAACTGCGCACAAGCTGGCCGCAACTGGTGCTGCACGCCCACCTGGGCTCCGTGTGCAGCGAACGCATGCTCGAACGCGTGATGGGCCACGCGGCCATCCACACCATCTATCACGCGGCGGCATACAAGCACGTCTCCATCGTCGAAACCAATATGGTCGAGGGACTGCGCAACAACGTCGTCGGCGCCCGCAACGTCGCTGCCGCCGCCGCGCGCCACGGCGTGCACACCTGCGTGCTGGTCTCGTCCGACAAGGCGGTGCGGCCCAGCACCATCATGGGCGCCAGCAAGCGCCTGTCGGAACTGGTGTTCCAGGCCGCGCAAGATGATGCGTCCGGCGCCACCACGTTCAGCATGGTCCGCTTCGGCAACGTGCTGGGATCATCCGGCTCGGTGGTGCCGCTGTTTCGCCAGCAGTTGCAGCAAGGTGGCCCGCTCACCATCACCGACGCCGCCATGGAACGCTACTTCATGCTGATCCCGGAGGCCGCGCAACTGGTAATCCAGGCCGGCGCCATGGCAGAAGGCGGCGAGGTGTTCGTGCTCGACATGGGCGCGCCGCTGCGCATCGTCGACCTGGCGCGGCGCATGATCGCGCTGGCCGGCCTGACCGAGCGCACCCCGCACCATCCGCAGGGCGACATCGACATCCGTTACGTCGGCCTGTACCCCGGCGAAAAGCTGCAGGAAGAGCTGCTCATCGCC
This sequence comes from Duganella phyllosphaerae, assembly GCF_001758785.1. Taxonomy (GTDB): domain Bacteria; phylum Pseudomonadota; class Gammaproteobacteria; order Burkholderiales; family Burkholderiaceae_D; genus Rugamonas; species Rugamonas phyllosphaerae. Next base: position 24,341 of record NZ_LROM01000002.1, read on the forward strand.
GACGGCGCCACCCCCAGCCGCCACCCGCGCATCCTGCGCATGAAGGAACAGGCGCTGCCCGCCGCCCTGCTCGACCAGTACCTGGAACTGCTGCTGGTGGCTTGCGCCAGCAACGACCGCTGCCTGATCGAGGCCATGCTCAAGACCATCATCACCGAATTCACGCCGCAAACCGCCGTGCGCAGCGCCGACAGCGAGGCCGCGCTGCGCCGTCTGCGCGTGCCACCGGTGGCGGCCGTGGCGCCGGTGGCGGTCCACGCTTCCTGATTTTGCTTCCTGACTGTGCTTCCAATTGTCGTTCCAGATCTTCATTCCACCGCAAGGAGTAGCCCCATGCGTCAATTCTGCCCTGCCGTCACCGACCGCAAGCTGCGCTTCGCCCTGGTCGGGTGCGGCCGCATCGCCCGCAACCATTTTGGCGCGCTGGCCCAGCATGCCGACCGCTGCGAACTGGCGGCCGTGTGCGACGTCGATGCCGCCGCGCTCGACCGCGCCGCTACCGACACCGGCGCCGTCCCGTTCGACAACCTCGACCACATGCTCGCGCGCAGCGACATCGACGCCTGCATCATCACCACGCCGTCGGGGCTGCATCCGGACCAGGCGGTGCGGGTAGCGCGGGCTGGCCGCCACGTCATCACCGAAAAGCCGATGGCCACGCGCTGGGAAGACGCCAAGCGCATGGTAGGCGCGTGCGATGCGGCCGGCGTGCGCATGTTCGTGGTCAAGCAGAACCGCCGCAACGCCACGCTGCAACTGCTCAAGCGGGCGGTGGACCAAAAGCGCTTCGGCCGTATCTACATGGTCAATCTCAACGTGTTCTGGACTCGCCCGCAAAGCTATTACAACAGCGCGCCGTGGCGCGGCACCTGGGAGTTCGACGGCGGCGCCTTCATGAACCAGGCCAGCCATTATGTCGACCTGCTCGACTGGATCATCGGCCCGATCGAGAGCCTGCAAGCGTACACCGCCACCCTGGCGCGCGACATCGAAGTGGAAGACACCGGCGTGATCAGCCTGCGCTGGCGCAACGGCGCGCTCGGCTCCATGAACGTCACCATGCTGGCCTACCCGCACAACCTCGAGGGCAGCATCACCATCCTCGGCGAGACCGGCACCGCACGCATCGGCGGCGTGGCCGTCAACGAGGTGCAGCAATGGGACTTTGCCGTGCCCCACGACGACGACGCCAAAGTCCAACAGGCCAGCTACGAAACCGCCTCGGTCTACGGCTTCGGCCACCCGCTCTATTACGACAACGTGGTCAAGGTGCTGCGCGGCGAGGCCGAGCCGGAAACCGACGGGCGCGAAGGACTGAAATCGCTGGAAGTGCTGATCGCCGCCTACCGCTCCGCGCGCGACGGCCGCCGCGTGGCATTGCCGCTCGACTACTAGGAGAGCACCATGGACAACCTTGTGCACGCCAGCGCGATAGTCGATGCCGGCGCGGTGCTGGGCGCCGGCACCCGCGTCTGGCACTTCAGCCACGTGTGCGGCGGTGCGCGCATCGGCAGCCAATGCTCGCTGGGCCAGAACGTTTTCATCGGCAACGACGTCGTCATCGGCCACAACGTCAAGATCCAGAACAACGTCTCGGTGTACGACGCCGTGGTACTGGAAGACGACGTGTTCTGCGGTCCCAGCATGGTCTTCACCAACGTCCACAATCCGCGCGCGGCCGTGGTGCGCAAGCACGAGTACCGGCGCACGCTGGTGCGAACGGGCGCGTCGATCGGCGCCAACGCCACCGTGGTGTGCGGCGTGACCATCGGCGCATACGCGATGATCGGCGCCGGCGCCGTGGTCACCCGCGACGTGGCCGATTTCGCACTGATGGCCGGGGTGCCGGCGCGCCACATCGGCTGGGTCAGCCGCCACGGCGAACGCCTCGACCTGCCGCGCGCCGCCCATGGCGATGGCCAGGCGCGCTGCCCGCACACCGGCGACGTGTACACGGTGGCGGGCGGTGTCTGCACCGTTCAAACAGCAAGCTAATCCAGGAGAGACAGATGGAATTCACGGGCCTGAAACAGCAATACGACTTGCTGCGCAACGATATCAACGCCGGCATCCAGCGCGTGCTTGACCACGGCCAGTACATCATGGGGCCCGAGGTGGCGCAGCTGGAAGCGCAACTGGCCGAGTACTGTGGCGCGCGCCACTGCATCACCGTCTCGTCCGGCACCGAGGCGCTGCTCATTTCCCTGATGGCGCTCGGTGTGCAGCCCGGCGACGAGGTGATCACCACGCCGTTTTCGTTCATCGCCACGGCCGAAGCCATCGTGCTCGCTGGCGCGCGGCCGGTGTTTGTCGATGTCGAGCGCGCCACCGGCAATCTCGACCCGGCCCGCATCGGGCGCCGCATCGGCGCGCGCACCCGCGCCATCATGCCCGTCTCCCTGTACGGCCAGCCAGCCGACATGGACGCCATCAACGACATCGCGCGCCGCCACGGCCTGGCCGTGATCGAGGATGGCGCGCAAAGCTTTGGCGCCAGTTATCCTGGCCAAACCGGCGGCCAGCGCAGCGGCAACCTGTCCACCATCGGCTGCACCAGCTTTTTCCCCAGCAAACCGCTCGGTTGCTACGGCGACGGCGGCGCCATCTTCACCAGCGACGACGAACTGGCGCGCGCCATGCGCGAGATCCGCATCCACGGCCAGGCCGAACGCTATCGCCACACCCGCGTGGGCGTGGGCGGCCGCATGGACACCCTGCAATGCGCGGTGGTGCTGGCCAAGCTGCCCACCTTCGACGACGAGATCGCCGCACGCCGCCGCGTGGCTGCCGCCTACGACCGCTGTTTCGGCAGCCGTGTCGAAACCCTGGGTGGCGGCAAGGCCAGCGCCTGGGCCCAGTACACCATCGTGCCGCCGCGCCGCCAGCCGGTGCAGGCCGCGCTCACGGCCGCCGGCATCCCCAGCGTGGTGCACTACCCGCAGCCGATCCACCTGCAGCCGGCCTACCTGCGCTACGACGACGTCTCCTGCCCGGTGGCCGAGCTGCTGGCCGGGCGGGTGCTGAGCCTGCCGATGGGACCGCACCTGAGCCAGGCCGACGTAGCCCGCGTGGCCGCCACCGTGCTGGCCGGGCTCGACGCCTAACTGCTTGAGCCGGGATGACCGCCATGACCAACATGACCGCCCTGCCCACCTTCTGGAAGCACCTGCTCACGGTCCTGGGCGGATCGCTGGCCGCGCAGGCGTTGCCCATCGTGGCCGCGCCACTGATCACGCGGCTGTGCACCCCGGCCGAACTGGGCGCGTTCAGCGTGTGGCTGGGCATCGTCGCCATTGCCGCCGTGGCGGCCACCTTGCGCATGGAGTTTGCCATGGTGGTCGATCCGGGCCGCATCCGCCAGCGGCTGTGCTTTGGCGTGGTGGCATGGTCGTCAAGCTGGCTGGCGGTGGTGCTGACGGTGGCGCTGTTGGCGGCGCGGTGGCTGGACCTGGTCGCCATGTCGTGGCCAGGCATACTGACGCTGGGCCTGGCGGCTTGGCTCACCGCCGGCATGCAGACCACGCTGGCTTACGCCGCCTCGCACAACGGCTTTGCCGCTGCCGCCAAGGCGCGCATCGTGGCCGCCGGGGGCGTGGCCGGGGTACAGCTGGCGCTACTGGCTTTGCTGGCGGGGCTGCCCTGGCTGACCTCGCACCTGGCCGGCACCGGCGGCGACGCCCTGCTGGCCGGCCAGTTGGCGGGCATGGCCGTCGGCCTGGTGGCTGCGCGCCGGCTGCTGAACTTGCCGCTGCGCCGTTTCGGTTCCGGCATCACGGCGCGGCAAGCTGGCGATGTCAATGCCGCCGGAGCAAACAACGCGGCCGCAGTCGCCAGTAGCGCAGCCCTGCGATGGCTGGCTTACCTGCGCCGGCTGCGCCGCCAAAACCTGGCCGCCCTGCTGCCCACCACCGCGCAGCGCCGCTACCTGCGCCGCCACCGCGCCTTCTGGCGTTTCACTTTGCCATCGAGCCTGCTCAACGCGGCCGTCGGCCAGTTGCCGCTGCTGATCATCGGCGCGCGCCACGGCGTGATGGCGGCCGGGTTGTTTGCGCTCACCCAGCGCGTGCTGGCCGCGCCGATTTCGCTGCTGGCGGCATCGGTGCTGGAAGTGTTCAAGCGCGAATCGGTACGCCAGTACCAGGAGCATGGCGACTGCCGCCCCGCCTACCGCCACGCGCTGCGCGTGCTGCTGGCGCTGGGCGCGGCGCCGGCGCTGGTACTGTGGCTGGCCTCCCCCGCCTTGTTCGGCCTGGTGTTCGGGCCGGCCTGGCGCGGCGCCGGCGAACTGGCGCAAATCATGGCGCCGCTGTTCTTCCTCAATTTTGTCGCCGGTCCGCTCAGCTACGTGTTCTCGGTGGCGGGCCGGCAAAAGATCGAGCTGCTATGGCAGGTCGCGCTGTTTGCCACCACGGTGGCTGCGTTCATGGCGCCGCTGTCGCTGGCGCACAATGTGCTGGCCTACAGCATCGGCTATTCGCTGCTGTACCTGGTGTACCTGCACCTGTCGTACCGCTACGCACGCGAGCGCCCGTCGGGCCGGAGGCTCCATGTTGCCGGCTGACGCGATCACCTTCCAGTCGACGCCGCTGGCGCAGGTCCATGCGGCCGGCAGCCGCGCCGGTGCGCCAGGTCTGCTCAGTCTGCTCGGGCCGGCCTGGGCCGAACTGGCGTTCTGGCTGCTGTTCCCCGGCTTTTTCGCCTACCAGACGCTGCTCGGACTGGGCCTGATCCGCGCCTATCTCGGCGGCTACTTTGCCTGGATTTCGCTGCTGATGTTGGCGCCGCTGCTGCTGTCCTACCTGCTGCGCATGCGCGCGCACAGCTGGCGCGTGCACCGGGTCGATGTCGCGTGGCTGGCCTTCCTGGCCTACTACGCCGCCATCATCGTGCTGCACATGGGCTTGGCTGGCGGTGGCGCCACCAGCCACCATACCCTGGGCCTGCTGTACATGTTCGTGCTGTTCGTGATCTTCAAGACCCTCGACTTCGAATCGAAACGTTTCCAGGTCACGCTGCTGGCCAGCCTGGCGGCCATGTCGGCGGTGGTGTTCGCCTACGCGGTCGACGGCACGTTTTACCTCGCCGCGCTGGGCGCCGCGCGCGACCCGGAAAGCGTGGCCACCTACCAGGGTTTCTCGCGTTCGTACCTGCTGCCGATGGTGGTGCTGCTGGCCTGCACCCGGCGCGCGGCGCTGCGCTGGGCGCTGTATGCGCTGGGCCTGCCCACGCTGTACATCAACACCGCACGCAGCGAGTTTGGCGCCTTGCTGTTCCTGATCCCCTTGTTCGAGCTGCACGCGGCCCGTTCGCGCCTGGCCATGCTGGTGCTGATGGCAGGAGCCATCATGCTGTTGCAGCTCAATCTCGATGCGCTGGTGGCGGCGGTGCCGGGCAACCGCACCCTGGAACTGCTCGACCTGTCGCACTCCACGTCCGCCAGCGCCCGCCATGCACTGACCGAACAGGCGCTGCGCACCATCGCCGACCATCCAATTCTGGGCGACTACGGCAGCTACCCGAGCGGGCGCTATGCCCACAACATCCTGTCGGCGTGGGTGGACCTCGGCCTGCTGGGCTTTGCAGCGCTGCTGGCGTTACTGCTTTACCCGCTCACGCACCTGGCCATCCACGGCTACCTGCTGGGTGGACGCACCAGCCGCGACCACCGTTTCCTGCTGGCCTGGAGCCTCCTGGCCAGCACCCTGCTGCTGCTGTGCCTGTCGCATTTTTTCAGCGACATGCTGATCGGCGCCGCGCTGGGCGCTTATGCGCGGTACCGCGCGGGAGATTGACATGCTCAGCATCGCCCACCTGACGTCCGCCCATCCGCGTCACGACGCCCGCATCTTCGGCAAGCAGTGCCGCACGCTGGCCGACCACGGCCACCGGGTCACGCTGGTGGTGGCCGACGGCCGTGGTGACGAACATCGCCATGGCGTGCATATCGTCGATGCGGGGGCCGCGCGCGGACGGCTGCAACGGATGATCTCGGCCACCACCCGGGTCTACCGCTGCGCGCTGGCGCTGGCGCCCGACGTGGTGCAGCTGCACGATCCCGAGCTGCTGCCGGCTGGCCTGCTGCTGCAACGCCACGGCTGCAAGGTGATCTTCGACGCCCACGAAGACGTGCCGCGCCAGCTGCTCGGCAAGCCCTACCTGCCGCCCTGGACGCGGCGCGCGCTGGCCGCCGCCTATGCGCGCTTCGAGCACCAGGCCTGCCGCCGGCTCGATGGCGTGATCACGGCCACGCCGTTCATCCGCGAACGGTTCGAGCGCATCAACCGCGCCACCGTGGACATCAACAACTACCCGATGCCCGAGGAATTCGGCGCCGACCTGGCCTGGGCCGACAAGCCGCTGCAAGTGTGTTACGCCGGCGGGCTGTCGGCGATACGCGGCATCGCCGAACTGGTGCGCGCCTGCGAACTGCTGCAAACCCCGGTGCGGCTGCAGCTGGCCGGCGCTTTCAGCGAACCGGCACTGGCCGCGCAACTGCACGCCCGCCCCGGCTGGCGCCACGTCGACGCCCTCGGCCAGCTGGCGCGCGGCGACGTGGCGGCGCTGCTGGGTGCCTCGCGCGCGGGACTGGTTACGCTACACCCCACGCTCAATCACCTCGACGCGCTGCCGGTCAAGATGTTCGAGTACATGGCTGCCGGCATCCCCGTAATCGCCTCCGACTTTCCGCGCTGGCGGGCGATCATCGAAGGCGACGGCGCGGACGGCGCAGTGAGCGGCACGGGGGGCGCTGGTGGCGCCTGCGGCCTGTGCGTCGATCCGTACGACCCGCCGGCGATAGCCGCCGCCATCGACTACCTGGCCGGCCACCCGGACATCGCCCGCCGCATGGGCGAAAACGGCCGCCGCGCGGTGCGCACCCGCTACAACTGGCGCAGCCAGTCCACCAAGCTGATCGACTTCTATGACCACCTCTGACAATTCCGGACTCTGGCCCACCGTGCTGGCGCGGCTGCGACTGCTCGGCGACATCGTGCGCCTGCCACGCGCCCGGCTGTGTTTCGACGCCACGCTCAATCCCGAGCTGGTACGGCGCACCCACGCCAGCTTCACCATGCCGCACCCGCGTTACCGCATCGTGCGCAACAAGTCGCTGGGGGTGGCGCTGATCGACCTGCGCGCGTTCGCCAGCGGCGCCGATTACCTGCAGTCGGTGGCGCAAAAAGACCATGCAGGCTACCAGGCGCGGCGCGCACGTGCACGCGGCTACACGGTGGCCGAGATCGACCGCAACGATTACATCGACGACATCCATCGCATCAACACCTCGCAACACGTGCGCCAGGGCCGTCCGATGGACCCGGCCTACGCCGACCGCACCGACCATTACGTGGCGGTGGACAGTTTCCGCTACTACGGCGTGCTCGATGCCGGCGGCAAGCTGGTGGCCTATTGCGACCTGGGCATCTACGGCGACTTCGCCGCCACCGATCGTCTGCTCGGCGTCAACAGCGACGGCGTGATGTACCTGCTGCTGGCCGATATTGCCTGCCGCCTGATCGACGAATACCGTTACAACTACCTGATGTACGACACCTACCTCGGCGCCCTGCCCGGCCTGCGCGAATTCAAGCGCAAGCTCGGTTTCGCGCCCTACCGCATCCGCTACGCCATTGCATAAGGAACACCATGCTCGTCAAGCTCCCGCAACTGATCGACTTTACCCCCCTCGTCAAGGGCTGCCGGCTCGTACTTGACGTGGCGCGCCTGCCTGTCGCCAGGCTGTGCTTCGACACCCGCTACCATCCCGAGGACGTGCGCAATACCTATCGACTGTTCACCCGCCGCCATCCGCGCTACAAGGTGATCGGCCACAAGCAGTTCGGCGTGGCGCTGATCGACCTGCGCCTGCTGGCTGACAATGCAGCATACCCCTGCAGCGGCGCCGCCAGCTACGTGGGCAAGGCGCGCAAGCGCGGCTACCGGCTGGCGCAGATCGACCGCAACGAATACATCGACGCCATCCATGCCATCAACACCAGCGTGCCAAACCGCCAGGGACGGCCGATGGATGCGCACTACCAGCAAAAAGCTGCCCGCTACGAGCCGCAGTGCCATTACCGCTACTTCGGCGTGTTCGACAAGTGCGGCCAGCTGGTTGCCTACGCCAACATGGGCCGCTTCGGCAACTTTGCCGCATTCGCCCAGCTGCTTGGCTACCGCAACAACGACGGCGTGATGCACCTGATGATCGCCGACATCGTCAACCTGTTGCTGGCGGAACGTCGCTCCGGCGACGGCCCCGACTACGTGATGTACGACACCTTCTTCGGCGCCCAGCCCGGCCTGCGCCAATTCAAAACCCTGCTCGGCTTCACGCCCTACCGCGTGCGGTACACACTGCAATGAAAACCATCCTGAACCGGCTGTATGCCGACTACCTGATGCCGTGCCGGCTGCCGCACTACGACGCCCTGCTGGCACAAGCGCGCGATCACGGCTACCGCCAGACTTCGGTGCGCAGCTGGCTGCATGCGCTGCGCAGCCAGAACAGCGGCAACGGCGTCGGCCACCGCTGGTCATCGCCGCCGGTGCTGGTCCACCGCCACGACATCGACACCGACCTGGCCACCGCCCGCCGCATGTTCGAGATCGAGCAGCGCCACGGTGTGCGCGCCAGCTACTACTTCCGCCTGTCCACGCTGGACTTCGGCCTCATGCGAGCGATCGAAGATTACGGCAGCGAAGCGAGCTACCACTACGAGGAGCTGGCCACCTATGCCAAACGCACGCACCTGAAACTCCCGGAGCAGGTAAGCGCGCGGCTGGACCAGATCCGCGCCGAATTCGAAGCCAACTTCCAGCGTATCGAGACCACGCTGGGCCGCAAGCTGCACACGGTAGCCAGCCACGGCGACTTCGCCAACCGGCGCCTGGGCATCACCAATTGCGCGGTGCTGGACGACAGCGACCTGCGCGCCCGCTGCGGCATCGCTGCCGAGTGCTACGACCACGAACTGCTGTCGAGCTTTGACCTGTACATCAGCGACAAGCCGGCGCCGCGCTACTTCCACCCGGTGGCGCCGCAGGTAGCGCTGGGCAGGCACAGGCGCATCTGCCTGCTCACGCACCCCTCACAGTGGCACGCCGGCTGGGCCGCCAACAGTCACAAGAACCTGGTGCGCGCGCTCGATGCACTGCGCTGGTAAGGAGCTCCCGTGAACATCCTGCTGATCAATCACTACGCCGGCTCGATCCGCCACGGCATGGAATACCGCCCCTATTACCTGGCGCGCGAGTGGGTGCGTGCCGGCCACCGGGTACGCATCGTGGCGGCCAGCGCCTCGCACCTGCGCGCCCAGGCACCGCAGCTGAACGGCCGCGCCGTGCTGGACGAAGAGATCGACGGCATCGCCTACCGCTGGCTGGCCACGCCCGCCTACGAAGGCAATGGCGCGGGGCGCGCAGCCAATCTCGCCGCCTTTATCGCGCGCCTGTACCAGCAGTCGAAACAGCTGGCCGCTGAGCGGCCCGACCTGGTGATCGCATCGAGCACCTACCCGGCCGATATCTGGCCCGCGCGCCGCATCGCCGCACTGGCCGGCGCCCGCCTGGTGTTCGAGGTGCACGACCTGTGGCCACTGTCACCGATCGAACTCGGGGGCATGTCGCCGCGCCATCCGTTCATCCGGGTGATGCAGGCGGCCGAGGATTATGCCTATCGCCACGCCGATACCGTGATCTCGATCCTGCCGCACGCCGGTGGTCACATGGTGGCGCGCGGCATGGCGCCGCACAAGCTGCACGTGGTGCCCAACGGCGTGGTCCCGGCCGAATGGGAAGCGGCGCCACCGCCGCTGCCGGCACCTGTCACGTCGCTGCTGGCCACCCTGCGCGCCCAGGGCCGCACGCTGGTCGGCTACGCCGGCAGCCACGGCAGCGCCAACGCGCTCGACACCCTGCTCGACGCGGCCAGCCTGCTGCGCAGCCAGCCGCTCGCCTTTGTGCTGGCGGGCGCCGGCCCCGACAAGCAGCAACTGCAGCGGCGGGTGGACCTGGACGGCCTGCACCACGTGCATTTTCTGGCGCCATTGCCCAAGGCCTGCATGCCGGCGCTGCTGGGCAGCTTCGACATCGCCTACCTGGGCTGGCGGCGCCAGCCCCTGTATCGCTACGGCATCTCGCCCAACAAGCTGGGCGACTACCTGATGGCGGCGCGCCCGGTGATCCACGCGGTGGACGCCGCCAACGACCCGGTCGCCGACGCCGGCTGCGGCGTGAGCATCGCCCCCGAAGACCCCGGCGCACTGGCGGCCGCCATCACCGGCCTGGCCAGCCTGCCGCCACCGCAACGCCAGCAACTGGGCCAGCGCGGCGCCCATTACGCCCGCCGCCACCTCGACTACCGGCTGCTGGCGCAGCGCTACCTCGACGCCTGCTGCCGCCCCGGTCCGCCGCCCCATTGAACCAGCTTGAACAGCGCGCCACAAGTCGCTACAACCCGCAACAAGTCGCTACAACCCGCAACCACTCGCTACCACCCGCTACCACCCGCAGTACCGTGAGCGAAAAATCCGTCATTCCCGCGCACGCGGGAATCCATAGCCAGCATCACAGCCACACAGCCACACCACCAACAGGTACCAAAGGAGATCACGATGACCTTATCAACCGACGACTTTCTCCCCTTTGCCCTCCCCGACCTCGGCGAGGAAGAAGCCGCCGCCGTTCTCGCCTGTCTGCGCTCCGGCTGGATTACCAGCGGCCCCGTCAGCCGCCAGTTCGAACAGGACTTCGCTGCCTGCCTGGGCGGCGACGTGCACGCCATCGCCGTCAACTCGGCCACCGCCGGCCTGCACCTGGCCCTGGAGGCGCTGGGCATCGGTCCCGGTGACGAAGTGATCGTGCCCACCATGACCTTCACCGCCACCGCCGAAGTGGTGCGCTACCTGGGCGCCGACCCGGTGATCGTCGATGTCGATCCGCACACCCTGTGCCTGCAGCCGGACGCCATCGAAGCTGCCATCACGCCCGACACCCGCGCGGTGATCCCGGTCCATTACGGCGGCCTGGCCTGCGACATCGACGCCATCGTCGCGCTGGCCCGCCGCCACGGCCTGCGCGTGGTCGAAGACGCCGCCCACGCCTTTCCCACCACCTTGCGCGGCCGCCTGGTGGGCACGCTCGACAGCGACGCCACCGTGTTCAGCTTCTATGCCAACAAGACCATCACCACCGGCGAAGGCGGCATGGTGGTCTGCCGCGCGGCCGACATCGCAGCGCGGGTGCGGGTGATGCGGCTGCACGGCATCAGCGAAGACGCGTTCGACCGCTTCGTCTCCCGGCACCCGGCCTGGTTCTACCAGGTGGTCGCACCAGGCTTCAAGTACAACCTCACCGATATCGCCGCCGCCATCGGCCGCGTCCAGCTGCGCAAGATCGACGGCTTTCTAACACGCCGCCAGCACCTGGCGCGCCAGTACAACGAATGCCTGGCCGACCTGCCCTTGACACTGCCGCCCGATGCGCCACCCGGCAGCCAGCACGCCTGGCACCTGTACCCGGTCCGCTTGACGGCGCAGGCGCCGCTGGCGCGCGACCGCCTGATCGAGCTGCTGGCGGAACACGGCATCGGCACCAGCGTCCACTATATCCCGCTGCACCGCCAGCCCTATTGGCGCGACCGCTACCAGTTGCACCCCGAGCAGTTCCCCCACGCCGAAGCCAGCTACCACGCGCAGCTGACGCTGCCGCTGTACACCCGCATGACCGACGCCGACCAGGCGCGCGTGATCGCCACCCTGACGGAGCTGCTATGTTAGCCAAACGCCTGTTCGATATCGCCGCCGCACTGGCGGGCCTGTTGCTGCTGGCGCCGCTGTTGTTGCTGTTGGCGGCATGGGTACGCTGCGACTCGCCGGGCCCGGTGCTGTTTCGCCAGCGCCGCGTGGGCCGGCACGGCGCGCCGTTCCAGATCATCAAGTTCCGCACCATGGCTGCCGGCGCCGAGCGCGATGGCCAGTTGTCGGTGGCCGACGACCAGCGCGCCACCCGCGCCGGGCGCTGGCTGCGGCGCCACAAGCTCGACGAACTGCCGCAACTGGTCAATGTGCTGCGCGGCGACATGAGCCTGGTCGGTCCGCGCCCAGAAGTACCACGCTACGTGGCCCACTATCCGCCAGCCGTGCGCTCGGTGGTGTTGTCGGTGGCGCCGGGCATCACCGACTGGGCCGCGCTGCGCTTTCGCAACGAGGGCGAACTGCTGCGTCAGGCGCCGGACCCCGAACACGCCTACCTGCACCAGGTACTGCCCATCAAACTCGCCTACTATGCGCGCTACGTGCAGCGCCGCAGCTTCGCCATCGACCTGCAGATTTTATTGTGCACGGTGGCCACGCTGCTGTTCGGCGTGCGCCGCAAGCGACCGCTGTTGCGCATCGTGCGCAGCAGCCGGCTGATGCCGGGCGGCCGACAGTCGGTGCTGATCGACTGGCTGCGCGGGCTGGCCGCATTGCAGGTGGCGGCTGCGCACTTGCGGGCCCAGGTGTTTCCCGGCCTGGGCGCCTTGACCGATCCGCCGCTGTGGTACCAGGGGCTGGCGTTCGTCACCGGTTTTGCGCACCAGGCGGTGCTGGTGTTTTTTGTACTCAGTGGCTGGCTGGTGGGCGGCGTATTCCTCGACCGCAGCCACAACGTGCCGCGGGCACGGGCGCTGCGCGACTATGCCGTCGACCGCGCCACGCGCCTGTGGACCGTGCTGTTGCCGGCGTTCGTCCTGATGCTGGCCCTGGCATGGGCCGGCGCGCTGCCACGCTCCGATCTCGCCATGGCCGGCTCGGCCTGGTCTCTCACCACGCTGCTGGGCAACCTGGTGGGCTTGCAGACCCTGGCCGTGCCGCCTTTCGGCGAGAATTTTCCGCTCTGGAGCCTGTCCAACGAAACCTGGTACTACGTGCTGTTTCCGCTGCTGGTGACAGGTGCGCGCGCCGGCTCTGCCTGGTGGCGATCAGGTTGTGCGGCGCTGGCGCTGGCGTTGACGGTGCTGCTGGGCGCGGCGATTACCGGCTACTTCCTGGTCTGGCTGCTGGGGGTGGCAGCGTCGCGCCTGCGGTTCGATTTCTCGGCTGCGCAGCGCTGGCTGTGGCGTGGTGTGCTGCTGGTCGTGGCGGCGCTGCTGCGCCTCGGTGGCCAGGATGGCGACTTCACCCTCGCCACCCTGGGGCCGGACCTCTTGCTGGCAGTGCTGCTGGTGGTGTGCTTGTGCAGCGTGGGACGGGGACGGCCGGTGGCGGCGGTGGCAAAGACCGGGGCCTTCCTGGCCGGCTTCTCCTTTACCTTGTACGTGGTGCATATCCCGTTGCAGCGGATGTTGTGGTCGTACCGCGACGGCGCGCTGCTGGCGCCGGGGGATGCAGCCAGCCTGGCGGTGTATGCCGCCATGCTGGCCGTGGTGCTGGCGTTGGCCTACCTGTTTCACTTGCCGTTCGAAGCGCAGACCGGCAGGCTGCGGCGGCTGCTGCGGCGCCGCTTGCCGGGCGACCAGGACCTCGCCCGTACCGTAAAAACCGCGCCTGCCGGGCGGTCAGCCGATGCCGGCTGACCGCTCAATCCTGCTTACTGGTAAGCCCCGATGGTCACCGGGGCTGTGACTGGCTTGCCCTCGATATCGGTCTTGGGCGCGTAGTCGGTCGTGCCCTTGCCCTTGGCCGGCGACGAGGCGCGCAGGTGCAGGTCAGGCGTGCCACTGCGCGTGTAGCCGACGAATTGTGGATCGGCCGACACCGTACCGGTCGCCTGCAGACCATTTTTCAGGCTGATGTTGTAGATGCTGTTCTGGTACACCAGGTTGTTGCGGTAGGTGTTGTGGGTACCGGTGGAACCTTGCTCGGTGATGCCGTAACGGTTGTCGTACACGATGTTGTTGACGACATGGGTGTAGTCGTTGGGCGCCGTGCGGTTGTAGAAGTCCCCTGCGCCCACCACGATGCCGGTGCCGGAAGCGGCTACCGTGTTGTTGGCGATGATCACATTGGTGGCGTCGTGCCACAGGTGGATCGCCGCCTCCGAGACGCGGTATACCACGTTGCCCACCACGCTGCCCGACGTGCTCACGTAGATGCCCTGGATGTATTTACAACCGGCCGGGCCGATATCGTGCACGAAGTTGTTGATCACATCGCCCTTGATGCCCTTGTAGTAAGAATCGACGCCGATGGCCGACGCGCCACTACCGTTGCACGCGAGCGTGTTGGCGATGTGGTGCACGCGGTTGCCACGAATGACGTCGTACGAGCCGCCCGTGTACAAGCCGCTGCGCCACACGGTGCCGCCCTGCAGCTTGCTGCCATCGACCTCGAAGCCGATGATGTCGACGTAATTGCCGCGGTTGTCCCAGGCGATGTTGTTGCTGGAACTGGCCGGCGGCACGATCTTGGCGCCCCATTTGACGGTCGAATAGTAGTAAATGCGGCCGCTGGCGGTACCGCTGGTGGTGGTCTTGAAGCCGCCAGCATAGGTGCCCGGCGCCACGTGCACCGTGGTGTTGGGCTTGGCCAGCGCGGAAGCACGGGCAATCGTGCGCAGCGGCGAGCCTTGCGCGCCCGAGTTGCTGTCCGAACCCGTGGTGGCGACGTACAGGTTGTTCGCCGTCGCAGGGGCTGCATCCGGTACTGGCTGCGGAGCAGGCGTCGGTGTCGGACTCGGCGTGGCGCCGTTGAACTCGTAGGCGCCCAGGTCGGGACCGGCACCGGCAGGACGCGCCTTGCCGTTGAGGTCGGTTGCGGTGGCGTCGCCGGCAAGTCCCTTGTCGATTGCGGGCGACGTTGCCTGCAGCTGGTAATCGCCGCCGCCGGTACGAACATAGTTGACGAACTGCGGCGCCGCCGCGATGGTGGCCACCGCTACGCCCTTGAGCAACATGTACGGATAGGCCGATTGTTGGTGCATCAGGTTGTTGGTGTAAGTGTTGTTGCTGCCCACGTTACCTTGCTCGACCACGCCGTACTGGGTATCGACCACGATGTTGTTGGCTACCCGCGAGTAATCGTTGACTCCATTGGACACATAAGGATCGCCGCCGCCCACCACGATACCAGTATGGGCGGCAAAGATCGTGTTATGGCTCACGGCCGCGCGTGCGGCATCGTGCCACAGCAGCACCGCAGCCTGCGAGACGGCGTAAATCAGGTTGTTCTTGACGTCGCTATCGGCGCTGTTGACGAACACCCCGGACATGGTCTTGCAACCAGCCGCGCCGATATCGTGCACCACGTTGGCCAGCACGTCGTTGCCGGTGCCCTTGTAATAGCTGTCGGCGCCGATGCCGCCACCCGAGGCACAAGCGCCCTGGCCGATGTGATGCACATGGCTGTTGGTAACGGTTCCGAACGAGCCGGCGGTGTACAGGCCCACGGCCCAGCGGGTACCGGCCTTGTGGCCGCTGCCGTCGACGTCGAAACCATCGATATCGACATAACTGCCACGGTTGTCCCAGGCCACGGCATTGGCGGACGTGGCCGGCGGGACGATCTTTGCGGCCCACTTGGTGTCCGAAACATAGCGGATGCGCGCCGTCGGCGTGCCGCTGGTGCTGGTGCGGAAGCCGCCTTCATAGGTGCCGGGCGCCACGTGCACCACGGTGCCCGGGGTGGCCGCCTGGGCCGCGCGTGCGATGGTCTTGAACGGCTTGGCGCTGGTGCCGGGGTTGCTGTCGGCGCCGGTGGTGGCCACGTACAGCGCGGTGGCGGCCGCGTTGTAGCTGGCGTCCGCCGCCGGTTGATCCGACAGTTGCGTCGTGGCCAGCATGACGGCGGGCGCCTCGCTGGCGCTATCGCTTTGACCACCGCCGCAGGCGGAGAGCAAGATCATGCAGGCAGTCGCACCAGCAGTTTGAGACAGATAGTTGACAGATGATTTCATCAGCCGTTCCTCGCAATTTCAAAGTGAATGAGCGAGGTTTGATCTGCATCAAATTCTATAGTTCAATGCTTTGAGCAAAAAATTTCTGACAAGATTTATTTCGAGTCATCAGACCATGCACACCGGCAAGACGAAATTCAGCAGGCATGCGGCTTTCAATCAAAAAGGGAGACAAAGTCCGGCGTGAAAAAAAATTCAAAACAATTTGAAAAAGTGCGTCAGACGTCGTTGAACACCACCCCGCGCGGCGCAATGCCGGCATGGTTGAGACGCTTGACAGCCGCACCCAGCTGGGTCTCGGTGGTGACCCCGGCGCGCGCCACCAGGAACACCGACCCGGCATTGGCGCCCACCACCAGCGCATCGGCCGCCACCAGCACCGGCGGCGCTGTCACCAGCACCACGTCGTAGCGCGCGCCCAGCCGCGCCAGCACGTCGGCGAACAGCCTCGACTGCAGCAGTTCGGCCTGGTGCGGCCCGGCGCCGCCGGCAGCGATGAAGTCGAGCCGGGGCGCGACCGCGGCGCGCAGCGCCTGGTGCGGCTGCAACATCCCGGCCAGGCAATCGGCCAAGCCGGCCGCGCGGTCGAGACCGAAGTGTTGGTGCAGCGTGCCGTCGCGCAAGTCGGCATCGACCAGCAAGGTGCGCTGGCCACCGGCTGCCAGCAGCAGCGCCAGGTTGACTAAAACAAAAGCCGCCCCCACCGCGCGCGTGGGACCGAGGCAGCACACGATGTTGTTGCGACTGTGCGGCAACACGAATTGCAGCGTGGCGCGAAAGGCGCGCAGGCTCTCGGCAGCAACGTCGTCGGGCGCGGCCTGCGCCAGCGAGCGCACCGCCGGCAGCTGTTGCCCGGCCTTCGATGAGGGCTCGGCCTTGCCTGCCCGCCGTAGCTGGCGCCGCAACCGGTCCTGGCTGCGGCTGTGCGGGATGGTCGCGTGCACCGTGTTCGGTCCCAGCAGCGCCTCGATCCGTTCGGGTGCGTCGATGCCGCCGCGCACGGCGCGCCAGGCCAGTGCCAGCAGCGCGCCCAGGAACACCCCGATTACCAGGCCCAGCAACACGATCAGCGGCCGGTTGGGCTTGAGCGTGTTCTCGGGCGCGACCGGCATGTCCACCATGCGCACGGTGCCGATGCTGCCCACCGCCATCAGGCGCAATTGCTGGGCCGTGTTGAGCAGCTCGGTGTACAGCTTGGTGCTGACCGTGACGTCGCGCTCGAGCCTTACCTGTTCCTGCTCGATGCGCGGCAGCCGCTTGATGCGGGTTTCCAGCGCGCCGATCTCGCGGTCGTTTTCGCGCACTTGCTGCGCCACCGCCTGCAACACCGGGTGCTCGTCGGTAAAGCGGCCCAGCAGCTCGGCGCGCTTTTGCACCAGCGTGCTGCGTCGTGCCTGCGCGGCCGCCAGCGTGTCGAGCGCGATGCGCACCTCCTGGGTCAGGTCGATGGTCTCGTGGCCGCTGCGAAAGCCGTTGTAGCTGGCCTCGGCAGCTTCCAGCTGCTGCTTGGCCACCGGCAACTGGCGGTCGAGAAAGGCCAGGGTCTTTTGCGCTTCCTCGGTACGGCGCGCCAGGTTTTGCCGCATGTATTCGCGGCCGATTTCGGTCAGCGTGGCATATACCTGCTGCGGATCGCTGCCCTGCAAGGTGACCGCGATGATGCCCGACAGCTTGCCCTGTTCGGAAATCTGCAGCGACCGCTGCACGCTTTCAAGCGCCGCCAGCCGCGATGTGCGGCGCAAGACATAGCGGGTGCCGGGCGCGCCGCGCAGGCGCGTGACCAGCAATTCCAGGTGATCGGGCGTGGTACGCGTCGCCGCGAAACCCGCCGTGCCGTCCGCTCCAGTTACTCCCGTCGCAGCAGGCCCGGCCGGCAACGCCAGCCGCGCCAGCTGCCCTGTCCGGCCATCGAGCAATGCGCGGCCGGCGCCATCGGTCAGCCGCCAGCGCTCGCCGCCGAGCGCCATGAGGTTGAACTTTCGGCCATACCAGTGGCTTGGCACATCGAACACGGCGACGTCGATTTTTTCGCCACCCCAGGCGTAACCGCCGCGTTCGAACCAGGCCGGCGCCGACAACTGGCCGCCCCGGCGCTGGGCGATCCATTCGCCGCCGAGCGGAAAGTAGCGCGGCCGCGCGTGGATGTACAGGCGCAAGGTATCGACCGCGGGCGCCACCACCAGCCGCGAGCGCAGCAGCTCCATTTCGGCGATCGCGGCCTTCTTGGTCTCGAACAGCGACGACACTTCGTTGAGGATGTTCTTCGACGCATTGGGCTGCTCCTCTTCCACGTGCAGCAGCATGTTGGCCTGATACACGGGCGGCGCCACCAGCGCGTAACCGAGCGCCGCCAGCGTACACAGTGCGGCGACCACCACGATCAGCCAGCGACGTGCGGCCAGCGCGCGGAACCAGGCGCGCCAGGCCAGCATGGTCGGATCGGCCGGCGCGGGCGGCGCCGGGTACTCGATCAGGCGGCCCGGCTGCGCCACGCCCGGCAACGCGCGCAGCATGCGGGAGGTGTCGGCGTCGCGGGGGGCGTCCATGGGGGCATCCATTGTGGGTATCCTAAGGCCGGGTGGTGACGCCAACGGCCGACGACAGCTCGCCCGGGAACAGCTGGCTGATGGCGCGGTGCCAGTTGGTCAGCGTGGAGGCGGCCACGTACACGACATCGCGCGGCTGCAATTCGAATTGCTCGGCCAGGGCCAGCGCGCTGGCCGACCGGGCGTCGAGCCGGTAGACCAGCGATCGCCCCGGGGCGCCGGTGCCGTACACCTTGCCAGTATCAGCCGCAGCCGCAGCCTCAGCCGCCACATCGTCACCATGCCGCGCCCGACGCACCACGTAGACCTGCCCCGCATCTGCGCTTTGCGGATTGAGCCCGCCGGCCTCGCCCAGCGCCTCGCCCAGCGTCAGGCGACCGTCGTGCATGGTCAGCGCGCGGGGCGACAGCACCTCGCCGCCGACGAACACCTTGCTCTCGTCGCGCGGCGGCGCCCGCACCACGTCGCCATCGGCCAGCAGCATCGCAGCCGGGTGCCCCTGGCTGGGGGCAGCACTGTCCGCGGGTGCTTGCGGCTGCGGCGGCCCGCCACGCATCGCCGCCGCCAGGTCGATGCGGTAACGCTGCCCCGCCCGTTCGACCGTGATGCGGCTCTGGTCGGCCGTTGGCAACAGGCCACCGGCGCGGTTGAGCGCTTCGAGCAGGGTCATGGGAATGTCGTTGATCGGTTGCGGGCCGGGCGTGCGCACCTGGCCTTCGACATACACGCGCTGGCTGCGGTAGGCCATCACCGTCACCGTCACGCGCGGCGCCCGGAAGTAGCGTGCCAGCCGCTGCACCAGCCGGTCGCGCGCCGCTTCGCGGGTGAGGCCGGCCAGCGGCACGGCGCCAGCAAACGGGAAATGTAACTGTCCCTGCTGGTCGATGACAAAGGTGGCCGGCGGTGGTCCGGTCTGGCCGTCGAGGTTGTCGGATCGCGACGGCAAGCCGGCGCCGGTCAGCTCGGGATGGTCCCAGACGGTGACGGCCAGCACGTCGCCCACGCCCAGCCGGTAGGCGCTGTCGGTGCCCGCAGCGGTAGCCGGGGCCGGAATCCGGACCGAACCCGGGACCGGGACCGTGACCTGGACCTGGATCGGGATCGGGACTGGGACCGGCAATGCTGCTGGCCTCGACAGCGCGGACACGGCGCTGGCAGCGTCGTCAACATTGCGTTCGCGGCGCTGCCCGGCCAGCCATTGCGCCGTAATCGGTATCACATCCGCGTCGCCAGGGGCGGGGGCACGGTGCGAGGTACCGGCGCAGCCGCACAGGTAAAACAACAACAATGCATACAGGAATTTCGCCATCATCGCCTCCCGGACCAACGACCAGCGTAGTGGGCACGTACCGTTGCGGCCTTGTGCAAGATCAAACGCGCCTGCACGGCTGACCAGCCATCCGGCCCGGAAATACCAGCTATCCGACGAAACAGCTTCCCTTTAGCCTGGGTACGGCCTACTCTGGATATAACAACCAGCGCCGGACGCATCTGCATACCGGCCGATACAGAAGGGGACAATCATGGTCACGATCAAGATCGCTGCAATTTTCGGGCTGCTGTTGCTGGCGGCAATGCTGGTGCAAGGACTGGTATTCGCGCCGACGAGCAAGGTCACGGCGGCAGCGGTGGAAAAGCACCAGCCGGCAGTCGACTTCGACGGCATGCGCCGCGCGTTCCGCGCCTGACGCAGCCGATGCGTGATCTGAACACGCATCGGTGACATGGCGCACAGAGCTTAGGAGGGTGGGCGAAGCAGACTACTGGTTCGCAGTGCACGGCACTGTCCATTCAACCAGGAGATAGCCCATGAAAACCAACCGCTTGCTTGCCGCCCTCTCGCTCGCTTTCGCCGCCACCGGTGTCGCGTTCGCCCAAAATGCCACGGTGGCCAAGGCCGATGCCGACCGCCTGGCCGCCATCGCCCAGGCCAACCTGGCCGAAATTGCAGCCGGAAAGATCGCGGTTGAAAAATCGGCCAACCCCGACGTCAAGGCGTTTGCCCAGAAGATGATCGACGATCACACCACCGGGCTGGACGATACCAAAAAGGTCGCGGCGGCGAAAAACATCACGTTGCCCACTGCGCCCGACGCTGCCCACCAGAAAATGGCGGCCGAGCTGCAAAAGCTGTCGGGCACGGAATTCGACAAGGCCTACATCAAGCAAGGCGGCGTGGCAGACCATGCCAAAGTGCACGCCAAGCTCAAAAAAGACATGACCGGCGCCAAGGACGCCGATATCAAGGCGCTGGCCACCAAGCTCGAACCGATTGTTGCCGAGCATGGCGACATGGCCAAAAAACTCCAGGCATCACTCAAGTAGCCACTCAAGTAACAACTCGTACCGGTCTCAAGGGGCCAGGAATCAAGTCGGCCAGGTAAAGGCGCTCAACCGCCATCGCGGCCCAGCAAACGCCGGGCCACCGCTTCCACCTGGTCGATTTCCACCGGCTTGTTGACGTGGGTGTCGAAGCCGGCTTCCAGCGCCCGTTCGATATCGGCCTTGCGGCCGTAGCCGGTGACCGCAATTGCCGGCACGCTGGCGTTGCGCGCGCCAGTGCGCACGGCGCCGATAAACGCCAGCCCATCCATCTCCGGCATGCCGATGTCGGAAATCAGCAAGTCGATGTCCTCTTCCGCCAGTATAGCCAGCGCGGCGTGGGGAGACGTCGTGGGGCGCACCGTGGCGCCGGTAAATTGCAGCAGCTGGGTGAACGCCTCCATCACATCTTCGCTGTCGTCCACCACCAGTATCCGCACGCCCTCCAACGCCGCTGCGCCCTGTGACGGCGCCAGCGTTTCACGTTCCTGGCGGCGGCTGTCGAGCGGCAGCCAGACCGTGAAGCTGGCGCCGTGGCCGCTGCCGCCGGACGCCGCTTCCACCCGGCCGTTATGCAGTTCGACGATTTGCCGCACCATGGCCAGGCCGATGCCCAGGCCCTTGGTGCCGCGCACGATGCTTGGCGTGCCCTGCCCGAACATGTCGAAAATGGTCGGTAAAAATTCGGCCGCGATACCCTGGCCGTTGTCGCGTACGTCGAGCCGGGCCTGGTCCCCTTCCCTGCTCAGCATTACGTCGATGGTGCCGGCCGCCGGCGTAAACTTGATGGCGTTGTTGAGCAAATTCCAGATCACCTGCTCGATGCGGGTTTGATCGGCATACAGCCACAGCGATTCGTCCGGTTCGCGGTGCGCAATGTGCAGGTTGGCGGCGGCCGGGTCGGCGCGCACCACGTCCACGATCGTGCGTGTCATGACGTTGAGATCGATGCGGCGGCGGTTGATCGCCATCTTGCCGGTCTTGAGCCGCGACAGGTCGAGCAAATCGTTGATGATCTTGGCCTGGCTGACGGTGGAGGCACGAATGGTTTCGGCCGCCTTGTTCAGCACGGCATTGCCCTGGGCTCCGGCCAGCCTGCAGATCAGGTCGGCATTCAGGTGGATCAGGTTGAGAGGATGCTTGAGCTCGTGCGACATCACGGCCAAGAACTCGTCCTTGAGTGCATTGGCGGTCTGCGCCTCGGCGCGGCGGTCGCGTTCGAGCGCCAGTTGCTCCGAGCGCTGCTGGTCGTGCTCCACGCGGCCGGTGAGGTCGCGGCCGATCTTGGCGTAGCCGAAGAATTCGCCGTCGGCCAGCGGCGCCATCACGCCGCTGCAGAAGAACCGGCTGCCATCCTTGCGCAGGTGCCAGCGCTCGTCTTCGGCACGGCCGTCTTCACGCGCGCGGCGCTTTTCGTCGTCCGGCGCGCCCGCTGCACGGTCCTCGGGGGTGAAGATGATGGCGTCGTGGCGGCCCAGCACTTCCTGCTCGGTATAACCGAAGATGCGCTCGGCGCCGCTGTTGAAACTGGTGATGCGACCATCGCAATCGAGCGTCATGATGGCGTAATCCTTGGTGCTGGCAGCCACCAGGCGCATGCGTTCCTCGTTGCGGCGCATCTGCTCTTCGGCCCGACGGCGGCCCGTGATGTCGATAAACGTGAGTACTGCGCCATCGATGCGGTCCTGGCCGGTGCGGTACGGCAGGATGCGGCTGATGAACCAGCGGCCATCGTCGCTGCTCACTTCGCGCTCGACCACGCGCAGGGTGTCGAACGAGGTGCTGGCGTCGGTGGCCAGTTCGGGATAGTCGAGCTTGTGGGTGATGTCGTGCAACGGCCGGCCGACGTCGCCGGGGATCAGGTTGAACAGCGTGGCCGCGTGCGGCGTGTAGCGCTTGATGCGGCGGCTGCGATCGACAAAAATGGTGGCGATGTCGGTGGACGTAATCAGGTTTTGCAGGTCGTCGTTGACCTTGCCCGCTTCCTCCACTTTGTTCTTGAGCTCGTAGTTCACGGTCACCAGTTCCTCGTTGACCGATTGCAGCTCTTCCTTGCTGGTTTCCAGCTCCTCTGTTGCTGAGCGTAATTCTTCGTTGATCGCTTGCAGCTCTTCGTTGGACGCTTTCAGTTCCTCGTTGGAGGTTTCGGAATGCTCGACCGTGTCCTGCAACTGCGCCTTGGTGCGGCGCAGTTCTTCCTCGAGGCCGGTGAGCACAGCGTCCTGTTCAACGCCGTCGGCGTTGATGACCTGCTCTTCCGTGGTCTGCTCGGCCTTGTGGAACAGCACCAGCACGAAGTCGGTGCCGGTGTTCACATCGAACACCGGGCGCACCGCGATATTGACGTAGAACGACCGCTCGCCGCGCTGCATGACAATCCGGCGGGTTTCAACACTCTTGCCGCTTTGAATGGCCTGGAACATCGCCGTGCGCAACTCGAGCCGCAACTCGGGCTCCACCAGCGTGATCAGGTTGCGCGAGGGCTCGCCGGCGGCATGGCGCAGGAACTGGTGGATACCTTCCGACAGGTGCACGATATTAGAATCATGATCGACCAGCGCGCTGGGCGGCGCGTATTCGGCCAGCAGCCGCTGGTGCACCGATGCATACGAAAAAATCACCTTGTCGGGCTGGGCCGGGTTGGCCGCTGCCAGGTGTGGCACCGGCGCCACTACCAGCGGAATTGGCGTGGTCGTACGGGCAAACCGCGGCGCCGGCTTGGCGCGGTACAGGCGGTTCTTCTTATCGACCGGCATGAAAAACTCGGCCAGCGTATCGGCCGATTCGGAGCTGCCCAGGAACAGGTAGCCGCCCGGCTTCAGGGCGAAATGGAACATTTCAAGCAATTGCGCGTGGGTGTCGCGGTTCAGGTAGATCAGCAGGTTGCGGCAGCTGATCAGGTCGAGCCGCGAGAACGGCGGATCGCGCAGCACGTTCTGGCTGGCGAACAGGATGGTGTCGCGCAGTGTTTTACGGATGCGGTAACGGCCGTCCTCGCGCGTAAAGTGCTGGGCCAGCCGGGCCTCGCCCACGTCGTCGGCAATGCTGGGGGCGTACAGGCCGGCACGCGCCACCGCAATGGCGCGTTCGTCGATGTCGGAGCCGAACAGCTGGAACTTGTAGCCGAGGTTGGCGCTGTCGGCATGTTCGGCCAATAGCATTGCCAGCGAATAGGTTTCCTGGCCGGTGGAGCACGCCACGCTCCACACCCTTACCAGGTCGTCGTCGTGGCGGTCGCGGAACAACTCGGGCACGACGTCCTGCGCGAGCACGTCGAACGCTTCGCGGTCGCGAAAAAACTGGGTGACGCCGATCAACATGTCGGCCAACAAGGCATTTCCTTCAGCCGGTTCCTGGCGCAGCAGGTCGCGGTAGTCTTGCAGCGCGTGCAGCTCGCGTACCTGCAGGCGCCGCTCGATACGGCGCAGTACCGTGGCCTGCTTGTATTTTGAGAAATCGTGGCCGGTGCGGGTGCGCAGCAGGCCGAGAATTTCACGCACGATCTCGTACTGTCCCGGCTCGGACGGCGTCGGCGCATCGGCTGCCGCCTGCGGCAGATCGATGTCGCGGAGGTTGCGGAGATTGCGGAGATTGCGCCACAGGTCGGCCAGCTTGTGCGGCATTTGCGCTGCCGGCAATACAAAGTCGGCAAAGCCGGTGTCGATGGCTGCGCGCGGCATGCCGGACTGGCCAGCATCCTCGGGCGCCTGCACCAGCACCATCCCGCCCTGGTCCTTCACCAGCGACAGGCTGCCGATGCCGTCCACGCCGGTGCCACTCAAGATCACCGCGACCGCGCGCGGCCCGTGCGCCAGCGCCAGCGTGCGCATGAACTGGTCGATCGCCACCGGCGGCCCGCCCGGTTTACGTTCGCCCACGCGCAGGTAGCCGTCGTTCATCTCCAACGTCAGATTGGGAGAAATGATATACACCGTATTCTGTTCCACGTGCACCGGCCTGGTGACCGCCACCACCGGCATGCGGGTGGCACGCTGCAAGATGGCGTCGGCATTACTGTCGTGCACCGGCGACAAATGCATGACCACTACGTAAGCGGCGCCGGTATCGACCGGGGCATGTCCGAAGAAATCGAGCAGCGCCTCGATGCCGCCGGCAGATGCGCCGAGGCCGACCACCGGAAACTGCTGGGCGCTGCGCATGACCTTGTCCTGGACAAGATGGATGCGCTGGGGAGAATGATCGGACGGGGCCATATCAGCAGTTCCGGTAAAAAAAGAAGGTCAATTTTACACCGTTGAAAATTTTTCCATCTGTATTAAATATGCGACGTACGACGCGACCTGCGCGCATGTGAGAAAACGCACCGAACTAAAACGCTCCCAGCACCAGCATGGTCGGAAGAGGAGGAACATCGATGCAAAAACTGATACTGATAGGCGCCTCGGCCGGGGGCGTGGCGGCACTCACGCACATTACCGCCGCCCTGCCCGCCGACCTGCCGGCCACGGTGCTGATCGTCATGCACATTGGCGCGCGTCACAGCCTGTTGCCTGACATCCTGCAAAAGCGCTGCCCGCTTCCGGTCACCCACGCCGTGGACCGGGCGCCGCTATTGCCGGGCCAGGTGTTGATCGCGCCGCCCGATTGCCACCTGACCGTGGAACAGCACGACGGCCAGCCGCGCGCCCGCCTGTGGCACGGCCCCAAGGAAAACTACACGCGCCCAGCCATCGATCCGCTGTTCCGCTCGGCCGCCGCCGCCTTCGACGGTCACGTGATCGGCGCCATCCTGACCGGCTATCTCGACGATGGCACGGCCGGCCTGCAGGCCATCAAGGCCTGCGGCGGCCAGGCGGTAGTGCAAGACCCGCAGGAAGCGCAAGTGCCCGACATGCCGGCCAGCGCGATCGGCAACGTCGCAGTGGATCACGTCCTGCGCGTCGCCGAGATGGGTGCGCTGCTGACCAGCCTGGCGGCGCTGCCACCAGAGGCACCATCGGCGCCACCGCCACCACCGGCGCCGACGTGGGTGAAGGTGGAAAACAGCTTCGTGCAAGGCAAAGCCGGTTTGCCGGACCTGCAGCGCATCGGCAAGCCGAGTGGCTATACTTGCCCCGAGTGCGGCGGCGCGTTATGGCAACTCGACGGCGCGGCGCCGGCGCGGTTCCGGTGCCACACCGGCCACGCCTTCACCGCGCGCGTACTGGCGCACATGCAGGAAGAAGCAGTGGAAGCGGCGCTGTGGTCGGCGCTGCGGGCGCTGCAGGAGCAACAACGGCTGGAGCAGGAATTGTTGCAGGACGACCCGCAGCGGGCGGAGAAACTGCAGGCCAATATCACCATCTTGCAGGGGTTGCTGGCCAAGAGCATCTAAATGGCGGCGCGGCTCGTGTGGCACGCCCACACCGCCGGCTGACCGATGGCCGCGCGCAGCGCATCGAGCAGCGCCGTCACCCGCGGCGGCGGCTGGCGCAACGCGCGCAGCGCGTGGATGCCGGTGCTGGCGCGCGGTTGCTGCGACCATTCGGGAAACAGCTGGCGCAGGTGACCGGCATGGATGTCGGGCCCCACCACCCAGTCGGGCAAATAGGCGATGCCCATGCCCTCCTGCGCGGCCAGGCGCATGGCCTCGAAGTCGTCGCAGGCAAACACCGGCTGGCCGCCGCACGCGCGCGCCGGTTGGCCCAGCACGTCGGTCCAGCCCAGCAGGTCAGCGCCGTGCAGCTTGTCGATCAGGCGATGGCAGCTCAAATCGTCGAACGATGCAGGCGTGCCAGCGCGCGCCAGGTAGGCAGGGCTGGCGCACAGGATGCGGGTTTGCGTGGCCAGGCGGCTGGCGATCAGGGTGCTGTCGGCCAGGTCGCCGATGCGGATCACCAGGTCCAGGCGCTCAGCCACCGGGTCGGCCAGGCGTTCGGTCAAATCCAGTTCCAGCCGCAGGTCGGGGTACTGGCAGGCCAGTTGCCCCATCACCGGCAGCACGTAGCGTTTGCCAAAGGTGGGAAAGCACGCCACCCGCAACACGCCCGTCACCTCCCCTTTCATCGAAGCGAGTTCCTGCTGGGCGTCGGCCAGCGCGTCGAGGATCTGGCGTGCGCGTATCAGCAACGCTTCGCCGGCGTCGGTGAGCGTAAGCAGCCGCGTGGAGCGCAGGAACAGCGGCGACTCCAGGTGCTCTTCCAGCATGTCGATCTGGCGACCGATGGACGACGGCGTGCGTCCGCGCCGGCGGCCGGCGCCGGAAAAACTGCCCTCGCGCGCGACATCGACGAACACGCCGAGAAATTCCGCGAATTTTTCTGATTGCATCTTTGCGTTCCTTGCATAGCGGTTGTGGGACGGTGCCCGCTTATCACGCGCGCCGTCCGGTTCTACGCTTCTTTCCACGGCAACTCAACTCTACCAAGGAAAAAACCATGCGTACCTTCAATTACGACCCGCTCTCCCTGTTCATCGACGGCGCCTGGATCGCCGCCGGCAACCGCGATACCGCGCCCGTGGTCAATCCCGCCAATGGCGCGATCCTGGGCCGCGTGCCGCTGGCCACCGCCGCCGACCTGGACCTGGCGTTGGCCACCGCGCGCAGCGCCTTCGACGTCTGGCGCCGCACCGTGCCGGCCGAACGTTCGCGCATCCTGCGCCTCGCCGCCACGCTGATGCGCGAGCGCGCCGAACGCATTGCCACCCTGATGACGCTCGAACAAGGCAAGCCGCTGGCCGAAAGCCGCGACGAAGTGCTGCGCGCCGCCGAATACTTCGAGTGGTTCGCCGAAGAGGCGCGCCGCATCGATGGCCGCGTGGTGCCGTCCAACCGTCCCGGCGTGCAGCAGCTTGTCAAGCGCCAGGCGATCGGCCCGGTGGCCGCATTCACGCCGTGGAACTTCCCGGCGATTACCCCGGCGCGCAAGCTGTCGGCGGCGCTGGCCGCCGGCTGCAGCGTGATCCTCAAACCCGGCGAGGAAAGTCCGGCCACCGCCCTGGCGCTGGCGCGCTGCCTGGACGACGCCGGCCTGCCCAAGGGCGTGCTGCAAGTGGTGTTCGGCGTGCCGGACATGGTGTCGGCGCAGCTGATCGCCTCCCCCGTGATCCGCAAGGTGGCCTTTACCGGGTCGGTACCGGTGGGCCGCCTGCTGTCGGAGCGCGCCGCCGCCGGCGTCAAGCCGATCACGCTCGAACTCGGCGGCCACGGCCCGGTGCTGGTGTTCGACGACGCCGATATCGAGGCTGCCGCAGTTGGCGGCGCCGCCAACCGTTTTCGCGGAACCGGGCAAATCTGCATCTCGTCCACCCGTTTTTTGATCCAGCGCGGCGTGTACGACCGGTTCGTGGAACGCTTCGTCGCCGCCACCGCCGCGCTGGTGATCGGCGACGGCATGACGTCGCAGACGCAGGTTGGACCACTGGCCAATCCGCGTCAACTGGCCAAAATGGAGGCCCTGGTGGCCGACGCAGTCGAACAGGGCGCCACCGTGCTCACGGGCGGCAAGCGCATCGACCGCCCCGGCTACTTTTTTGAACCGACCGTGCTGGCCGATGTGCCGATGACTGCCCGCATCATGCACGAAGAACCGTTCGGCCCGATCGCCGTGCTGATGAAATTCGACACGCTGGAAGATGGCCTGGCCGAGGCGAACCGATTGCCATACGCCCTGTCGGCATATGCCTTTACGACCAATGCCCGTACCGCGCTCGACGTCGGCGACGGCCTGGAAGCGGGCATGATCGGGATTAACCAGTACCGCATCGTCGCCACCGAATTGCCGTTCGGCGGCATGAAGGAAAGCGGTCATGGATCGGAAGGCGGGACAGAAGGGATAGGCCACTATCTCACCAACAAGTTCATCAGCCAGGCGTGACAGGCCCATTTGTGCAAAAGGCGCATAACGGCTTATCACCATCAGCCAGTTATCGCCTTGTCAAAAGATTGTTACGCTCAAAAGGAATGAAAAACTACCGAGGAGCAGGACAATGGCGCAAACGCTAAGGGTGAACGGTCACGAACATGTCGTGGACGTCGAAGGCAGCACACCGCTGCTATGGGTGATACGCGACGTGATCGGCATGACCGGCACCAAGTTCGGCTGCGGCATCGCCCAGTGCGGCGCCTGCACCGTGCACCTGGACGGTAACCCGGTGCGCTCGTGCGTGCTGCCCGTGTCAAGCGTGGGCAACCGCGAAGTGACCACCATCGAAGCGGTGGGCGCCACCGACAGCGGCAGGCGTATCCAGGAGGCGTGGCTGGCGGTGGACGTGGTCCAATGCGGCTACTGCCAGTCGGGCCAGATCATGTCGGCCGCCGCGCTGCTCAAGCGCACGCCGAACCCTACCGACGCCGATATCGACTCGGCCATGTCCGGCAATATCTGCCGCTGCGCCACCTACGTGCGCATCCGCGCCGCCATCAAGCAGGCCGCCACCGGCAAGATCGCGGTCACCCAAGCGATTCCTGTCACCGCGATCGGAGGCCGCAAATGAGCCGCGTCGATGAAACCGTTTCGGCCGGGCGCCGCCAGCTGTTGCAAGCCGCCGGCCTGTCGGTGGCCTTCGTGTGGCTGGCCACGCCCAAGACCGCGCTCGGCATGGTCACCCCGCATCGCCAGGCCGGCGACGCCAAAGCGGCAGCGGCCGACGGCGCACCTGCCTTTGCCCCCAATGCGTTCGTGCGCATCGACACTAGCGGCGCCATCCGCCTGGTGATGCCGATGGTGGAAATGGGCCAGGCCATCTACACCGGTTCGTGCATGCTGCTGGCCGAGGAGCTGGACGTCGACCTGGACCAGATCCAGGTGGAACACGCGCCGGCCAGCGACGAGCTGTATGGCATGAAGCTGCTCAAGGGGCAGATCACGGGCGGCTCCACCAGCACCCGCAGCACGTTTACCGAACTGCGTGAAGCCGGCGCCATCGCCCGCACCCTGCTGGTATCGGCCGCAGCCGCCAAATGGAAGGTGGCGCCCGCCGACTGCGTGGTGGAGCGCGGCGTGATCCGGCACCCAGCCAGCGGCAGAAAGCTCGCTTACGGCCAGGTGGCGGCCGCCGCCAACCAGTTGCCCGATCCCGGCGCAGTCAAACTCAAGTCACCTGCCGAGTTCCGCCTGATCGGCAAACCGATGGCGCGCCTGGACTCGGCCGACAAGGTCTACGGTGTCACCAAGTTCGGCATCGACGTCAGCGTGCCCGGCATGCGAATCGCCACGGTCAAGGCCTGCCCTACCTTTGGCGGCAAGCTGGTGAAGTTCGACGACCGCGCCACGCGGACCGTGCCCGGCGTGATCGACGTAATCAGGATCGACAACGCGGTGGCAGTGGTCGCCATCCACTTCGGCGCGGCCAGGCGTGGCATGGAACTGCTGGAGATCGAATGGGACCGGGGCGCCAATGCGACGCTGACGACGCGCGACCTGCGCGCGGGACTCGCCGCCAGCCAGGCCAATGGCAAGGCCATCCCCGGGCGCGAAGCAGGCACGCGTCCCGCCGGCGAATTGATCGAGGCCACGTACAAGCTGCCGATGCTGGCCCACGCCACCATGGAGCCGCTCAACGCCACCGTCCACGTTACTGCCGACTGCTGCGAGATATGGGCCGGCACCCAGGTGCCGACCAGGGTGGTGGCCAATGCGGCCAGGATCACCGGCCTGACGGTGGCGCAGGTGGTGCTGCATCCGCAATACCTGGGCGGCGGGTTCGGCCGGCGACTGGAGAGCGATTACGTGGACCAGGCGGTGATGTTCGCCAGGCTGGTCAAGTACCCGCTCAAGATCATCTGGACCCGCGAGGAAGACATCGGCCACGACATCGTGCGCCCGATGTACCACGACGTGATTTCGGCGGTGGTCGATGCCAGCGGCATGCCGGTGTGGTACGGCGACCGCATTTGCAGCGCCACCGTATTGGGGCGCTGGCGACCGGGCGGCATGCGCCCGAACGGCCTTGATGGCGACGCCATCGAATGCGTGGCCGACATGCCCTATGCGATTCCCAACATGAAGGTGGAATGGGTGCGCCACGATATGCCGCCGGGACTGCTGGTGGGCTGGTGGCGTGGGGTGGGCGCGCTGCACAACCTGTTCATCGTCGAGAGCTTTTTCGACGAACTGGCGCACCGCGCCAAGGCCGATCCGGTCGCGTGGCGCCGCGCCCTGCTGCGCCACAACCCGCGCGCCACCGCCGTGCTGGACCTGGCGGCGACCAGAATGGGCTGGGGCGCTGCCCTGCCCGCGCGCGTGGGCCGTGGCGTGGCCCTGGGCGAGCCGTTCGGCAGCAAGGTGTGCGCCATGGTGGAGGTGGAAGTTACGCCCGCCGGCGACGTGCGCCTGCGGCGCGCGGTGGTGGCGGTCGATTGCGGCATCCCCGTCAACACCGGCTCGATCGAAGCGCAAATCCAGGGCGGCCTGCTGTTCGGGCTGTCCGCCGCGCTGTTCAACGAGGTAACCATCGCCAACGGCGCCATCGAACAAAGCAATTTCAACGACTACCGCATGATCAGAATGAACGAAACACCCGACGTCGAAGTCCACATCGTCCCCAGCACCGAGGCCCCCGGCGGCATCGGCGAAGTGGGCACCGCCATCGCCGCACCGGCGCTGGCCAACGCGATTTTTGCCGCCACCGGCGTACGCCTGCGCGAACTGCCGATCCGGCGCGAGCTGCTGGCGCAAAAAAGGAGCAAGGCATGAAACGCATGTTGATCATTGCGCCCGTGTGCGCCGCAGTCCTCGGCACGGCTGCGTATTTTTACCTCACCCGTTCCGACCCCGCACCGGGCACCGCGCCGGTACTGGCAGGAGCGCCGGTATCGGCCTCGAAAATCGTGCGCGGTGAGTACCTGGCCAAGGCGGCCGACTGCGTGGCCTGCCACACGGTTGCGGGCGGCAAGCCGTTTGCCGGCGGCCTGCCGTTCAAGCTGCCGTTCGGCACCCTGTACTCGTCCAACATTACGGCCGACCAGGAAACCGGCATCGGCAAGTACAGCGACGACGACTTCGTGCGCGCACTGCACGACGGTGTGCGCCACGACGGCAAGCGCCTGTATCCCGCCTTCCCGTACACGTCGTATTCGCTGCTGAGCCGCGACGATGCGCTGGCGATCAAGGCCTATTTATTCAGCCTGCCGACCGTCACGCAGCAGACGCCGCAGCCAGACCTGGCCTTTCCGTTCAACCAGCGCTGGGCGATGGGCTTCTGGAACGCGGTGTTCTTCAAGAGCGCGCGCTTCAAGCCGGCGCCCGACAAGTCGGCGCAGTGGAACAGCGGCGCTTACACGGCCATTGCGCTGGCCCACTGCGCCGAATGCCACACGCCGCGCAACCTCGGCTTCGCGCTCGACCACCGCAATGAACTGGGCGGCGCGGTGGTCAACGGCTGGCAGGCGCCCAACATCACGTCCGACCCGGTGCACGGCATCGGCAAGTGGACCGACGCCGAGTTGTACCAATACCTGCGCGCCGGCCACGCCCCAGGCCACGGCGCCGCCTCCGGCCCGATGCGCGAAGCGGTGGAAAACAGCCTGCAATACCTCGATCCCACCGACATCCGCAACCTGATCACCTACCTGCGCAGCGTGCCACCGCGCACCGGCGACAACCCGATCGTCGTCAATCCGCAGCCCGACAGCGTGGCCAAGGCCAGCGCATACGCGCCGGCGCCTGATACCCCGGCCCACCTCAAGGACGGCCTGCGCCTGTTCGAGAGCAGCTGCGCCAGCTGCCACCAGTGGAACGGCGACGGCCCGCAATCACCATACGCCGCGCTGCTGGGCGCACGCTCGGTCAACGACCCGTCGGGCCGCAACGTGGTGCAGATGATCCTGACCGGCACCAGGGCGCACATCGCCGGCACGGAGGTGTTCATGCCGTCGTTCCGGGCGTCGCTCACCGACGACGAGATTGCGCAGCTGAGCAACTACGTGCTCTACCAGTTCGGCGGCAAGCAGGGCAAGGTGACGGCGGCGGGAGTGGCGAAGCAGCGGCAGGACTGATCCCCCCAGTCGAACTTATCAAACCGTGATCGCCGAACTAATTGGTCTTGATGTGCGCAGCGCGACATACTCGGTACCTCGGATCATTACCTAAGGACCATTATGAAAAACATGTCGTTGGTTTGCAGTTCGAAGCCCTGCACAAGGACATCATCGACGTCGGCATCGGCGTGCCGGTGACCATGCCCGCTGCTGACAGCGGCATCAAGGCTTGGCCTATACTGTGCGGCGCCTGGGTGGCGGTGATGCGCGCCGATCACCGGCTGGCCAGCCAGCCCGGTTTGACGGTTGCCGATCTTGCCGCCGAGCGCCTGATCTTCTTCGAGCGGCCAGTCGTGCCGCACTTGCACGACCTGCTGGTGGCTGCCTGCAAGCGTGCCGGCTTTTGCCCGAACTTCGTGTACGAGACGCAGCAGTCGCAGATGGGGGTGTCAATGGCAGGTGAAGGGGCGGGATTGATGCTGGGCGCCGCATACATCTTCACCGCGCTGCCTGCCGGCGTGACGATGCGGCCGATTACCGATCTGGCGCCGCTGGCGGTACACCTGTTTACCCGCGCGGCCGAGCAAGATGCGCTGATCAGCGAATTTACCGAGATCGCCGCGGAGAAAGCGCGCCGCATCCAGCTGTTCCTGGACGCGAACTGCCAGATCCCGCTACTGCGGGACGATATCGAGCGCCGGCGCCGGCCGCCCGAACAAAAAGCCCTGGAAAATCCGGCAACCATTGGCGACCAGGAAATCACGTTGGGCAGCCGTTTCCACCCCCTCGGCCACCACCTCGAGGCCAAGGCTCGCGGCCAGCCCAATAATGGCGCGGGCGATCGCCGCGTCGTTGGGATTGCACCAGGCATCCTTGACAAAGGCACGATCGATTTTCAGTTGGCACAACGGCAGGCGCTTGAGGTAACTGAGCGACGAGTAGCCGGTGCCAAAGTCGTCGAGCGAGAAGCGCACGCCCAGCGCCCGCAGTTGCGCCATTTTCGCCGCCACGTCGTCCACGTCATCGAGCAGCATGCTCTCCGTGAGCTCGAGCCGCAACCGGTCGGGCCGGGCGCCGCTGCCAGCGACGATCCCGATGGTCTGGCGGACAAAGTCGGGCTGGCGAAACTCCCTGGCGCTGACGTTGACGGCCAGCGTCCAGTGCGCGGTCTCCGGCTGCGCCGCCCAGTGCACCAGCTGGATACAGGCTTGCTCGAGCGCCCAGCGGCCCAGCGACATGATCAGGTCGGTGCGTTCGGCGATCTGATTCGACGTCCGCCCAGTTGATAAGAAAAACTAATTAACCAAAGGCAGACCCCGCACCACCGCTTCCGCAAGTGTCGCCGTAACGCCAGTTTGGCGATGATGGAGCCTTATCGTGCGGCAGAGCCTCCAGCAGGCTCGCCGCCCACCCCACACCACACGGCGACGCCGAGACCTCGGCCCGGGAGAGAGCACATGACAGGTTTTACGGCCCTGGAGCTGGCCCGCATACAGTTCGGGTTCACCATCTCCTTCCACATCATCTTTCCGGCGCTGTCGATCGGCCTGGCCAGTTACCTGACGGTGCTGGAACTGTGCTGGCTGCGCACGCGGCGCCAGTTGTATCGGGACCTGTACCACTTCTGGCTCAAGATTTTCGCGGTCAACTTCGGCATCGGCGTGGTGTCCGGCATCGTGCTCGCTTACCAGTTCGGCACCAACTGGAGCTTCTTCTCGCAGTATGCCGGCGGCATCACCGGGCCGCTGCTGACCTACGAAGTACTCACCGCGTTCTTCCTGGAGGCGGGTTTTCTCGGCGTGATGCTGTTCGGCTGGAACCGCGTGGGCCCCGGCTTGCACTGCTTTGCCAGCGCCATGGTCGCCATCGGCACGCTGATCTCCACCACCTGGATCCTGGCCTCGAACAGCTTCATGCAAACGCCGCAAGGCTACCGCGTGGAGAACGGCGTGCTGGTGCCCGACAGCTGGCTCGAGATCATTTTCAATCCGTCGTTCCCGTTTCGCCTGATGCACATGAGCGTGGCCGCCTTTCTCGCCACGGCGATGGTGGTGGCCGCGTGCGGCGCCTGGCACCTGCTGCGCAAGAACGACACGCCGGCCGTGCGCAAGATGTTTTCGATGGCGATGTGGATGCTCCTGGTGACCGCGCCGCTGCAGGCCTTCCTCGGCGATGCCCACGGCATCAACACCTTGAAGCACCAGCCGGCCAAGATCGCCGCCATCGAAGGCCACTGGGAAAACCACGGCGCCGACCCGCTGCCGCTGGTAGTGTTCGCGATTCCCGACATGGACGGCGAAACCAACCGCTACCAGGTCGCGATTCCCCGCATGGGCAGCTGGATCCTTACCCATACCTGGGGCGGACAGATTCGCG
Source organism: Duganella phyllosphaerae (assembly GCF_001758785.1). GTDB lineage: Bacteria > Pseudomonadota > Gammaproteobacteria > Burkholderiales > Burkholderiaceae_D > Rugamonas > Rugamonas phyllosphaerae. The sequence continues at coordinate 59,381 of NZ_LROM01000002.1, forward strand.
GCCTCAAAGACTTCCCGAAAGGGGACCGGCCCAACTCCACCATCATCTTCTTCACCTTCCGCGTGATGGTGGGGCTCGGAATGGCGATGATCGGCGTGGCGCTACTGGGCCTGTGGCTGCGCCGCCGCCACGCCATGTACAGCACGCGCTGGTTCCTGCGCCTGACCACCTCGATGGGACCGGCCGGCCTGGTCGCCATCCTGGCCGGCTGGTACACCACCGAGATCGGCCGCCAGCCGTGGATCGTCTATGGACTGCTGCGCACGAAGGATGCGGTGACGCCGCACGCGGTGGGCACCGTGGCGCTGTCGCTCGGCCTGTTCATTGTGGTGTACGCCTTCGTGTTCGGCGTGGCCATCACCTACATCTTCCGCCTGATGCGCAACGGGCCGGCACGCTTCCTGCCCGATGCCGCCACCGAGGGTGGCCCCGGCCAGGCCAACACACCGAGCCGGCCGCTGTCGGCGGCGCCCGACCACATCAATCCGCATGGGAGCACACTGTAATGGGCACCGACCTGACCAGTAACTTGAGTACCATTTGGGCAGTCATCATTTTCTTCGGCGTGTTCATGTACGTCGTCATGGATGGCTTCGACCTGGGCATCGGCATGCTGTTCCCGTTCGTGCCCGACCGCCACGAACGCGACGTCATGATGAACACCGTGGCGCCGGTCTGGGACGGCAACGAGACCTGGCTGGTGCTCGGCGGCGCCGCACTGTTTGCCGCCTTCCCGCGCGCCTACGCCATCATCCTCTCGGCGCTGTACCTGCCGTTGATCTTCATGCTGCTGGGACTGATCTTCCGCGGCGTGGCGTTCGAGTTCCGCTTCAAGGCGCTCGACCATGAACGCCCCGTGTGGGACCTGGCCTTTATCGGCGGCTCGGTGACGGCAGCGTTCTTCCAGGGCGTGGCGCTCGGCACTTACGTGCATGGCATTGCGCTGGTGGCCACCGCCACCGGGCCGCAGTTCGCCGGCGGCGCCTTCGACTGGCTGGCGCCGTTCCCGCTCATGTGCGGCGTGGGCGTGATGGCGGCCTACACCCTGCTCGGCTGCACCTGGCTGATCTTCCGTACCGAGGGACCACTGCAACGGCGCATGCTCACCACCGCGCGGCCGCTGGCGCTGCTGCTGGTGGTAGCGATCGTCGCCGTCAGCATCTGGACCCCGCTGGCCGATGCCGACGTGGCGGCGCGCTGGTTCACCTGGCCCGGCATGCTGTGGTTTGCGCCGGTGCCGATCCTGGTGGTGGCGGGCGTGATACTGCTGCTGCGCTCCCTCGCCGGCGCGGCGCCGCACCACGGGCCGTTCATGGCGTCGCTGGGGCTGATCTTCCTCGGCTACACCGGTCTGGCGATCAGCATCTGGCCCAATATCGTGCCGCCCACGCTGTCGATCTGGGCTGCCGCGTCGCCGCCGGCCAGTCAGGGCTTCGCGCTGGTGGGCACGCTGTTCATCCTGCCGTTCGTGCTGGGCTACTCGTGCTTCTCGTATTACGTCTTCCGGGGCAAGGTCAAGCTCGGCGAGGGGTATCACTGATGCAGGCCCAACGCAAAATGTGGCTGGGCCGGGTGGGCTGGCTGGTGGTGATCTGGCTGCTCAGCGTGGGCGCGCTCGGCATCGTCGCCAGCCTGCTGCACCTGGCGATGCGTGCGGCCGGCATGCGCTAGCGGCCACTTGTGCGCAGGGTGCACAGCGGTTAGCCGGCCAGGGGCAATTATCAAACCGGTGGTTCGTGGTTAAGCTGGATCCACCTCTACTTTTTCAGGAACCCACCATGAAAGCCATCACCTTCGACAAATTCGGCGCCAGCGACGTACTCAAACTGGGCGACGCGCCCGAGCCGGTATTGCGCCCCGACGACCTGATCGTGCGCACCCACGCAGCAGGCGTCAACCGCGCGGACCTCACCCACCGCCGCGGCGGTTACGGCTGGCCCGACTTCGGCGACTCCACCATCATGGGCCTGGAGATCGCTGGCGAAGTGATCGCGGTCGGCGCCAATGTCACCGGCTTCAAGTTCGGCGACCGCGTGATGGGCATCGTCGGCGGCGGCGCGTACGCCGAAATCTCGCGCATCGACCACCGCATGGCGATGCCGATCCCCGCAGGCCTCGACTACGTCCAGGCGGCCGCCATTACCGAAGTTTTCGTCACCGCGCACGAAGCGCTGCTCCACCTGGGCAAACTGCAGGAAGGCGAAACGGTCCTGATCCACGCCGGCGCCGGCGGGGTGGGCGGCGCGGCGGTACAACTGGCGCGCGCGGCTGGCGCCACCGTGATCACGACCGCGCAAGCGGGCGCCCACGACCTGGTACGCCGCATGGGCGCCCACCATGCGATTGACTACGACAACGAAGACTTTGCGCAGGTGGTGGCCATGCTGACCGGCGAACGCGGCGTGGACGTGATCCTCGACTTCATCGGCGCGCCCTACTTCGAGCGCAACGTCAATTCGCTCAACTTCGGCGGCCGCCTGGTACAGATCGGCATCATGGGCGGCATCGAGAACGCCAAGATTCCGCTCGACCGCCTGCTGTACCGCCACCTGCACATCATTGGCACGGTGATGAAGTCGCGCAGCCAGGAAGTCAAGCACGCCATGTCGCGCCGCTTCAAGGAGCGCTGGCTGTCGCAGTTCGGCAAGGATGGCCTGATGCCGGTGATCGACAGCGTATTTCCGCTGGCAGAAGCCGGCGCGGCGCAGCAGCGCATGGAAGATGGTTTGAATGTCGGCAAGATCGTGTTGACGATGTAGTGTCTACCGCCCTTCCCTGGCCTTCCTCACCCCCCGGTCACCGCCATCGCCTTTTGCCACGCCGGGCGCGCTTCGATGGCGGTGGTGAACGCCTTCAGGCGCGGCCAGCGGGTCGCTTCCGGCTGTTTGACGGCGATGCCGACCGGGAAGCTGAGCATGATGTCGGCGCCGGTCAGGTCGTCGCCGATGAAGTAGCCGGACGACTCGAGGATGCTTTCCAGGTAGTCGAAGTGGCTGATCACCTCGCTGTCGATGCGGCCGTGCAGCGGCACGCCGCCGTCGCCGAGGCGCGTGACGTAAATGCGCAGCAGCAGCGGGATCATGGCCGAGCCCTCGGCAAAATGCATCAGCTGCAGGTGGCGCAGCGCCGCAGGCGTGCCGGCTGCCGGTTGCAGGGCGCCCTTGCCGTAGCGGTCCAGCAGGTACTGGACGATGGCGCCCGATTCCTCGATCAGGACGCCGTCGTCTTCGAGCAGCGGCGACTTGCCCAGCGGGTGGATGGCTTTCAGTTCCGGCGGGGCGAAATTGGTAACCGGGTCGCGCTGGTAGCGTACCAGTTCGTACGGCAGGCCCAGTTCCTCGAGCAGCCAGACGATGCGCTGCGAGCGGCTCTTGTTGAGATGGTGTACCCGAATAGCCATGTTGTGCCTTCCTGTCTGCGTAAGCGTTTAAACGTTCAAAACGTTGGAAAACGATTGTACAACAGGCGCCATTTTGGCTCAGGCCGCTATCAAATCGGGGCCGGAGAGCATCAGGGCCAGCCGCTCCGGCGGCAGCGGACGGCTGATCAGGTAACCCTGCAATTCGTCGCAGCCGTTCTCGGACAGGAAGCTGCGCTGCTGCTCGGTCTCCACCCCTTCGGCGATCACGCGCAGCTTGAGCCGGTGCGCCAGGCCGATGATCGAGCTGGCAATGGCTTCGTCGCCGTCGCTGCGGCCCAGGTCGCGCACGAACGATTTGTCGATCTTGAGGGTGCTGATCGGGAACGACTTCAACGCCGACAGGCTGGAATAGCCGGTGCCGAAATCGTCGATCGACAGCGATACGCCCATCGCCCGCAACTGCCCCATCTTGTCCAACGCCTGCGCCAGGTCGCGCATGATCAGCCCCTCGGTCACTTCCAGCTCCAGCCAGCGCGGATCCATGCCGCTGTCGGCCAGTGCGCGCGCCACGCGGTCCACCAGGCCCTGCTCCTCGAACTGGCGCGGCGAGACGTTGACCGAGATGCACAGCGGCGCCAGACCCGCATCCTGCCACGCCCGGTTCTGGAAACAGGCGGTACGCAACACCCATTCGCCCAGCGCCACGATCATCCCGCTTTCCTCGGCCAGCGGGATGAAGCGGTCCGGCCCGATCACGCCGCGCGCCGGGTCGTGCCAGCGGATCAGCGCCTCGCAGCCGAAGATGCGGCCCGTACGCATTTCCACCTTGGGCTGGTACACCAGGTGGAACTGCTGCCGCTCGAAAGCGATGCGCAGGCCTTCCATCAGGTGCAGCTTCTCCTCGATGTTCACGTTCATCTCGCGCGTGTAGAACTGGTAGTTGTTCTTGCCCAGCTCCTTGGCGCGGTACATGGCGGCGTCGGCGTGCATGAGCAGCGTTTCGGCATCGCTGCCGTCCTGCGGATAAACCGCCACGCCGATGCTGCAACTGACCTGCACCTTCTGCCCCGCCACGCACATCGATTGCAGCACCGCGTGGCGCACCCGCTCGATCACGGCGGTCGCCTGCGCTGGCGCCCCGTCGCCCACGGCGTCGAGCATCAGCACGAATTCGTCGCCACCGAAGCGGCCCACGGCGTCGCTGGTGCGCACGCAGCCGGCCATGCGCTCGGCGACGATCTTGAGCAGCTCGTCGCCAGCGTTGTGGCCCAGACCATCGTTGACCAGTTTGAAGCCGTCAAGGTCGATAAAGGCGACCATCACGGCGCCGCCGTCGGCCACCATCTGGTTCAGGCGCTCGGTGATGCGGACGCGGTTGGGCAGGCCGGTCAGGTTGTCGTGGTGGGCCAGGTGCAGCATGCGTTCCTCGGCCAGCTTGCGCTCGGTGATGTCGCGCACGATGGCGACAATGCCGCCCTCCACCGACACCACCTGCTTCTGCATCCAGCGCGGATAGCGCGGCTGGGTGGTGTTCTCCCATTCGCGCTCGTGCACGCCGCCGTCTTCGCTGGCGCGCACCAGCAGCTGGAACATGCCGCCCTTGCGTGCTTCCGGGATCATCTCGAGCAGCGTCATGGAACACAGATCGCCGTGCGACATGCCGGTCATGCGCTCGGCGCGGGCATTGACGTCGATGAAGCGGAAGTCGATGATGGCATTGCTCTGGTCGCGCACCTCGCGCAGTACGAAGAACGCATCGAGGCTGGCGGCGGAAGCGGCGGCAAAGGTTTCGCGCGCGCGGCGCACGCGGGCGCGGTTGCGCGCGCCCTGCCAGGCCCACATCCACAGCAGCGCGGTGCCTGCCACCAGCACCAGGCTGGCCGTGGCGAGCGCCCACAGCTTGTCGCGCGTCTCGCGCTCGAACCGCGCCATCTGCTCGTTCTCGTCCAGGCCCACGATCACCCGCAGCGGTACCTGGTGCAGCTCGCGCGCGGCGGCAAAGCGCGTTACGCCGTCGTCCACGTCAACGCCGCCGGCCGGCAGCTGCTGGCCGTAGGAGGTCTGGTCGCCCACGCGCAGCGCGCGCACTACACCGTCGGTACCCACCAGCGCCAGCATGCCGCGCTCGCCCAGGCGGCTGCGCTCGTAGTCGCTGGTGAAATAGGCGGGATCGGTTTCCAGCATCACGATGCCGGCGAAATTGCCGCGCGCGTCGTCGAGCCGGCGGGTGAAGTGCAGGTGGGCGTCGGACTTGACGGCATCGCGGCGCGCGTGGCTGACAAAAATGCCGCCGCTGTCGCGCTGCTGGTGATACAGGAAATAGGCCTGGTCCGCCACCGAGACCGGGCGCGACCTCGGATTGCTGGCCACCACCATGCCGTCGCGATCGACCACGCTCACGGCAAACACCATGGCCGGTGGCAGCAGGCCTTCGCCTGCCAGTTCGGCCAGCGCGTCCGACGCGCCGCTGCGCTCGACCGCGTACTTGATCACGCGCAGGGTCTGGTCGATGCTGTCCACGCTGCGCGCCACTTGCGCCTCGTAGGTGCCCAGCACTTCGCCCACCGTGTTGACGGCGGCGGCGCGGGCGCGCTCGCGCCCCTGCTCGATGTCGTGCAGCGACAGCAGCCACAGGCCGCCCAGCAGCGCCAGCGCAAACAGCGGCAGCGAAATATAGGTATCGAGCCCGCGGCGCAGCCAGCGCGCAAACAGTTGAACGATCATGTGGAACTCCTCGCCCATGCCACGGGCAGCCCGGCGCATGCGCGCGGGCGGACGTGGACAGACGTCTGCACTACGAAAAAATGGAGGGGGGAGCAGGCGCCATGTGGTGTTACCAGCACTACCCAAAGGCCAATTTCATGCCATGCGGCAATATACCAAAGATTCTCACCAAAAACCACAGTTTATTTGATAAAAATACACCAACAGTTACTTTATGTTATCAATTATACTTTCCAGCAAGCAGCATCAGGAGCGGGCCAGCGCGTCCACCAGCTGGTCGATGCTGAAAGGCTTGAGTAGCAGCTGGGCACCCGCGAGCGCCGCTTTGGGCGTCTGGCCGCTGGCAAAAATCACTCGCAAGCCTGGCTGCAACGCCAGCGCGCGCGTGGCCAGCACTTCGCCCGACAGGTCGGGCAGCGAGATATCGGTGAGCATCACATCGAACCCGCCCTCTGCCAGCGCGGCCAGAGCGCTGGCGGCGTCGCCGCAGGCGCTGACCTGGTGGCCCAGTAATTCGAGCAGTTCGGCGGTGGTTTCGCGCAGTTCCGGTTCGTCTTCGACCAGCAGGATGCGCTGGCCCGAGGGCTGGTCGGTAGCGTTTGCGGTTGTCGTGGCAGCCATGGCCGCCGCAGGCTGCGCCGCCAGTTGCACCGCATGCTGGCGGTTGGCCAGCACGTGGCGCACCTTGCGCGCCAGCGCTTCGCGCGTGTACGGCTTGCCCAGCAAATCGACGCCGGCATCGAGCCGGCCGCCGTGGACGATGGCGTTTTCGGTGTACCCCGAGGTAAACAGCACGGCAATGCCGGGCAGGCGTTCGCGCGCCTTGCGCGCCAGTTCGGGACTGCGCAGGGGGCCGGGCATGACCACGTCGGTAAACAGCAGGTCGATCGGCATGCCGCTGTCGATGATGGACAGGGCGCTGGCCGCGTCGCTGGCCTTTAACACCCGGTAACCGAGTTCACCGAGCATGTCGACCACGGTCGCGCGCACGCCCTCGTCGTCCTCGGCCACCAGGATGGTCTCCTGGCCGCCCACCACGGCGCGCATTTCGGGCGGCGCCGGGGCATCCTCGATATCGGTGGAGCGCGGCAGGTACAGCTTGACGGTGGTGCCGCAACCGGGTTCGCTGTAGATCTGCACGTGGCCGCCGGACTGGCGCACGAAGCCATATACCATCGATAGTCCAAGACCGCTGCCCTTGCCTTCCGGCTTGGTGGAGAAGAACGGATCGAAGGCCTGCGCCACGATCTCGGGCGCCATACCGGTACCGGTGTCGCTGACCGCGATCATCACGTACTGGCCGGGCGTCAGTTCCGGGTGGTTGCGGGCGTAGTGGTCGTCGAGCATGGCGTTGCCCACCTCGATGGTGAGCTTGCCCACGCCATCCATGGCATCGCGGGCGTTGATGCACAGGTTGAGTACCGCGTTTTCCACCTGGGCGGTATCGACCAGCGTATTCCACAGGCCGCCCGAGATCACGGTTTCGACCTCGATTTCCTCGCCCAGGCTGCGCCGCAGCATGTCTTCCATGCCGGCGATGAAACGGCCGATGCGCACCACGCGCGGGTCGAGCGCCTGGCGCCGGCCGAACGCCAGCAGGTAGCTGGCCAGCTTGGCGCCACGGGTAACGCCGGCCAGCGCCTGTTCCAGCCGGCGCTCGGCGCGCGGCATGCCCGCCACGTCGGCGGCCAGCAGTTGCAGGTTGCCGGAGATGACCTGCAACAGGTTGTTGAAGTCGTGCGCCACGCCGCCGGTCAGCTTGCCGATCGCTTCCATCTTCTGTGCCTGCTGCAGCTTGAGCGACGTGCGGCGCATCTCTTCGGCTGCCGCCCGTTCGGCCGTCATGTCGCGGCCCACGGCGTGGATGAAACCCTCGTCCGGCACTGCGGTCCAGGACAGGATGGCATGGCCGCCGCCCTTGCGCAGGGTGCGGTTCTCGAACTTGAAGGTGCTGCGGCCTTGCGCCAGCGAAGCCATTTCGTCATGCGACGATTGCGCATCGTCGGGGTGGATGATGGCGTGGATCGAGGTGCCGATGATTTCCGCTTCCTCCCAGCCCAGCAGGCGGGTAAAGGCCGGATTGGCAGCAGTGATCCAGCCATCGAGCGTGGTCACCAGCATCACGTCGGTGGCGTAACGCCACATGCGGTCGCGCTCCGCCGTGCGTTCGGCCACCTGCTGTTGCAGCTTGCTGGCGGTAGCCTTCTGGTCTTCGATGTCGGTGCTGGTGCCTACCCAGCGCTGCACCACGCCGTTGTCGTCGATGATCGGCATGGCGCGCACGATGTGCCAGCGCCAGGCGCCGTCGGCGCGGCGGATGCGGTATTCGACCTCGAAGTTCTGCGCCGTCGCCACCGACGCGCGCCAGGCGGCGCCCACCTTGGCGCTGTCTTCGGCGTGGACGATGGCGGTCCAGCCGTCGCCTGCCAGTTGGCCCGGCTGGGTGCCGGAATAGCGGTACACCTGCTCGTTGAACCAGTTGAGCGCACCGTCGGCGTCGGCCGCCCAGACCTGGCTGGGCATGGCCTGAGCCAGGGTACGGAAGGTGTTTTCGCTGGCGCGCAGCTGATGTTCGGCGCGAATCTTGGCGGTGGTATCGACCACCACCACCAGCACCCCGCACGGCTTGCCCGCTTCGTCGAGGACGGGCGCGTAGTCGAGGTCCATCCATACCTGCTCCGGTTTGCCGGAGCGCAGCAGCGTCATTTCCTGGTCTTTGTAGGCCAGCGTGCCGCCGGCCAGCGCCACGCGGATCACGTACGCATTGTGCTCGGCCACCTCTGGCCACGACTCGCCCACCTTGGAGCCCAGCGACATCGGGTGGCGGCGCCCGGCAAACTCGGAGTAACCGTCGTTGTAGATCATGATGCCGTCTTCGCCCATCAGCGCCACCATCGGCAGCGTGGAACGCAGCATGGTCGATACGGTGGTCTTGAGCGATTGCGGCCAGGTGTCGATCGCGCCCAGTGCGGTGCCGGCCCAATCGTACGAGGCGATGATCTGCGCGATATGGCCGCCGCCGTTGAGGAAGGGATAATTCACGAGGTTACTGACTAGTATGCGATAAGCGTCGATTATAGGACGTCGTCGATGGAAAAAGGTACTACGCAGGCCAATCGTACCAATCGTACATTGCACAGGAAACAAATAACCTCTATAGTGCGAATACGAATCATTATCATTTCTTAGGACTGTTGACGATCAATCGCATGGATATTCCACAAGAACTCCGTAAATTGGGCCTCAAAGCCACCCTGCCCCGGCTGCGCATCCTGCAACTGTTCCAGGAGTCGAAATCCAAGCACATGAATGCCGACGACGTGTACCGGCTGCTGCATGACGAGGGTATCGACATGGGCCTAGCAACCGTGTACCGGGTGTTGATGCAGTTTGCCGACGCCGGCATCCTGATCCGCCGCCATTTCGAATCGGTGGCCTCGGTCTTCGAGCTCAATGAAGGCGGCCACCACGACCACCTGATCTGCACCAATTGCGGCAAGATGGAAGAATTTCTCGATGCCGAGATCGAGCAGCGCCAGGAAGCCGTGGCCAGGGAACGCAACTTCGTGCTGCACGAGCACTCGCTGTCGTTGTACGGATTCTGCGGCGACTGTGCCGACACTCTAAAGCCCGGAGTCGGCAAACGCTTCCGCCGCAACTGAGGCTCAGCTCTAGGCGGCTTGCAGCAGGCCGTGATCGATAAAGCTGCGCGCCATGGCCGCTGGCTGCGGGCGGCCGTAGCAATAGCCCTGGATTTCGTCGCAGCGCCAGGCGGCCAGCATGGCGCGCTGCTGTTCCGTTTCCACGCCTTCGGCAATCACGGTCAGCCCCAGGCTGTGACCGAGGCTGATGGTGGCCTGGACGATGGTGCTTTGCTCGCTCACGGTGTCCATATTGCGCACGAATGATTGGTCGATCTTGAGCTTGTGGATCGGGAAGCGCGACAGGTACTGCAGGCTCGAATAACCGGTGCCGAAATCGTCGATCGCCAGTTTGAGGCCCAGCGCCCGCAGCCGGTGCAGCAGCGCGATCGCCGGCTCGGCGTTTTCCAGCATCACGCTCTCGGTAATTTCCAGTTCGATCGATGCCGGCTCCACGCCGGTGGCGGCCAGCACGCCTTCCAGGTGCGCCAGGAAGTCCGGCGCGGCAAACTGGCGCGGCGAAATATTGATCGCCACCTGCACCGCCACGCCAGTCTGGCAGCGCCAGGCGGCGGCCTGGCGGCACGCTTCCTCGATCACCCATTTGCCGATCGGGATGATCAGGCCCGATTCCTCGGCCAGAGGAATGAAGTCGGCCGGCGAGATCAGCTGGCCCATGCGGCGCCAGCGCAGCAGCGCCTCGAAACCCACCAGGCAGCCGTCGCGCAGGCCTTGCTGCGGCTGGTAATGCAGTTCCAGTTCGTCGCGTTCGATGGCGTGGCGCAGCAGCGCCTCCATGTCGAGCCGTTCGCCGGTTTGCGCCGTCAGTTCCGGTCCGTAGGTGACCAGGTTGTCGCCGCCGGCCTTGCGCGCCGCCTGCAACGCGGCGTCGGCATAACGCAGCAGCGCCTGCGGCGACTGGCCGTGCAGCGGATAGCTGGCCGCGCCCAGGCTCACGGTGGTGAAAATCTCGTGGCCTTCGCAGTCGTACGGATTGCGCACTTCGTCGCGCAGGCCGGCCAGCGCCTGCTCGAATGCCACGCTGTCGCAGCCCACCCGGTACAGGATGGCAAAGTTGGCGCCGTCGAGGCGGAATACCTGGCCGCCGCTGCGCTCGGCCGCCAGCCGCAGGCGCGCCGCCAGCCCCACCATCACGCGGTCGCCAAAGGCGTGGCCGAAACCGCCGATAATGCGCGAAAAGCGGTCGATGGTGCCCAGCACCACCGCGTGGTGGCCGGCGTCTTCCTGCTGCGCGGCCAGCTGGTGCAGCCTGGCCTCGAAAGCGCGGCGGTGCGGCAGGCCGGTGAGCGGATCGTGGCCGGCCAGGTGTTTGAGTTGGTCCTCCACCCGTACCCGGGCCCGGACGTGGTACAGCAGGAACAGGCCGGTGACCACGGCCAGCACATCGAAAATGTGGATCAGCGTGGTGATCGAGGAGATGCTGCGGCCAGCGAGCGTGCCGTTGTCGTACAGCGCCTCCTGCGCCCGCAGCTGCATCGCATCGATCTGCGTGCGCAGCGCCTTGACCTCGTCGTTCATCGTCACCAGCAAGTTCCGGACGGGGTCGCTGCCAGCGTTAGCGCCGGGGTTGGCTTCCATCAGGCGCTCGAATTGCGGCGCCATGGCGACGATACGCATGGTCCCGTCGCGCAATACGCCCAGCTCCGGGCCATCGCCCAGGCTGGGCCGCAGTTGCCCCAGAGTGGAATCGAGTTCGCTGCGGCCCATGCGTTCCAGGAACTGGAAGCGGTCCGGCGTAATCGACTCCGTGTATCGTTTATCGTAAGCCAGCTGGTACCGCAACAGCGCGCTCTCGTACTCGCCGAGGTAGCGCAACTGCGGGATGACCACGGACAGCAGCGGCGTCTCGTTGCGGCGGATGGTATTGGCGGTCCGCTCCATGGCGGCCGACAGCACCAGGCTGGCCACGATCACCAGCAGCAGCGAAATGCAAATGACAAGACGCGAACGGCTGGCGGATGGCTGCATGGCTTACTCCAGTGCGGACGATGGCTCGGCGCCGCTGGCCTGGCGCAGGCAACGCAGCAGCGCGTTGGCTTCGAATGGTTTGCTCAGGAAGCAGCTGGCGCCGCCCGACAGCGCGCGCTTGCGCAGCGTTACCTCCGGGAAAGCCGTCATCAGGATCAGCGGCAGCGCATTGCCCTCGCGGCGCAAGTGCTCGAGCAGCTCGATGCCGCTCATGCCGGGCATTTGCAGGTCGGTGATCACGCAGTGGTAGGCGCCCAATTCCTCGTTGGCCAGCAATGCGCCGGCCGAATCGTAGGCATGGGCCGAGTAGCCATAGGAGCGCAGCAGGCTGCGCAAGGCCACCCGCACCGACTCGTCGTCATCGACGATGGCAATATTGGAAAAATCTGGATCTGGTTGAAACACTACGTACTCCCATGTTCGAACGGCGGCTAGCGGCCGTCCAGCGCATGGGAGAACAATACCGGTCCGCGCACGATCGCGGAATCATACATGGGTATAAGAACGCTGCAGGAAGGCGGGTATTCAGGCCAGGCCGAGCGCCTCGGCCATCCGTACCAGGTCGGCGAAGGTTTTCGCCTCCATCTTGCGCATGGCGTTGCCACGATGGATCTTGACCGTGATTTCGCTGGTGCCCACTTCGCCGGCGATCTGCTTGTTCATCAGGCCACGGGCGGCCAGCGCCATGATTTCGCGCTCGCGCGGGGTGAGCGTGGCGTAGCGCGCGGTGACCGCGTGCAGCGCCTGGTCGCGGCTGCGGCGCGCACTATCGGCCTGCAGCGCCACGTTGATGGCGTCGAGCAGGTCCTGGTCGCGGAACGGTTTGGCCAGAAAATCGATGGCGCCCGCCTTCATGGCGCGCACCGACATCGGTATGTCGCCGTGGCCGGTCATGAAAATCACCGGCAGCGGCACGCCCTCGCGATTGAGGTCCGCCTGAAAATCGAGCCCGCTTACGCCCTGCAGGCGCACATCGAGCAGCAGGCAGCTGGTCACATCCACGCGCGACACGGCCAGGAACGCCGCCACCGAAGGGTAAGCCGCCACCCGCATGCCAACGGAGCGCAGCAGGCTGCCGATGGCGTCGCGCAGCAGCGCGTCGTCGTCCACCAGGTAGATCAGCGGCTCGATGGCAGCGGTATCGGTGGACGGGTTCATGCAGCCTCCGGGACAGGGAGGGAAACCACGATGGTGGCGCCGACCGGCGCATCGCCCTCCGGCTCGACCGCCCAGATACGACCGCCATGGGTTTCCATGATAGAGCGGCAGATCGGCAGGCCCATGCCCATGCCATCGGGCTTGGTGCTGTAAAAGGCTTCGAACAGCCGCGGCATCTGGTCGGGCGGAATGCCGGGGCCCGTGTCGGTCACGCCCAGCCACAGCGTGCCGTCGGCGCGGCGCTCGGTGCGCAGGGTGAGCACGGCCTGACCGGCCGGGCACTGGTGCATGGCCTGGATGGCGTTCATCAGCAGGTTGATGATCACCTGTTGCAGCTGCACGCGGTCGCCATTGACCGGCGGCAGGCCGGCTTCCAGCTCCAGCACCAGCGCCACCCGGTGGTTATTCAGTTCACGGCGCACCAGGTCCACGCTTTCCTCGGCCAGGAGGTTCAGGTCCAGACCCAGGTGCTGCGGGTCGCTGCGGCGCGCCAGCGCGCGGATGCGCTTGATCACGCCGGTGGCGCGGGCGCTCGCTGCGAGAATGGCGTTGACGGTGTAGCGCGCCTCTTCCAGGTCGGGCTGCGGACGGTTCATCCAGCGCAGGCAAGCCTCGCCGTTGGTAGAGATGGCGGCCAGCGGCTGGTTCACCTCGTGCGCGATGGACGCGGCCAGTTCGCCCAGCATGGTCACGCGGGTGGCGTGCTGCAGTTGCACCTGCGAGCGGTGCAAGGCCTGCTCGGCCACCACGGCGGCGGTGACGTCGGTGATGGAACCGACGTATTCGCAGTCGCCGTCGCGCGAGAACAGCGGCTCGGCCAGCACCTGCACATGCTTGATCGACCCGTCGGCCATCAGCAGGCGATGACGCAGATCGACGCTGCCCAGACATTCGACGCAGCGGTCATACGCGGCGCGCACCATCACGCGGTCATCGGGCGCGGTGCGCGTCAATATCAGGTCGATATTGGGGGTAATCTCGGGCGCATGGCCGAAGATGCGCGCGGCCTCGTCGGACCAGTACATCTCGCCGCCGGGGGACTTGATACTGAAACTGCCGGTCTTGCTGATGCGCTGGGAACCTGCCAAAAAGGCCTGGCTGCGGCGCAGCGCCTGTTCGCGCGCCAGCAGCGCGTTGGTGGCGGCCTGGCCGCGCAGAACCAGGAATGTGGCAATGCCGATGGCCGACATGCTGACACCCATGCGCCCTACCGCAGCGATGGAAAACACGTCGAGGTGGGTGACAACGTACGACAGCGCGGTGGCCAGCAGGCATGCCGCGCAGGTCCACAACACGCCGCGCCGCTGCCACACGCTGGCCGACAGCAGTACCACCACCACGTACATTACCGCGATCGCCACGTCGAGCGGCGTGAAGGTGTCGACGATGAAAATCAGCACCGTACTCAATATCAGCAGTGTGGAGAGCAGTGGTGTCCTGGCGTCCCGGCGCATCGTCAACCTTGTCATTATCATATATTCACGGGATTATAAGGGCAACCAAAGGTTTGCTCTCCTATACAAAGGGATAGGCAGAAAATCATCATCCACGTCCATTTAGCAACCAAAGTATGATAGCCAGTAACTTCCGGTTAGCATAAGCTGTGGTCATTGTCACCACGGGGAACGCCTTGAAACTGTACGAGACACTGGCTGCCGACATCGCCGGGCAAATCGCCCAGGGCGTGATCCGCGAGGGTGAGCGGATCCCCTCGGTGCGCCAGACCAGCCAGCACCACAACCTCAGTGTATCGACCGTGATCCGCGCCTTCCTGCTGCTCGAGAGCCAGGGCGTGATCGAAAGCCGGCCGCAGTCGGGCTACTTCGTGCGGCGCCGCCCGGCGGACACCGTGCTGCCGGCGCAGCCAGCGCCGCCGGCGCCGGCCGAGGTGGCGCGCGCGCCGTCGCTCGATACCAGCGCGCTGGTGCTCACCACCCTGCGCTCGATCGACCAGGGCAGCGTGCCGTTCGGCTCCCCCTACCCCGATCCCGCGCTATTCCCGTGGGCGCGCCTCAATCACTACGCCACCAGTATCGGGCGCCGCGACGGTGGCCGCATGCCGCTGGCCGACCTCCCGCCCGGCAACCCGGAACTGATACGCCAGATCGCCCGCCGCCACCTCGATAACGGGCTGGCCGTCGACGCAACAGAAATCATCGTCACCGCCGGCGCCACCGAAGCGATCAACCTGTGCCTGCAAGCGGTGGCCCGGCCGGGAGCGGCCATCGCGGTGGAATCGCCCACCTATTATGCGCAGCTGCAGGCCGTCAGACGGCTCGGCATGCGGGTGGTGGAAATTCCCACCGACCCGCAACTGGGCATGGACCTGGCGGCCTTGGAGCGCGCCATCGAGACCGACGACGTCGCAGCGTGCATGGTGATGCCCAACTTTCAGAATCCGCTCGGTTTCCGCATGCCGGAGGCGCGCCTGCGCGCGCTGGTGGACCTGCTGGCACGGCGCGATCTGCCCGCAATCGAGAACGATGTGTACCACGAGCTGTATTACGGCGACAGCCATCCGGCTAGCCTCAAGCACTTCGACACGCATGGCCTGGTCATGCATTGCAATTCGTTTTCCAAGAGCCTCACCAGCGGCTGGCGCATCGGCTGGACCCTGCCCGGGCGCTTCCACACGCAACTGGAAAAGCTCAAGTTTCTCAATACCCCCAGCATGCCGTCGCTGCCGCAACTGGCAATTGCCGAATACCTGCGCACCGACGGTTACGACTACCACCTGCGCCGCCTGCGCAAGACGCTGGCGCAGCAGGCCAGCATCATGACCGCCGCCGTGCTGCGCTTTTTCCCCGATGGCACCAGCGTCTCGACACCGGCCGGCGGCTACCTGCTGTGGGTATGCCTGCCGCCCGGCGTAAAGGCGCTGGAACTGTATGCGCGTGCGCAGGAACGCGGCATCAGCCTGGCGGCCGGCGACATGTTCGCCGCCAGCGGCGCCTGGCGCCACCACATCCGCCTGAACTACAGCTATCCGTGGAGCAAGGCGCTGGAAGCGGCGGTGCGCACGCTGGGCCTGGTGACCGGGGAACTGATGGAGCCGATGCGCCGCAGCAGGTGAATTCGCCACAACTGTACTCCCCCGCCATGGCGCCATCTGTAGCCGTGGCGCGGCCGTGCGCGGCCCTATCCTGTAGCCTTCTCCACACCGCACAGGCCCGCCATGAAAACCTCCCGCACCAAGGTCGCCAACCTGCTCATGGCCGGCTTTGAACAGGGGGCGGCATGAATACCGATACCGGCCGCACGCCGCTACGGGTGATCGTCATCGACGGCGACCGCCGCGCCTGCGACGCCACCATCGCGCTGTGCCGCCAATCGGGCTTGCGCGTCAACGGCTGGGCCCATGATGGCGCGACCGGGCTGGAATTGATCGAGTCGCTGCCGGCCGCGCCCGACCTGGTGATCCTCGAACTGCGCCTGCCCGACATGGACGGCGCCGACCTGCTGCTGGCGCTGTCGATGCTGGCGCCAGCCACCAGCGTGGTGATCTGCAGCGCCGTATGCGAACAGATCCAGGACTCGGCGCTGACGCTGGCCACCACGCTGGGCCTGCGGGCGCTGGGCGCGGTGCGCAAGCCGGCGCAGGCCGCCGCGCTGCTGGCCGCGATCGGCGATTGCGCGCGCGCCGGTCCCACCGGGTTGCCAGCGCCGCGCAAGGAAGCGCCGCTTATCTTGCCGGTGCTGGCAGCGGCGCACGTGCGCGATGCCATCCGCCACAGCGAGTTCGAGCTGCACTACCAGCCCAAGGTGGCAGTGTACGATGGTGCCCTGCAAGGGGCCGAGGCGCTGCTGCGCTGGCGCGTTCCGGACCGGAGCCTGCTGGCGCCGGGCAGTTTTCTGGCGCAGATAGAAGCTATGGGCATGATGGACCAGGTGACCATGGAAGTGATGCGCCTGGCGCTGCGCGACTGGCAAGCATGGAGCCGCGCCGGCCTGGCACTGCCGCTGTCGGTTAACCTGTCGCCGCTGTCGCTGACCGACCCGCACCTGGCGCGCCAGCTGATCGACGCTGTGGCGCAAGCCTGTGTGCCGCCGGCCTACCTGACCTTCGAGGTGGTCGAACACGCTGAGGTGGCCGACCTGGCCACGGCGCTGCGGGTGCTGATCAAGCTGCGGCTGCACGGCTTCGGGCTGTCGCTCGACGACTACGGCGCCGGCCACGCGTCCATGCTGCGGCTGGCCCGCTTTCCTTTCAGCGAACTTAAACTGGACCGCCAGCTGGTGCACCAGGCGTGGCAGCGTCCGCACCTCAAGCCGTTGCTGCGGCACGCGATTGCCACGGCGCGCGAGCTGGGAGTAACCTCGGTGGCCGAAGGGATCGAAACGCCAGAAGACCTGGCGCTGCTGCGCGAACTCGGTTGCGACCAGGCACAAGGCTACCTGGTGGCGCGGCCCATGCCGGCCGAAGCCATGCCCGGCTGGCACCTGGACCAGCTACGGGCCAGTGCCAACCTGACGCCGTCCCGGCAGGACGATCAGCGCAGCCGCGTGGTGCCGCTGCGCCGCCCTGGCCGGCGCTCCCCGACGGACGGGGACCGCAACCGGTAACGCTCCTAGCGCCCGCCGCCAGCGGGCATGACACCCGGCGACAGCAGCACCGGGATCGACTTGGAGGTGGGCGTACCAGCGCCGTCGGCCACGCTGGCCAGCGGCACCAGGGCGTTGGTTTCCGGGTAGTAGGCGCCCAGGCAGCCGCGCGGAATGTCGTAGGCCACCAGCATGAAGCCATCGGCGCGGCGCACCGTCTCGCGCTCGTTCCCCTCGTCACCTTCTGCCCACACACTGCGCACATCCACCCAGTCGCCCGCCTTCATGCCCAGCATGTCGAGGTCGGCCTGGTTGATGAAGATCACGCGGCGCATGCCGAACACGCCGCGATAGCGGTCGTCCAGCGCATAGATGGTGGTGTTGTACTGGTCGTGGGACCGGGTGGTCATCATCACCATCAACTGTTCGCCATGGCGCCGGCGCGCGCGCGAAATCGGCGTGTCGTGCGCCACCGCGTGCGCGATGAAGGTGGCTTTGCCGCTGGCCGTGCGCCAGGTCAGGTCGCGCGGTGCCACCGGCAAGTGAAAACCGCCCGGCACGGCGATGCGCGCGTTGTAGTCGTGGAAGTCGTCGAACACCAGCGCGATATCGTCGCGGATGCGGGAGTAGTCGTCACGGTACGTCGCCCAGGCCAGGCTGTCGCGCCCTACTCCCGGACCGCCGCCGAGCGTGGCCTCGGCCATGTGCGCGACGATCGCCACTTCCGACAGCAGGTCCGGCGATGCTGGCTGGTTGATGCCGTAGGAAACGTGGACCATGCTCATCGAGTCTTCCACCGTCACGCCTTGCGGCACGCCCTGGCGTTCATCGATCTCGGTGCGGCCCAGCGTGGGCAGGATCAGCGCCTCGCGCCCGTGCACCAGGTGGCTGCGATTGAGCTTGGTGGTGATATTGACCGTCAGCGCGCACGAGCGCAGCGCCGCGTACGTAACCTCGGTGTCCGGCGTGGCGACCGCGAAATTGCCGCCCAGTCCCACGAACACTTTCACTTTTTGCGCGGCCATGGCGGCGATGGTGGCCACCACGTCCAGCCCATGGTGGCGCGGCGGCTCGAAGCCGAACACCTGTTCCAGGCGGTCGAGGAAGGCTGGGGTGGGCTGCTCCTCGATACCGACCGTGCGGTTGCCCTGCACATTGGAGTGGCCGCGCACCGGGCACAGGCCCGCGCCCAGGCGGCCGATATTGCCGCGCATGAGCATCAGGTTGGCCAGCATCTGGATCGTCGCCACCGAGTTCTTGTGCTGGGTAATGCCCATGCCCCACGTAGCGATCACGCGCTCGCCCTTGACATACACCTGCGCCAGCTGCTCGATGGTGGCGCGCGGCACACCCGATTCGGCCAGCAGCAGGTCCCAGCTTTCGGCCTGCAGGTCGGCGGTAAAAGCGTCGAAGCCGCTCGTGTGTTCGGCGATGAAGGCCACGTCGAGCACGCGCGGCGCGTTGGCGGCGACCGCCGCTTCGTCGAGTTCCAGCACCCGCTTGGCCAGCGCCTTGATCAGCGCGAAGTCACCGCCCACGCGCGGTTGCAGGAACAGCGAGGCGATCGGCGTGCTGGTGAGCGTGAGCATTTCCACCGGGTCCTGCGGACTGGCGAAGCGTTCCAATCCCCGTTCGCGCAGCGGGTTGATGGACACAATGGTGGCGCCGCGCCTGGCGCAGTCGCGCAGCTCGCCCAGCATGCGCGGGTGGTTGGTGGCCGGATTCTGGCCGAAGATCATGATCACGTCGGCATGTTCGAAATCTTCGAGCACCACCGTGCCCTTGCCCACGCCGACGGACAACGGCAGGCCGCGACTGGTCGCCTCGTGGCACATATTGGAGCAGTCGGGGAAGTTGTTGGTGCCGTAGGCCCGGGCGAACAACTGGTAGAGGAAAGCCGCCTCGTTGCTGGCGCGGCCAGACGTGTAAAACGCCGCCTGGTCGGGGTGGTCGAGCGCCTTCAGTTCGCGCGCCACCAGGGCAAAGGCGTCGTCCCACGACACCGGCACATAGTGGTCGATTGCGGCGTCGTAGCGCATCGGCGCCGTCAGCCGGCCGTGCTGTTCCAGTTCGTAGTCCGACTGCGCCAGCAGCTCGGTCACGCTGTAACGGCTGAACAGGTCATTGGTCACGCGCTTGCTGGTGGCCTCCGCCGCCACCGCCTTGACGCCATTTTCGCAAAACTCGAAGGTGGAGCTGTGCTCGCGGTCGGGCCAGGCGCAGCCGGGGCAGTCAAAGCCGTCGGGCTGGTTCTGGGCGAACAGGGTGCCGTACTTGCCTGCGGAAACGCGCTCACGCCACAGGTTGAGCGCCACGTACTTGAGCGCGCCCCAACCCGCCGCCGGATGGGTGTATGCTTCGATCTTGCCCGCAGCTTCAGTGTGTTTGGTACCCATGTCGTCGATGCTCCTCTAAAAAATTCATGATGCCAGGATGGCGTTATCCTACCAGCCTGCCATGGCGCGCTTGATCGATTGCAGCAGCAAGCGCCTGCAATCGGCAGCGCACAGGCCATTGGCGCGCATGGCGTCGCGTACGCTTTCGGAAGCGGTGGGCAGTGCATTCTCGTGGCAGATAAAGTAGCACGCTGCCAGCGCAGCGGCCAGCACGACGCAGCACACGATGAGCCATCCGGCTTTCGCATTCCCGACCATCTGCAGCACCGGCAGCTTCCCATAATTGACGACCATACCCCCTCCAGAAAGTGCGCAGGACGGCGGCGCCGACCTGTTGCCAATATAGGTCGGTGCGGAACCTGGCGAAATCGCACCTTGGTAATGCCAACTCATACCAAGGTTTAGGTTCATGCGCGGCAGTCCCCGCTCGCCTATTCCAGGAGGGAATAGCAGCTATTCCTTCAGGCAGGTTACAGCCGCGCGCAGGCGTGGCAGCATCCTGTTATCAATGGAGGAAGACATGAAACGCAAGACCAAATGGAGTCTGGCCGGCGCGGTGGTGCTGGCCGGCTGCGCCGGCGCGGCGGCCTGGATGCTGGAGCCGGCGATCGCGCCCATCGCGCCGCCGGCAGCCGCCAGCTTCGCTGCGCAAACGGTGGCGCGCGGCGCGCGCGTGGTGGCGCAGGGCGACTGCATGGTGTGCCACACGGCTTCCGGCGGCGAACCCTTTGCCGGCGGCCTGCCGCTGAAAACGCCGTTCGGCACCATCTACACCACCAATATCACGCCCGATGCCGGCACCGGCATCGGTAACTGGTCGCCGGCCGCGTTTACCCGCGCGCTGCGCCGGGGCGTGGCGCGGGACGGCCACCTGCTGTATCCGGCCTTCCCCTATATTCACTACACCCGCATGTCGAACCAGGACATCGAGGATGCCTACGCCTACCTGATGACCCGCGCGCCGGTACAGGCCACGCCGCCCGCCAACCAGCTGATTTTCCCGCTCAATTTCCGGCCGCTGCTGGCCGGCTGGAACCTGCTGTACCTGCGCCCCGGACCGGTGCCGGCCGATGGCAACCGCAGCGAAATCTGGAACCGGGGCCGTTACCTGGTGGACGGCGCCGGCCACTGCGCCTCGTGCCACAGCGCGCTGGGACCGATCGGCGGCGAACGCAGCCCAGCCTTCAGCGGCGGCAATATCGATGGCTGGGATGCGCCCGCGCTAACCGCCCTGCTGCAAGCACCGCGCCCGTGGACCGAGCAGCAGCTGGCGCTGTACCTGCGCCACGGCTGGTCGCCCGAACACGGCGCCGCCGGCGGCCCGATGGCGCCGGTGGCGCACAGCCTGTCCACCACGCCGCCCGAAGATGCGGCAGCGATCGCCCACTACATCATGTCGCTGCAAAACCCTGCGGCAAAACCGCCTGCACTATCGGCTGCAGCGGTCATCAAGCCCGCTGCCAACGATCCTGCGCTGCTGCCGGGCCGTACCCTGTTCGCCGGCGCCTGCGCCGGCTGCCACACAGGCGCCGCGCCGATGATGGCCGCCGGTAGCCGCCCGTCCCTGGCGCTGAGCAGCGCCGTTGCCGGTCCCAAGCCCGATAACCTGATCCAGACCATCCTCAACGGGCTGCCATGGACCCACACCGGGCAGTCGAGCTACATGCCGCCATTCGCGGGCACCCTGACCGACGCCCAGGTGGCCAGCATCGCCATGTACGTACGCGCCGAGATCGGCCAGCGCGCGCCATGGCAGGACGACAAACAACGCCCGCTCGACGCACGCGGCATCGAACAACGCGTGACCGCCATCCGCAAGGAGAACCAGCAATGACCAACCTCACCGTCAACGGCGTGTCGCACACGCTGGCCATCGATCCCTCCACGCCGCTGCTGTACGCGCTGCGCAACCAGCTGGAACTGAACGGCGCCAAGTTTGGCTGCGGCCTGGGCCAGTGCGGCGCCTGCACCGTGCTGGTGGACGACCAGCCGGTGTTCGGCTGCCTCACGCCGGTCGCCGCGTGCGCGGGCCGCAAGGTGCGCACCATCGAAAGCCTGGGCGCGCAAGCGAAGCCGGGCGCCCTGCAAGCGGCGTTCATCAAGCACCAGGCCGCGCAGTGCGGCTATTGCATCGCCGGGATGGTGATGCGCGCCCAGGCGCTGCTGGAAAAGAACCCGCACCCCACCGATGCGCAGATCCGCACGCACATGGAACCCAATCTTTGCCGTTGCGGCACCCACATGCGCATTCTTGGCGCGATCCGCGAAGTGGCGCAAAAAACTACCCCAGCGAGCCAGAAATGACGATAGCCGAACAACCGATCGACCCGCGCCGGCGCGCCGTGCTGCGCGC
>NZ_LROM01000003.1 GCF_001758785.1 Duganella phyllosphaerae
TTGGCGTCGGCAAAGCTGCCTACGCCCGTACCCGTGACCGCGACGATGTCGCTGCCCAGTGCGCTGACCGCAGCCGTGCCGCTCACGGTGGCGCCGGTGGTTGCGTCATAAGTCTTATTGGACGCCGCGATGCCTGACACCGCCAAGCTGGCCTTGCTGACGCTGGCCGTCAGGCCGGTCGGCTGGGCGACCACGTAGTTGCCGGCGTCGGCGCCCGACAGCGTGTAGCCGCTCACCGTCACGGCCTTGTTGACGCCCACATGCTTCGTCGCAAAACTGCCCGTGCCGCTGCCTGCCAGCAACACCGAGTCGCCGCCGACCAGGCCCGAGTAGGCTACACCGGCCGTGTTGAGCGCGGCCGTGGTGGTGGCGTCGTAAATTTTATCGACCGCGCTGATGCCGGTCAGGGTCAGCCCCTTGGCGGTCACGGTATAACTGCTGCCGGCCACGCCGGGCGCGTTGTAATTGCTGGCCAGGCCGCCGTTGCTGCTGCTGCCCAGGCTCAGGCCCGTGGTGCTGGCGAGCGCCGCACCGCTTTGAACGTTCTTGCTGGTCAGGTTCGAGGCGTCACCGGCCCCGGTGACGCTGAAGATCTGGCCGGCCACGCCGGTCGCCGTCAAGGTGCCGCCCGCCACCGACGTGGCGCCATCGTAGGTTCTGCTGCCGGAGACGATGACATCGGCCTTGTTGATGGTAGCGGTCACGCCGGCCGGCTGCACCAGGTTGTAGTTGCCGGCATCGGTGCCGCCCAGCGTATAGCCGGTGACGGTAACCGCCTTGCCCACCCCGGCGTTGGCGTCGGCAAAGCTGCCCACGCCCGTACCCGTGACCGCGACGATGTCGCTGC
>NZ_LROM01000004.1 GCF_001758785.1 Duganella phyllosphaerae
GCAGCGACATCGTCGCGGTCACGGGTACGGGCGTGGGCAGCTTTGCCGACGCCAACGCCGGGGTGGGCAAGGCGGTTACCGTCACCGGCTATACGCTGGGCGGCACCGATGCCGGCAACTACAACCTGGTGCAGCCGGCCGGCGTGACCGCTACCATCAACAAGGCCGATGTCATCGTCTCCGGCAGCAGAACCTACGATGGCGCCACGTCGGTGGCGGGCGGCACCTTGACGGCGACCGGCGTGGCCGGCCAGATCTTCAGCGTCACCGGCCCCGGTGACGCCTCGAACCTGACCAGCAAGAACGTTCAAAGCGGTGCGGCGCTCGCCAGCACCACGGGCCTGAGCCTGGGCAGCAGCAGCAACGGCGGCCTGGCCAGCAATTACAACGCGCCCGGCGTGGCCGGCAGCAGTTACACCGTGACCGCCAAGGGGCTGACCCTGACCGGCGTCAGCGCCGTCGATAAAATCTACGACGCCACGACCACGGCCGCGCTCAACACCGCCAGCGTTGGCTACTCGGGCCTGGTTTCGGGCGACACGGTGTCGCTGGCCGGCAGCGGCAGCGGCAGTTTTGCGACCAAGGATGTCGGTATCAACAAGGCTGTGACGGTGAGCGGCTACACGCTGTCGGGCGCCGACGCCGGCAACTACGTGGTCACCCAGCCGACCGGCCTGAGCGCAACCATCAACAAGGCCAACCTGGCGGTATCGGGCATTGCAGCGCTGGATAAAACCTATGACGCCACCACCGCCGCGACCCTGAGCGGCACTGCTGCCGTGGCCGCACTGGGCAGCGACAGCGTGTCGGTGACCGGTACCGCCGTGGGCAGCTTTGCCAGCAAGGACGCCGGCGCCAACAAGGCCGTGAGCGTGAGCGGCTACACGCTGTCGGGCGCCGGCG
>NZ_LROM01000005.1 GCF_001758785.1 Duganella phyllosphaerae
GGTAATCCCCCCTGCAAATGATCGCCATCAGAAGTAGAATTTTCTCAATTAGTTTTTTGAAAGTTCTGCAATGAAGACTTCCCGATTTACCGACAGCCAAATCATCGCCATCCTGAAGCAGGCCGAAGCCGGCTCCCCCATCCCGGAGCTATGCCGCGAGCATGGCATGAGCACGGCAACGTTCTACAAGTGGCGCGCCAAATTCGGCGGAATGGATGCGTCCCTGATGGCCCGCATGAAGGAGCTTGAAGAGGAAAATCGCCGCCTCAAAAAGATGTATGCCGATGAGCGCATCAAGGCCGAGATCGTTGCCGAGGCTTTAGCAAAAAAGTGGTAGCGCCATCTCGCCGACGTGAGATGGCACGCTGGTACGTCGATGCTGACCGAGTGACCATTCAGAACGCTTGCCTGGCATTCGGCATCAGCCAGACCTGTTTTCGCTACCAGGCCAAGCGCAATTCTGAAAATGAAGTAATCGCCGACTGGTTGGTGCGTCTGACGAATAATCAGCGCAACTGGGGCTTCGGCCTGTGCTTTCTTTACCTGCGCAACGTGAAAGGCTTCAAATGGAACCACAAGCGCGTCTACCGTATCTATCGCGAGCTGGAGCTGAACTTGCGCATCAAACCGCGCCAGCGCCTTGTACGTGAGAAGCCATTGCCACTTGCGGTACCCACGGCGATCAATCAGACCTGGTCGATGGATTTTATGCACGACCAACTAGCCGATGGACGCAGCATTCGCCTGTTCAACGTCATCGACGATTTCAACCGCGAAGGCTTGATCATCGATGTCGATTTCTCGCTGCCGTCGGAACGTATCGTCCGGTCGCTGAACCAGCTGATCGAATGGCGCGGCAAGCCGCGCGTGATCCGGTGCGACAACGGTCCGGAATACATCAGCGAGACGACCAAGACTTGGGCCGCCAAGCACGGCATCAAGATCGCGTTCATCCAGCCGGGCCAACCGCAGCAGAACGCTTATGTCGAGCGCTATAACCGTACCATACGCTATGACTGGCTGGCGCATCACCTGTTCGATTCCTTGGACGAGATCCAGGACTTTGCCACGCGCTGGTTATGGACATACAATCACGACCGGCCACACATGGCACTTGGCGGCATCACGCCGATTCAGAAATTGGCCCTCGCCGCATAGCCTCTACTTCTGGTGCGCATCATTAAGGGGGGGATTACC
>NZ_LROM01000006.1 GCF_001758785.1 Duganella phyllosphaerae
TGGGTGTTGCCGATCGAGTTTTGTGCGGACAGCGAAGCGAAGTTGGTGTGAAGACTCAGCATGTTACAGCTCCTAAATGGTGGGGATCAGTTTGGAGCAAGATAATCTGTGCTCTCCAATGGCAAGACGACCAACGGCCACCGTTTATTAAATTCCTGGTGGAAATAATTAAAAAAGCTACACGGCCAGTGCAGTCTGTAGGCAGCTGCGGAAATGGCCTATCTTTTCCTCATCAAGCGCAAGGGTGGCAAAGCGCTCGTCATCGATCGCGCCCGGGGCGATGCGCTCGCATATAGCTTGGTCCTCGGCAAATACTTGGCGGTTCATGTGGGCACTTGCATCAAAAAAGCCTTGCAGCGCGGCCGCACTGGCGGGACGAGTCGCGCCATTGAGCAACCGGCTGGAAAAATGCGTGCGACCGGGCTGCGCTGCCGGGAAGAAATGCTGCAAAGAGTAAGAATACGAAAATGTCGACGACAGCATCGTAAACGGAAACAGGTACACGCTCTGGTAGCCTTCGTACTGGCTGTCGAGCGCGAACAGGCGCTTGACCGAGCGCAGTTTTTTGATCATGGCCGAGTTGCCGAGTTCGGCATGCCAGATCGACGTCCATGGCGTGAACGTGTTGACGCCATCACCAAGTTGCAATTGCGCCAACGATTCGGGGTGGACGAACGGCACGTGCAGCGGCTCGAGCGCATTTTCCAGCGCCACGCGCCAGTCACAGGCGAAGTCGCGCGCGTTGAGGTCGCTGCGTCCGGCGATATTAAAGGACACATCGGCCAGCAGGTTGTAGGTGCCGCCCAGCTGGTCTTCGAGCGCCATGCGCGGCGCCGGGGCCGCGAACAGGAAATCGGCACACCAGTCAATCTGCAGCGTGTGCAGGGTGGCGCGGGCGAGATCGGCCTGGGCATACCGTTCGCGGCACGGGATGTGCATGGCGCCGGCCCGGTACGACCAGCCGTGGTAAGGGCAGGTCAGCGGCGCATTGCCATGGCTGTCGGTAAAAAAGCGCGTGCCGCGGTGCGGGCACAGGTTGTCGAACACTACCAGCTCGCCGTGGTCGTTGAAGACCACTACTTCCTGGCCCAGCCAGTCGAGTTTTAGATAGTCTCCGCTGGCGGGCAACTCGCTGCGATGGCACAGCAGGTGCCAAAATTCGTCGCGCAGACGGTGTGCCTGCGCCTGCGCGGTCAGGTAGTGGGCGTCGATCATAGGGTTTTGGCCGGTGGCGCGTACACGGTGGCACCGGCAGCCACGCGGCGCATGACGACGGCGCCGGCGCCCACCGTGGCGCCGTCGCCCACTTGCACGCGCGGCAGGACCGACGCACCCGAACCGACCATTACCGCCACGCCCAGTTGCACCGCGCCGGTCAGGTCGACGTGTGAACTGAGGGTGCAGCCGTTGCCAAGCACGGCGTCGTGCCCCACGCTGGCGTAGCTATTGATGGTGACGAAGTCGCCCACGCGGCTGCCGGCCGAGACCAGCGCAAACGGACAGACCACGGCGCCCCGGCCCAGGCGGGCAGTGCGCGCCACGATGGCGCTCGGGTGGATCAGCGTGTGAAAACGGGCGCCGCGAGCGGCCAGGCCTTCAGCGATCGCCAGCCTGGCGGCCGGCGCACCGACGGCCAGCACGAACACGTCGTCCGGCCCCAAGCTGTAAGCGGCGATCGCACCCAGCAACGGGTACCGATACTCGTCCTCGAGCATCGGGGCGGGCGCCAGCGTGTCGTCGAGCAGGCCGGCGATGCGTTCGCTGGCCGGGTCGAGGCTGTCTTCAAGCCAGCACAGCAGTTCACGGGCGAAGCGGCCGGCACCGACGATGATGATGTTCTTCATGGGATGTCCGTATCGATGAATTAGCGCGCCAGGTAGCCGCCGTCGACGGCCCAGGTCGCACCGGTCACCCAGCGCGCCGCAGGCGACAGCAGGAATGCCGCCGCCTGTGCCACGTCGGCGGTGGTGCCGAAACCGAGCGGGTGCCGCTGCTGGTACGCCTGCATGGCGTCGGCCGGCAGGCCACGTCCGAGCCGTTCATGCATGGCGGTGTCGACCGCGCCGGCAGCGATGCTGTTGACGCGCATGGCTCGCGGCGCCAGTTCCACCGCCAGCGAGCGGACCAGGCCGTCGATTGCGGCCTTGGCTGCCGAATATACGCCCATGCCGGACTGGCCGCTCTGGCCCGCCACCGACGACATGAACAGCAGCGCGGCGCCGTCGGCCATGACGCCGCGCAGGGCGGCAGCGCGCGCCAGCGCCACGGCGGTCTTCACGCTCGAGGCGAACACGTCGTCGAACTGGCGCGCGCGGCTCAATTTGGCAGGGCGCATCAGTTCGATGCCGGCAGCGTGGAACAGGCCGGTTAGCGGTAGTTCGGCGCTGATTCCTTGCATGAAGTCGACGATGTGGTCGCCGCCGTCGAGTTCGAGCGGCGCTGCCACGTGACCGTTGCCTGCCAACGCCTGCAAGGTCTGGTCCAGGCGGTCGGCATCGCGCCCGCTGATGATCAGGCGTGCGCCACAGTGCGAGAGCAGCAGCGCGGTGTCGCGGCCGATGCCGGACGAGGCGCCGGTGACAAAAATATGCTGGCCGGCCAGCATGTCGGGATTGAAAATCATGGTCATGCCTCGATCACCCGGTTGACCTGCAACGATGCCAGACACAGCAATGCTGCAGCCCACGAATAGCCGACGCCGAAGCCGAACATGGCCACGGTCTGGCCTTGCGCGGCGGCGCCGAGGCTGGCGCCAATGAGCAGTGGAATCGAGGCGCTCGACGTGTTACCGTAGCGGTCCATATTGATCGGTGCGCGGTTGACTGCCAACTTGGTTTTCTTGATCAGATGCTTGAGCATGAAGGAATTAGCTTGGTGGAACAGAAACGCATCGACCTGGCTGGTGTCGCGGTGCGACAGTTGCATCAGGTCGGCCACCAGCGGCGGAATGCTGCGCAGTGTGAAGTTGAAGATCTCGCCGCCGTCCATGTACAGCTTGCCCGGATCGCGTGCGGCCAGGCGGGCGTCGTCGCCGGCATACGGCTTGGCGGCGCTGGCGGCCATCATCAGGTGGCGCTCGCCCGCACCGTCGCTGCCTAGAATGAAGTGCGCGGGCGCCGCCTGCGGGTCGAACTCGAGCGCGGTGGCGGTACCAGCGTCGCCGAACAGCAACGCGGTGGCGCGGTCGTTCTCGTCCACGGTCTTGCTGATGGTGTCGCCGACGAGCAGCAGCACCCGGCAAATGGCCTGGCCGTCGAGCATCTTGGCGGCCAGCCACAGGCCGTAAGGGTAGGCCGAGCAACCGAGGTTGACGTCGAACGCCACGCAGCCGCGGTCCAGTCCCAGCCGCCCGTGCAGTGCCAGGGCCGTGGCCGGCAGCACGTAATCGGGGGTCTGCGAAATGAATACCAGCGCGTCCACGCTGTCGCGCTCCCAGCCCAGGTCGGCCAGCAGGGTTTCGGCGGCGGCCTGGCACAGGTCGGCCGTGGTCTGGCCATCGCCGGCGCGGCGCCGGGCCTGCACGCCGATCATCTTGGCGACATCGGCCACCCCTTCCGCGCCGAAGCGCTCGACGAACGCGTCGTTGGTGATCTCGGTGCGCGGCAGCGCGCACACCAGGCCGCGCAGTGCCAGGTTGGACAAGGTGAACGGCAGGCCGGAGGCCAGGCGCTGGCGCGACATGGTCAAGCCTTCGGTTTGATCAGCGCCTGCACGTCGGCGACCGTGACGCAGTAGGCCAGGGCCTGGCCATCGAGCATCTGGTCGTACAGGTCGTCCACCAGCGCGATGGTGGAGATGATGGCCAGCGAGTCCCAGCTGAGGTCGGCCAACACCAGTTGCGGCGTTACCTTGGCAGCGTCGATTTCGAGGATGTCGGCCATGCCGTCGATAAATTCTTGCATCATATTTCCTTTAAAAGGTGGAGCTAGCGGTCACAGCCGTGCCAGCGTGCCGGCCCATGAGTAGCCGACCCCAAAGCCCAGCAGCAGAGCCAGGTCGCCGGGCTTGACGCGGCCTGCCTGGCGCGCGCGGGCGATGGCAATCGGAATGGTCGAGGATACCGTGTTGCCGACGGTGTCGATTTCGATCACGAATTTTTCTTCTGGAATCTTGAGCTTGCGGCGCAATGCATCGAGCATGAATTTATTAGCTTGATGGAAAATTACATGATCGATATCGTCGAGCGTCTTGCCTGCCGTAGTCAAGAGTTCATGCATGGCGC
>NZ_LROM01000007.1 GCF_001758785.1 Duganella phyllosphaerae
ATTTGTTTGCTTAAAAACGTCGTCCCCGCGCAGGCGGGGACCCAATTTGGCGGGCATTTCGGCGAATTTCGCAGAACTTGGGTACCCGCCTGCGCGGGTACGACGGATATGCGGAGCTTAACTTAACGGCATTAAGGTCAGGCTCCGGGGCTCACAGCGTTTGCGGTTGGTGCGCCGATGTCGCTAATCGCGTTGCAGCTGCTCCTGGTTGTCAGCCTCGGCACGTAGCCGGCGCCATAGCGTGGTGCGGCTGATGCCCAGGTAGTCGGCAGCGGCGTCGCGCCGGCCGTCGAAGCGGGCCAGCACCTCTGTTGCGCTGGCCGTGTCGCGGTGCGCGCGGCCGATGCCGGGCGACGATGCAGTGGCGCCGGTAGCAGCGCCACCGGCGCCAACACCGGCGTGGCCGCCCAGCTCCGGCGCCACGCCCACGATGAACGCGGGTGTGAGCGCCTGCAGCGGCTCGGCCGCCAGGAATAGTGCCAGGCGTTCGGCCAGGTTGCGCAGCTCGCGCACGTTGCCGGGCCAGGCGTATGCTTGCAGCAGCGGCGCGCAGGCGGCCATCTCGGCGCGCAGGTTGGGATGCGGCCTGGCGCCCAGCGACGCCAGCGCATGTTTGAGCGACCACTCGGCCAGCGCTGTCACGTCGCCGGGCCGCGCGCGCAGCGGCGGCAGCGTCAGCCGCAGCACCGCCAGCCGGTAGAACAGGTCGGCGCGGAAGCGGCCATCGCGCACGCGCTGTTCCAGGTCGCAGTGGGTGGCGCTGATGATGCGCACCTCGACGCTTATCGGCCGGGTGCCGCCCACCCGCACTACCTGCCGTTCTTCCAGCACTCGTAATAAACGCGTTTGCAGCGTGAGCGGCATTTCGCCGATTTCATCGAGGAACAGGGTGCCGTGGTTGGCAGCCTCGAACAGGCCGGCGTGGCCGCCGCGCCGTGCGCCGGTAAATGCACCTTCTTCATGGCCGAACAGCTCCGATTCCAGCAGCGACTCGGCAATGGCGCCGCAGTTGACCGCCACGAAGGGCCGGTTCTGCCCCAGGCGGCGCGGGCCCTCGTTGTGGATGGCCTGGGCGGCCAGTTCCTTGCCGCTGCCGGTCTCGCCAAAGATCAATACCGTGGCCGGCGATTTCGCGTACAGCACCACCGTCTGGCGCACGGTTTCCATGGCAGCCGATTCGCCGCGCAGGTCGGTGATGCCATGGCGCGCGCGCAGGGTGTCGGCCGCCGCGCCGGTGCTGGAACCGGCGCCACGCGCGCGGCCCCGGCTCGCTTCGAGCTGGGTTAGCCGCGCCAGTTCCAGCGCGTCGTCGAAGGCATGGCGCACCGACGCCGCCGAATACACGAACACGCCGGTCAATCCCGCTTCCTCGGCCAGGTCGGTGATGCGGCCGGCGCCGACGATGGCCTTGATGCCGGCCGCTTTTAAATCGTTGACCTGGTCACGGGCATCTTCCTCGGTGATGTAGGTACGCTGCGCCACGTTGATGTCGAAGGTGGCGGTGAACTCGGCCAGCTCCTGCAGCCGCTCCTGGTAGGTGACGATGCCCACGTGCGGTGACACGCGCCGCGCCCGCGCCAGCGCCTGCAGTACATCGAAGCCGCTGAAGCGGGCCACCACCACCGGCACCGACAGCCGGCTGCGCAGGTAGGCGGCGTTGGAGCCGGCAGCGATCACGGCGTCGCAGCGCTCGGTGGCCAGGCGCGCGCGAATGTGGCGCACGGCGTCGTCGAAACCGAGGTGGATTTGTTCGATGCTGGCGCGGTTGTCGTATTCGAGCGTGATGTGGCGGAACAGGTCGGACAGGCGCGAGACGGAAACGGTCCAGATCACTGGTTTATCGTCGGGGTCGAGCGGCAGGGAAGGGGCAGTTCGCATGTTGCAATTGTAGCCCATCTGTTTCGATGTTTCAGAATGAAACGCTGATGAAACATGGTAAGTCTGTAAGTGCTTGATTTTTAAAGAACACAAGGGTGGCACGGCGTTTGCAATAAGTTGACCAACTTCACCGCAACATTGAAAGGTCACCCATGAGTTATTCCGCAGGCGCCGCATTCCGCCAGGCTGTGCAAGAAGAATCGCCGTTGCAGGTGGTCGGCGCCATCAACGCCAACCACGCCTTGCTGGCCAAGCGCGCCGGTTTCCGCGCCATCTATCTGTCGGGCGGCGGCGTGGCGGCCGGCTCCCTGGGCTTGCCCGACCTCGGCATCTCCAGCCTGGACGACGTGCTCACCGATATCCGCCGCATCACCGACGTGTGCGACCTGCCGCTCCTGGTCGATGCCGACACCGGCTTTGGCGCTTCGGCCTTCAACGTCGCGCGCACCGTCAAGACCATGATCAAGGCCGGCGCCGCCGCCATGCACATCGAAGACCAGGTGGGCGCCAAGCGCTGCGGCCACCGGCCCGGCAAGGAAATTGTCTCGCAGCAGGAGATGGTGGACCGCGTGAGCGCTGCCGTCGATGCGCGCACCGACGACCAGTTCGTGATCATGGCCCGCACCGACGCGCTGGCCGTCGAAGGCCTGGACGCGGCGATTGCCCGCGCCGTCGCATGCGTGGAGGCGGGCGCCGACATGATCTTCCCCGAAGCGATGATCAGTCTCGAGATGTACAAGCAGTTTGCCGCCGCCGTCAAGGTACCGGTGCTGGCCAATATCACCGAGTTCGGCTCCACCCCGCTGTTTACGGTGGACGAGCTGCGCGACGCCGACGTGGGCCTGGTGCTGTACCCGCTGTCGGCGTTCCGCGCCATGAACAAGGCGGCCGAAAACGTCTATGACGCGATTCGCCGCGACGGCACCCAGCAGAACGTGCTCGATACCATGCAGACGCGCGCCGAGCTGTATGAACGGATCAATTACCACAGCTTCGAGCAGAAGCTCGATGTCCTGTTTGCCGCGCAAAAAAAATAATCGTTTACGGATCTCAGGAGACCATCATGTCCGATACCACCACCACCTTCAAACCCAAAAAATCCGTCGCCCTGTCCGGCGTCGCTGCCGGTAACACGGCGCTATGCTCGGTCGGCAAGACCGGCAACGACCTGCACTACCGCGGCTACGACATCCTCGACCTGGCCACCACCAGCGAGTTCGAGGAAATCGCCTACCTGCTGGTGCACGGCAAGCTGCCCAACGACGGCGAGCTGCGTGGCTACAAGGCCAAGCTGCGCTCGCTGCGCGGCCTGCCGCAGGCAGTCAAATCCGCGCTCGAAGCCTTGCCGGCAGCGGCCCACCCGATGGACGTGATGCGCACCGGCGCCTCGGTACTGGGCTGCGTGCTGCCGGAGAAGGACGACCATAACGTGCCGGGTGCGCGCGACATCGCCGACCGCCTGATGGCGTCGTTCGGCTCGATGCTGCTGTACTGGTACCATTACAGCCATAATGGCAAGCGCATCGAGGTGCAAACCGACGACGACTCGATCGGCGGCCACTTCCTGCACCTGCTGCACGGCTTCAAGCCGCCCGAGAGCTGGGTGCGCGCCATGCACACGTCGCTGATCCTGTACGCCGAACACGAATTCAATGCGTCCACCTTTACCGGCCGCGTGATCGCCGGCACCGGTTCCGACATGCACTCGGCCATTACCGGCGCCATCGGCGCGCTGCGCGGTCCCAAGCACGGCGGCGCCAACGAGTTCGCGTTCGAGATACAGAAGCGCTACGAAAACGCCGACGAAGCGGAAGCGGACATCCGCAACCGCGTGGCCAACAAGGAAGTGGTGATCGGCTTCGGCCATCCCGTATACACGATTTCCGATCCGCGCAACGTGGTGATCAAGGAAGTGGCGCGCCAGCTGTCGCAGGACGGCGGCTCGATGAAAATGTTCGACATCGCCGAGCGGCTCGAAACCGTGATGTGGGACGTGAAAAAGATGTTCCCCAACCTGGACTGGTTCTCGGCCGTGTCGTACCACATGATGGGCGTGCCGACCGCGATGTTTACCCCGCTGTTCGTCATCTCGCGCACGTCGGGCTGGGCCGCGCACGTGATCGAGCAGCGCATCGACAACAAGATCATTCGCCCGTCCGCCAACTATGTCGGTCCCGAAGACCTGCAATTCGTGCCGATCGAGGACCGTGCATGATGAGCAAATCGATGAGCAAGTCCATGAGCATCGCGATGAACACGCAGTTCCGCAAGCCGCTACCCGGCACTGCGCTCGATTACTTCGACGCGCGCGCCGCTGTCGAGGCGATTCAACCGGGTGCCTGGGACGGGCTGCCGTACACCTCGCGCGTGCTGGCCGAAAACCTGGTGCGCCGCTGCGACCCCGCCACGCTCGATGCCTCGCTGGCGCAACTGATCGAGCGCCGCCGCGACCTCGATTTTCCTTGGTTCCCGGCCCGCGTGGTCTGCCACGACATCCTCGGCCAGACCGCGCTGGTGGACCTGGCCGGCCTGCGCGACGCCATCGCCCTGCAAGGCGGCGACCCGGCGCTGGTCAACCCGGTGGTGCCCACCCAGCTGGTGGTCGATCATTCGCTGGCGGTGGAATGCGGCGGCTTCGATCCCGATGCCTTTGCCAAGAACCGCGCCATCGAAGACCGCCGCAACGAAGACCGTTTCGACTTCATCGAATGGACCAAGAAGGCATTCAAGAACGTCGATGTGATCCCGCCCGGTAACGGCATCCTGCACCAGATCAATCTCGAGCGCATGTCGCCGGTGATCCAGGCCCAGGACGGCGTGGCCTTTCCCGACACCCTGGTCGGCACCGACTCGCACACGCCGATGGTCGATGCGCTCGGCGTGATTGCCATCGGCGTCGGCGGCCTGGAAGCGGAAAGCGTGATGCTGGGCCGCGCCTCGTGGATGCGCCTGCCCGACATCATCGGCGTGGAACTGACCGGCAAGCCCGGCCCCGGCATCACCGCCACCGACACCGTGCTGGCGCTGACCGAATTTTTGCGCAAACAGAAAGTGGTGTCGTCGTACCTGGAGTTCTTCGGCGAAGGCGCCGCCCACCTGACGCTGGGCGACCGCGCCACGATTTCCAATATGGCGCCCGAATACGGCTCCACCGCCGCCATGTTCTACATCGACGAGCAGACGATCAAGTATTTGCGCCTGACCGGCCGCGATGAAGACACGGTCAAGCTGGTGGAAACCTATGCGAAAGAGACTGGCCTGTGGGCCGACGCGCTGGCCACCGCGCAGTACGAGCGCGTATTGACGTTCGACCTGTCGTCGGTGGTGCGCAATATCGCCGGACCGTCGAACCCGCACAGCCGCGTGCCGACGTCGGAACTCGCCGCCCGTGGCATCAGCGGCGTGGTGGAAAACGAACCGGGCCTGATGCCTGACGGCGCCTGCATCATCGCGGCCATTACCAGCTGTACCAACACCAACAACCCGCGCAACATGATCGCCGCCGGCCTGCTGGCCCGTAACGCCAATGCGCGGGGCCTCACGCGCAAGCCGTGGGTCAAGTCGTCGCTGGCGCCCGGTTCGAAGACCGTCACGCTGTACCTGGAAGCGGCCGGGCTGATGGCCGAACTTGAACAACTGGGCTTTGGCGTGGTCGCTTACGCCTGCACGTCGTGCAATGGCATGTCGGGCGCGCTCGAGCCAAGCATCCAGCAGGAGGTGATAGAGCGCGACCTGTACGCCACCGCCGTCCTGTCGGGCAACCGCAATTTCGACGGCCGCATTCACCCGTATGCCAAGCAGGCCTTCCTGGCCTCGCCGCCGCTGGTGGTGGCGTATGCGATTGCCGGCACCATCCGCTTCGATATCGAAAAGGATGTGCTGGGCGTGGACGCTGGCGGCTGTCCGGTCAAACTGGCCGACATCTGGCCGTCCGACGCCGAGATCGATGCGGTCGTTGCGGCCAGCGTGAAACCCGAGCAGTTCCGCAAGGTGTACATCCCGATGTTCGCCCGCGAGGCTGATGATGGCGTGGCGGTCAGCCCGCTGTACGACTGGCGCCCGCATACCACCTACATCCGCCGCCCGCCGTACTGGGAAGGGGCACTGGCTGGCGCGCGGTCGCTTACCGGCATGCGGCCGCTGGCGCTGCTCGGCGATAACATCACCACCGACCACCTGTCGCCATCGAACGCCATCATGGCCGACAGCGCGGCCGGCGAGTACCTGGCAAAAATGGGCCTGCCGGAAGAGGACTTCAATTCCTACGCCACCCATCGCGGCGACCACCTGACCGCGCAGCGCGCCACATTTGCCAATCCCACCCTGAAAAACGAGATGGTGCGCGACGCCGCCGGCAAGGTCATCGCCGGGTCGCTGGCGCGGGTGGAACCAGAGGGCACGGTCACGCGCATGTGGGAAGCCATCGAATCGTACATGGAGCGCAAGCAGCCGCTGATCGTGGTCGCTGGTGCCGACTACGGCCAGGGTTCGTCGCGCGACTGGGCCGCCAAGGGCGTGCGCCTGGCCGGCGTGGAAGCGATTGCCGCCGAGGGCTTCGAGCGCATCCACCGTACCAACCTGGTGGGCATGGGCGTACTGCCGCTGGAATTTACGCCAGGCGTCAACCGCCTGACGCTGGCGCTGGATGGCACCGAGACTTACGACGTGGTGGGCGCACGCACGCCGCGCGCCATGCTCACGCTGGTGATCCACCGCCGCAGCGGAGAGCGGGTGGAAACACCGGTGATCTGCCGGCTCGACACCCAGGAAGAAGTGTCGATCTACGAAGCGGGTGGCGTGCTGCAGCGCTTCGCACAGGATTTCCTGCAACAGCATAAAACCGCATAGGCCGCATGATGAACCAACAGACCAGAATCCCCGCCACCTATATGCGTGGCGGTACCAGCAAGGGGGTATTCTTCCGCCTGCAGGATTTGCCGCCCGCTGCCCAAGTACCCGGTGCTGCGCGCGATGCGCTGCTGCTGCGCGTGATCGGCAGCCCCGACCCCTACGGCAAGCAGATCGACGGCATGGGCAACGGCACCTCGAGCACCAGCAAGGCGGTAATCGTGGCGCCGGCCACCAAAGCCGATCACGATGTCGATTACCTGTTCGGCCAGGTCGCCATCGACCGCCCGTTCGTTGACTGGAGCGGCAACTGTGGCAACCTGTCGGCAGCCGTCGGTGCGTTCGCGATCCAGGCCGGGCTGGTCGATGCCGCGCGCGTGCCGCACGTCGGCGTGGCCGTGGTGCGCATCTGGCAGGCCAATATCGGCAAGACCATCATCGCCCATATCCCGATGACGGGCGGCCAGGTGCAGGAGCTGGGCGACTTCGAGCTCGATGGCGTGACCTTTCCGGCGGCCGAGGTGGTGCTCGAATTCATGGATCCGGCGGCAGACGAGGAGGGCGCCGGTGCTAATAGCACCAGCAGCGCCATGTTCCCCACCGGCCAATTGATCGACGACCTCGAAGTGCCAGGCATCGGCACGCTGCGCGCCACCATGATCAACGCCGGCATACCCACCATCTTCATCGAGGCGCAGGCGGTGGGCTGCACCGGCGCCGAACTGCAAGACGCGATCAATGGCGACGCGCGCGCGCTGGCCATGTTCGAAACCATCCGTGTGCACGGCGCCGTGCGCATGGGCCTCGTGGCCACCCTGGAGCAGGCCGCGCAACGCCAGCACACCCCCAAAGTGGCTTTCGTGGCGCCGCCGGCGCCCTACGTGGCGTCAAGCGGCAGGCAGGTGTCAGCAGGCGATATCGACTTGCTGGTGCGCGCGCTCTCGATGGGCAAATTGCACCACGCCATGATGGGTACCGCCGCAGTGGCCATCGGCGCCGCAGCCGCCATTCCCGGTACGCTGGTCAACCTGGCGGCCGGCGGCGGCGAGCGCCACGTGGTGCGCTTCGGCCACCCGTCGGGCACCTTGCGCGTGGGCGCCGAAGCCGTGCAGCAGGACGGCCAGTGGCGCGTGGTCAAAGCGGTGATGAGCCGCAGCGCGCGCATCCTGATGGAAGGTTGGGTCAGAGCTTAGTCTATCGGAGCGCGTGTAAGCCAGCGGTAAGTCTCGCAGCTTATTGTGGGCTCAAGCTCAGCTAAATGGGCAGGTTCCTCAATAAATGGAGACAGATGATGCAAGACGATTTGGTTCAAAAAATCAAAGCCGACCCCAATTACCATAAACTGGTCAAGGCGCGCTCCCGGTTCGGCTGGATCCTTACCGCGATGATGATGGTGGTCTATTACGGCTACATCCTCCTGATCGCGTTCGACAAAGAGCTGCTCGCTTCCAGGACCGGCGATGGCGTGATGACCTGGGGCATGCCGATCGGCCTGTTCGTGATCGTCTTCACCGTCATCATCACCGGCATCTACGTGCGTCGCGCCAACCGCGAATACGACGATCTGACCACCGCCATCGCCGCACGGGTGAAAGCATGAGCGCCTCGAACCGTCAACTGGCGATCGTCGCCTCCGCCCTGATCGGCGCAGCAGTCAGCGGCGTTGTGTACGCTGCCGGCGGCGACCTGGGCCAGGCCACCAAGCAGGCCACCAACTGGACCGCGATCGCCATGTTCGGCGTCTTCGTGCTGTTTACGCTGTGGGTCACCAAGTGGGCTGCCGCCAAGACCAAGTCGGCCGCCGACTTCTACACCGCCGGCGGCGGCATTACCGGCTTCCAGAATGGCCTGGCGATTGCCGGCGACTTCATGTCGGCCGCATCGTTCCTCGGTATTTCCGCCGCCGTGTTCCTCAACGGTTACGATGGCCTTATCTACGCCATCGGCTTCCTGGTCGGCTGGCCGGTGATTACCTTCCTGATGGCCGAGCGCCTGCGCAACCTGGGCCGCTTCACCTTTGCCGACGTTGCCGCTTATCGTTTTGCGCAAAAGCCGATCCGCATTTTCGCTGCCTCCGGCACCCTGGTCGTGGTGGCGTTCTACCTGATCGCGCAGATGGTCGGCGCCGGCCAGTTGATCAAACTGCTGTTCGGCCTCGAATACTGGATCGCGGTCGTACTGGTTGGTACCTTGATGATGATTTACGTGCTGTTCGGCGGCATGACCGCCACCACCTGGGTGCAGATCATCAAGGCGGTGATGCTGCTGGGCGGCGCCAGCTTCATGGCGCTGGCGGTACTGGCGCAGTTCAGCTTCAGCCCTGAAAAACTGTTCGCCAAGGCCGTGGAAGTCCACGCCAACAAGGACGCCATCATGGGCCCGGGCACGTTCATCAAGGATCCGATTTCGGCGATCTCGTTCGGCATGGCGCTGATGTTCGGTACTGCAGGCCTGCCGCATATCCTGATG
The DNA here is from genome assembly GCF_001758785.1 of Duganella phyllosphaerae. Classification (GTDB taxonomy): domain Bacteria; phylum Pseudomonadota; class Gammaproteobacteria; order Burkholderiales; family Burkholderiaceae_D; genus Rugamonas; species Rugamonas phyllosphaerae. Next base: position 9,196 of record NZ_LROM01000007.1, read on the forward strand.
CGCTTCTTCACCGTCCCGAATGCGAAAGAAGCACGCAAGTCGGTACTGTGGGCCACCACCTGGATCGGCTACTTCTACGTGCTGACCTTCATCATCGGTTTCGGCGCCATCGTTTTGGTGGGCACCAATCCCGAATTCAAGGATGCGGCGGGCAAGCTCCTGGGCGGTAACAACATGGCGGCGGTGCACCTGGCCAAGGCGGTCGGCGGCGACGTCTTCCTCGGCTTCATTTCGGCCGTGGCCTTCGCCACCATCCTGGCGGTGGTTGCCGGCCTGACCCTGTCGGGCGCATCGGCGGTATCGCACGACATCTACGCCACCGTGATCAAGAAGGGCAAGGCCACCGGCGCCGACGAACTGCGCGTCTCGAAAATGACCACCATCGCCCTCGGTATTGTCGCCGTGGTGCTGGGCATCGTGTTCGAGAAGCAGAACATCGCGTTCATGGTGTCACTGGCGTTCGCGATTGCTGCCTCGGCCAACTTCCCGGTCCTGTTCATGTCGGTGCTGTGGAAAGACTGCACCACCCGGGGCGCGACGGTCGGCGGTTTCCTCGGCCTGTTCACGGCGGTGGGACTGACCGTGGTGTCGAAATCGGTATGGGTGGACGTGTTCGGCAAGGCCGAGCCACTGTTCCCTTACGCTTCGCCGGCACTGTTCTCGATGATCGTCGGCTTCGTCGGCATCTGGCTGTTCTCGATCACCGATAAAGGCCCGCGTGCCCGCATCGACCGCGACGGCTTCGAAGCCCAGACCGTGCGTTCGGAAACCGGTATCGGCGCAGAAGGCGCCAGCGGCCACTGATGTAGCAAGAAAGTAGCAAGCTTGTCACGACAATGCCCGGTTTTTACCGGGCATTGTCGTTTTATGCCCCCCAAAGCCCTGGAGATGGTTTAACATCTGTCAACTAACAATAATAAGTTGTCATGTTTATCGATTTCTCAGGGGCCTTATGCTGACCAATACGGATTTTGTCGCCGGCGCGCTGGCGCTGATCGGCGTCCCCGCTTGCGCTTATGGCGTGGACGGCACGGTCATGGCTGCCAACGCAGAACTGGTGACTTTGCTCGGGCGCGACCCGTGCGGCCTGGGCGTGGATAAATTGTTTACGCTCCATGTGCGCGAGGCCAGCGTGGCCCGCCTGGCCACCGCCACGCCGGGTGCACGCTGGGATACTTACCTGACTCCCGCCAGCGGCCACTATTTTGCGGTCCAGGCCTGGGTCAAGCCGCTGCCGGCCGGCGCCGATATCGAGGGCGCGACCATCGTCTTCAACGACATCAGCGACGTGCGACGCGACCAGCGCGCGCTGCACAACGCGCTGCTGGAAAACCAGGCCATCCTCGATAGCGCGGTGCTCGGCATCTCGGTGGTGGAGGAGGGGCGTAACCTGCACTGCAACACCAAGATGGAAGAGCTGTTCGGCTACCCGCCGGGCGGCATGAACAACCTCAGTGTGCAGGCCTTTTATGCCGACAAGGCGGCCTGGCAGGCGGCGCGTGCCGAGACCATGCGCGACTTCATGGCTGGTCGCATCAACGTGTCCGAGTACGAACTGGTACGCCGCGACGGCACCGCGTTCTGGGCGCGCCTGTCCGGCCGTCCGTTCGACCTGGCGCATCCGCGCGGCCGGTCGGTGTGGCTGGTGGATGACATCACCGCGCGCCGCGAGGCTGCCGAGGCGGTGAGCCGCGCGCGCGATGAGCTGGAAGTGCGGGTGCTCGAGCGCACCGCCGAACTGGCCGGCGCCAACGCCCTGCTGCAGGGCGAGATCATCGAACGGCGCCAGGCCGAAGCCCGGGTGCACCACATGGCCTACCATGACAGCCTGACCGGACTGCCGAACCGCGCGTTGCTGTCGGACCGACTCGACCGCGCCATGCTCAACGCCCGGCGCTCGCAGCGCCAGCTGGCCATGATGTTCATCGACCTCGATCGCTTCAAGACCATCAACGATTCGCTCGGCCACATGACCGGCGACCAGCTGCTCAAGGAAGTAGCGAATCGCCTGTGCTGCGCAGTGCGCGCCAGCGATACCGTGGCGCGCCTGGGCGGCGACGAGTTCGTGGTGCTGTTGCCGGGTATTGCCGGCGCGGGGGAGGCGAGCGCGGTGGCCGAGCAGATCATTGCCGCGCTCGACGAGAGCTTTCCGCTCGAAGGCCGCCACCTGCACATCACGCCGTCGATCGGCATCTGCATTTATCCCGACGATGGCGCCGATGTCGCCACGCTGATGCGCAACGCGGACACTGCGATGTATCATGCCAAGGCCACCGGCAGGAACAATTATAAGTACTTCCAGCCGGTGATGAACGAGGCGGCAGCCCAGCATTTCGAGCTCGAATCGAACCTGCGCAACGCGCTCGCGCGCGACCAGTTCTCGCTGACCTACCAGCCCATCATGGACATCGGCACACGCCGCCTGCACGCGATGGAAGTGCTGCTGCGCTGGCGCCGTAACGAGCAGGATCTGGTGCTGCCCGACTGCTTCATTCCCATCATCGAGGAAAATGGACTGATCGTGCCGATCGGCGAGTGGGTGATCCGCCAGGCCTGCGAGCAAAGCATGGCGTGGCTGCGCGCCGGTTTCATGCCGGTACCGCTGGCAGTCAACCTGTCGGCGCGCCAGTTCATGCATGGCGGCCTGGTGGCCTCGGTGCGGCGCATTCTCGACGAGACCGGCATCGATCCGGCGCTGCTGGAATTCGAGATCACCGAGACCGCGCTGATGCAGCATGGCGAACAGACCCAGGAAATTCTCGAGCAGATCAACGCCATGGGCATCCGCCTGTCGATTGACGATTTCGGCACCGGCTATTCCAGCCTGGCCTACCTGAAGCGCTTTCCGGTCAAGAAGATCAAGATCGACCGGGCGTTCATCAAGGATCTGGCCAACAGCGCCGAGGACCGCGCCATCGTAGCGGCCATCATCGCCTTGTCGGGCAGCTTGCAGCTGTCGGTGGTGGCGGAAGGGGTGGAGAACGAAGGCCAGTATGCGCTCTTGCAGCGCAACGGCTGCCAGTTCGCCCAAGGTTTCCTGTTTTCCGAACCGGCGTCGCACGAAGAGGCGCGGCTGCTGCTGCCGCGCCGCGATGCGGTGCTGGCTGGCGTATAACCTAGCGGTTTATTCGATGGTGGCAATCACTGGTGTGTGATCGGACGGCTGCTCCCACTTGCGCGGGGTGCGATCGATCACGCAGGCGGTGCAGCGCTGCGCCAGCGCCGGCGACAGCAGGATGTGGTCGATGCGCAGGCCCTTGTTCAGGCGGAAGCCCAGTCCACGGTAGTCCCACCAGCTGTAAGATTTTTCCGGCTGTTCGAACAGGCGGAAGGCATCGGCCAGGCCGATATCGAGCAGCCGCCGCAAGGCAGCGCGCTCCGGTTCCGATACGTGCACCTCGCCTTCCCATGCAGCGGGATCGTGCACGTCGCGGTCTTCCGGCGCGATATTGTAGTCGCCCAGCACCGCCAGCTGCGGGTGTTGCGCCTCCTCCTGGCTGATCCATGCATGGAAGGCGTCGAGCCAGCCCATCTTGTACTGGTATTTTTCGGAACCCACGCTTTGGCCATTGGGCACGTACGCGCAGACAACGCGCATGCCGCCGATGGTTGCCGCCAGGATGCGTTGTTGCGGATCGTCCAATAGCGGATTGTTCCTGACTACATCGGTGATAGGCAGCTTTGACAAAATAGCCACACCGTTATAAGTTTTTTGCCCGGCGTACGCCACGTGGTAGCCGGCAGCCTCGATCTGGGCGAACGGGAACTTGTCGTCAGTTAATTTTGTTTCCTGTATGCAGAGCACATCGGTGGGATTTGCCTCTAGCCATGTCATAACGTGCGGCAGTCTTACGTTCAGTGAGTTAACATTCCATGTAGCTAATTTTATCACTAGTTAATGTCCTTGAAGAATTGATGCAGCAGGGGCGCGGAGCCAAAGACGCATCTTACCGCAATCGGATTTAACAGATGAGGCGGCCAGGTTGATACCAATAGTGGCGATTTTTCAGAGAAATCGTGGAATAACACTTCGCAATATTGTCTCCAGCGCCTAAAATGTTGCAGAAATTGTGAAATGCTATGGAAATTGCCAAATCTGTCTCCTAGTTATCAAAATTGAATTCGTGCGCGAGACAGAATAGCAAATAAGAAATATACTGTTACAAAATTAAGTCAAAACTAGTGTTGCCAATGAGCAACCTCAGTACAGCAATAATCTACTATAGTGGTTATTGGGGTGATGCAATAAATGGTACTATACGGAAATATCTTGTAGTTTTAACAGTGAATTGCGCGTAGCGCATTTACAAAGGAATAAAAATGCGAGCTGCATTTGAGGCATGGGCACAACGCGACGGACATATCGTTCGCCGTCGAGAAGACAAACCGGAAGAGTATCTGGTTTTTGAAACGCAACGTCGCTGGGTGATCTGGCAAGCTGCGTTGGAACATGGTAAAACGCCTGGCGGCCGCAAGACCGCTGCGCAAAAAGAAGCCGCCGCAGCCGAAAAGCGTGCCGCCGAGGCGCTGCAACGCGTCCCGGCAGTGAGCCAGGACGAAGCTGCCGTGCGCAACCAGGTGCTCAACGAGGTGCTCGACGCATTCTCGTCGCTGGGCGGCCAGGGTGGCATGGACGACATCCTGAAGGTTGTCAACGGCCTCAAGAAAAAGCAGCAGGAGCAAGCTGAAGAGCGAGCACCTGCCGCCACCAAGGCTGCCGCCACGCAAAGCGCCTGAGTGTGCCGAACGTGACGAGTGTGACTGGCATGACACCGGTGCGTTACCGGCACTATAAAGGTGGCCTGTACGAACTGGTGTGCGAGGCCACTCTGGAAGCCGATCTGAGCACCATGATCGTTTACCGCGCAGCGGATGGATCGATCTGGTGCCGGCCAGCCGCCGTGTTTTTCGAGGTGATCGAGGTTGATGGCGTCAAAGTGCAACGCTTTACGCCTCTTGATTAAGAGAATCAACCTTCACTCGCCTTGCTACACTGTCCCGGTATCCATTACCGAGACAGACCATGGTTTTCCGTCCTACCGCACGCATCGTCGCTGCCGCACTGGCCATGTCAGGCAGTGCCGGTTGCGCATCGCTGAGCGAATCCACCGAACAAACCGTGCTGGTGCAAACCGTGCTCGACCATCGCCAGATCGGCGGCGTGGGTTGCGTGCTGTACAACGACGCCGGCAAATGGTTCGTCACTACGCCCGGCCGGGTGACCTTGCGCAAGAGCTCGGCACCATTGCGGATCGACTGCAAGAAGGAGGGGGCGGGCTGGGCGTACGAGCGTGTCGATCCCAAGCCCAATGGCAACCTGTGGGGCAACCTGATCCTGACTGCCGGCGTCGGTTACTTCATCGACCAGAACACCGGCGCCGGCTACGATTTCCCATCAACTCTGACGGTCATCATGCGGCCGACCGAGGAGCGCGACGAATTGCCGCCGCCTGCTGCCGGCGTGACGTTGTACTGAACTCTTGCTGCCTGGGATCGGACCCTGCCAAGGTTCCGACCCCGCCTGGTCGTGCGGCTTACGCCCGGTTGATCAGGAAGTTCGACAGCAGCGGCACCGGACGGCCGGTGGCACCTTTGGCTCCGCCCGATTTCCAGGCCGTGCCGGCGATGTCCAGGTGCGCCCAGGTGTACTTGCGGGTGAAGTTCTCGAGGAACGCCGCCGCCGTGCACGACGCGCCGCCCGGGCTGCCGATATTGGCCAGGTCGGCGAAGTTGGACTTCAACTGCTCGTTGTACTCTTCGCCGATCGGCAGGCGCCACGCGGTGTCGCCGGCAGCTTTGCCGGCCGCCATGATCTCGTCGGCCAGCGCGTTGTGGACGTCGTCGTCACGCGTAAACAGGCCGCTCTTGTGGTGGCCCAGCGCCACGATGCAGGCGCCGGTGAGCGTTGCCACGTCGAGCACCACGGCCGGGTTGAAGCGCTCGGCGTAGGTCAGTGCGTCGCACAGCACCAGGCGGCCTTCGGCGTCGGTGTTGAGGATCTCGATGGTCAGGCCGTTCATCGACGAGACGATATCGCCCGGCTTGGTGGCGCGGCCCGACGGCATGTTCTCGCAACTGGCGATTACGCCGATCACGTTGAGCTTCAGGTTCATCTCGCCGATAGCGCGCATGGTGCCCAGCACCGAGGCGGCGCCGCCCATGTCGTACTTCATTTCGTCCATGCCGGGACCGGCCTTGAGCGAAATGCCGCCGGTGTCGAAGGTGATGCCTTTACCGACCAGCACCACCGGCGCATCCTTGGCCTTGCCGCCCATGTGCTTGATGATGATGAACTTCGGCGGCTGCTCGCTGCCGTTGGTCACCGACAGGAAGCTGTTCATTTTCAGCGCTTCGAGCTGTTTGCGGTCCAGCACTTCGACGTCGAATTTATAGTCCTTGCCCAGCTTCTTGGCGGTGTTGGCCAGGTAGGTAGGAGTGCAGATATTGGCCGACAGGTTGCCCAGTTCCTTGGTCAGGTCCATGCCGTTGGCGATCGCCACGGCCTGGGCCAGCGCCAGCTTGGTTTCGGTGGTGGAGGGCACGGCCAGCGCGACCTTTTTCACGCCTGCCGGCGCCGGATCCTTCTTGCTCTTCTGGCCGTCGGTGCGGAACACGGTTTCGTGGCCGGTCTGGACTACGCAGCGGATCGCCCAATTGACGTCGCGCTCTTTCACTTCGGTCATCGGCAGTGCGATAATAGCGTCGCTCGCACCCAGGGCGCCGAAGGCCTTGATGGCGGCCGACACGCCGCTGGCAAAGCTTTTCTCGCTCACAGCTTCTTCATTGCCCAGGCCTACCAGCAGCACGCGCTCGGCGGCCACGCCTTGCACGCCGCGCAGCAGCAGGGTGGTGCCGGCCTTGCCGGTGATGTCGCCGGACTTGAGCGCAGCCGAGATTTCACCGGATCCATCGAGGGCCTTGGCGGCTTGCGACAGCTTTTTGTTCTCGAAGACCGCGACAGCCACTACGCCGGCTTTTGCCGAGGCGATGGTGTTCTTGGTGTCGAATGCTTTTATGCTAAAGTCCATTTGATTCTCCGTGACGTGTGCGAATTTCCAGTCTGCTCGAGGTGTTCGGCCAGGCTGTTACTTTTAATTTTTTGGCCCTGTCGAAGCTATAACACGGCCATAACCACCAATTATAAACTTCGAATGATTTTTCAACGCGCCTTAAGACGAGAAATGGCCGCTGCGGCCGGCACCAGCTTCACGGTGCTCTTCAGCGTCAGCGTGACCTGGACCCTGATCGGCATCCTCGGCAAGGCCGCCGGCGGCAAAGTCGATTCCGGCGACGTGCTGGCGCTGATCATGTTCGCGACCATCAATTATCTGCCCACCATCCTGATCCTCACCAGCTTTATCTCGGTGCTGATGGTGGTCACCCGCAGCTACCGCGATTCCGAAATGGTGGTGTGGTTCGCCTCGGGCCTGAGCCTCACGCGCTGGATCTGGCCGGTGCTCAGCTTCGGCATCCCGATGGTGCTGCTCACCGGGGCACTGAGCCTGGTGGCCGCGCCGTGGGCCAAGGAGAAAAGCTCCGAGTACGTCGAACGCTTCGCCAAGCGCGAAGACCTGCAAAAAGTCTCGCCCGGCCAGTTCCGCGAATCGGCCTCGGCCAACCGCATCTTCTTCGTCGAAGGCGTGGCCGGCGACACCTCGGTGGTGCACAACGTGTTCGTCAACACCGTCGATGAACGCGGCACCGCCGTCATCGTCGCGCGCGAAGGCGTAATCAGCACCGGCGCCAAGGGTGAACGCTACCTGGTGCTCAAGAACGGCCGCCGCTACCAGGGCGTGCCGGGTCAGTCCGACTTCCAGACCATGGAGTTCGAAAGCTACAGCATGCGCGTGGCCAGCCAGTCGCAGGAGCTCGACCCCGACAGCGACACCGACGCCATTCCGACCATGGCGCTGTTTGCCGACACCAGCACCTCCGGCCGCGCCGAACTGCTGTCGCGCATCGCCTCGCCGCTCACCTGTTTGCTGCTGGTGCTGCTGGCGATACCGCTGGGTTTTGTCAATCCGCGCGCGGGCAGCTCGGCCAACCTGATCATCGCGCTGCTGATCTTCTTCTCGTATAACAACCTGGTCAAGCTGATGGAAGGCGTGGTCCAGGGCGGTAAAATATCGTTCGCGCTGGGCTGGTGGCCGCTGCACCTGGTCACCGCGCTGGTGGTGCTCGCCATGTTCGCCTGGCGCCTGAACCTGAATCACCCTTACCATCCGCTGGCCATGCTGGCGGCGATGAAACGCTCGCGCATTGGCGCCGACAACAAGGCCGTCTCGCCATGAAAATCCTGCAACGCTATTTTGCCGTCTCGATCCTGCAGGCGGTTGCCTTCGTGCTGGTGGCGTTTTTGCTGCTGCAAGCCTTCCTCGACCTCACCGGCGAACTGCGCTCGGTCGGCAAGAACGGCTACACCTTGCAATACGCGCTGCTGTACGTGGCCGCACGCATACCCGGCTATGTATACCGGGTGATGCCGGTGGCGTCGCTGATCGGCACCATCTACATCATGGCGCAGTTTGCGGCCACCTCCGAGTTCACCATCATGCGCGCGGCGTCCATGTCCACCGGCATGGTGGGCTGGATGCTGGCCAAGATCGGCATCGTGCTGGTGATCATCACCTTCATTTTCGGTGAGCTGATCACGCCGCGCACCGCGCCGATTGCCGACACCATCAAGCTCAATTCGCGCGGGGCGGCGATTTCGTCCGAGTTCCGTTCCGGCCTGTGGACCAAGGACATCGTCAAGTCCGAGGGCATGACCGGCACCGTGATCGGCTCGCGCTTTTTCAACGTGCGCGAAGTGCGGCCCGACGGTGCGCTGGTGGACGTCAAGCTCTACGAGTTCGATAACAACTTCCGCCTGCGTTCCATCACCGCCGCCAAGCGCGGCACCTTCCAGGGCAAGAACAACTGGCTGCTTACGGACGTCACCGAAAACATCTTCACCAATCCGGCACTGCTCAAGCCGGGCATGATCGCCAACCTGGAGAACAACTTCGGCCAGGAGTCGAGCCTGATCGAAACGCGCCACAGCGCCACCAAGGACCTGATCTCCGAGATCACGCCGCGCATCCTGGCGGTGTCGGGCGCCGATCCCGATCGCATGTCGGCCAACGAGCTGTTGGTCTACACGCGCCACCTGCAGGAAAACCGCCAGGAGACCGAGCGCTTCAAGATCGCCTTCTGGAAAAAGCTGTTCGACCCGCTGGCCATTTTCGTATTGATGGCGCTGGCGCTGCCGTTCGGCTACCTGCACACGCGTAGCGGTGGCGTGAGCCTGAAGATTTTCGTCGGCATCATGATCGGCGTGAGCTTCCTGTTGGTAAACACCCTGTTCTCGCACCTTGGCGTGCTCAGTACCTGGCCCGCATTCCTGACGGCGCTGGCCCCCAGCTTGATATACCTGTTCCTGGCGCTCGGTGCGCTATGGTGGGTGGAAAGACATTAGATGACCAAGCAAGCCCTGATCTTATTTGCCCACGGCGCCCGCGCCGCCTCCTGGGCCGCACCGTTCGAACGGCTGCGCGACCTCACGCGTACGCGCCTGCCCGAGGTGCGGGTGGAGCTGGCATTTCTCGAACTGATGGAGCCGCGCCTGCCCGAGATGGTGGCGGACATGGCCACGCAAGGCATTGCGGACGTGACTGTGGTGCCGGTGTTCCTGGGGCAGGGTGGCCACGTGCTGCGCGCCCTGCCGCTGATGGTGGAGCAGCTGCGCATCGATCATCCGCAGCTGTCGTTCAAGGTGGTGGGGGCGGCCGGCGAAGATCCGGCGGTATTGAATGCGCTAACCGACTACTGCGTCAACTCGCTCTAAGGCCGCTTCAGGGCAGCCAGCGCTTCGTTGTAGCTCCTTTCCGTGCTGGCGCACTGTCTGCGTCGCTACGCCTCGCTCTGGCAGCCCTGAAGCGGCCTTTAATTAGTGACGCGGAATTAGCTTGATTTCGTAGAGCTTGGGCCACAGCTTGCCGGTGACGAACAGGCGTTTTTTGGCGGCGTCGTACGCGATGCCGTTGAGGACATTGTCGGCTGCCGGGCCTTTGCCGGCTTCCGCATACAGCTTGCCCAGGTCGATCCAGCCGGTGATTTTGCCGGTCTTCTGGTCGATGCGGGCAATGGTGTTGGTCTGCCAGACATTGGCGAAGATTTCGTCGCCCACCACTTCCAGCTCATTGAGCTGATCGACCGCGATGCCGTCGGCCGTCACCTTCACGCGCCGCACTTCGAGGAAGGTTTTCGGGTCGAGGAAGCGCAGCGTGTTGCTGCCGTCGCTGAGCACCAGCTCCTTGCCGTTTTGCGCCAGGCCCCAGCCTTCGCCGGGGTAGGCAAAGTCGCCCTTCGGCTCGAACGTCTTGAGATCGAACACGAAGCCGGTCTGCGAGCGCCAGGTGATGCTCACCAGCGTGTCGTTCCAGTCGGTCATGCCCTCGCCGAAATATTGCGCCGGAATGTCGCGGCTTTGCAGTACCTTGCCCGTTTCTAGCTGCACCTTGCGGATGGTGGACTTGCCGTTCAGGCCCGTGCTTTCGTACAAAAAACCGTCGCGGTACAGCAAACCCTGGGTGAACGCCTGGGCGTCGTGCGGGTAGCTGTGGACGATCTTGAAGTCGTAGGTAGGGATCGCGGCTGCGGCGGATGTCGATATCAGCGCCGAGCATAGGAAGAGGGAAACGCGGTTCTGGTTCACTGGTCTTGTTCGTAAAATGCGTTAAATGAGTGCGGCGTTTTGCAGCTCGACCATGGCGTCGAGGGTGGTGCCGGGGTGGGCGAATTCGGCATCGATGCAGGCGCGCGCTTCGGCCGAGGTGACCAGGGCGGCGGCTTGCTGGCGCAGCCGGGTGGCGGCAGCGTGGTCGCCATAGCCTTCGAGCAGTTCCAGGATCAGCCGCACTTCGGTCATGTAGTTGTAGACGGTGGCCAGCAGCTCGGACATGCCGGCGTCGGACAGCAGGTCGAGCGTGGCCACGTGGGCGCTCACTTCGGCCGCGTAGTCGCCCAGGTGGGCGTCAGGATGCGGCAGGTAGGTGTGCGCCAGTGTGAAGTCGCCGCAGGCCATCATCGACGGCAGCGCCGAGTTGGCGCATTCGCGGGCCAGGCTTGCTGGCAGGCGCTGGAACAGCTGGTACGTGTGCTGGGCGTCGCCCAGCTTGTCGTTGATGGCGCGCACGTCGTTGAACAGAACCGAGTCACCTTCGATATCGCTGCCATCGCCGGCCAGCAGCCGCTCGCTGTCGCGCTCGCGCAGGGCCACCAGCGCCTGGCGCGCGGGCAGGTATTCCTCGGCCAGCTTGGCCCAGGCATTGAGCACGTAGGACAAGCGCAGCGGCGCCACGTCCGAGTCGCGCTCCGAGGTAGCATCGAACAGCCAGGTGTAATCCTGCAGCGCGGCGTCGAACTGGCCGGCCGAGTGCGCGTTAAACGCACGGTCCAGGATGTCGTGAACATTATCCATTGCTGCCTCTGACACTGTGGGTAAGAGTGGATATTCTCACAATTTCGGGAAAGTTAGGCGCGGAGCTGTTGCTGTATTGCGTCGCTGATCCGGCTTTCGAGCTGCTGGTGGCTACGCGTTTGCATGGCGTCGCCGATCATGACCAGCACCGGGCCCTGTGCTTCACCCAGGCCGTGGGCCATGGCGGCGATGGTCATGCGGCGGATGCGCTGGTCGGCGCGGCTGACGTTTTCGATCACGATCACCGGCGTATCGGGGCGGCGGCCGCCATCGAGCAGGCGCTGCGCGGTGGCGATCGCCTCGCGCCCGCCCATGTACTGCACCAGGGTATCGGCATCTGGAATCGCATCGTGTTCGCGCTGGTCGGGTGCGGTGGACGAGGTGAAAAAGGCCACGCTGCGCGAGACACCGCGCTTGGTCAGTGGCTGCCTGGTGGTGGCAGCGGCAGCGAGCGCGGTGGTGATGCCGGGGACGACTTCCACCTCGATACCGGCTTCCTCGAGCGCGCGCAATTCCTCGTCGGCGCGGCCGAACAGCATCGGGTCGCCGCCTTTCAGGCGCACCACCACGGCGGCCTTGTGGGCGTGATCGACCAGCTGCTTGTTGATGAACTGCTGGGCGCTGGAGAGCTGGCCGCAGCGTTTGCCGACCAGGATTTTTTCGGCTTGCGGGCACAGCTCCAGCATCTCGGCCGTGACCAGGGCGTCGTGCAGCACCACGTCGGCTTGCGCCAGGAGGCGCGCACCGCGCAGTGTCATGAGGTCCTGGGCGCCGGGACCGGCGCCGATCAGGTAGACTTTTCCGAGAGTTGGCATTGCTGTAATCCTTGGTTGGCTGAGCCACGTCGTCCTCGCGAACGCGGGGACCGATAGAACATATGCTCTGTATTGCAGCATAATTTGAGCAAACGCTGCTCAAAGGTGCTATGGATCCCCGCTTGCGCGAGGATGACGATAGCAGGGCTAACGGTATTAACCTACGTTATCGCATGCGGGTATTAATCCGCTAACCGAATCATACCCGCTGCCACCGTCTGGTGGGTTACTTCATCGATCAGGATGAAAGCCCCGGTGGCGCGGATGTCGGCGTAGGCGTCGGCGGCCAGCGGCTGCTGCACCGTCAAGCCGATGCGCGCGATGTCGTTCAGTTTCAGGCCGTCGGCAGCGTGGCGCTGCTGGGTATTGATGTCCAGCAGCGACTCGATGGCCGTGATCTTGGCCGACGTCTGCCTGGTACCGTGCTTGATCCAGTACTTGCGGCGCTGGTCCAGCGGCTCGTCCGACATCCAGCAAACATCGGCTTTCAAGGTCTTGAGCAGGGTGGCCGGTTGACTTGCGCCAGCCAGCAGGTCGCCGCGCGAAATGTCCAGGTACTCTTCCAGCAGCAGGGTGACCGACTGGCCCACCACCGCCGACTGGTGCGAGCCTTCCAGGGTGACGATATCCTTGACGGTGGCGCTCTGGCCCGAAGGCTGGACCACCAGCTTGTCGCCGACCGACACCTTGCCGGCTTCGATACGGCCCATGTAGCCGCGGAAGTCGTTCGCTTCATGGCCGTTGTGGCGCGCCACCAGCTGCACCGGGAAGCGGAACGGCGCGTCGTGCGATGCATCATCGACCGACAGCGATTCGAGCAATTCGATCAGGGTCGGGCCCTGGTACCACGCCAGCTTGTCGCTGCGATCGACCACGTTGTCGCCGGTGAGGGCGGACAGTGGAATCGGCGTCACGTCTTTCAGGCCCAGGGTGGCGGCGAATTCCTGGTAAGCCTTGACGATGCGGTCGTAGATGGCCTGGTCGTAATTCACCAGGTCCATCTTGTTGACGGCCACGATCACGTGCTCGATCTGCAGCAGGTGGGCGATGGTCGAGTGGCGCTTGGTCTGGATCAGCAGATCCACACCGCCATCTTCGCGCAGTTTCACCTTCGACACATCGACCAGGATGATCACCGCGTCGGCGGTGGAAGCGCCGGTGACCATGTTGCGGGTGTACTGCTCGTGGCCCGGCGTGTCGGCGATGATGAACTTGCGCTTGGGCGTGGCGAAGTAGCGGTAGGCCACGTCGATGGTGATGCCCTGTTCGCGCTCGGCTTCCAGGCCGTCGGTCAGCAGCGACAAATCGACCGCGTCGCCCACGGTGCGCTTGTGCTTGGAGCGCGACATCGCGTCGAGCTGGTCGGCGAAGATGCCCTTGCTGTCGAACAGCAGGCGGCCGATCAGGGTGCTCTTGCCGTCGTCGACGGAACCGGCGGTGATGAAGCGCAGCAGGCCGCGCTCCGACAGATGTTGAACAGTGTTGTCAGTCAGTGCATTCATCAGAAGTATCCTGCTTTTTTACGTTTTTCCATCGATGCTTCGGAAGTCTGGTCGTCCATGCGGGTGGCACCGCGCTCGGTCACTTGGGTCACTGCCGTCTCGGCGATGATCGCGTCCACGGTGGCCGCGTCCGACGACACCGGGCAGGTGCACGAGATATCACCGACGGTGCGGAAACGCACCACTTGGGTTTGCACGGTTTCGCCTTCGCGCGGCGGCGTCAGGTCGGTCAGCGGCACCAGCAGGCCGTTGCGTGGAATCACCTGGCGTTCGTGGGCGAAGTAGATCGGCGGCAGTTCCAGTTTTTCGCGCGCGATGTATTGCCACACATCGAGCTCGGTCCAGTTCGAGATCGGGAACACGCGCATGTTCTCGCCCGGATGGACGCGGGTGTTATACAGGTCCCACAGTTCCGGGCGCTGCGACTTTGGATCCCACTGGCCGAATTCGTCGCGGAACGAGAAGATGCGTTCCTTGGCGCGGGCCTTTTCTTCATCGCGGCGCGCGCCGCCGATGCAGGCGTCGAAACCGTGTTCGGCGATGGTCTCCAGCAGCGTGACCGCTTGCGCGGCGTTGCGCGAGTCCGTGGCCGGGTTGCGCAGGCGCACCGTGCCCTTTTTGATCGATTCTTCGACCGAGCCGACGATCAGGCGTTCGCCCAGTTCGGCCACGCGCTTGTCGCGGAAGGTGATCACTTCCGGGAAGTTGTGGCCGGTATCGACGTGCACTAGCGGGAACGGGAATTTGCCGGGGCGGAAAGCCTTCTCCGCGATGCGCAGCAAGACCACCGAGTCTTTACCGCCCGAGAACAGCAGGGCAGGGTTGGCGCATTCGGCCGCCACTTCGCGCATGATGTGGATCGCTTCCGATTCCAGGGCGTCGAGGTGGCGCGCATTGACATGCACGGCGTGGTTTTCAGCTAATGCGTTCATAGGTTCTTTCTTGTTCGGCGGCCGAAGGGAATCAGGCTACCACGGATTTAATGCGTATCAGTTTGCCGTCCACCATGTGCAGGCCGCACTCCTTCGAGTCCGGGTTTTCCCACCACCAGCGGCCGGCGCGCACATCTTCGCCCGGCTGCACGGCGCGCGTGCACGGTGCGCAGCCAATCGATGGAAAGCCCTGGTCGTGCAGCGCGTTGTATGGCACGTTGTGCTCGCGGATGTAGTTCCACACGTCTTCCTCCGACCAGTCGGCCAGCGGATTGAACTTGACCATGCCGTGCGCCGTATCGTCTTCCTGCACGTGCAGCTCGGCGCGGGTGGTCGATTGGGCGCGGCGCTGTCCGGTGACCCAGGCCTTGTTGCCGGCCAGGGCGCGGCCCAGTGGTTCCACCTTGCGGATGCGGCAGCATTCGCGGCGCATCTCCACGCTGTCGTAAAAGGCGTTCAGGCCATTTTGCGCGACGTAGGCGTCGACCGCCTCGGGCTGGGGCTTGTACAGCGCGATCTCGTAGCCGTCGTAGTGGTCTTTGACCTTGCCCAGCATGTCCAGTGTTTCGGGATGCAGGCGGCCGGTTTCAAGCGAGAAGATGCCGATATCGAGTTTCGATTTCAGTATCAGGTCGGTCAGCACCATGTCTTCGGCGGCCAGGCTCGAGGCGAAAACCGCCGGGGAAAAATCGCTGGCGATGCGCGACAGCGTGGCGCTGCTGTCGGCAATCAGCTTGCTCAAATTATCCATGGGGTGGTCCAGTCAGGCGCCGGCGGCGAGGCGTGCGTGGCGGCGGAACAGCGGTACTTTCTGGTCCACGGACGCCTGGTAGGTTTCCGAAAAATCGGACAGACCCTTGAGCGCATCGTGCACGTCGCGGTCGGCGCGCACCACGTAGGCATCGAAGCCCACGCGGCTCATCTGGAATAGCTGGTCGCGCAGCACGTCGCCAATCGCCCGCAGCTCGCCGGTCCAGCCCAGGCGCAGGCGCAGGTTGTACGCGATCGAGTAGCCACGGCCGTCGGTAAACTTGGGGAAGTCCACCGCCACCAGGGCAAACTGCGACAGGTCGTCCTTGATCGCTTCGGGACGCTCATCGCTGGCGATCCACACGCCGATTTCGCCAAGCGCAGCGCGCGCGGCCAGCAGTTCGCGCTGCACCAGCCATACCGCTTGCGGCACGATGATTTTGCCTTCGGGGACGGCGACGGTGGCCGGGTCGATGGCCGGTGCGCCTTCCACCGGTTCGGCCAGGCGCAACACCAGCCAGCTGTCTTCGACCACTTCGCGGCCCTTGATGATCAGGTTTTTAACAGCGTCAGACATATTCATCCTCTCCTACCAGACGACCACCTTTTTCGGCGATCGGCGTGGCGTACACAAATTGCTTGAACGGGGCCACGCCCAGGCGCTGTGCGCAGTCGGCGAACGACTCGTCCTCGAAGCGCTCGCGCAGGTACACCTGCAACAGGCGGTCGATCACTTCCGGCATCTGCTGCGCCGAGAACGACGGGCCGATGATCTTGCCGATGGCAGCGTTGTTGCCCTGCGCGCCGCCGATCGACACCTGGTACCACTCGCTGCCATCTTTATCGACACCGAGCACGCCGATGGAGCCGACGTGGTGGTGGCCGCAAGCGTTGATGCAGCCCGAGATATTGAGTTCGATCTCGCCGATATCGTGCTGGAAGTCGATATTCTCGAAGCGCTCGGCGATCGACGCGGCGATCGGCAGCGACTTGGCGTTGGCCAGCGAGCAGAAGTCGCCGCCGGGGCAGCAGATCATGTCGGTCAGCAGGCCGATATTCGGCGTGGCCAGCTGGTGCGCCTTGGCTTCCTGCCACAGCGCGTACAATTGCGACTGTTCCACGTCGGCCAGCACCACGTTCTGTTCGTGGGTCACACGCAGTTCGCCGAAGCTGTAACGGTCGGCCAGGTCGGCCATGAAGTCCATCTGCTCGGCGGTGGCGTCACCGGGCGGCACGCCCGGTTTTTTCAGCGACAGCACCACGGCCGCGTAGCCTGGTTGCTTGTGCGGCTTGACGTTGCGGTTCACCCAGTTGGCGAACGCTTTATTGCCATCCTGGGCGGCGACGACGTCGCTGTCGTCGAGCTGTTTGTAAGCAGGCGGCTGGAAGTAGTCGATAATGCGCTGCATTTCTTCGACCGTCAGGGTCTCGGGACCGTCCTTGAGGTCTGCCCATTCTGCTTCGACCTGGCGCGCGAATTCTTCGGCGCCGATGGCCTTGAGCAGGATCTTGATGCGGGCCTTGTACTTGTTGTCGCGGCGGCCGTACTGGTTGTACACGCGCATCACGGCTTCGGTGTAAGTGAGCAGGTGCTGCCATGGCAGGAAGTCGCGGATCACGCTGCCGATGATCGGCGTGCGGCCCATGCCGCCGCCGGCCATGAACTTGAAGCCGATTTCGCCGGCGTCGTTGCGCACCACGGTCAGGCCAATGTCATGGATGGCGATCGCCGCGCGGTCTTCCACGGCGCCGTTGATGGCAACCTTGAACTTGCGCGGCAGGGCGATGAACTCGGGGTGGAACGTGGACCATTGGCGCAGCACTTCGGCGTAGGGACGCGGATCGATGATCTCGTCGGCGGCAACGCCGGCATACGGGTCGGACGTGGTGTTGCGGATGCAGTTGCCCGACGTCTGGATCGCGTGCATTTCCACCGAGGCCAGGTCGGTCAGGATGTCCGGGGTCTGTTCCAGCTCCACCCAGTTGAACTGGATGTTCTGGCGCGTGGTGAAGTGGCCATAGCCGCGGTCGTACTTGCGGGCGATATGGGCGAACATGCGCATCTGCTTGGACGCCAGCAGGCCGTATGGCACGGCGATGCGCAGCATGTAGGCGTGGCGTTGCATGTACAAGCCGTTTTGCAGGCGCAGCGGCACGAACTCGGCTTCGGTCAGCTCATCGGCGAGGCGGCGGCGTACCTGGTCGCGGTACTGTGCAATGCGTTCGCGCACGATAAGATGGTCGTATTGGTCGTATTGATACATATTGTTCCTGGTTGGTCGGCGACTAGAATCCCCAAAGTAGCTGCAATAGTAATAAACTTCAGCTTTATTCCAAACTACTTAGTCTTTATTTGCTTATATAAGGATTGGGTATAAGTACGGACGTTAATTAAAGATCGGTCGAGATGAACCTTCACCAACTGCGCTTCGTGCGCGAAGCTGTACGCCAGAACTACAATCTGACCGACGCCGCCAAGGCGCTGTTTACCTCGCAACCAGGCGTGTCCAAGGCGATTATCGAGCTCGAAGAAGAGTTGGGGGTGGACATCTTTACCCGGCACGGCAAGCGCATCCGCGGCCTGACCGAGCCGGGGCGGCTGGTATTGTCGTCGGTGGAACTGATCATGCAGGAGATCGACAGTCTCAAGCGCATTGGCAAGGAATACGCGGCCCAGGACAGCGGCAGCTTTACCATCGCCACCACCCACACGCAGGCCCGCTACACCTTGCCGAAAGTGGTGCAGGCGTTCATGGTCAAGTTCCCCAAGGTGCGCTTATCGTTGCTTCAAGGTAATCCGCAGCAGATCGCCGAGATGGTCCAGCGCGACCAGGCCGACCTGGCGATTGCCACCGAATCGATCGCCGGCATTAACGGTTTGATCACCTTGCCATGTTACCAATGGGAGCACGTGCTGGTGGTGGCGCCCGACCATCCGCTGCTGCGCTACAAGGAGGTAACGCTGGAAGAAATTGCAGCGTACCCGATCATCACCTATGATGGCGCCTTTGCCGGCCGCAGCAAGATCGATCACGCGTTTGCGCTGCGCGGCCTGAAGCTCGACGTGTTGCTCGAGGCGATAGACGCCGACGTCATCAAGACCTATGTGGAGTTGGGCATGGGCATCGGTATCATCGCGGGCATGGCCTTCGACGCCGAGCGCGACAAGAATCTGCGCGCGATTCCGGTAGGACACCTGTTTGGCATGAACGTCTCGCGCGTGGCCGTCAAGCAGGGCGCCTATCTGCGCAGCTATATATATACCTTTATCGAACTGCTGGCGCCCACGCTCAACCGCAAGCTGGTGGAGCAGGCCATGAGTGGCGATAAAGAGCACTACGAACTGTAAAACGAGAAAGCACTCCCATGATTACCAATCAGTTGGCACAATTTTATGCCGTTAACGCCGACAATTACGACCAGGTGTACGCCCAGGAAGAGCGCTTCGACGACCTCGACGACCTGCAGGAAATGGTTGCCGAGATGTTCGAAGGCCACAAGGTGCTGGAACTGGCCTGCGGCACCGCGTACTGGACCGACCTGATCTCGGAGACCGCCGAGTCGGTCTACGCTACCGATCTGTTGCCGGAAATGATAGCCCTGGCCGAAACCCGTGGCCTCGACGAAGATGTGGTCACCTTCGGCATCATGGATGCCTTCAACCTGCCTGACGGTCTGGAAGGCAAGTACACGGCCGTGTTTGCCGCCGGCTTGTGGAGCCACGTGCGCCGCGAAGACCAGGAAAAATACCTGAAAGAGCTGCGCACCAAGCTGGGCAAGGACGTGTTGCTGGTGTTGCTGGACGAAACCTATGTCGATGGCAATTCGATGGTGTTCGCCCGCACGGATATGGAAGGCAATACCCACCAGATCCTCACCGCCGACGACGGCCAGCGTTACGAAATCATGAAGAACTACCTGACCGACAGCACGCTGCGCAAGCGTTTTGCCGCGTCCACCAAGCAGATTCGCATCGAGCGGCTCGAGTATTACTACCTGCTGAGCTGCCGCTTGAAGTAAGGTTTGTTGCCCTGATAAAACAGCCGCCACGTGCGGCTGTTTTGCTTTGTGGCTCAGAAACAACAGCTTGGCGTTGTCACATTGTTGAAGTATTTGATAGGCATGATTCCGCCGGTACAAGCAAATCGTGCAGCACTCTTTCAACCTTCAGTAGAGAACTTCAAGTGAAAAAACTTACTCTGGCAGCAATGATCATCGGCGGCTTCGCAGCCCAGGCCCAAGCGCAATCGAACGTCACCATCTACGGTCTGGTTGACGTCGGCATGGTTTCCGAGCGCGGTGGCGCAGCCGGCAGCGTGACCAAAGTGACCAGCGGTATCGGCGGCCAGTCGCGTCTGGGTTTCCGTGGTACCGAAGACCTGGGTAACGGCCTGTCGGCCATTTTCCAGCTGGAAGCCGGCATCAAGGTTGACGACGGTACCCTGGACAACACCAACAGCGCGCTGTTCAACCGCGCAGCCATGGTCGGCCTGAAAAGCAAGGACGCCGGCACCCTGACCATCGGTCGCCAGCAAACCATGTTGTACAACGCGTTGAGCCAGGTCGCCGACCCGTTCGGCGCCGGTTACGCCGGTAGCGCCAAGAACCTGTTCCCAACCTCGGGCAACCTGACCCGCGTAAGCAACTCGCTGGTGTACACCACCCCGACCTTCTCGGGCTTCACCATCGACGGCCAGTACGCCCTGGGCGAACAGGCTGGCAGCAGCGAAGCCGCCCGCCAGTTCGGCCTGGGCATGGCTTACTCGCAAGGTCCGCTGAATGTGCGCGTGGTGTACAACAACCGCAACAACGACACCGTCGCCAATGGCATCGTCACCGAGCGCGACACCGGCAAGAACACCCTGGTGGCCATGAACTATGACTTCCAGGTGGTGAAGGCCTACGTTGCCTACGGCACCAACAAGGGCCTGAACAGCGCGCCGCTGCCAGTGGCCAATGCCTTCGCTTACCGCGTGGCCCCAACCGCCAGCCTCGATAGCGACAACATCCTGGTCGGCGCGCAGATCCCGGTCGGCGCTGGCACCATCATGACGTCGTACACCCGCAAGAACGACAAGACCAACTTCAACCAGGACGCCGACCAGTTCGCCGTCGGTTACCTGTACGCGCTGTCCAAGCGTACCGGCGCCTACGCCAGCTACGCCAAGATCAAGAACAAGAACGGCGCCGGCTACACCGTGGGTAACAACAACGAGCCAGGCACCGGCGACAAGGCGTTCAACGTCGGCGTGCGTCACTCGTTCTAAGCAGGTTCAAGGGGCGGGCGCGCGCGGTGGCAGTGGCAGCCGGACCATGATCCGGGTGCCGCCGTCGCTGAGGATGGAAATATCGCCTTGCAGCGCCCACACCCTTTCGCGCATCCCGATCAGGCCATAGGACGAAGCTTTGTCCATGTCCTGGGCGGCGATGCTGCGGCCGTCGTCCTGGATGGAAATATCGAGCAAATCGTCCACCCGCCGCAATGACAGTTCGACCCTGGTTGCTTGCGCATGGCGCATGATATTGGTCAGCGCTTCCTGCACGATGCGGTAAATGGCCGTGCTATAGGCATCATCGAGTATCAATTCTTCTTCGTTCGCATGCAGACGGCACGCTATGCCGTAGTGCGAGACGAATTCCTGGCGCAAGCTCTCCAGCGCAAAATACAGACCACCTTCATCGAGTGCGCGCGGCCGCAGGTTGCTGGCAATGCGCCGCAGCGACGTGATCGACGCCATCAGCAACTCATCCATGCCATTGAGCAGCTTGCGCGGCCCTGGCTCACGTAACTGGCGTTGCAGCAGTGCCAGGTCCACCCGTAGCGTGGCCAGCAACTGGCCCAGGTCGTCGTGCAGTTCGCGGGCGATGTGCTTGCGTTCCTCTTCGCGGATGGTTTGCAGCGCGGCCGACAGCTCGCGCAGCTGCGTATAGGACTGCGCCAGCTTTTCCTGCACCTGTTTGCGCTCGGTAATGTCGCGCAAGATGATGGTGTAAATCGGCTTGCCGCTTTCGTATAGCGACGAGATCGACCCCTCGAGCGGCAAATGCTGGCCGTCGCTGCGCACGCCGGTGACCGCGTAATCGCTGGCGCGGCGGCCCTTCATGCGCAGGTGGATGCCGGTATTGCCGAAATAATGGGACGTCGCCGGGTTGGCGCCCAGGCGCTGGTCGCGCGGGATGAAGGCATTGAGCGGTGCGCCCTGCATGTCGTCGAGCGAGACGCCGAACATGGTGGCAGCCGCCGGGTTGGCCTGCAGGATGGATTGCTGCTCGTCGGTGACGATGATGGCGTCACTGGCGTGCTGAATGATGCCCCGGCTGCGACGCCAGGACTTGCGGCCGAGTGGCTGCAGTAGTGGTCGCAACAAGGGACGCGCCAGCCAGGCGACGCCGGTGGCGGCAGTGATGGCGAGCAGGGACAGAAGGGGGCGGGGTAGCTTCATGCAAAATCCCCAGCCGGAAAAGGGCGGCTGCACTCTGTACCATAGGACAAGCGCAGGTCCGCCCCTTGATGCCTATCAAGTGCGCATCAATGCGCATTTACATCAGCGCATTACATCGGCTAGCTACATCTGCTTGAACAAATGCAGGAAGCTGCGGCTGACCTCCAGCTTGTCGGAGCGGCCCTTGATCATCACCAGGTGGCGACCGCGGATGTCGCGGGTCACGCCTTCGATGGCGTTGACGTTCACCAGGGTGGCGCGGTGGATTTGCCAGAACAGCTTGGGATCGAGCTCCTCGGCCAGGTCGCGCACGGGCTTGCGGATCAGCGCCTCGTAACGCTCGGTCTGCACGCATGTGTATTTTTCGTCGGAACGGAAAAACAGGATTTCCTCGACCGGGATCATGCGCAGGTCCTGGCCGATGCTGGCCTGTATCCATTGCAGGTGCGATGGCTTGGGCGCCGAGATTTTCTCGGTCAGCTGCGACAGCAGCGCCGTTACGCTGGCGCTGACATCCGGCGTGGCGGGCTTGTTCAGGCGTTCCTTGAGGCGGTCGACCGTGATTTTCAGGCGTTCCGGCTCGGACGGCTTGAGCACGTAGTCGATGGCGCCGCGCTCGAAGGCTTCGACCGCGTAGGCGTCGTAGGCGGTGACGAACACGATATTGCTCTTGCTACCGATCACGGTGGCCGCTTCCATGCCGGTCTTGCCGGGCATGCGGATGTCGAGGAAGGTGAAGTCCGGCTTGAGCTGGTCGACCAGCTCGATCGCTTCGTCGCCGTTCTTGGCTTCGCCAAGAATTTCAAGCTCCGGCCATACTTGTTCCAAGCGCATGCGCAGCTGGTCGCGCATCAGTCTTTCGTCATCGGCAATAATTGCAGTAGGCATCGGGTTCGCAGGCTAAGGATTATCAAAGGAATAGTCGATCAATTATTCAACGAATTGCGCTCATGGTCAATTAATCAATTGGTCTTGGACAGGTTGGTTGGTTCGGCCTTGGTTTTCGCAAGCGCGTACGGTACTTCGATGGTGGCGATCACACCGCTTGGTGTGTTGGCAGCGATCAGTAGCTGGCCTTGTTCCCCATGCAGCAGTTTCAGCCGTTCGCGGATATTGGTCAGGCCCAGCCCGGTGCCATTGCTGGGCACGGCGCCGAAGCCCAGCCCGGTATCGGAAACGATCACGCGCAGCTTGTTGTGGGCCACTTCGGCGCGCACCTTCAGCACGCCGCCCTCGGGCTTGGCTTCCAGGCCGTGCTTGATGGCGTTTTCCACCATCGACTGCAGCATCATCGGCGGGAAGGCAGCGGTGCGCAGGCCGTCGGGTACATCGAATTCCACGATCAGGCGTTCTTCCATGCGCATTTTGAGCAGGTTCAGGTAAGCCTCCACCATGTCGGCTTCACGGCCGAGGTTGGTAATCAGGGCGTTGTCGCGCATTTGCGGCAGCACCGCGCGCAGGTAGCGGATCAGGCTGCGCTGCATGGCGGAGGCGCGTGGCGGGTCGGTTTCGATCAGGTGCTCGACCGAGGCCAGGGTATTGAACAGGAAGTGCGGCTCCACCTGCGCCTGCATCATTTGCATGCGCGCTTCGGAGAGCTGGCGCTGCATGGCTTCGCGCTCGACGGCGGCGTTGGCGTTCTGGGTTTCAGCTTCCGCGCGTTTTTTGCCGCCCATTAGCGCCTTGGTGCCGAACAGGGCCAGTACCAGCAAGGTCACGAAACTCTTGAACCAGGTTGACGCCTGCACGTGGTAGCGGGCCACTTTCTGCTCGGCCGCATCGTCGACCGCTTCTTCGATGGCGTTGGACAATTCCTCGCCGATTTGCGGCGGCAGTTCGATGTGGACTTCGTCGCCCGGCAGTGACGGCAGCGATGGCACGGCGGACGCTTTGCCGCTTTTGCCCGGGGTGGCCGGGGTGACTGGTGTAGCTGGTGTAGCCGGGACGGCTGGCTCCTCAGGCGGCAGATCCGGTTCTGTCGGTTCGGCAGGTTCGGCAGGTTCGGCAGGCTCGACGGGAGCGGCGGCTGGGGTTGGGTGTTCCGCAGCGGCTTTCTCGGCATCCTTGTTAATGTTCCTGTTGCGGGGATTGAAGCGAATGCCGCTGTCGTCGATGACGATATTGCTGTCGCCACCACGCCGCTTGGGCTTGTCGCTGCGTACCGATTCTTCCATCACCGTGTTCGACGAGAACAGCTCATCTTGCAAGATGGAGCCTGCGATCAGCATCAGGATGGCAAATACCAGGAACTTCCACCAGGACAGTTGCGTGACCCAGGTGGCGACCACATCGAAGGCGCGGTGCAACCAGGTAACGACGGTTTTGACCGTTTCTTGAGTTTTGGGCGTAGGAAACATGTGCAACTTTCACTGGCGTGGTTTGATGATGCAACTGTAACGACCGGCGCCGCTTTGCGCCATGGCCGTGCGACAGGATGCAATAAACAGGGGATGGACCGTGTCGCAGAAATGTTTCTTGCCACGGCACGCAGAGCTGGCTATAATTCGCCCCCTCGCTGAAGACGATATGCAAATGTTAGACGAAGCGAGGAAAAAAGAAGGTTGACGTAACGAGCGAAACGCTTCATACTCTTCCTTCTCGCTGACAAACAAAACGATTTGTCAAGTGCGAAAGTCACACCGAATACAGTTCTTTAAAAATTAACAGTCGATAAGTGTGGACGTTTGATGAAAGTGCACACAGCACTAGTTGCTGTGATACTTAAAATATCAAATGTTCACAAGAAGTAATGAAATAGGCGCTATGAAAATAGTGGCCTGT
>NZ_LROM01000008.1 GCF_001758785.1 Duganella phyllosphaerae
GGTGGCGCCGTTGTCGAGCGAGACTTGCACCGTCTCGCCGGCAGCCAGGCTGGCGTTCAGGTTGCCGCTGATGTCCTGCGCGGCCACGCTGGTCACCAGGTCGCTGGCGCCGGTATCGTTCGAGAAGATCACCGCGCTGCCGATGATGGTCGGTGGCAGGGTGTCGATGGCGATCGCCGCCATGCTGGCGCCCTGGCCGGCATTGCCAGCGCTGTCGGTATAGCTGCCGGCGATGATCTGCACCACGCCGCTGCCGCCGTTCACACCGGGCAGGGGCGTCAACACCACCGTGTAGACCAGCGGATCGGCAGTGGCGGTCAGCGCGCCCAGGGTGCCGCCGGTCACGGCCAGGCTGGCGTTGGTCAGGCCTACCGGCGCTTCGGTAAAGCTGAGCGTGATGGTGGCGGTCTCGCCGGCCTTCAGTGCGGTGGCGCTGGTGCCGACGCTGGCGGCAGGGGCGCTGGTATCGAGCACGTACGAGCGGGCATAGGCGGGGCCATGGTTGCCGGCGGCGTCGATCACGCGCACTTGCAGCACATTGCTGCCAGCGAGGGTCTGGCCGGCCAGGGTCCAGGCGGCGCCGGCGGCGGTGGCAGCGCTCCAGGTATTGCCATTGTCGAGCGAGACTTCCACCGTCTCGCCTGCGCCCAGGATTTGTCCCAGCGTGCCGCTGATGGTTTGCGCGGCAACGTTGGTGAGCAGGTCGGTGGCGCTGGCGCCGTTATCGGTCGAGAACACCACGCTGTCGGCCACGGCCACCGGAGCCAAGGTATCGATGGCAAGGGTGGGCTGCACCGGCGCGGCAACCGCATTGCCGGCGGCGTCGGTGACGGCGCCGGTGAGCGCGAAGCTGGCAGCCACGCCCTGGATGCCGGCAGTGGGGGTAAACAGTGCGGTATACACCAGCGGGTTGGCGGTGGCGGCCAGGCCGCTCAAGGTACCGCCGCTGGCGATGATGGCGCCGGCGTTGAAGCCGACCGGCACCTCGCTGAAGGTGAACGTGACGTGCGTGGTCTCGCCGACGCCAAGCGCGGCGCTGCCGCTGGTAATGACCAGCGTGGGCGCCAGCG
This sequence comes from Duganella phyllosphaerae, assembly GCF_001758785.1. Lineage (GTDB taxonomy): Bacteria > Pseudomonadota > Gammaproteobacteria > Burkholderiales > Burkholderiaceae_D > Rugamonas > Rugamonas phyllosphaerae. The sequence goes on from NZ_LROM01000008.1 coordinate 1,071, forward strand.
TATCGACCGCCATCGGCGCCGACACGGCGCCGATGCCGAGGTTGCCGAAAGCGTCCGCGTAGGCGCCAGCGGCCACCACCACCGAAGCGGTGGCCGCTGCCAGGCCAGCCACCGGCGTCAGCAGGGCGGTGTAGACCAGCGGATTGGCGGTGGCGGTGAAGTTGGTCAGCGTGCCGTTGCCAGCCGCCACGCTGGCTGCCGTAAAGCCGGCAGGCGCGCTGCTGAAGGTAAACGTGATCAGCGCGGTTTCGCCCAGCGCCAGGGCGCTGTCGTTGCTGGTGATGGCCAGCGTGGGCACGCTGGTGTTGACCGCGAACGTGGCCGGGGCGCCGGCCTGACCAGGGTTGCCGGCATTGTCGATGTAGCCGCCGGCGTTGACCGCCACGCTGGCCACGGCGCCCGACTGGCCGGCCACCGGCGTAAACACCGCCGTGTACACCAGCGGATTGGCGGTGGCGGTAAAGCCCGACACCGCGCCGCCTGCCACGGCCAGCGAGGCCGCCGTGAAGTTGAACGGCGCCTCGGTAAACGTAAAGGTCAGCAGCGCGGTCTGGCCCAGCGCCAGCGCACCGGCGCTGCTGGTCACCGTCACAGCAGGCGCGGTGGTGTCGAGCACGTACGCGGTGCCGGTTGCCAGGCCGTCGTTGCCGGCGGCATCGGCCACCCGCACCTGCACCACGCCGCCGCC
>NZ_LROM01000009.1 GCF_001758785.1 Duganella phyllosphaerae
GCTGCAATGCCCGAGACCGCCAGGTTGGCCTTGTTGATGGTTGCGCTCAGGCCGGTCGGTTGCAGCACCACGTAGTTGCCGGCGCCGGCGCCCGACAGCGTGTAGCCGCTCACGCTCACGGCCTTGTTGGCGCCGGCATCCTTGCTGGCAAAGCTGCCCACGCCGGTACCGGTCACCGCCACGCTGTCGCTGCCCAGTGCGGCCACGGCAGCAGTGCCGGTCAAGGTTGCGGCGGTGGTGGCGTCATAGGGTTTATCCAGCGCTGCAATGCCCGAGACCGCCAGATTGGCCTTGTTGATGGTTGCGCTCAGGCCGGTCGGTTGCAGCACCACGTAGTTGCCGGCGTCGGCGCCCGACAGCGTGTAGCCGCTCACGCTCACGGCCTTGTTGGCGCCGGCATCCTTGCTGGCAAAGCTGCCCCCGCCGGTACCGGTCACCACCACGCTGTCGCTGCCCAGTGCTGCCACGGCAGCAGTGCCGGTCAAGGTCGCGGCAGTGGTGGCGTCATAGGTTTTATCCAGGGCTGCAATGCCCGAGACCGCCAGGTTGGCCTTGTTGATGGTTGCGCTCAGGCCGGTCGGTTGCAGCACTACGTAGTTGCCGGCGTCGGCGCCCGACAGCGTGTAGCCGCTCACGCTCACGGCCTTGTTGGCGCCGGCGTCCTTGCTGGCAAAGCTGCCCACGCCGGTACCGGTCACCGCCACGCTGTCGCTGCCCAGTGCTGCCACGGCAGCAGTGCCGCTCAGGCCGGAGCTAGTGGTGGCGTCATAGGTTTTATCCAGGGCTGCAATGCCCGAGACCGCCAGGTTGACCTTGTTGATGGTTGCGCTCAGGCCGGTCGGTTGCAGCACCACGTAGTTGCCGGCATCGGCGCCGGACAAGGTATAGCCGGTCACTGTCACCGCCTTACCGGCGCCGGCATCCTTGCTGGCAAAACTGCCCACGCCGGTACCGGCCACCGACACGTTGTCGCTGCCAAGGGCGGCCACGGCGGCGTTACCGGTCAGGCTGGCGGCGGTGGTGGCGTCATAGGTTTTATCAAGCGCCGCAATATCCGATACCGTGAGGTTGGCCTTGTTGATGGTTGCGCTCAGGCCGGTCGGCTGGGTGACCACGTAGTTGCCGGCGTCGGCGCCCGACAGCGTGTAGCCGCTCACCGTCACAGCCTTGTTGATACCGACATCCTTGGTCGCAAAACTGCCGCTGCCGCTGCCGGCCAGCGACACCGTGTCGCCCGAAACCAGGCCCGAGTAGCCAACGCTGGCGGTGTTGAGCGCGGCCGTGGTCGTGGCGTCGTAGATTTTATCGACGGCGCTGACGCCGGTCAGGGTCAGCCCCTTGGCGGTCACGGTGTAACTGCTGCCGGCCACGCCGGGCGCGTTGTAATTGCTGGCCAGGCCGCCGTTGCTGCTGCTGCCCAGGCTCAGGCCCGTGGTGCTGGCGAGCGCCGCACCGCTTTGAACGTTCTTGCTGGTCAGGTTCGAGGCGTCACCGGCCCCGGTGACGCTGAAGATCTGGCCGGCCACGCCGGTCGCCGTCAAGGTGCCGCCCGCCACCGACGTGGCGCCATCGTAGGTTCTGCTGCCGGAGACGATGACATCGGCCTTGTTGATGGTAGCGGTCACGCCGGCCGGCTGCACCAGGTTATAGTTGCCGGCATCGGTGCCGCCCAGCGTATAGCCGGTGACGGTAACCGCCTTGCCCACCCCGGCGTTGGCGTCGGCAAAGCTGCCCACGCCCGTACCCGTGACCGCGACGATGTCGCTGCTTA
>NZ_LROM01000010.1 GCF_001758785.1 Duganella phyllosphaerae
GGGGCCGGGGTCGGGGCTGGGTCTTGGCCCATGCGCCTGTCGATGATCTTTGCCGTCATCGGCCTGTCCACCATGTCTGTGCGCAGCCTGTTTGCAACCGCCAACACCGGCTTCTATCCGATCTCGCTGCTGATGGTGGCAATCCTCGCCGTCGCATTCAGCCGGCGCGGCCTGTTCGATATTTTCGTGCTGAGCGTGCTGGGCCTGGCGCTTAACGTGCTGCTGGTCTGCGGCATGACGCAATTGCTGATCAATGTGCGTGCGTTTGAAATCGGTGCACTGCTGCTGGTCGGTGCAAGCGCCGCTGGGCTGCTGGCCGGCACGGTCAAACTGCTCGTGCACCTGGCGCGCGTTCAAAACGGGGAGCACATCTGATGAGTCGCCCATTGCAACACTTGATCGAGGCCGCCACCGCCGAAGGCCTCCTGTCGAGCCATGCCGTACCCAAGGAAACAGCGCGGCCATGGCCGGTGATCCTGATGACAGCACTCGGCGCCTGGTTGGCCGCCGTGCCGCTGTTATTTGCCATGGCCGCGATTTTCGGCGATGCGCTCGAGAAAGGTGTGCTGTGTTATGTGATGGGCGCGGCATTCCTGTTCGGCGCGATACGCGTACTACGTTCCCGCACGGTGTCGCCTTTTGTCGAACAACTGGGTTTGCCGGTGCTGCTGGTTGGCGGCGCGCTGCTGGTGTTCGGGCTGTTCCGCGACCTGCCCTACTTCGCCGCCGAAGCGTTGCTGCTGCTCGTTATCACGGGTACCGCATGGCTGCTGCCGCAACACTGGTTGCGTGTGCTGCTGGGTGCGCTGGCCGCCCTGGTCTTCGTCCTGATGAATGCCAACCTGAAAAGCGCGAGCCCGCTGCACCTGGCCAGCGGCGCGCTGCTTGCGCTGGTGGCTTGGCTGATCGCAGCCTGGTATGGCGATGCCCACGCGCCATCGCACCGTGCTGCGCACAAGATGATCGTGCTGGAAACCATGTCCAACGGCTGGCTGTTGCTGACGCTGGCGGCACTGGTCTACGACTCTGGCACAACCTTTTTGTCACCTGTCGCCTGGGGTCATGCGCCAGGCGCTGGCGACGCGATGGGTTTCTCGACCTCCCTGTTCCCGGTCATTTCCAGTGTCATGGCGGTTGCTGCCGCCGCGTGGCTGGCACGCTGCTGGCCTGCCCTGCGTGCACCGCGCTATGCAGCGGCTGCTGCAATTCTCGCCATCATGTCCTGGTTGATTCCAGGGCTGGGCGCCGCCTTGCTGGCCTTGTCGGCGTGCGTGGGCAGCGGCCGCTGGCGCCTGGCGGTGGCCAGTGGCGTCGCGGCAGCGTGGATCATTGGCACCTTCTACTATGAACTGGCGGTGCCGCTGGCCACCAAGGCGGCGATCATGGCTGGAATGGGGGCGGCGTTCGGCGTCATTGCGTGGTTGAGCTGGAATGCTGGCGCGCGTGCGGTAACCGGTGATGTAAGCGGTGCAACGGTGCCGTCGGCCGATCATGGCGCCGATGTCGCCACCTCCCCCGTCCAGCGCGCCGGCCTTTTCGCAACGCTATTGCTGACCTTGGTCGTGGCAAACGGCGCCATCTGGCAAAAAGAGGCGCTGATCAGCAGCGGCCGGCCGGTATTCATTGCGCTGGCGCCAGTCGATCCGAGGTCACTGATGCAGGGCGACTACATGGCGCTCAATTTCGAGCTGCCGACTGTCAACGACATCCGAACCATGCGCCGCGCCAAGGTGGTCGCAAAAGTCGACTCACGCGGCGTGGCAGTGATGCAGGGATTGGCTACGGGCAAGCCACTGGCATCCGACGAAATCGTGATCGAACTGGTGTCCACCGGCCGCGGACTGCGGCCAGCGACCGATGCTTGGTACTTCAAGGAAGGCGAAGCCGAGCGCTGGAGCCATGCCAAGTATGGCGAATTCAGGATCGATGGGAATGGACGGGCGCTGCTGGTAAATTTGCGCGGTGCGGAACTGGAGCCGCTATGAAAGTGGCGCAGGAATGAAAAAAGCCCCACCAGCGTTGCGCGCTCGGTGGGGCTCTTAAGTATAACTAGCTTGACGATAACCTACTTTCACACTGGTTGCAGCACTATCATCGGCGCAAAGTCGTT
>NZ_LROM01000011.1 GCF_001758785.1 Duganella phyllosphaerae
CGTACCCGTCGTACCCGCGAAGGCGGGTACCCAGGTTCTACGAAATTCGTCGAAATGCACGCCAAATTGGGTCCCCGCCTGCGCGGGGACGACGTTTCGATGCTAAAAAAATTAAAACTTCAGCTTAACTTAACGGCATTAGGGTCCGACCCCATGGGTCTCAGGGGTAAATAGCGCCCTGTGGGTCGGACCCCAAGCGGTACGGCATGCGTTGTGGCGAAAGAGGCCTTGGGGGGTCAGTTACGTGGCTCCGCGCGCCGCTCGCCGAGGATGATCGGCGCCGCATTCTCCGGGTGCAGCCCCTGGTGGCCTTCCAGCACCGCGCGGATCGTTGCCATGTCGGCCTCCTGGTCGCCGGTCAGGTACACGTGATCGACCAGGCTCAGCGTCTTGGTCGGATAGTCCATGAACACCAGCACCAGCGGCACTTTGGCTTCCATCGCCAGGTGGTAAAAGCCGCTCTTCCAGTTGGGCCGGTACGCGCGCGTGCCCTCGGGCGTGATGCCTACCCAGTAATAGTCGGCGGCGTTCATGCGCTCGGCCTGGGCCTTGATGGTGCCTTGCGGTGCGCCACGCTGGACCGGTTCGCCGCCGAGCCAGCGGAACCACGGTCCCAGCGGCGACTTGAACAGCGAGTCCTTGGCCAGGAAACGGAACGGCTGGTCCATCGCCCACTTGCCCAGCAGGCCGATCGGGAAATCCCAGTTCGACGTGTGCGGATAAATCACGCAAATGCCACGCGGGCCCGGCAGGGGGCGGAACAGTACCTTCCAGCCGAACAGGTTCAGTACGCGCAGCGCCAGGCGCTGGCGCAACCTTGGCAGCGCCGCTGCCTGTAGTTCGAATTCGCTCATGTCATGCACCCTGTATTGGTTTATTTATACTCTTGACATGGCGACATCTTCCTCGTCAAAAAACTCGGCGCATTCTATATTGGCCCCGGATGGGGGGCAAGTTATTCATCCTTTTGAGGCAGGTGTTCGCGTGCAGTTACGGTAAGCTGTCAGGTTCCAAAATGCCAACAATAAGGAAAATCATGTCGCACATCGTACGTTCGCCCCGCTTCCGGTCCCGGTCCCTGCTGGCTGCCGCGGTCGCCGCCGTGTTTGCCGGCGCCATGGCGCCAGCCCAGGCTGCAGCACCGTTCGCCAAGTTCCAGGCGCCAGGTTTCTATCGCACGACGCTCGGCGACTTCGAAGTGACCGTGCTCAACGACGGCACGCTCGACCTGCCGGTGAGCAAGCTGCTCAAGCAGCCGGAAGCGAAAACCAAGGCGGCGCTCGATAAATCGTTCCTGAAAGAGCCGCTGCAAACCTCGGTCAATGCCTTCCTGATCAACACCGGCAGCAAGCTGGTATTGATCGACACCGGCGCCGCCGGCCTGTTCGGCCCGACCGCTGGCCAGCTCGCAGCCAGCCTCAAGGCCTCCGGCTATACGCCGGACCAGGTCGATGAAATCTATATCACCCACATGCACAGCGACCACGTCGGCGGCCTGGCCAGCAAGGACCAGCGCGTGTTCCCGAACGCTATCGTGCGGGCCGGCAAGCAGGATGCCGATTACTACCTGAACCAGGCCAACCTGGACCAGGCCAAGCCCGACGACAAGTCAGCCTTCGAGGGGCCGATGGTGTCGCTCACACCGTACGTCAAAGCCGAAAAATTCCAGCCGATTACTGCCAATGGCGAGCTGGTGCCCGGCATCCGGTCGCAATTCAACGGCGGCCATACGCTGGGGCATATCAGTTACGTGGTGGAGAGCAAGGGACAGAAGCTGGTGTTGCTGGGCGACCTGCTGCACGTGCAGTCGGTACAGTTCGACGATCCGAACGTCGGCATCGTCTTCGATACCGACAGCAAGGTGGCGATCAAGGAGCGCAACGCGGCGTTTGCGGCAGCGGCCAAGGGCGGTTACCTGGTCGGCGCGGCGCACCTGTCGTTCCCGGCACTGGGCCACGTGCGCACGAGCGGCAAGGCTTACCAGTTCGTGCCGGTCAGCTACACGCAGCCACGCTAAACCCGCACGGCGCAATGCTTTGGGGTCGGACCCCGTACGGGGTCCGACCCCATGGGTCGCGGGGGTAAACAGCGCCCGTATGGGGGCCGACCCCATGGGTCTCGGGGGTAAACAGCGCCCGTATGGGGGCCGACCCCATGGGTCTCGGGGGTAAACAGCGCCCGTACGGGGTCCGACCCCATGGGTCTCGGGGGTAAACAGCGCCCGTATGGGGGCCGACCCCATGGGTTTCGGGGGTAAACAGCGCCCGTACGGGG
>NZ_LROM01000012.1 GCF_001758785.1 Duganella phyllosphaerae
ACCGCGCCCATGCGGTGATAGTCACGATGCACCAGCGCGTTGGCGACCGCCTCGCGGAAGGCGCCCAGGTCCACCTTGGGTACGGGCACGCGGAACAGACCGACTTGTATTTCACGCTCGGGATTGTAAGGGCGGAAATTCGTCTCCAGCCAGTCCAGCGCCTTAAGCAGCGGGAAGCGGCGAAATTCGTTGAAGCCGACCGCCTCGCGCGCCAGCACCTGGAACGCGAATTCATGCGTGCCAACCAGTTCGCGCAGCGCCAGCTCTTTGCCCAGCAACAGCATGCCCGTCAGCGTGGGCACGCGGGTGCCATCGCTCTGGCGCGCGGTCAATCCAAGCGCGCCATCAAGCGCTTCGTCATCGAGTTCAAGCAGCACGCGGTCGCCGCCATATTGCTGCACGCTCTGGCGCAGGCGTTCGCGCTCCAGCGGATCCAGGTCACTGAGCTTGGCGCCAGCAACCGCCTGAGCGGAAGCATCCACCAAGCCAAAGGTGGTGGCGCGACTGGCACGGTCATGCGGCAACATCGCCACGCATTCGGGCTGGCCGTCGGCCTTCAGGCGCCGGCGCAGATACACGCCGCCGGTGGTCGCCACTTCGCCATGCGCCTTGGGTATGACGATGCGCGCCACCTGCACAGCGCCCAGCGCGACCGGCGTGACCACGACCGCCAGCGACGGCGATGTGCGCGCGGCCACCAGTCCAGCCAGTCCGGCCAGTTGCATATGTTCGACGTGTAGGCCCGTTGGCGTGCCATCGTCTTCCACACCCAGCCACAGTTCGCCACCGTCAGCGTTAGCCAGGCAAATGATGGCCTCGACCAGATCGTTGTCGGACAGGCGCTTGCGGTCGCTCTTGAACTCGACGGTGAGGGATTCGCGCTGGGGCAGGGTTGGGGTCATGGCTACACGTTATGGAGTCGGGCAGATGGGGTGGTGCGGATGCGGCCGGTCAAGAAGTCATCCATCAATCCGCTTTTTTGGCTTATGCAATTTAGCATTTAGACATGCCGAAGTATCGTTGACATGGCGGCAACCGTCAAATCCTCAGCGAGTGATTAATCCGCAGCATCAGGCGCAGGGCGATGCGCGCTTTGTCCAAGGGGGCACCCTTAAAGGACCACTACTGAGGTTCCCCGGACCAGAATATTCTATTTGCAACCTGCTCGTAGCCTGTTCGTTGCTCATTCGTAGCTCATTCGTAGCCTGTTCGTAGCTCATTCGTAGCTCATTCGTAGCTCATTCGTAGCTCATTCGTAGCCTGTTCGTAGCTCATTTGTAGCCCGTTAGTGCCCTGCGAAAAACCGCAGGAGGCATTACACCCTCTGGTGACCGTCATCCTGGCCTGGTGCGGGGAGTCCCCGCGCCCCTGCCGATCTATCACACATCACGCAACCTCCGGTTGGGCCGCAAAGCCGCGCCAGCGCTGGCTTTGCGCGTTTACGTGTCTCGGCTCTCTGTTATACAAGCCTCCCCCGATTGAACCGCAAAGCCGCACCAGCACTCGCTTTGCGGCAGATTTGGGCGTTAACACGCTCCGGTCCTCGGCGAAACGGTTTAACGCCAGGAAGAATCCGCCGCAGGGACTGCAGGCCTGCAACTGCTCGAGCAAATCGCCCGCACTGGTCACGCGGTGGCCTTGAGGGCAAGGCACCGGAGTTGCTGGCGTCACTGCGGCCTGTCGCGAACGGTGCTGGCCGGCACATGCTGATCACCGCCCATTATGCCGGTGACAATCTGCATCCAGTCGCATGCGCTGAGCATCGCGGCGTTCCGGGCCGCCCGGCCTCGCAGAGCAGGATTCCGTTGAGCACGAAGTGCGAATAAGGAGTTGTGATGGAGGAATACACGCTCGCGTGTAGGCCTACATCACCTATCCTGCCCTGCTCTCAGCGTCGATTGATTCACGAATGTGTCCGGTAGGTTGGCCGGTTTGAGCGGGTTTTTGTGCGGTTTTGGCAGGGTTCTGACCGAAACTCAGGCAACAGATAAATCCGCAGGTATGGATTTCAGATTATTGAGGACTGAACCGGCTCCAGCTGCCGACCTGCCAGATGCGTGCGGCGCCGCTGCTGCATGACGGCGCCGACGTTGGTCATGCTGACGAGTGCCCGCCGGCGCACCGCACCCACCGTCAGCAACTTGGGGCCGCCGCCCTGCTCATGCCCCGTATCGGCAACGTGGACGATGCGGTGCACCCTGCCGACGTCCGCGCTCATGCTGGCCCGTCCTCGCGGCAATGGCGTCTTGCCACGCCGCAGCTTCCGGGCTCATCAAATAGTAATAATAATATTACTATTATTATTATTCTTCTTATTATTCTTATTATTACTATTACTGCAGGCCTGAGACGGCCTCAGCTTTGTTCTGGATGAGTGCGGCTCAGCGGACTGAGCCGCATCGGCAGCCGGACTGAGCCGCATCGGCAGCCGGACTGTGCCGATGCAGCGCGGGAGGGTCGGCGGATGATGCCGTAGGTAAAAGATTCAGGCAGGAAGTTAAAACACCAGTTTCCTTTTCGCAGCATTGGGCAAACTCAAGCGTGCGCCATCTTTCCGGCGCAAGTCGCTTCAAGCTGGCGCTGCGACAAAACCGCTTGGTGGTCGGCGCCCTACTTTGTCGTTAGACCTGCCGCGACGAGGAGACACCGCATGAACACCAGACACACCGACAGC
>NZ_LROM01000013.1 GCF_001758785.1 Duganella phyllosphaerae
CGCCGGTACCGGCTTCGGCATCGCCTTCCTGGACGGCAGGGCCGCCCGCGCCGCCATTGCCGCCCCGGCCGCCCGTGACGGTGAGGTTGTTGTAGACCGCACCGGCATTGCCGGGATTGATGGCGAGCGACTGGCCGGCCTTGCCGGCGGCGCCAGCGGCAAGCGGTGCGGTGGCAGCGGCGCCATTCTGGCCGGCGTTACCGGTGCGCACGACGTCTGCCGCAAAAGCATTGGTCACTGCCAGCGAGAGCAACAAAGGCGTCAGTCCGACGGCCAGAGCTTGCTTTGAAGAGAATTGTTTCATGCTGAGCCTCAATAGTAAGTGTTATGTGACATTTCACTTGAAATAATCACCACAATCTTAATATTAAGGCACGCTCAGCAGTATCACCCAACTCTCTTATTAATTGACTGGTGCTCTCACTGTGGTACGGAACGCGCCAACTGGTCGAGCCGGCGGTCGATAAAGGCCAGCAATTCCGGGGTGATGCCGTTGCCGGTGCGGGCGCGCGTAAACGCTTCGCGCGCCTCGGCCGGGTGCTGGTCGGCCTGCATCGAGATGCCGAGGCCCATCCACCACACGCCGTTGAGCGGCGACAGCTTGAGCGCCGCCTGGTAATACCGCGCCGCTTCGGCGTGGCGCTGCTCACGTTGCAGCACGCCGGCCAGGAAACCCTGGTAGTCGGCATTGGCGGCGGCGTGCGGCAAGGTGGTCATCAGGGTTTCCAGCGCCGGTCCGCCGCGCTCGAGCTGCAAGCGCGCCAGCACCATGGCCAGGCCGGGCTGGCGCGGATCGATACCGAGCGCCAAACGCAGCTGGCGCATGGCGTCGTCGGGCCGGCGATTTTCCAGCAGCAGCGAAACATAGGTCTGGCGCGCCGCATCGTTGCGCGGATCGATTTCCAGCGAGCGGTCGAGATCGGCCAGGGCCACGCTCAAGCGACCCTCCTGCAGGGCCGCCAGCGCGCGCCGGTAGGTGTTTTCGGACAGCTGCTTGGGCGTGAGCTCGGGCTTGGTGGTCACGCCCGCCTCGGCGCGCGCGCTGCCCTGGCGCGGCTGGCGCGAAGCGCCAGTGGTGGCATAGGCAGCGGTATCGGCAACGGCAGCGGTCGGCGTTGGCCGGTGGTTGACCGCAGCCGTGCCGGCAGGCGTCGTGGCAGACGTCATGGCAGACGTGGCGGCAGAAGTCGCAACGGCCGCTACCGGTCCGGCTTGCCCTTGCGACGCGGACGACACCATGACGGCAGGCTGAGCAAGCACCGGCGCCGCAGTCGGCACTTCCGCAGTCAGCCCGCTGGCCGCTGGCGCCGTCGGCACCGCCGGTGCTGCTGCCGCTGTAGCAGACGGCGCCGTAGCCGGTGTCGCCACCGCCATGACCTGCACCGGTACAGGTACCGGCGTGGCCCGATGCATGGTTTGCCAGCCATACCAACCGGCCGCAGCTGCGGCCAGCGCCGCCACGCCGACGCCGGCCCCCACCAGCAACAGCGGCCGACGTTCGCGCTCCGGGGGCGGCACGGCTTTCAGTTCGCGTTGCTGCAAACCGTCCTCGCGCGCGCCGCCGCGTGCATCGAGATCCTGCAACATTTTATTGATCAGACTCATTTGCTCAGTGCCCATGTGAGACCGCAAGCGGCCACCAGTATTGCCATCCCTGCCGCGCCCCAGGCCAGCCGGCTCCGCAGGTGCGGCCGCACCCGCAGTTGCACCGTGTCGCGCGCCGCCATGCTGACATGGCTGCGCGTGACCTGTTGCCGGCCTTCGCCGAAGCACGCCATCAGCGCCTTGTTGGCGATGATGTTGACCAGCCGTGGTATGCCGCCGCTGGCGCCATACAGCCGCGCCACCGCGCCGCGCGTAAACAGCCGGCTGCCATCGTAGCCGGCCACCCGCAGCCGGTGCGCCAGGTAGTAGTCGAGGTCGTCGCGCTTGAGCGGTCCCAGGTGGTAATGGAAGGTGATGCGCTGGGCCAGCTGGCGGATCGCATTGTCCTGCAGGCGCAGGTTGAGCTCGGGCTGGCCGAACATAATGATCTGCAACAGCTTGCGCTTCTCGGTTTCCAGGTTCGACAGCAGGCGCAGCGCTTCCAGGCTCTCGATCGGAATCGCCTGCGCTTCGTCGAGCAGCAGCAGCACCTGCTGGTCTTGCTGGGCCAGTGCGATCAGGCGCGCCGTAATCGATTTCAATAACCGGTGCTGATCGACGTCGCGCTCGAGCACAATTTCCAGTTCGTCGGCCAGCGCCAGCATCAGGCTGCGCGGCTCCAGCAAGGGGTTGGGAATATAGGCCGTGACAAAGCCATCGCCGATGGTGGCAATGAACTTGCGGCACAGCAGGGTCTTGCCGGTGCCCACTTCGCCGGTGATCTTGATGAAGCCCTCGCCGCTTTTGGCCGCCACCAGCAAGGTATTTAACGCCTCCTGCGAATGCGGGCAGGTAAAGAAATAGCTGGTGTCCGGCGTGATGTTGAACGGCGCTTCACGCAAACCGAAGTGTCTGGCGTACATGGTTACCGGAGCCCCCCGCGCCGCTGCGGATCGAGATCCTTGATACGGCGGCTGCTATCGAGCAAGTCCTGGTTCCAGTCCGACGTCGATTCGATCACGGTCGGCTTGATCAGCACCACCAGCTCGCGCTTTTGCACCACTTCGCCGGTCGAGCGGAATAGCGCGCCCACCACCGGCAAGCCGCCAATGCCCGGCACGCCGGAGCGGTCCGAGGTGGTCGACTGGCGCATCAGGCCGCCGATTGCGACCACCTGGCCGTTCTGGCCGCGCACGATGCTGTCCATCTCCGAGGTGGACGACGACGCCAGCGGCAGCGACAGGCTGCCCAGCGCCACGCCGAGGTTGACCGCCTTGTTGACGGTCGATACCTGGCTCACCGACGGGTGCACGTGCAGGATGATGTTGCCCTGGTCATCGATCTGCGGCGTCACGTCCAGCACCACGCCCGAGAAGAACGGTTGCAGCGTGACGCTCGGCGTGGTGACACCCGTGCCGTTGGCATTGTTGTTGGTGGTGGTGCTGACGCCGGTGACGAAGAATTCGTCGGTGCCGATCTTGAGCAGCGCCTTTTGATTGTTAAGCGTGGCAATGCGCGGGCTCGACAACACGTGCACCGTGCCCTGCCCTTCGAGGAAGGAAATCAGGGCGGCGAAATTGCTGGTCTGGAAAGCCAGGCCGAACAGCGAGCCCATGGCATCGCCGGCCGCGCCGATCGCCGCGCCGGGATTGGCCACGATGCTGCCGTTGTTGAGCGTGACGCCCGTATTGTTGGCGCCGAGTGGCGCCAGGGCGGTCCCTGGCTGCACCAGCCCGGTGGCAATGCGGCTATTGGTGCTGAGTTTGCCGAAAGCGGACCAGTTGATGCCGCTCTGGAAATTGCTGTTCAATTCCACTTCGAGGATTTTCGCTTCCAGGATCACCTGGCGGTCCACCGACACCTGGGTAGCGCGCAGGTAATCGTCGACATTGCGCAAGGCATCGGGCATGGCGCGGATCACGATCACGCCCGACTGCGGGCTGATGGTGACGCTGCGGCCGTCCTTGCCGCTGTCGACGATGGCGTCGAGCGCGGTTTTCAGTTCCACCCAGAAGTCGCTGGCCGACGTGGTCTGCACACTGGCAGCGTCGCGCTGCGACTGCGAGCGGCCGCCGTTGCCGCTGTCGCCGCTATTGCCATTGTTATTGCTGCTGTTGCCCGAGTTGTCGTTGCCATTGCCATTGCCGGTATTGCTGCTGCCGCTATTGCTGGTGCCGGCATTGGCCACCGACGTCGACGACACGCGCAAGCTCGACACGCCCTTGCGGGTGGCGGTCAGGTAATTGACCTTGAACATCTTGGTCTGCATGGTGAGCGGCCGGATGTAGATGCGGGTGCCGTCGATCTTGTAGTCGTAGCCGTACAGTTCGCGTATCGCCTCGAGCGCTTCGAACAGCGTCACGTCCTTCAGGTTGGCCGTGATGTTGCCGGTCACGTCGGGATTGATCAGCATGTTGTAGCGGGTGCCGGCCACGATGGAATTGTAGAACTGCTGCACCGGCACGTTGTTGAACGAGACGTTGAAGCGTTCTTCCAGCACTGCGCGCGCCTTGGGCAGCTGTTCGGCCAGTTGCGCCACCGGCGGCAGCAAGGCGCTGGCGACGGCGTCGGCCTGGCTAGCCGCCGGCGGCCTGGCCTTGAGCGCGGCGTCGACCTCGGCGCCGATCTTGTTGTAGGTGTCGGGCTGGGGTGCCGTCTGGCAGCCGGCAAGGATCAGCGTCGTCAGGACGGCAAGGGGCAGGTACTTTTGCATAATCACTTCTCTGGTGCGGTATTGGGGGCGCTTTGGCGCCGGACCGTGGCGCCGATGTTAGCGTTGGCGTTGGCGTTGGCGTTAGCGTTGGCATTGCCGGCATCGGGATACAACTTCAAGACCTGGCGCGTGCGGCCATGTTGCAAAACCACGCGATCCTTGCCGACCTGGACCAGGGTGGCGCCGTGGATCTTGTCGCCCACGCGCAGGGCCTGGCCGTCGATCACGGCCACTTGCCGGCCATGATTTCCATTGAGCACAGACTGCAGTTGCGGACCGCTGGGCGCCGGCGCCTGATCGGCGGCACCGCCAGCGGCAGCCAGGCGCGCTTCGGGCGGCGGCCGGGTGGGGTCGGCCAGTTGCGCCGAGACCCCTGGCGCGGCGCAGGCCAGCGCCATTGCAAGCAACACTGCCAGCACCGGAGCGGCACCCGGGCGGATGGTGGCGCGGCTCATAGTTTCATCCATTGTTCATCCAGGCTCAGGGTGTAGAGCGTGAGGGTCAGGCGCGCTTCGGGATACTGCTGGGCATCGAGGCGCGCGCCGCCCCAGAACAGTTGTACCGGCAACGCTTCCAGCGCCTGCATGGTGTTGATCATGTCGAGGTAGCTGCCTTGCAGAACGATTTCCACGCCGTGCCGGTACAGCAGCTCGCGCGGCTTGGCGGTGGCGATGGTGGCAGGGTCGGGCCCAAGCCCAGGCACCGGCATCGGCTGCGGCGCGGTGGCAGGCGTGGTGGCAGCGGTGATAGCGGCGATGTTTGCCGGGTTGCTGCCCGGTGCGGCGCCTTGGGTGGCCGGTGGCGGCGTTTTTTGCAATGCCGACTGCTGCAAGGCCTGCTCCAGCGCCTGCGCCTGTGCTGACGGCACGCCATTTGCCGCAGTGCCGGGGGCGGCAGGTGGCGCCGGCGCTGCCGCTTCGTTCATGCCGGTTACCGGCAGCGTCCGCAGCGCCACAAGTGTCAGCTTACCATTGCCACGCAGCAGGTGCTCGAGCAACGGCGCGATCTTTTCCGGCGCCACCAGTCCCTTCTGCACGGCTTGCAGCCTGGCGCCGACGGTGTCGATCTCGGCCTGTGCCTGGTTCAGTTCGGCGCGGGCCTGGGCGTCGGGATCGACCACGAAACCCTGGGCCCGGGCAGCGATTTCGGTATCGATGCCGCTGATCTGGTTTTGCTGCTGGGCGATTTCCGCCAGCAACATGGCCTGCCTGCTGAGCATCGGCTCGACCGCCATGGTGTAGAGCAGGAACAGGATCAGGCCGGTGGCAGTGAGGAACACCAGCGCCCGTTCGCGCAAGGTCATGGCGTCGAGCTTGGTGCTGACCTTGATCCAGGCGTTTTTCAATGGTTTCATTTGGCCTGTCCTCCCGTCGATTGCAGGCTGAACTGCACGTAAGGCGCCGCTGTGGCGGGACCCGGCTGCGCGGCGGCAACAGCACTGGCGGCGGCCGGCGCGAGCGCCGCGTCAGGCCGCGTGATATCGAGGCTGGCAAAGGTTTTACCGCGCATCACGCGCTCGGTTTTCAGGCGGGCGATGTATTGCGGGATCAGGATCGGCTGCATGGCGCGGCCTTCAACGCCGATGTTGGTACCGGCACCAGCGATAGTCACGCCGGTCAGCCACAGGCCGTTGACGTTCTGGCGCGCGAACGCCCGAAAATACTCGGCATAGCCGGCGCTGTTGCCCAGCGCGCCCTGTTGAAGAAACTGCTCCACCCGGTGCAGCGACGCCAGCTCGGCCCGGGCTTGCGCCACATCGGTGGTCAGGGTGGCGCTTTTCTGGCGCGGCGCGAACTGTTTGTTGGCTTCCTGCAAGCGCCGCTCGCGCTCGGCCAGCAGGGTCTTGCCATGGGCGGCGCGCTGCGCCAGCTCATCGACATTGTGGCTGGCGTACCAGGTCATCAACAGTGTGCCCAGCACGATGGCGCCTAGCGCCTCGGCCATCGGCAGCGCCGCGAAGATCTTCTTCTGCTTGAGGAAGATCGGGTTGAACAGGTTGATCTGCTGGCTCACAGCACAACCTCCTCGTGCCGCAGGGCCGCGCCCAGGGTCAGGAAGAAGCGCTGCTGCTGCTCGACATCGGCAAGCGCCGGCACCCGCGAAAGATCGAACACGTCTTCCAGGCCCATGGCTTCGACCGGGGTGTACAGGTTGGCCGCCAGGTATTCGTGCAGTCCGGGAGCGCCGGTGGGCGCCAGCAACAACTTGTTGACGTTGACGTAATTGAACTGGCGGTCGAAATGGTCGAGCGAGCGCTGCAGCTCCAGCGTGATCTTGTCAAAACAACCCTGCTGCTTGTCGGTGTCCGGTTCCAGCAGCTGGGCAATAGTGACGTCGATGCGGCGCGACAGGTACAGCTCGCCCTTGAAAGTAATCGTCAGCAAGCCGCCGTCGGCGTCGAACGACAGCATGGCCAGGCCGCGGCCTTCGGTTTCCAGCAGCGCCGAGATATTGCGTTGCGCCAGGTCGGGAATGTCGATCACGGTCAGCGCCAGCTGGATGTCGGCGAACAGCGCCTGGCGCGCCTGGATCAGCGTATTGCGGGCGGCCACCGCGAACATCGAATGGCCGCGCGACATGCCGTTGGGATCGACCGGGATATCGAGCACGTCGATGGTGGCGTCATCGACGTGGAAGTCGAGCATGTCCTTCAGGCGCCAGCGCACGGCGGTTCTCAGTTCGTCCTGGGGCACATTGGGCGCTTCGACTGTCAGCAGCTGGTATTCGCCGCCGCCGAGCATGGTGCCGAGCTGGTAGCTGGCAAGCTTGAATTCCTTGGCGGCGCGTTCGAGCGCGGCCGGCGAACGGCTGTCGGTGGCGGGCTGAAACGCGGACAGTTCCACCACGGCCTTGCCATCGCGCGCGCGCTGGACGCGGGCGACGCAGAGTCCATCGCGCAAAAAGGAGACGGTGACCCAGCCTTCCTTCTTTTTAGTTCTTGTAAAAAATCCCATGCCCGTGTTTCTCTGTGGTTATGTCGTTGATTATATTCAACTTTCGAATCATTTTTACGCTATTTGACATTCATGCCGTAAAAATACACATTTTCCCGCAGCGCTTGTTTCTTTAAAGCTGCGCCTGCACCACGCGCTGGATGTAGTCGGGACTGTTGTTCGGCGCACAGGCGGTGCCGACCGTGGCATTGCACGCGGTGACGGTGATGGTGATGCGGTTGGCGGTGGGGTCGGCCGTTCCTGTCGCCACGCCGAAGCCGGCCGGCAGCGCCTCGCAAGCTACAGTCACCGTGAACCCCGACAAGCTGGTATTGGCCGGCAGCGCGAAGGCGTTGGTGGATGGGCAACCGAGGCCGCCTCCTTGCAGTTGGGTGAACAGCGCCCACTCCATCCCGGCTTTGGCCGCCAGGTAGGCGCGCGCGCCCAGTTCGTCCTGGGTGCGGGTGACCTGTTGCGTGGTGGTCAGCGACACCACCGCCACGGCCAGCCCGGCCAGCACCACCAGCAGGAAGATCGCCGTCACCAGCGCCACGCCGGACGACTTGCGCAGCCTGCGCGGGTTCATGACAGGTTGGTTCATGGCGTATTGTTCACGTGGATTTGATGGACCAGCGTCACGGTTTCCAGGCCGCTGTCGGGCCTGGTGCGGCCGAGCGTGAGCGTGAGCCCGACCAGCGCCGATTGCCGGTTCGGATTGGTGCCGACGCTGATATTGCATGCCACAACATTGTTTGCCAGCAGCACCCCGGCGGCAGTTGCCGGCTGCGACGGCACCGGGCTGAAACTGGCAGCAACTGACCGCGTGAGCGTGCCAGTGCCGGTAGCGTTGCCCTGGCAGCGAAAGATCACGGGCCTGCCCACCACCTGGAAGCGCTGGTCGGGCGAGGTATTGGGCGGCCTTGGCGTTGCAGCGTTGACCGGCACCGCAAACGGATTGGCCAGTGGCGACACGGCGTTGCCGCCACCGAGCTCGGACGCCGGCACGGCGCTGAATGAAATCGTCTGCAAGGACGCGGCAATGGCGCTGCCGGTCACGCGCGCCAGGTTGCTGGCGGCGTAGGCGTCGGCATCCTGGAAGCCGGCGCCGAGGTTGTAGATGGCAATGTAATTCGGCCCTCCCGGCGCCATCGCGGCGTTCGCGCCCACCACGCTGAAACTCGTCGCCGCGCCGTTGGTAAAACTGAGCGGCGTGCCGGTCGTGGTGTTGTCTTCCACCGACAGGTAGCGGCCGCCGCGGTAGGTGGGGATGAATTCCAGGAACACCACGCCGCCGACGTTATTCACGCGGGTACTGTTGGGCAACGACGCGCGGATCTCGCGCGCCATGCGGCGCAGGGCCAGGTCGGCGACATCGGTCATCTCGGCGCGGCCCGCGCTATCAAGGTAACTGGTGACCGGGCGCCGGATGAACAGCACCAGCGTGCCGGCGATGATCGTGGTCAGCACCATCGCGACGATGATTTCCACCAGCGTGAAGCCGCGCTGGCTACGATGGTGAGCATGCAACCTGGGCATCATGTTGGACGCCATCACGGCAGCACGTTCGGCGCGTAGCGCGTGCGGTAGGCGTCGAGCCGCACGAATTCGTTGGCCCCGCCGTAGGTGGTGGTAATGGTGATCTGCAGGGCATTGAGGGCGCCGGCGCTGGACGTGATCGCCGCCCCCGCAGGACCGAGCCCGGCGACGAAATTGAGCGTGACGGTAGAGCGGATGGGCGCCAGCGAGGCATTGCCCATGGTGGCGCCGGTGCTGTCCACGCCGAGCCGGTTGCCGCTGATGTCAACGTCCACGTTGTTCACAGCGAACGTGAACGTGGGCTGGCCGGCCACCAGGGCATAGTCGGCGACATTGCCGTACGGGCGATTGGCGCCAGCGGCGCGCGCGCCCACTCTCATTGGGGTAACGCAAGCGGCCTGGTTGGCGGCACTGGCGGCGTTCGGATCGTCGGGCGTACAAAAGGTAAAGCGCGCCAGTTGTACCTCTTCCATCAGCGCTTCGGCAATCATCAGCGCCTGCTTGCGGCGCAGCGGTTCGGCGCTGGACTTGTTGCTGAGATTGATCACGCCGATGATGCCGGCTGCCGCAACGCCCATGATCACCATGAAGAGGATCAGCTCGATGAGGGTGACGCCGCGGGCGCGCCTGGAAAATTGTCTAGAACACATAACCGGTCTCCGCCTCGACATTGAGCGTGGCGGTCTGGTTGCCGCTGCTGAAGTTGAGCGTCAGGCGGGTGAAGCCGGAAATGCCGTCGACGGCGTCGCCGCTGTTGAACGGCCGTCCCGCTGCGTCGAAAAAGAAATATCCGTTCGGCGCCATTTCAGTGCGCGGCGCCGTGCTGGCGATGCCGATGCCGGGACTGCCCAGGCATGCCCAGTTGGCCACGTAGGCGCCGCCGGCGGGAAACACGCAGAACGCGCGGGTGGCAGTGGTACCGTTGTTGGCGCCGCCCGGCGCCTGGGCCAGGTTGGCGGCCGTACTGCAGACCGTCCCCGTGGCAGGGTTCACGTCGAAGCACACCGCGAAGCCGGCAGGCGTGGAGCGCACGTACACCGGACGGTTCTGGGCGATGGCGAGCTTCTGGGCGTAGCGTATCAGTGCCTTGGCCTGGTCGGCGAACGCCCTGGCTTCGAACACCTGGCGGTCCACGAACCTGCTGCCGACCACCGCGCCGATGATGCCGATCAGGACTATCACCATGATCAGTTCGATCATGGTGAAGCCGGCGCGGTCACGGCACGTGGGTACCGGGGGTATGAACATCAACCGCCTTCACCTGCCAGCGTATGATCAGCGGCAGTTCGCTGCGGTTGGCATTGGCGACAACACAGGCGGCAAATTGAGTCCAAGCGATTGTGTATAAATCACGACGCAAGTCACGGCGGTAGCACTGTTGGCAATGCCCCTTGGCACGATGGCCACGCTGTTTGCCGGCACCGCCGGGCTGACGTTGGGCACTGCCGCGATAGCGGTGCCGCCAGCAATAATGGCGGTGTAATCGTTGGCGTCGAGACCGGCGGCAGTAACCAGGTTGGCATTAGCCAGCGCGTAACCGTTGGCATCCATATTAACCGTAGTGCCCTCGAACGTCGGATCGGCGCGATTCACCAGCCAGGCGCCGTGCGCCGTTGCAGCGGTGGACGCCAGCGAACCGCGTACCGCGTTAAGCGACGCCACGCGCGCATCGCCGCTCAGATTACTAAATCGGGGCAGCGCGACCGCAGCCAGAATACCGAGAATCACGATCACAACGATCAGCTCGATCAGGGTGAAACCCGACTGGGCGCCACGGGCGCGGGTGACGGACATCGCTTGCTTGTTCATATACTTCTCCAAATCGGACATTGAATGAGAAAAACCCGCGTCATCACGTCAGGTCTTCACTTGCTCGATGTCGAGACCGACCACCGTACCGGCCGCGTTTTCCGCAATGCCAGATGTGTTGAGCAAGTGCAACAATTTTACCTTGAATTTCAAACGTTTCGCCTGACCTCGAGAAAATGTTTCCGCATTATTTAACAAATAAACGACGCTCTTGTCGCTTCGGTCATAACACCAGTTGCCGGCGCCGATCTGCGCGTCAGACGGAGCGTAAAATTCACCTGCATAATTGACAGGCTTGCTCTTTAACCAGCTGAACGGGTTTTCTTCGGCCAACATCGTTAAATTCGAGCTGCCACTTGGCAACTTGCCTTGCTCAATGCGGCTTTGCAGCGATAATCGCAAGTTGGCAACAATTGTTTGCAAAGAAACACGTTCAGCTTGGCCCTGGTAATACGCGACGCGATTGAGCAGGACCGTCGCCAAAACGGCCACGATGGCGACCGCCACGACAAATTCCAGCAAAGAGTATCCGCGTTGTTTTGGCGTCACAAGGTTTGTCATAACACTCACGCCGGCGCACTCAGTGCGGCAGCGCCGCTTTGCCCAGGTCCCAGATCGGCAGGAAAATGCCGAGCGCGAGGATCAGTACCATAATGCCTAGAAACACGATCATGATCGGCTCGATCTGCGCCGACAGCGTCTTGAGCTCGTAATCGACCTCGCGCTCGTACATTTGCGCCACTTCGTCCATCAGGTCGTCGATGGCGCCGCTCTCCTCGCCCACCGCGATCATTTGCAGCACCACCGGTGTGAATACGCCGGCGGCGGCGGCCGTGCGCAGGATGCTGTCGCCGCGCTCGACGCCGTCGCGCATCTGTTCCACCCGCGCCGACAGGTAGGCGTTATCGACCGTTTGCGACACCACGGTGAGCGCCTGCACGATCGGTACGCCGCTGCGCGAGGACAGCGCAAAGCTGCGCGCAAAACGCGCCAGCGTGGCCTTGAGGATGATGTTGCCGGCCACCGGGATGGTCAGCTTGAACTTGTCCCAGCGATAGCGGCCGCTGGTAGTGCGGATCCAGCTGCGAAAGCCCAGGGTGCCGGCCACTGTCACCACCGCCAGCACGGGCCAGTAGCGCACGGTAAAGCTGGACGTGCCGATCAGGATGCGTGTCATCAACGGCAATTCGGCGTGCATGCTGGCAAACACGCCGGCAAATGCCGGAATCACGAACATGTTGACCACCACCATGGCGGCAATCATGGCGAACACCACGAAGCTCGGATAGCGCAGCGCGGTCTTGACGCGCTCGCGCATGTCGCGGTCGAATTCCAGGTGATCGAACAGGCGCAGGAACACGTCTTCCAGGCGGCCGGTCATCTCCCCCACCCGCACCATCGACAGGTAGAACGGCGTAAACACGTCCGGGTGGCGGCGCATGGCGGCCGACAGTTCGCGGCCCGAATCGAGCGACTCGCGCAAATCCTTGATCACCTTGGCGAACGATTTGCTCACCGCCGACTCCTGCAGTCCGGCCAAACCGCGCATGATCGGCACGCCCGACTTGAGCAGCGTGTACAGCTGGCGGCTGAACAGTTGCACGTCCATCGACGTCACCTTTTTTTCCAGCAGCCTGGCCCACCAGCCCTCGCCGTCGTCGGCCACGCGCTTCTGGGTGACGGTGATTTCGATCGGCGTCACGCCGGTGTTGAACAACTGGTCGGCCACGGCGCCGCTGTCGGGCGCTTCCAGCACACCCTGCATCAGTTCGCCGCGCGCGTTGCGGGCCTTGTAGGCGAAATACGGCACGTCACTCCTCGACCTGGTTGCTGATGCGCATCGCTTCAGCGATGGTGGTGCGGCCTTGCACCACCAGTTGCACCGCGTGGCGGCGCAGGGTTTCGCCAGCCATTTGCTGCTGCGCCACCTTGAGGAAGTGGGACGGGTTCGGATCGTTGGCCGCATCGACCACGGCGCGCGTCATTTCCAGCAGCTCGTACACGCCGGTACGGCCGCGGTAGCCCATGCCGTTGCAATGCGAACAGCCCTTGCCGTGGAAGTAACGCGCCATGTCCACCTTGTCGTTCAATTCCAGGCTCAGCCATTCACGTTCGGACGGCGTCGGTTGGTATGGCGTGGTGCAGCTTTCGCAAATGGTGCGCACCAGGCGCTGCGCCAGCACCGCCTGCAGCGAGCTGCCCACCATGTAGCGCGGCACGCCCATGTCCATCAGCCGCAGCGGCGTGCTGATGGCGTCGTTGGTGTGCAGCGTCGATAGCACCAGGTGGCCGGTCATGGCGGCGCGCAGGCCGATCTGCGCGGTTTCCTGGTCGCGCATCTCGCCCACCAGCACGATGTCGGGATCTTGGCGCAGCGCCGAGCGCAGCACGCGGGCGAAGTCGAGCTCGATCTTTTCGTTGACCTGGACCTGGTTGATGCCCGCCAGGCGGTACTCGACCGGATCTTCCACCGTGATCAGCTTTTTCTCCACCGAATTGAGTTCGGCCAGCGCGCAGTACAGCGTGGTGGTCTTGCCGCTGCCGGTGGGGCCGGTCACCAGCACCAGGCCGTTGGGGCGCTGGACGATGGCGCGGAATTTTTCAACCAGCGCGCGCGGCATGCCGATGGCGTCGAGCCGCAACTGGGCGCTGCTCTGGTTCAGCAAACGCATCACCACCGATTCGCCGTACTGGGTGGGCATGGTCGAGATCCGCACGTCGATGCGCTGGTTGCGCACGCGCACGGCAAAACGGCCATCCTGCGGCAGGCGTTTTTCCGAGATGTCGAGGTCCGACATCAGCTTCAGGCGCAGCGCCAGCGACGGTGCGATCTTGATATCGGCCTCGGTTTGCAGGTGCAGCACGCCGTCGATGCGGAAGCGGATCTGCAGCCGCCCCTCCTGCGGCTCGATGTGGATGTCGGACGCGCGCACCTGGGTGGCGTCGTCGAACACCGATTGCAGCAGCTTGACGATCGGTGCTTCTTCCAGGTTGGGATTGGCGGCCAGCGCGCCGAAGTCCACCGACACGTCGCCCAGGTCCTGCTCGAGCTCGCGCGCCAGGTCGGAGATGTCTTCGGTGCGGCGGTAGATGCGGTCGATCACGCCCAGCACCTCGGTCTCGTTGACCACGGCAAGCTCGATCGGCTGCTTGACGATGCGGGCGATCTCGTCGTACGCGAACAGGTCGGTCGGGTCGGAAATACCTACCAGCAAGGTTCCCTTGCGGTCTTCCAGCACCAGCGCGCGGAAGCGGCGCGCCTGGGTCTCGGGCAGCATGCGCACGATCTCGGGATTGACGTTGAAGAATTTCAGGTTCAGATACGGAATATCGAGCTGGCGCGCCAGCGCGTTGGCGATCTGCTCTTCGGTGACATAACCGTTTTCGACGAACACGCGCCCCAGCTTGCGGCCGCTGCGCTTTTGCTCGGTCAGCGCCAGTCCCAGTTGCTCTTCCGACAGCAGCTTTTGCTGGACCAGGATTTCTCCCAACCTGACTTTTTCCGGCCTTGCCATACCTGCTCCCCGTTCAATCCGCGATGGCATCAATAAATGCCTCAAAACAACTTGCCAGACATTCTAGACGAGAATGTGACATTTGCGATGAAGAAACACGAAACGATGTCGCATTCCGCGCACGAATACGCTACAGTGTTACATCATTTCCTACCGGCTACTATTCCCCTGCTTCATGACTGAAACTGCCCTGCGCTTCCAGCAAGTCGTCAAACGCTATGGACCGTCCGGCGTGCTGCAGGGAGTCGATCTGGCGGTGCAGGCCGGCGAATGTTTCGGCCTGGTCGGCGTGAACGGCGCCGGCAAAACCAGCCTGATCAAGTGTCTGCTCGATTTTTGCGCGCTCGACGGCGGCGCCATCGCCATCTTCGGCCAACCGCACGACCAGCCGGCCAGCCGCGCGCCGCTGGGCTTTTTGCCCGAGCGTTTTATGCCGCCGTACTACCTGACCGGCGCCGACTTCATCAAGTACCTGCTGACCTTGCAAGGCGTGAAGGTGGACGCTGCGGCGGTGGCCGCCATGCTGGCCGCGCTCGATCTCGACGCGGCGGCGTTGAAAAAAACCGTGCGCCATTATTCGAAAGGCATGACGCAAAAGCTGGGCCTGGCCGCCTGCCTGCTGTCGCCCAAGCGGCTGTATGTGCTCGACGAACCGATGAGCGGCCTCGATCCGAAAGCGCGTGCGCTGTTGAAGCAACAACTGCGCGCCTTGCAACAGCGCGGCAGTACGCTGTTTTTGACCTCGCACGCGCTGGCCGATGTCGATGAACTGTGCGACCGCATGGCCATCCTGCACGACGGCGCCATCCGGTTTACCGGCACGCCCGCCGACTGCCGCGCGCATTACGGCGCCCAGACATTGGAACAAGCCTTCCTGGCTTGCATCGCTTGATGGAACCGTGGATAAACCTACTGCGCGGCCCGCTACGATTTCTCAAGGTTCCGGAATGACCACGTCGGCCATGTACCAGCAACACTTCGGGTTGCGCGAGTCGCCGTTCGGCATCACGCCCAATCCGGCGTTTTTTTACGCGGGCAATACGCGCGGCGAGATCCTCGATGCGCTGCTGTACGCGGTGTGCCACGGTGAGGGCATCGTCAAGGTCACCGGCGAAGTGGGCGCCGGCAAGACCATGTTGTGCCGCATGCTGGAAAGCCGCTTGCCCGGACATATCGAGGTGATCTACCTGGTCAACCCCAACCTGGACCCGGTGGAAGTGCAGTACGCGATCGCAGCCGAACTGGGCCTGGCCACGCGCGGCTACCGGGTCGATGAAATCCAGCGCGCCGTGCATACGCACTTGATCGCCCTGCACGGCCAGGGCCGCAACGTGGTGCTGCTGGTGGAGGAGGCGCAAGCCATGCCACTGGCCACGCTGGAAGCGATCCGCCTGCTGACCAACCTCGAGACGGCCAGCAGCAAGCTGCTGCAAATCGTGCTGTTCGGCCAGCCGGAGCTGGACCGCCACCTCGACCTGCCATCGATGCGGCAACTGAAGGAACGCATCACCCACAGCTTCGAGGTGCCGGCGCTGGCGCCGTCGCTGGTGGCGGAGTTCCTGGCGTTCCGGCTGGCGGCGGCCGGCCATGGCGGCGCGCCGGTATTCAGCAACGATGCGGTGCGGCTGATCGGCGACGCGTCGGAAGGCATCGTGCGGCGGATTAACGTGTTGGCCGACAAGGCGCTGCTGGCGGCGTTTGCCGACGATGCCGGCACGGTCGAGGCGCGCCACGCCCGGCTGGCGATTGCCGAGTCGCCCTATCGGTCCTATCGCACGTCCCGTTTGAAGGGCTTGCAGCCACGTACTGTTGTAACGGCGTGTTTGCTGTGCCTGGTATTTGTTGCAATCTGTTGGAGCGTCCTTGCGACCGCTTCCGAATTGTAAGATCATGGTCGTTATATTGCAAATTCACAACATCATCCTGTGGTGTCACCGGGCCGGAAAGACTCAATGAAAAAACTAGCCTGTTCCCTGTTGCCCGTCGCTTCCTTGATCCTGGCAGGTTGCGCCACGCGCGCGCTGCCGCCCTCGCCCACCCACATCTCGGAGCCGCCGCGCCCGGCCGGGGCGATTCCCGAGCCGGTGCGCCAGAGCGCCATGCTGCCGCCGCCCAAAGCGACCGCCAAGGTGGAAACCTACAGCGTGACCGTGCACAAGGTCCCGGTGCAGTCGCTGCTGTTCGCGCTGGCGCGCGACGCCGGCCTCAATGTCGACGTCCATCCGGGCGTGGAAGGCAGCGTCACACTGAATGCGCTCGACCAGACCCTGCCGCAACTGCTGGCGCGCATCCAGCGCCAGGTGGACATGCGCTACGAGATCAACGGCACCACCCTGACCGTGTTGCCCGATACGCCGGAGTGGCGCAATTACAAGGTGGACTACGTCAACATTGCGCGCAGCACCAACAGCAGCGTCAATATCGCCACCCAGATTTCCACGACCGGTGGCGGCAGCAGCGCATCGAACCCGGTCGGCGCGGCCAGCGGCACCGGCCAGAATGGCGGCAGCAGCGGCGGCTCGTTTGGCGGCAACAGCGCCACGAACAATCCGAGCAATAACTCGACCACCGTGGTCAACAACCGTTCGGACAACAATTTCTGGTACAGCCTGGAAAAGAATATCCGCGACATGCTGCGCCCGACCACCATCAACGACAAGCTGGTCGATCCGCTGACGGCGCCGCAGCCGGGCCAAAATAGCCAAACCGGCCAGACCGGCCAAGCAACAGGTGCGCAGGGGGCGAACAGTCAGCAGCAAGCGTCGCCGTCGCCGTTCGATGGCGGCGCCTTCGGCGGCAACCGCAACACCACTACCAATTCGGTGGTGGTCAATGCCGAGGGCGGCCTGATCGCGGTGCGCGCCACCAGCCGCCAGCACGAAAAGATCCGCGAGTTCCTCGAGATCGTGCTGGGCGCCGCCAAGCGGCAGGTGCTGATCGAAGCCACCGTGCTGGAAGTCAAACTGAGCAACAACTACCAGCAGGGCATCAACTGGTCGACCATTTCCGGCGGCAACGTGCAGTTTTCACAGCGGGCGATCGGCCAGACCGGTTTGCCCAGCGGCGTCAATCCCGGCACCAGCCCCGGCGCCTTTCTGCTGACCTACTCGGCGGCCGGCAAGCTGGGCAACCTGACCACGGCGATCCAGTTGCTGGAATCGTTCGGCAAGGTGAAAGTGCTGTCGAGCCCGAAAATCAGCGTGATGAACAATCAGACCGCGCTGCTCAAGGTGGTCGACAACAACGTGTTCTTCTCGATCAAGGTCACGCCGGCCGTGCTGGGCACCAACGGCACGCCGATTTCGCAGGCCGTGTACGAATCGAAGCTCGAGACGGTGCCGGTCGGCTTCGTCATGAGCGTGACGCCGCAGATCTCCGACAACGACGAGGTCACCATCAATGTCCGCCCCACCATTACCCGCATTGTCGGTTACGTCAACGACCCGAATCCGGCGCTGGCCGACGCCAAGGTGACCAGCCGGGTGCCGGTGATCCAGGCGCGCGAGCTGGAGTCGCTGATGAAGGTACCGAGCGGGCAGATCGCCGTGATGGGCGGCCTGATGCAGGACAGCGTGGACAACCTCAAGGACGGCATCCCGCTGCTGTCGAGCGTGCCCGTGATCGGCGACCTGTTCTCGTTCCGCAATGAAACCAGCACCAAGACCGAGCTGGTGATCTTCATGCGGCCGGTCGTGATCAAGGACGCCAGCGTCAACGGCGACTACCGCAACTACCGCGACCTGCTGCCGGGCGAACCCGACACTGAACCGTACCCGGTACCGTCCACCTACCCTGTCCCTACCGCCAAGGCCAACGGATCATGAGCTTGTTAATGCAAGCGCTCAAGAAAGCCGAGCGCGCCAAACAGAATGCCGCCGGCGACACCGAGGTGGACCGGCCATCGCGCGAGTTCGACGATATCCTGGCGCTGACGCCGGAACCGCAGGCGGCGGTCGTGGCTGGTAATGCAGGCTCTGCCGCATCA
>NZ_LROM01000014.1 GCF_001758785.1 Duganella phyllosphaerae
GGCGACGCCGCCGCTGTTGGTAGCCACCCACAGGCGGCCGCGCCGATCGAACGCCAGCGCGTTGATCAGGCCCTGTGGCAAACCGTCGCTGCGATCCGGCTCCGCCAGGATCTGCTCGGCGCGGCCGGTGGCCGGATCGAAGCGATTCAGGCCGTTGCGGGTGCCCACCCACAGCATGCCGTCGGGCGCTTCCAGCAGGGTGGTAACGCGGCTGTCGGAAAGGGCGCCGGCGGCAGCCGGCCCCTGGCGGTAAGCCCTGACCGTGGCGGCGCTACGGCCCCTGGCGGTAAGCCCTGACCGTGGCGGCGCGTGGATCGTAGCGCAGCAGGCCGCCTGGCGTGCCCAGCCATAAATCGCCGTCGCGCTGGAGAATGCTGCCGATGCGCGGCAACGGCTCGTGGTGCGGCAACGGCACCCGCCGCACCCGGCTGCCCCGGCCGCTGGTATGGTACAGCCCGGCGAGGGTACCGATCCACGCCTCGTTCGGTTCGGCTTCGGTCAGGGCCAGGATCAGGCTGCCGGGCAGGGCGGTGTCGGGCCGCAGCGGATCGGGCCGCAGGCCGGCGCGGCGGGTGGCGTCCGGCGCAATCAGGTCGATGCCCTGGTCGGCCAGCGCCACCCACAGGCGTCCGCTCTGGTCGGTCATGAAGGCCGAGGCTGAAATCTCGGGCAGACCGACGCCGTCAAAAATGGTGCTGAAGGTGCGGTTGCGCGGGTCGTGGGTATCGACGCCGCGTTCGTTGGCTACCCATACCAGGCCGCTGCGGTCGCGCCACAGCGCCGCCACCCGGTCGCTGGCCAGGCTGACCGCGACCGCCGGCCGGTGGGTGATGCGGCGCTGGATGCCGGCGGCATCGAATTCGATCACGCCGTCGCCGTAGGTGCCGGCCCACCACTGGCCGGGCACGGTTTCGGTCAGCGACAGCACCATCGCCTGGCGCCGGCCCTGGTCCGCCAGCGACAGCAGGCGCGCGCCGGCGGTGGCGGCGTCGGTCGCGGCGAAACCCACGCCGCTGCGCAGGGTGCCGAACACCACGCCGCCTTGCGGGTTCTGGCTCAGCGATAGCACCGCGTCGCCCACGCCGGCGATATCGTCAACTTTGTCGATGCGGTTGCCAGCCACGGCGCGCCGCGCCAGCCCGGCGTCCGAGCCGATCCAGAGCACGCCGTCGCGGTCGAGCAACAGCGCGCGGATCTGGTTGGCGCGCTGGCCGCCGGGCGCGGTGTCCGGGCGCCGGTGGTGATGCACCTGGCCGGCTGCATCGACGTAATCGAGCCCGGCGGCCGTGCCCACCCACAGGCCGCCGTCCCGGTCGCTGGCGATCGCATACACGGCCGGACTGGACAGGACGCCCGCCGCCACCCGCACGAAACGCTCGTTCTGCCGGTCATACCGAGCCAGGCCGTCGATACTGGTGCCCACCCACAGGCGACCCTGGCGGTCGACGTGCAGGGTCTGGATGAAGTCGCCGGGCAGCGAATGGGGGTCGTTGGCGTCAAAATAGAAGTTGCGCATCTGGTAGCCGTCCCAGCGCCCGAGCCCGGCCTGGGAGCCGAACCACATGAAGCCGTCGCCGTCCTGGGCCACGCTCATCACGACCGGGCTGGGAAAATCGCGCTCGGCCGGGGACAGGTGCTCGAACACCACCGGCGCCAGCGTGGACCAGCGGTCAGTGCCGGGCGCCGCGCGCAGCGGCACACTGGCCAGTCCGGCAAGCAGGACGGCGGTCGCAGTAGTAAGGAGGACGGTCGGGTTCACCACGAATCAATGCCAAAAGTACCGTAAGTTCCCCAACGCCAACGTGCACAGGGTAATGCATCGTAAAGCAAAGGCTGCGCTTGCGCCATTGCTAACCATGGATTGCAAGTCACGGGCGATTCAATTGCACGTGATTCGCAATCTTGTTGCCATTCTTGAATTTTGATAGGAAAATTCCTATCACTATTGGTTTTCTACGATGCAGCCCCGCACAAGGACGACATGAAGCCACTCGGGATCAAGGCGAAGGTTGCGCTGGCAACCAGTATCACCTCGATCATGATGATCGCCCTGGTAACCGTGGTTCAGGTGCAACGGGTCAAACAGGATTTTTCCCGCGTGCTGTTTACCCAGCAAACCGCGCTGGTGGGCCGCACCGCCGAGGAACTCGACGACAAGCTGACGGCGCTGCTCGAGATCGTCGCTTTTTCCGCGCGCAAGCAGCCGCCCGGCCTGGTCAACTCGGCCGAGCGGCTGCGCGCCTATTACCAGGACCGCGCCATCCTCTCGCTGTTCGACGACCTGATCGTCTACAGCGCCGACGGCAAGGCCATTGCCGACCTGCCGGTCGTGCCCGGCCGGGCGGGCATGGATGTCACCGACCGCGCCTATTTCAGGCAGGTGATGACCACCCGCAAGCCGATGATTACCGAGCCGGTGCTGGGCAAGTACCAGCGCGAACCGATCGTGCAGATGATCGCCCCCGTGCTCGACGAGCGCGGCGAGGTGGTGTGCATCCTGTCCGGCGTGCTGCGGTTGTACAAGAACAACTTCCTGGGCCACCTGCGCCACGCCACCGTCGGCTCCAGCGGCTATTACTTCGCCCTGACGCGCGGCGCCAGGCCGGTGTACGTGCTGCACCCGGACCCCAACCGCCTGCTGCAGCCGCGCGGCGGCCAACTCAACGGTGCGACCACGCTGGCGCTGGCCGACGGCTTCGAGGGCACGGTCGACAGCGTCGATACCGAGGGCCGCGAAGTACTCAACAGCTACAAGATGCTCAAGTCGGTGGACTGGGTGCTGGGCACCTCGCTGCCGGCCGACGAAGCCTACGAGGCATTCGACGGCGTGCTGGCGCGGCTGCTGCTGTGGGGCGGCCTGGCCTCGCTGCTGACGGCGCTGCTGATCGGCAGCCTGGCGGCGCACCTGCTGATCAGCAGCGCCGTCAGCAGCGAGGCCAGGCCGCCGACACCCGCCTGCAAAGCGTACTCGAGTACGCACCGAATGCCATCCTGGTGGTCGGCATGGACGGCCGCATCGAAACCGCCAACCGCGAGTGCGAGCGCTGCTTCGGCTATCCGCGCGACCAGTTGCTGGGCCGCGAGATCGAGATGCTGGTGCCGGCGCCGCTGCGCGCGCGCCATGCCGGCCACCGCGAGCATTTTTTTGCCGAGCGGCTCAGCGCCGAGCCGGTGCGCATGGGGCGTGGCGCCGTGCTGCACGGCCTGCGCAGCGACGGCACCGAATTCCCGATCGAGATCAACCTGAGCGCGGTGCGCACCGACCAGGGCACCAAGGTGCTGGCGGTGATCTCGGACGTGACCGAGCCGCACCGCCTGCGGGTGGAAGCGGCGGCGCGCACCGAAGAACTGGAGCGCGAGCGCGACCGCGCCGAGGCCGCCAACCGGGCCAAGAGCGAATTCGTCGCCAACATGAGCCACGAGATCCGCACGCCGATGAACGCGGTGCTGGGCATGGTGTATTTGCTCGGCAACACCACGCTGACGCCGCAGCAGCGCAAGTACCTGAACATGGTGCGGGTGTCGGGCCAGTCGCTGCTGGGCATCCTCAACGACGTGCTCGACTACTCCAAGATCGAGGCGCGCCACATGGCGCTGGCGCCGGTCGAGTTCAACCTCGACGACACCATGAATTCGCTGGCCACCACCATGACAATGAACGCCGGCGACAAGGAAATCGAACTGGCCATCGCGGTCGATCCGGCCGTGCCGAGGCACCTGCGCGGCGACGCCTTGCGGCTGCAGCAAATCCTGGTCAACCTGGCCGGCAACGCCATCAAGTTTACCGCCGCCGGCGAGGTGGTGGTGTCGATCACGCTGGCCGAGTCCACCTCGCCGGACGTGGTGCGGCTGCACTTCGAAGTGCGCGATACCGGCATGGGCATGACCGCCCAGCAGCTGGGCCAGCTGTTCCACGCTTTTTCGCAGGGCGACCAGAGCATCACCCGGCGCTTCGGCGGCACCGGCCTGGGCCTGGCAATCACGCGCCGGCTGATCGAGCTGATGGGCGGCGAGATCGCGGTCAGCAGCACCGAGGGCCACGGTTCGCGCTTCTGGTTCGAATTGCCGTTCGAGGTGCTGCCGGAGCGCGGCGAAGCGCGGCGCCGGCCGGCGATTGGCGAGCTGCGCCTGCTGGTGGCCGACGACAGCGACACCAGCCGCACCCTGATCGCCCGGATCATCCGCGCCTGGGGCTGGCAGGCCGACGAAGTGGCCTCCGGCACCGAGGCGCTGGCCATGTTCCGCGCCAGCCTGGACGCCGGCCAGCCGTACGACGTGGTGCTGGCCGACTGGCACATGCCGGGCATGGACGGGCTGGCCACGGCCAAGGGCATCCGCGCGGCCGCGCCCGAGGGCGGCCAGCCGGTGGTGGTGATGGTCAACGCCTTTGCCCGCGACCGCCTGGAAGAAATTTCCGCCGCGCCCGAGGTGGACGTGGTGCTGGTCAAACCGATCACCAGCTCCAACCTGTTCGACGCCCTGCACGAGGCGCTGGTGACCAACGGCGAGACCGGCTTGCAGGTGGCGGCCGAACAGGACATCGAGGGCACGCTGGCCGGTTGCCGGCTGCTGCTGGTGGAAGACAACGTGGCCAACCAGGTGGTGGCTTGCGGCATGCTCGAGCTGGCCGGCGCGCTGGTCGACGTGGTGGACAACGGCCAGCAGGCGGTCGACCGCATGAGCACGCGCCAGGGCGAGTACGATGCGGTGCTGATGGACATGCAGATGCCGGTCATGGACGGCTTTACGGCCACCCGCATCCTGCGCCAGGAACTCAAGCTGACCTTGCCCATCGTGGCGATGACGGCCGGCGTGCTCGAAGCCGAGCGCGAGCGCAGCGTGACGGTGGGTGTGACCGCGTTCATTCCGAAACCGATCGAGGTCGAGCAAATGCTGGCGGTGCTGCTGCAGCATCTGCCTAAAAAAAAATCTGCTGCTGCTCCTGCTGCTGCTCCTGCTGCTGCCCCTGCTGCTGCCCCTGCTGCTGCTCCTGCGCCGCTGCCGGTACCGGAACGGCCTCCCGCCACCGCCCGGCTGGTGGCAGCGCCTGCTTCAGCACCCGGCAGCGAAGCCGACGTCTTCAACGTGGACAAGCTGATGCGGGTGATGGGCAAGGATGCCAAGGGCAGGGCGGTGATGCTCAAGATGGTGCGCGGCGCCATCGAAGGCGGCATGGGGCCGGCCGACGAGGCAGGCCAGGCGATCGCCGCCGGGCGCCTGCCCGATGCCGCCCGCCAGTTCCACACCCTGCGCGGCGCGGTAGGGGTACTGGGCGCGCGCCGCCTGATCCAGGCCACCAAGGACGCCGAGGACGCCATTGCCGCCGGCGACACGGTGGCGATCGCTGCCGGCTACCAAGCCGTGCGCGCCGAACTGCAGGCGGCGCTGGACCAGGCCGGCGCCTGGCTCGCCCTGCAGCCGGATTGACAGAAGGAAACTCCAACACATTTGCAGAAATACCACATGTAAACGATATTGATAACAATTCGCATTTACGAATTGCGTGATCATCGTTACAATCTCGCGGATTAGTCGAATAACAACCGGCAACGAGCCGTCCAACCTATCCGAACGAGAGATACCGCAATGATCAAGAGCCGCAAGCACGCGCAGTCGCGTTTCAACCAACACATGAGCGCCGCGCTGGCCGCAATGCTGCTGCCGGTGGCCGCGCACGCCGCTGCCGCCGCCGACGAGCAGTCGCAAACCCCGCAAACCCTGTCCGAAGTCAAGGTGCAGGGCGCCGCCGAAGAAACCTTCAAGGCCGACCGCGCGGTCTCGGCCAAGTACACCGAAAAACTGGTCGATACCGCCCAGACCATCACCGTGATCAAGAAGGAACTGATCGAGCAGCAAGGCGCGGTCTCGCTGACCGAAGCGCTGCGCAACACGCCCGGCGTGGGCGCGTTCTTCCTCGGTGAAAACGGCAACACCAACACCGGCGACGCCATCTTCATGCGCGGCTTCGACACTTCGGGCAGCATCTACGTCGATGGCGTGCGCGACGTCGGCTCGATCACCCGCGACATCTTCAACATCGAACAGATCGACGTGCTCAAGGGCCCGGCCGGCACCGACAACGGCCGCAGCGCGCCGACCGGTTCGATCAACCTGGTCAGCAAGCGTCCGCAACTGGAAGACGCCTACCTCGGCTCCGTCACCGTGGGCAGCGGCAAGCAGCGCCGCGCCACCGCCGACGTCAACCAGGTGATCAACGCCGACAGCGGCACCGCCTTCCGCCTCAACGCCCTGGTGCAGGACAGCGGCAACCCGGCCCGCGACATGGTCAAGAACAAGCGCTGGGCCGTGGCGCCGTCGCTGGCGATCGGCCTCAATAGTCCTACCCGCTTCTACCTGAACTACCTGCACGTCAAGCAGGACAATATTCCCGATGGCGGCGTGCTGACCATCGGCCTGCCGGGCTACACCCCGCCCTACCTGGCCGCAGCCACCACCGGTACCCCGGCCGTGATTGCCGCCAGTATTGCCGCCGCCGCCGCCGACCGCATTCGCCTGGCGCCGCTGGCCACTGCGCCGCGCGTCGATCCGAAGAATTTCTACGGCTCGGAAAAGGACCACGACAACGTCACCGCCGACCAGTTCACGGCGCGCCTGGAACTCGACTTCGCCAACGGCGTCAAGCTGCAGAACACCACCCGTTACGGCAAGAACAAGCAGGACTACCTGCTGACCGCGTTCATGGCCACCTCCGCCAACCTGATCGTCACCGGCACGCCCGATACCTGGACCATGGCCCGCACCACCCTGACCTACAAGGACCAGATCAACAAGGTGCTGACCAACCAGACCACCCTCACCGGCGAATTCGACACGGGCGCGGTCAAGCACACGCTGGTGGCCGGCCTGGAATTCATCACCGAGAAGCAGACCAACTACACCATCGCCACCAACCCAGGCGCCACCATCACCCGCACCAGCATCTACAACCCGAACCCGGCCACGCCGCAAACCTTCAGCTATGCCCGCAC
Organism: Duganella phyllosphaerae; assembly: GCF_001758785.1. Taxonomy (GTDB): domain Bacteria; phylum Pseudomonadota; class Gammaproteobacteria; order Burkholderiales; family Burkholderiaceae_D; genus Rugamonas; species Rugamonas phyllosphaerae. The sequence goes on from NZ_LROM01000014.1 coordinate 6,990, forward strand.
CGGCGCGCAAGCGGTGGGCAACACCGACACCCAGGCCGTGTACCTGTTCGATACCGCCAAGTTCGGCGACTGGATCTTCAACGGCGGCGTCCGACTGGACCACTACAGCACCACCTATGACAGCGTCGCCATCCAGGCCGCAGTCACCGGCAACAATCCGCAGCTGATCCCGGTCGGCACCCGCATCGCCACCAATCTCAAGGTGGGCGACACGCTGGTCAACGGCAAGCTGTCGGCACTGTACAAGCTCACACCAGAGAGCAGCATCTACGCGCTGGCAGCGAGCTCGAAAGCGCCACCGGGCGGCACCAACTTCTCGCTGAGCGCGGCCGCCAACAGCGCCGCCAACCCGAACTATGATCCTCAGGAAACCACCAACTACGAGTTCGGCGGCAAGTGGGATCTGCTCAAGCAAAAACTGTCGCTGTCGGCGGCGGTGTACCGCACCACCGTGAAAAACGAAGTGGAGCAGGACGCCACCAGCGGCACCTACTTCCAGACCGGCGAGAAGCGCAACCAGGGCGTGGAACTGGGCGTGACCGGTGAGATCAGCCGTGGCTGGCTGGTGAGCGCAGGCTACACCCGCATGTCAGCCAAGGTCACCAACGGCCGCGCGGTGTCCGCCGACGGCGAAGTCTACCTGGCCTACACGCCGAAGCAGTCGTTCACTTCGTGGACCTCGTACACCCTGCCGTTCGGCCTGACCATCGGCGGCGGCGTGCGCTTCAACGACCAGCTGCGTCGCGGCACCGACGGCGCCGTCGGCACCCCGTCCCATATCGATTCGTACTGGGTGGCCGACGCCATGGCCAGCTACCCGCTCAGCAAGAACGTCGACCTGCGCCTGAACGTGTACAACATCGCCGACAAGGACTATGTTGCATCGATCAACAAGTCCGGTTACCGTTACACCCCGGGCCAGCCGCGTTCGGGCAGCCTGACGGCCAATTTCAAGTTCTAAGCATCATCGTCCAAGCATTGTCGATGCCTAGCAGCCTGTCGGACTTGGGGAGTCAGAGCGAAAAAATAGCTGGTCGAGGACAGATTTTGTCGATTTCGCAGCGCCCATAGCTGGCTATGGGCCGAGAAAGCGGCGAAATATGGACCGATCCAGGTATTTTTGCAGCTGACGATCCCAAGTCCGGCAGACTGCTAACTGCACCTGAGCCCCGCCGTCACCGGCGGGGCTTTTTTCATAGCAAGGAGTGATTCATGTTGTTGCATATCCCTGGCGTTTTGAACCGCGAACAGGTGGCGGCCCTGCGCGCCCGCCTCGACACCACCGACTGGGTCGATGGCCGCACCACGGTCGGCGCCCAGGGCGCCCAGGTCAAGCAGAACCGCCAGCTCGGCGAAACCTCGCCGCTGGCGCTCGAACTGGGCCAGGTGGTGCTGGCGGCGCTGGCCGCCAGCCCGGTGTTCTTCGCTGCCGCGCTGCCGCTGCGCACCATCGCGCCGCTGTTCAACAGCTATGCCGGTGGCGAGCACTACGGCGCCCACGTCGATGGCGCCATGCGCCGCATGCCAGCGACAGCTGCCGGTCCCGGTGCATGGGTGCGCACCGATGTCTCGAGCACGCTGTTTTTAAGCGATCCGGACGACTACGATGGCGGCGAGCTGATTGTTACCGACGTGTACGGCGAACACGAGGTCAAGCTGCCGGCCGGCGACCTGATCCTGTATCCATCGACCAGCATCCACCGGGTGGAACCGGTCACGCGCGGCGCCCGCGTGTGTTCGTTCTTCTGGACCCAGAGCATGGTGCGCGACGATATGCGGCGCTCGATGTTGTTCGAGCTGGACCAGAACATCCAGAGCCTGCGCGCGCGCCTGGGCGACTGCCCGGAACTGGTGGGCCTGACCGGCCATTATCACAACCTGTTGCGCCAGTGGAGCGAAGCTTAACAGCCGGAAAATACAGCATCGGCCGACCGTTGTTTTACGGTCGCGCCAGCATTTTTTTGATGCAATAAAGACCATATAATTAAAGAACGTTCATTACAATCGTCCCTACGGGCGGCTGGCATGCGATTGCATCGGCATCGGTGCACAGCCTCCCACTTCAGGGAGGCAACCATGTCATGCAACCATCCGGCCGCACGACCGGCTTCACGCACTTCATCAACCCAATCCACCCAATCCACCCAATCCACCCCATTGAACCGGCTGCGTACCGTCCTGCGCCTGGTGCCCCTGGTCTGCGCGGCCTGGTGCGGCAATGCGCTGGCAGTCGACGTCCTGTTCCAGGGGCCGCCCGGCAGCAGCGGCGTCAACGGCGCCACGCCCGGCGCGCCCGGCACCGCCGGTAGCGCCGCGCCGCCCGCTTCCTACTTGTTGTTCGGCGCCGATCCGGTCAATCGCCTGGTGGTCGGTGGCGGCGCTGCCGGCAACGGCGCGGGAGCGGGGGCCGGCGGCGGGCTTATAATGATAGGCACGGACGAGCCGCACCCGCTCATCAACGCCAGCGCCGCCACTGCGGCCACTGCCGCGCACAACCTCATTTTTTTCATCTTGCCCCCTAATTACAATCACTGACCACGATATGTCTGAACACACACCCCGCGCCATTTCCGCCCTTCCTGTCTTGGAAGAAACAGCGCACCAGACCTATCCTAGCGCAACCTTGTACGTCGTGGCGACCCCCATCGGTAATGTCGCCGACATCAGTGTGCGCGCTTTGCACGTTTTAAGCCTGGTCGATGCGGTCGCGTGCGAGGATACCCGCAACACCGCGCAACTGATGACACGCTTCGGCCTGCACCGCCCGCTGATCGCCGCCCACCAGCACAACGAGCGCGAAGTGGCCGAAACGCTGATCGCCCGCCTGCAGGCCGGCGAACGCATCGCGCTGGTCTCAGACGCCGGCACCCCGGCCGTTTCCGACCCCGGCGCACGCATCGTCGAAGCCGTGCGCGCGGCCGGCCTGCGCGTGCTGCCGCTGCCCGGTGCGTCGGCGGCGGTAACGGCGCTGTCGGCCAGCGGCCTGGTCAACGACCAGTTTTATTTCGTGGGCTTTTTGCCAGCCAAGGCCAGGCAGCGTGAAAACTTCCTGTCGACCTTGCGCACGGTGACCGCCACCATGGTGTTCTACGAAGCGCCGCACCGCATTCTCGACTGCGCCACCGCGCTGGCAGCCGTGTTCGAGCCCGAGCGCGAGGTCGTGTTCGCGCGCGAGCTGACCAAGATGTTCGAGGAAATCCACCGCTGCCCGCTGTCCGAGGCCGAGGCCTGGATCCGCGCCGACGCCCACCGCGAAAAAGGCGAGTTCGTGGTGCTGCTGGCCGGCGCGCCTTCGCAGGACGGCGAGAGCGATGCCGATGCCGAGCGCATCCTAAAAATTTTGCTGACCGAGTGTTCGGTCAAGCAGGCGGCTTCCCTGGCGGCGCAGATTACCGGCCGCAAGAAGAATGCGCTGTATGACCGGGCCTTGCAGCTCAAGCAGGAAGAATAACAGCGGCGGCAGCGGCGGCTACCACTTGCAGCCGCTGTCCTTCTTATCGAGCAGCCATACCAGCGGCGCCAGCAAGCCACCGGGCGTGTTACGGCAGTCGCTGCGCTTGGCGCCGGCAATGCCTTTTTGCAGCCGGGTTTCATGGTCTTCCGGGTACAGCGGATGGTCGTCGAGGCGCTTGGCCAGCGAGTCGGGGCGGGTGGTGTCTTTTTCAGTGGCTACCCGACGTGCGGCCCGGCGCGCCGCCTCCATGTCGAAGGTGGCGGCGGCTGGTTCGCGCAGCGGATCGTAGGACGCGGCCGGCGCCGTGATTGCCCCGGTAGCGGCAGCAGTGGTGGCCGTCGTGGTCGTCGTGGCCGTCGTGGCCGTCGCGCTGGCGATGGCGCTGGTGCTGCCGGTGCTGTGGTCAGCCTCTGGCGCTGGCTGCTTTGGCGTCGCCTCGGCCCGCGCCACGGCGGTCCGCTCACGCGACCGGGGCGAACCTGGAGCTCTTGTCGATGGCGTGGTCGCAGGTTTGGCCGGTTCGACTTTTGCCACCGGCGGCTTGAATGGTTGCAGCCACACTGTCATGGTCCGGTTAGGCGGCGGCTCCGGCGGCAGCTTGGGGGCGGCCAGGCGGTAGCCCAAGATCAGCGCCGCGTGCAGCGCCAGCGAAATCAAAATGCCCGGCACGATGCCGGGGCGCCGCATTGATTCCGTCGATAACGCTGCGCTCATGGCCGGTCCTTGGTTGGGGTGCATGCATTTTATGTAAGTTCCAGCGGTTTGCGCCGGAAATGGCATAAATATTTATGACGCCCTTGACGGAGCGTGCGGCAGCTTGTATTATCTTGCTTCTTCGGAGTGTAGCGCAGCCCGGTAGCGCACCTGGTTTGGGACCAGGGGGTCCA
>NZ_LROM01000015.1 GCF_001758785.1 Duganella phyllosphaerae
GGGCGCCGGCAGCTGCTCGCGGTAATGGTCCAGGGCAGGCGCATGCGCCCGGGACGACAACCGCGACCGGGACCGTCACGTCGCCCGCGACGACAGGCGCGCCGGTGCCGGCGTCCACGTCGCTATCCGCCGTTGCTCCCGCGCGGGCGGTTTCCTCTGCCGAATCCGGCGTCACTACCGACAAGGCTGCCGCCTTGCGCCAGCTGGCTGGCCTGTGGGGCCTGGCGCTCACCGACAGGGACCCGTGCGGCGCCGCTGCGCGCCTGAACCTGCGCTGCCTGCAAACCCGGGGCGGCATCGACGAGCTGCGCCAGCTCGACCGGCCGGCCGTGTTGACGCTGCGCGACAATCCGGTGATCCCCGGTTACGTGCTGCTGACCGCGCTCGACGCCAGGGGCGCCACCATCACCGCGCCGGGCGGCAAGACCGAACGCATGACCTTGGAAGCGCTGGCCGCAAGGCTCGACGGTGAGTTCACTACGTACTGGCGCGCGCCGGCCAATTGGCGCGACCAGGTGGTGGCTGGCGACCGCGGTGCCGACGTCGACTGGCTGGCCCAGCGCCTGGCGCAGCTGTACGAACTGGCCGCGCCGGCCGAAAACCAGCCGCTCGACGCCGCGCTGCGCAAACGCCTGCGCGACTTCCAGGCGTCGCAGCAACTCAAGGCGGACGGTGTGGCCGGTCCGAAAACATTTATCCGGCTGTACCAGCTGGGCGGCGTGCAGGAGCCGCGCCTGGTCGCGCAGTCCACCGCCGGAGCGGGGAAATAATATGTCTTACATCCTGGAAGCGCTGAAAAAAGCGCAAGCCGAACGCCAACTCGGCAACTCGCCGACCATCCACGCGCCGACCTTGCAGGCCGGCGCGCAAACCTCGGCGTCGGGCCGCCTCAAGCGGCCGGTCGTGCTGGCGCTGGTGGCGATGGCGGTCGCCATCGTGGTGCTGGTAGTACTGGTGTTGCGGCCAGCCACGCCGGTGGTCACCGCTGACGCCACCGCGCAGGCGGCCAGCGGTGACACGGCCGCCGCCACGCTGCCGCAGCCACCGACAGCAGCGCAACGATCGGCAGCAGCGCAACAATCGACAGCAGCGCAACGATCGGCCGCTATGCAGCCATCGTCAACCGCGCAGCAATCCGTCGCCGCGCTGCCTGCGCCGGTCACGGCCCTGCCGCCGCCGGTCGCCACGGTGACAACGCCGTTGGCCCAGCCCGCCACGCCAGTTGCAGCCCCGGCGCCGGCCACCACTGCCGCGCCCGCATCGGCCACCAGGTCTGCACCGGCCCTGGCAGCGGCCGCCGTTGCCAAGGTTGAAGAACCGGTTGTCAACCTGCGCGAGCTGCCGGAACCGATACAGCGCGCGATTCCGCAGGTGGCTGTGGGCGGTTACATCTACTCTAAAAATCCTGCCGACCGGCTGCTGCTGGTGGACAAAATACTGCGCCGCGAGGGCGAGGAAGTCGCGCCCGGACTGTTGCTGGAAAAACTGAATCCGAAAGAGGCGGTGTTCAGCTATAAAGGCTACAGGTACCGCGTTCCGTACTAAATTGTCATCAAAGCGTCACGGCGCGGTGATAACGTCGTTCCCATGCCAATCATTGCAGGGGATGATCATGAAATACCTGACGTTATTGCCTTTCCTGATAGCCGCCACCATGGTCATGCCGCGCTCCCACGCGGCGGTCCATACCATTTACACCGCCATCGATAGCGAGCCGAGCACCTATATGACGGCGCTGGTCTGCCTGCTGTTGATCCTGCTGGCCAACAGCCGCTCGCGCAGCGAGCGTTTCCGTCAACTGGACGAGGAGCAATAGGCCTTTCGGTGTCTGCCACGTGAAATATTGCTGGGTATAATGCCAGGCAAGAGCAACGATGTGGCAGGGAGAGTAGCAATGTATCAAGCAAGTTCCGCGCCGCTGCGCCAGGTGCTGGGTGTGATCGGCACGTCGGGCAGCGGCAAGACCACGCTGCTCGAGTACCTGATCGCGCAACTGGCCAACCGTGGCCTCAAGGTCAATGTCATCAAGCACAGCCATCACGACCTGGAGCTGGAGCCACCGCGCAAGGACAGCGCGCGCCTGCGCATGGCAGGCGCGGCCGAGGTGATGGTGGCGTCGCCGTTTCGTTATGCCATCGTCCACGAATTGCGCGGCGCCCCCGAGCCCACCCTGGAAGAGCAATTGGCGCGCCTGTCGCCGGCCGACCTGACGCTGCTCGAAGGGTTCAAGAAATATCCGATCGACAAGCTGGAAGTGTATCGGCGCGAGCAGGGGCGCGAACCCCTGTATCCGCACGATGCGCACGTGGTGGCGGTGGCGTCCGACCTGCCACGGCCTGCAGAGTTGTCGGTCAGCACAGCCTGGCTCGATTTGAACGCGCCGCAGGAGGTGCTGGACTGGCTGCTGGCGCTGGTGGAAAAAAAACGCCATGAAATGTCGCCGACGGCCTAAAGTTCCGGCGCGTCCTTCCGTAAATAAGGGATACGCCTTAAAGGAGGACACCATGGACGTTTCCAACATTGCCCAGCTTGCAACCAGCATCGCCGACACCGGCAACAAGCAGGCGGTAGGTATTGCCGTTTTGAAAAAGGCGCAAGATATCCAGGCGTCCAGTGCCACTGCGCTGATCGAGGCGATTCCGCCGGTGCCTTCGGCGCCGCGCCTGCCTTCCAACCTCGGCAACACCATCAACACCACTGCGTAATTGCGCCATCTTCCGGGTGGACCGGCCGCGCAGACTAGCCGTGGCAGCATGATTGCTGCTACGCTGCGCCTGCATACCACCACCTTCGAGGAGAACCGACCATGAACCAACGCCACGCCCTGATCGCCGCCGCCCTGGCCGCTGTTTGCAGCGCCAGCACGGCCACCGCTGCGACCACCGGCATGAACGGCAGCGCCGATACCGAGAAATGCTATGGCGTGGCCAAGGCAGGCCAGAACGACTGCGCCGCGTCCGATGGTTCCCATTCGTGCGCAGGCCAGGCCACGACCGACAACGCAGCGGTCGAATGGAAGCACGTGCCCAAGGGCACCTGCGAAAAAATCGGTGGCAAGACCACTGCGCCTGCCAAGTAAGCCGCCCGGTCAGCCGGCTGTGATCCCGTAGCACAAGTGACCGGTAGCGATGCCGCGCCTGCTGCTGCACCGCGCCCGCTGGGCGTGGGAATCGGCTTGTGCGCGCCGCACCATCGCCAGTTCCTCGATGAGCGGCCGGCGGTGGACTGGCTCGAAGTCCACACCGAAAACTATCTCGACCAATCCGGCCGCGACTGGCATGTGCTGCAGCAGTTGCGGCGCGATTATCCGGTCAGCCTGCATGGCGTGGGGCTGGGCCTGGGCTCGGCACGGGGATTTTCCACACAGCATCTCGAGCGCGTGCGCGCACTGGTGCGCAGCGTCGCACCTTGCCTGGTGTCCGAACACCTGTGCTGGGGCGCGGTAGGCGACCGCCACTTGAACGACCTGTTGCCCTTGACGCTGGACGCCGCCGCGCTCGACCTGCTGTGCGAACGCGTGGACCAGGTGCAAAACCTGCTGCAACGGCAACTGTTGCTGGAGAACGTGTCCACCTACACCAGGTTCCACGGGGACAGCATGAGCGAAGCGCAGTTCCTGGCGGCGCTGGCCGCGCGCACCGGCTGCGGCCTGCTGCTCGACATCAACAACCTGTATGTCAACCAGTGCAACCACGGCGAAGATGCGCTGGCCGCCTTGCAGGCGATCGCGCCCGCCACGGTGGGCGAACTGCACCTGGGCGGTCACCTGGTAACGCCGCAGGCAGTCATCGACCACCACGGCGCTGCCGTGGCCGCGCCGGTCTGGCAACTCTACCAGGCTGCGCTGGAACGCTTCGGCGCCGTGCCAACGCTGATCGAATGGGATACCGATATTCCGCCGCTGGTGGTGTTGATGGAAGAGGCTGCGAAGGCGCAGGCGCTGCTTCGTTGCCAAGGAAGCGCGCCGACCTTGCAGCAAAGCAACGCAGCAGCGGCGACCCGACTGCCGCGCCAAGCAAACGCACCAGTTCCATTTCCAGTTCCAGCATCGTCGCATGACATCGGCGCCCTCGCCACGCCTGGCGCCCAAGCTTACGCCACGCTGGCCCAGGGCCAGCAACTGTTCGCCGACGCCCTGGTGGCCCCGGATGCCGCGCCGCCGGCGCTGTCCCTGTGGCGCCCGCATCAACATAACGACCACCGGCTGACGCTGTATCGCGGCAACCTGGCGGCGACCGCCACCAAGGCGCTGGCGGCCGCCTACCCGGTGATCGCCGCGCTGGTCGGCCACGCATTTTTCGGCGCGCTGGCGCGTGCGTACGTGCGCGCCCAGCCATCGCAAGATGGCGATCTCAATCGCTTCGGCGCGCAACTGGGCGATTTCCTCGACGATTTTCCACCTGCGGCCACGTTGCCATACCTGGCCGACATGGCGCGCCTGGAGTGGGCCGTGCACCGTGCTCACTACGCGGCCGACGCGGCGCCAGTGACTGCAACTGCGCCGGATTATGCGCCGGCAGCGGCCCTTCAAT
>NZ_LROM01000016.1 GCF_001758785.1 Duganella phyllosphaerae
CTTTGCCGAGGTTAGCCGGCTACGCCATCGCCGACTACGCCACTGCGCACCAACAGGGCGCCTCGAAAAACCGTCGCGAGCGGCCTGTTATCGTCGGGAGTAGCGCAAGCGTACTCCGGTACGCTGAGCAACGCAGCGGCGATAGCGGGCCGCGCAGTAGGTTTGTCGAGGCGCACCAACATTGATAGGACTGTTATGACCCACGTTGTCACCGAATCTTGCATCAGCTGCCGTTATACGGACTGCGTCGATGTTTGCCCGGTAGATTGTTTCCGCTCTGGACCGAACTTCCTCGCCATCGACCCGGACGAGTGCATCGACTGCGCCGTGTGCGTGGCCGAGTGCCCGGTCAATGCGATTTACGCCGAAGAAGACGTTCCCGGCGACCAGCAGCAATACATCAAGCTCAACGCCGACCTGTCGCGCCACTGGCCTTCGATCACCAAGACCGTCGCCCCGCTGCCGGACGCCGACCAGTTCAAGGACGTTAAAGATAAGCTGCACCTGCTGGTACGCTAAGACGTCTGTCTGGCCAGGCAACACCGGGCCGCGCGCCAGCTACAGCGTGCAGCGTGGTGTCGCCTAACCACTATTGAAATCACAGGAAAAACGAATGAATAGCACTGTCACCCCTACCGGCGTCATCGAAACCGATGCCGTCATCATTGGCGCCGGCCCGGTCGGCCTGTTCCAGGTCTTCGAACTGGGCCTGCTGGAAATCAAAGCCCATGTGATCGACTCGCTGGGCGCGGTGGGCGGACAATGCGTCGAACTGTATCCTGACAAGCCTATCTACGACATCCCGGCCGTGCCTTCGTGCACCGGCCAGGAACTGACCGACAACCTGCTCAAGCAGATCGAGCCGTTCGAGCCGACCTTCCACCTGGGCCAGGAAGTGGTCAAGGTGCAGCGCCGCGACGACGGCCGTTTCGACGTCGCCACCACCGCCGGTACCGAATTCATCACCAAGACCATTTTCATCGCTGCCGGCGTCGGTTCGTTCCAGGCCCGCACCCTGAAAGTGGACGGCATCGACGTCTTCGAAGGTTCGCAGCTGCACTACAAGGTCAAGGATCCGGCCCAGTTCGAAGGCAAGAACCTGGTCATTTGCGGCGGCGGCGACTCGGCCCTGGACTGGGCCCTGAACTTCGTCGGCAAGGCCGAATCAGTCGTGCTGCTGCACCGCCGCGAAGACTTCCGCGCCGCACCGGCGTCGGTCGCCAAGATGAAAGCGCTGTGCGACGACTACGAAATGCAATTGATCGTGGGCCAGGCCACCGGTTTCGAGACCAAGGACGACAAGCTGACCGAACTGAAGGTCACCGGCCAGGACGGCGTCACCCGCCGCGTGCCGCTCGACATGCTGCTGGTGTTCTACGGCCTGTCGCCAAAGCTGGGCCCGATCGCCGAATGGGGCCTGGACATCGAGCGCCGCCAACTGAAGGTGCAAGATACCGAGAAGTTCGAAACCAATGTGCCGGGCATCTTCGCCGTGGGCGACATCAACACCTATCCGGGCAAGAAAAAGCTGATCCTGTCGGGCTTCCACGAAGCCGCGCTGGCCGCCTTCGGCGCCGCGCCGTACATCTTCCCGGACAAGAAGATTCACATGCAGTACACCACCACCTCGCCGAAGCTGCACAAGGTGCTGGGCGTCGAGACTCCGGTCTTCGACTGAGCATGAATCGCGCGTTACTATCGCCACGCCAGTAACGCAACACTCAAGTGGATGTCCTACACAAAAGCAGCGGAAACGCTGCTTTTTTTATGGGTTCGGCAGTATTATTCTTTGGAGGGGCATGTTGCGCAATATCAGCAATTTTGCTTCGAAGCACCTAAAATACGCTGATCGCCAGCCCGAAGCGGCTTGCCACGTTGAATTGGCGTATCATGCAGTAATTGGTGCAACGCACCATAAATACACCGGGACAACTACCATGCTCTACCAGCTGCACGAAATGCAACGCTCGATGCTCACGCCACTGATGCAGTGGGCCGACGCCTCCGCCAAAATCTTCAGCAACCCGGTCTCGCCGCTCGCGCATACGCCGTTCGCGCAGCGCATCGCCGCCGGCTACGAATTGATGTACCGACTGGGCAAGGACTACGAAAAGCCGGCCTTCGAGATCGATACCTCGCCGGTCAAGGGCCTGGACCAGCCGGTGGGCATCATCGAACAGGTGGAAGTGAACAAACCGTTCTGCCGCCTGATCCACTTCAAGAAAGACTTGGGCGAGCAACAGGTCAAGGACCTGGCGCAGTCGACCGTGCTGCTGGTCGCGCCGCTGTCGGGCCACCACTCCACGCTGCTGCGCGACACCGTGCGCGGCCTGCTGGTCGAGCACGACGTCTTCATTACCGACTGGACCGACGCGCGCATGGTGCCGCTGAGCGACGGCGCCTTCCACCTCGACGATTACATCTATTACGTGCAGGATTTCATTCGCCACCTGGGTCCGGACGTGCACGTGATTTCCGTTTGCCAGCCGACCGTGCCGGTGCTGGCTGCCATTGCGCTGATGGCCACTGCGAAGGATCCGAAACTGCCGAAAACCATGACCATGATGGGCGGCCCGATCGATCCGCGCCGTTCACCCACGGCAGTGAACAACCTGGCCACCGAGAAGAAATTCTCGTGGTTCGAAAACACCGTGATCTACCCGGTGCCGTCGAACTACCCCGGCTTTGGCCGCAAGGTGTACCCGGGCTTCCTGCAGCACGCCGGGTTCATCGCCATGAACCCGGGCCGCCACGCCCAGAGCCACCGCGATTTCTACAACCACCTGGTCAAGGGCGACGAGGAAACCGCCGAATCGCACCGCAAGTTCTACGACGAGTACAACGCCGTGCTCGACATGCCGGCCGAGTACTACCTCGACACCATCAAGACCGTGTTCCAGGACTTCGCCCTGCCGCTGGGCATCTGGAAAGTGGGCGGCCAGCTGGTGCGTCCGCAAGACATCACCACGGTGGCGCTGTTCACGGTCGAGGGCGAGCTGGACGACATTTCCGGCGCCGGCCAGACCCAGGCCGCGCACGACCTGTGCAGCAATCTTCCGGACACCATGAAGCAGGACTTCGTGGCCCCGGGCGCCGGCCACTACGGCATCTTCTCGGGCCGCCGCTGGCGCGAGATGGTGTGCCCAAAGATCACCGACTTCATCAAGCAACACGCTTAAATCGCGGACCCAAAGCCGGCACCTGAACACGCCGGGCTTTTTTTTCAGCCAAATACATCACGTTGTGATATATTTCTTCATGACTTACAAAACCCTGGCCAAATCTGACTTCGCCGCGCTGTCCGAATTCCGCTACCAGATGCGCCGCTTCGAACGCTTTTCCGAAGACGTGGTGCAAGCGCAAGGCATCACTCCGCTGCAATACTTGCTGCTGCTGCACATCAAGGGCTACCCGGGCCGCGACTGGGCCACGGTGGGCGAACTGGCCGAACGCCTGCAAGCGAAGCATCATGGCGTGGTGGCGCTGGCCACCCGCTGCGAAGCGATGGGCCTGGTCGTGCGCCGGGTGAGCGAGACCGACCGCCGCCGCGTGGAAATCCACTTGCTGCAGCACGGCGAAACCATCCTGGCGCAGCTGGCCGAACAGCATCGCATCGAATTGCTGTCGCTCGACGGCGTGTTTACGATTCCGCGGATCCGCCATGCGTAGCGGGAGACAGTACGCCGCATGCGGTTTTTCGGTGCGCGGCGCGCAGATGTCGGATAATGGCGTTTTACCGATTTTAAAACCGCCGTGTCCGACCTCCGCACCCTCGCCGACCGCATCGAAGACGTCCTGCCGCAAACACAATGCACAAAGTGCGGCTTCGATGGCTGCCGTCCGTACGCGCAGGCTATAGCGGACGGCGCGGCCGAGATCAACCAGTGCCCGCCGGGCGGCCTGGAGGGCATCGCCCGGCTGTCGGCAGTCACCGGCCGCAAGATCATCGCGCTCAATCCCGTCAACGGCCTCGAACGGCCGCGCGCGGTGGCGTATATCGACGAGACGCTGTGCATTGGCTGCACTTTGTGCATCCAGGCCTGCCCGGTGGACGCCATCGTCGGCGCCGCCAAGCTGATGCACACCATCGTGCCCGACCTGTGCACCGGCTGCGACCTGTGCGTGAACCCGTGCCCGGTCGACTGCATCGTGATGTACCCTGTCACGGAAGCGACCGGCTGGGCCGCGTGGAGCCAGCCTGACGCCGATGCCGCGCGCGAACGCCACGACTTCCGTATATCGCGCCTGAAGCGCGAAAAGCAGGAAAACGACGAACGCCTGGCCAGCAAGGCCGCTGCCAAGATGGACGCGGTGGAAGCACTGGCGCCGGTGGACGACGCCGGCGCAGCGGAAAAGGAGCGCAAGCGCGCCATCATCGCCGCGGCCATGGAGCGCGCGCGGGCCAAGAAAGAAGCAGCTGCCGCTGCCGACAGCCAGAACGGAACCGAGCCTGAATGAATCCAGCCAAACGCCACGAAATGTTCGTGCGCTTCCGCGCCGCCAATCCCCATCCCAAGACCGAACTCGAATACACCACGCCGTTCGAACTGCTGATCGCGGTGCTGCTCTCGGCGCAAGCGACCGACGTGGGCGTCAACAAGGCCACCCGCAAGCTGTACCCGGTGGCCAATACGCCGCAGGCTATCCTCGATTTGGGCGAGGAAGAACTCAAGACCTATATCCAGACCATCGGCCTGTATAAAACCAAGGGCAAGAACGTGATCGCCACCTGCAAGATGCTGGTGGAGCTGCACGGCGGCGAGGTGCCGCGCGACCGCGAGTCGCTCGAAGCGTTGCCCGGCGTGGGCCGCAAGACCGCCAACGTGGTGATGAACACGGCGTTTGGCGAGCCGACCATGGCGGTCGATACGCACATCTTCCGTGTTTCCAACCGCACCGGCCTGGCGCCCGGTAAAAACGTCGACATTGTCGAGCAGAAGCTGTTAAAGTTTGTACCCAAGGAATTTTTGCAGGATGCGCATCACTGGCTGATCCTGCACGGCCGCTACACCTGCAAGGCGCGTAAGCCGGAGTGCTGGAATTGCATGCAGATCGATTTGTGTGACTACCGCAGCAAGACCCCGGCGCCAGCAACGTTGTAAGCACGCCACGCGCCTGCTATCCTTTACACGTTTATTAATGCAAACAAATACGTTCGACGCCCTGGCATGTCCTGCATGCCGCGTACCACTCAATGCCGGCATGACAATTACGACCGGCTTGTCCGTGCAAAGTGGCGTGCTAAGCTGTCCTGATTGCGCGATCCATATCCCGGTGGTACAAGGCTTCCCGATGTTTACCGAAGCGCAGCTCGGCAGTGCGACCGATGCGCACGCGGCGCTGCCAGCCCTCGACGCCAAACTGGCCCCAAGCGCCGATTACATGTCGTTTCTGCACCGCCGCCATGTGCGCCGGATTCCCGACCGCTACGCCGCCTTCCAGCCATTTAACGAATCGACGCGGGCGTTCTACGCCTTGCTCGACCTGGTGCGCATGCAGCTGCGGCCTGGCGACCTGATCCTCGACAGTTGGGGCCGTACCGGCTGGAGCGGCGAGATGCTGGCGGCGCTGTTCCCAGAGCAACACGTGGTGTCGATATGGGAGGGCAACTTCGACGTGCTCGGCTACATGGGCTATGCGCACTGGCTGGCGGCCGGGCGACGCGCGCCTAACCACGATATCGTGTTCGTGCCGCCGGGTGGGCCGCTGCCGTTCGGAGACGGCAAATTTGCACTGGTCCACGGCCTCGACTCGCTGCACCGCTACGCACCAGCCACCTTCATCGGCGACCTGCTGCGTATCGCCCGAGACGACGCGCCTATCATCTTCCCGCACGTGCACATGGCCAACAGCGAACCGTCGCCGTACTTCGACCGTGGCGGACTGATCGTGCACGGCAGGCGTCACCTGCAACGGCTGCAAGCTGCCAGCAAGCGCCAGGCGCGCAGCGCCATCGTCATGGCCGAGGTAACGCTGTTCGATGCCGGTGTGCATGGCGCCACGACCTTGCTGAACGAGCCCGATACGCCACATTACAACGGCCTGGTGGCGTTGGTCCCGCCTGCATGGGAGAACGCCCCGCTGCGCCGCGCCGACCTCGACTTTGCAGTGCCCGGCGCGCACGGAATCGTCAACGCGCTGCTCGACCTGGACGGCCTGAATGGCCGCGCCGTCGTCGATCCGAATGCACTGGGCGGCCTGATGGCAGATCTGCTGCTGCGCCATCCATGCTATGCCGGGCGCCTGGAACGGCTCGAAACGCAAACGCTCGCGCCGCAACAGTTGCAGATTTTGTTCCAACTGGGCCAGATGCGAACCATGGACGAGACCGCGAAACGGCTGCAACTGCCACTCGGGCACGTCTGCGACCTGGCGCGCGCCATGGTCAACACCGAGCTGCTGCAACTGGCGCCGGTCAGTGGCGCCATGGCGCGCCTGCAAACGTACTACGCAAGCCAGATCGTCCGACCGCTGCCGCAGGAGGAAACCTTCGACTACCTGTGGCAATTGCTGCCGGCACTGTACCGTGACCGGCCACTGCTACTGTGCGGTATCGACGACAGCGCCTTCGGCGTGGATGAGGTGACGCTGCTCGTACCGACCCTGCAACAGGGCTTGCGCGCGCTGGGCGTTGGCCCCGGCGACCGCGTCGTCATGTTGTGCGCCCAACACCCGGAAGCGGTGCTGCTGACCTGGGCCATCTGGCGCGTGGGCGCGGTGGTGGTACCGCTGCGTAAAGAGCTGGCGGAGACGCCCACCCAGCTGACGCCGTTGCTCAACCGCATCGAACCGGCCCTGCTGGTGCTGGACCGTCCGCGCCACGGCGCCGCTGCCCTCGCCGCCTGCCCGGCCGTGCTGCTCGACGCCTTGCAAGACGACGAGGCGCCGCTGCCTGCCAACAACACCCTGCCGGAACTGTCCGACCTGCTCAAAGGCTGGCTGGAACTGCCTTCCGAGTCCACCGCGCACGTGGTGCAACCGGACGACCCCGCCGTTATTCTGTTCACCTCGGGCAGCACCGGCACGCCCAAGGGCGTGGTCCACAGCCAACGCGCGCTGCTGCACAGCGGCCAGTTGGCCGCCACCGAGTTTGGCTGGCATGACCAAGACTTGCTGCTGTCGCTGGGCGACTTCCACACCATGAGTGGCTTGCGCAACCCGCTGGTGGCAGCGCTGTTCGCGGGCGCGGGTGTATACTTGGCCGACGAGACCGAGCGCCACGGCGTGGGCAAGACCTTGCAGGCGGCGCAGCGCCATGGCGTGACCGTGCTGTCCACCGGCCCGGCCTGGCTGGCTATGCTCGACCTACTGCCGTCCCACCTGACCCTGCATCCGGCCCGCCTGCGGCAAATCCTCTGTACCGGCGCGCCACTTCAATCGACGCTGCATGCGGCCTTGGCGCAGCGCATGCAGCTTGCCATCGTCGATTATTACGGCCTGACCGAAACGGGCGGCCTGTGCATGGTGTTCGACCATGCACCCGGCGCCGACGATGCTGCCCCCCAGGCAGGCGGCAGGCCGGTGGGCGCCGTGGTGCAGATTTGCGACGCCAGCGGCGCGCCCTTGCCAGCCGGCCAGCCCGGCGAACTGCGCGTACACAGCAACCAGCTGATGCTCGGCTACTGGCGCGATGCCGGGCAAACCGCCCAGGTGGCGCGCGACAACTGGCTCTACACCGGTGACATCGCCAACCATGACGGCCACGGCCGTATCACGCTGCTGGGCCGGTACGATGACCGGCTCAAGAACGAATATGGCGACATCGTCCACCCGGCGCTGCTGGAGCGCGCCGTGTGCGCCCTGCCCCAGGTGCGCGAAGCCGCCATCACATCCGGTCCGCAAGGCCTGGTGGGAATGCTGGTGGTCGATGTCGGTTTCGACATGGCGGCGTTCGTCGCGGCCTGCCGTCACCAGCCCACTGCGGATGTGATGCCACGCCAGTGGCAGGTGCAAGATGCCCTGCCCTATACCGCCGCAGGCAAGCTCGATCGCAAATCGCTGGCGCAATCCCTCATCAAAGTTTAGAAAGCAGCATATGTTCGAATTCCGTCCCGGCCTTGCCGAAGCGCCCTTTTTGATAGGTCCGAAAGCCCTGTACCATGGCGAACTGGACAAGCAGATCGCCATGGTGGCGGCCCGTCTGCTGGCTGGCAACATGGGCCAACAACGCGTGCTGTTTATGGTACGTGACGACCTGGCCCTGATTCCACTGTTGCTCGGCTGCCTACGCGCTGGCGCGATCCCGCTGCTGCTCGACCCCGGCACCGCCGCTGGCCAGGTACAGTACCTGCTCGAGCACGCGCAAGTGGCCGGCGTAATCGCCGATGCCGACCGCATCGCGCAATGGCAGCAGGCCGGCATGACCCTGCCCGCGCAGCAGATCGGGGTAGCCGGCGCCCAAGCCAAGGGCAAGCTGCTCGGCAAGTTGCTGGGGCGACGCGCGCCGGTCGACCTCGACAACTGGCCCGGCCTGCTGTCGGCGCCGGCACCGGCAGCACTGCCGCCAGCGCGCCAGGAAGGTCCCGCCTACGTGGTCTTCACCTCGGGCAGCACGGCGCGCCCGAAGGGCGTGGAGATGCACTGGCCGGCACTGCTGGCGCACCTGAGTACGATCGGTAATCACTACGGACTGGACCACAACTCGCGCATCATGAACCTGATGCCGCTCTCGCATGGTGATGGCCTGGTGCAGGGCGTGCTGCTTGCGTACCAAGTGGGCTGCGCGCTGGTCCGACCGGCGCCGTTTTCCATCATCGGCATCGAGGCACTGTTGATCGCTGTCTACCGCGAGCAGGTTTCCCACCTGATCGCCGCGCCCACCGCGCTGGCGCTGATACAGCAGTACGGCAGCCACCTGGCAGAAAACTTCAGCAACGGCCGTTTCCAGTTTGCGATCTCGTGCAGCGCGCCCTTGAATCCCGCCATCTGGACCGGCTTTGCCAGCACTTTCAAGGTCAAACTGATCAATACCTACGGCTTGAGCGAAACCGGCGCCTGCGGACTGTACGCCGGACCGGACGCCGCCAGCCACAAGGTAGGGAGCGTGGGCATGCCGCGTGACATGCAGGCCAAAATCCTGCTCGAGGACGGCAGCGCAGCGGGGGACGACGAGTCCGGCGAACTGTGCCTGCAAGGCGCCAACCTGATGCACGGCTACCTCGACAATCCCGAAGCCACCGCCGCCGTGTTGCGCGACGGCTGGCTGCACACGGGCGACCAGGCGCGGCGCGACAGTGACGGTGTCTACTGGATCACCGGCCGCCTCAAGGACCTGATCATTTGTGGCGGCTACAACCTGTCACCGGAAGCCATCAACAGCGTGCTGCTGCAACACCCGGCCGTCCTGGAAGCGGCCACCGTCGCCCTGCCCGATGCGACCTGGGGCGAAATACCGGTGGCCTGCGTGGTGCTGCGCCCCGCCATGGAGGCCGACAGTGCGCAATTGTTGGCCCATTGCGGTAGCCAATTGGGCGCGCACGAGCTGCCCAAGCGAATCGTGTTCAGCTCGCAATTGCCGCGCACGCCGTCGGGCAAGGTCATTACGGCCCAACTGCAAAAGTCGCTGTCCGTAATGCCGGCTGGAGCGGCCGCCAGCCGTGATTGGCGTGCCCAGGTTTTTTCTCTTGCTGCGGAACTGTTCCACGTTGCACCCGACGCGTTGCAGGACAGCTCCGGCCCTGCCAACACGCCGGGCTGGGATTCGCTGGCCCATATCAATTTCGTGATCGGACTGGAAGCGCGGTTCGGAATCCGGCTCAGTCCAACCGACGTGGTGCACATGGAATCGCTGGGGGCGACCGTGCAAATGATCGAGCGGCTCGCGCGCTGAGATGGGGACAGCACCACAGTTGCCACCGCTGCGCGTCTGGCTGTACGGCCTCTTTTTCGCCGCAGCCGTGCTGGCGCTGCTTATGCCCCTGCGTCAGCTGGTCGAAAAAAAGACTGGCGAGACACTGGCAGCCGACGTGCAGCAGTTTCTGAGTGCCCCGCGCGCCCAAGGCGATGTACGCGTACTGGGACTGGGCTCCTCGCTGCTCCGGGCCGCAACGCCAGCTGCGAACTACCAGCACTTGCAAGGCCCGCGATGGCGGCGACTTACGAAGAGCTATGTTGGCCTCGGTCACCTTGACGTAGTGCTGCAGAGTATCGTCCAGCAGCCGCCAGACGTGCTGGTAATCGACACGAACCTGCTGCTGCCGAGCGATACGCTGATGGAGGATCTGCGCGATACCTTGGCCGATGCCCCAAAAAACGCCGTCTACGCGGTGATGGCGCGGATGGGCCGGGGTGCGCCTTGGTCCGAACAGGTGCTCCAGCAACAAGACGCCCCATTCCGCTGCGTTGCCGTCGCGCCAGAGCGACTGCAACAGCAAAGAGCGATCCTGGTGCCGCTACAGCAGGCGGAGTTGTCACGTGCAGCGGTCGACACAGTGCTAGCCGGTAAGTTATCGCGCCTGTCGCAGAAAGGCGTGCGGATCGTTTTTCTCGACCTGCGCCGCAGCCAGCAATTCGAGCAGGACCTCCTCGTGGAAAAACAGCGCTGGCTACAACGCTGGCAGCGCGTGCTGCCTCCGGGGCCGACCATTCGTTACCTAAGCTCACCGGATTTCCATCAACCCGACCTGTACTGCGATGGCCGCCACTTGAGTAGCGCAGGCGCGCTGCGCTTCGCCCCTTGGTGGCGGTACCAGCTCGAGCAGATGAGCAAGGATCACTAGGATGGTGTGGCTCACTACTTTCGGCTTGTTATTCCTGCCGGTTATGGTTGTGTTGTATTGGCGCCTGTCGGTCGCGTGGCGGTCGTGGCTGCTGGTGGGGGGCGGGATCGGGCTGCTGGTGCATGATGGCTGGGCCAGCCTGTTGGCATGGACTGCTTTGCTACTTTGGGTGGCACTGATCTGCGGACCACAGTGGCGGCATCGGGGCGCAATGCAGACATTAGGCCTGACCGGACTGCTGCTTATGTTTGGTGGCTACCAGTTTGGCAAGGCCAGCCACGGTCTGATCCCTTGGCTGGGATACGCATTCGTCTCGCTAAAAGCTTGGCACATGATCGCCGAACACGGCGGCGGCCTGCTGCGCGAAGGCCGCGCCGGCGTCACCCTGGCCTACCTGCTGTTCCCTCCCACGCTGGCAGTTGGTCCGGTGCAACGCTATGACAGCTTCCGGCTAGAACTGCTGCGCGCGCGATGGAACAGCGCGATGGCATCGCAGGCACTGCAACGCCTGTTGTACGGTTACGTAAAAGTAGCGTTGCTGGCCGCCTACCTGCTGAACCACAAGCTCGGCATGCTGGGCATGGGCACTGGCAACCAATGGCTCGATACGTACCTGCCCTTGCTCGGCTACGGCCTCAACCTATACTGGCAATTTTCCGGTTACTGCGACATCGCCATCGGCTTTGCCGCGCTGCTTGGCATACGGGTG
Source organism: Duganella phyllosphaerae (assembly GCF_001758785.1). Taxonomy (GTDB): domain Bacteria; phylum Pseudomonadota; class Gammaproteobacteria; order Burkholderiales; family Burkholderiaceae_D; genus Rugamonas; species Rugamonas phyllosphaerae. Next base: position 11,428 of record NZ_LROM01000016.1, read on the forward strand.
CCGGAGAATTTCCATTTCCCGTTCTCCGCCAGCAATTTGCAAGACTTCTGGCGCCGCTGGCACATCACAGTATCGGAATGGTGCCGCGACTTCGTGTTCCGCCCCATCCTGTCGCGCACCCGGCAATACATGCTGGCCAGTCTGGTCAGCATGGTAGTGCTGGGCCTGTGGCACGAGCTCTCGCCGCGCTACCTGGCCTGGGGTTTGTTCCACGGCGCCGGCTTGGTGGTAACGCACCTTTGGGCAAAACACATGCCATGGGCGGCGGCGTTGCGCACCAATGCGCTGTGGCGCGCTGCCAGCTGGTTCCTCACGCTGCAATTCGTCATCCTCAGCTTTGCACTGACTTCGACGCCGGACCTGGCGGCCGCCTGGCGCTGCCTGGCAACGCTGTTCGCACCATTGATACCGGGGAGTTAAACCATGTACGCATTCCTGTTACGCCACCTGCCGACGCCGCTGGTGCACGCGCTCTACACGCTATGGTACGGCGGTCTGCTGTTGCTGCTGTGGCTCAAGTGGCCGGCTGCGCTGGGCATGGGGTTCCGCTACGGCCAACTTTGATTACACCAGCACCAGGTTATCGCGGTGCACCAGCTCCTTGCCTTCCAGGAAGCCGAGGATGCCTTCGATTTCGCTCGACGGCTTGCGCATGATGCGGCGCGTTTCGGCGCTGGTGTAGTTCGACAGCCCGCGCGCCACCGGCACGCCAGCGTGGTCCACGCACGTGATCACCGCGCCGCGACCGAATTCCCCCTTCACTTCCACCACGCCGATCGGCAGCAGCGACTTGCCCTCGGCCGTCAGCTTTTGCACCGCGCCCGCATCGAGCACGACCTGCCCTGCCGTGTGCAGGTGGTCGGCCATCCATTGCTTGCGCGCAGTGAGGTGGCCGGTTTGCGCGGCCAGTTCGGTGCCGATGGCTTCGCCGGCGGCGAGGCGTTCGAGCACATGATCTTCGCGCCCGTAAGCGATCACGGTGTGCGCACCCGACTTGGCGGCGCGCTTGGCGGCCAGGATCTTGGTCAACATGCCGCCGCGCCCCAGGCTGCTGCCGGCGCCGCCGGCCATCGCTTCCAGCGCCAGGTCGCCGGCGCGGCCGTGCTGGATCAATACCGCTTGCGGGTCCTTGCGCGGATCGGCGCTGTACAGGCCCTTCTGGTCGGTGAGGATGATCAGGGCGTCGGCCTCGATCAGGTTGGCCACCAGCGCGCCCAGGGTATCGTTGTCGCCGAACTTGATCTCGTCGGTGACCACCGTGTCGTTCTCGTTGATGATCGGCACGATGCCAAGGCGCAGCAAGGTGGTCAGCGTGGAGCGGGCGTTCAGATAGCGTTCGCGGTCGGCCAGGTCGGCATGGGTGAGCAGCACTTGCGCCGTGCCCAGGTTGTGGGCACGGAAGCTGGTTTCGTAAATTTGCGCCAGGCCCATCTGGCCGACGGCCGCGCAGGCCTGCAATTCGTGGATGTCGTGCGGACGGCGCTCGAAACCGAGGCGCAACATGCCTTCGGCAATCGCGCCGGACGAGACCAGTACCACCTGCTTGCCGAGCGCGCGCAAGGCGGCGATCTGCGCGGCCCAGCGGGCGATGGCGGCGTGGTCGAGACCGCGGCCGTCGTTGGTAACCAGCGACGAGCCGACCTTGATGATGATGCGTTGGGCTTTTTGTATGACGGAATTCATGGGTGCGACACTGCTCCAGACAAGCGAAAAAAACGACCGTGGTTGTGCTGTGATTGTGCTTAATGTGCGCAGGTCGGGCGGATGGCCTTGCTTGCTGCAGAAGGTTGCCGGGCTCGTGGTGACAAAGGCCGGCGGGCATCATCAGCTGATGGCGATTATGCCGATGGAAAAAAAAAAAGGCATAAGCAGCTACTGCTGATTATGCCTTTGATACCAGATTCCGTCGAGGACCGGTGCGGTCCCCGCGTGAAAATCAGTCGAGAATCTTGAAGCGCGGATCGTCCGGATCGATCGACGAAATGCCGCGTGCTTCTTCGGTCATCTGCGTCTCTTCGCTGCGCTGCTCGGTGTGACGCACTTGTTCCAGGTGCATCTGGATGGCGTTGACCAGCTCTTGCGTACCATCGCGGCTCAGCGCCGAGATCTCGAACACCGGGCCCTTGAAGCCGAACTTCTTGATGAAGTCCTTGACGCGCTTGACACGTTCCGCTTCCGGCACCATGTCGAGCTTGTTGAGCACCAGCCAGCGCGGCTTGTCCACCAGCGCTTCGTCGTACTTTTTGAGCTCGTTGACCAGGGCCTTGGCTTCCTTGACCGGATCGACATTGGTCTCGAACGGCGCCAGATCGACGATGTGCAACAGCAGACCGGTGCGCTGCAAGTGACGCAGGAACTGGTGGCCGAGGCCCGCGCCTTCGGCGGCACCTTCGATCAGACCCGGGATGTCGGCGATCACGAAGCTTTTCTCGTGCGATACGCGGACCACGCCCAGGTTCGGGAACAAGGTAGTAAACGGGTAGTCGGCGATCTTCGGACGGGCGTTCGATACGGCCGAAATGAAGGTGGACTTGCCGGCGTTCGGCATGCCCAGCAGGCCGACGTCGGCCAGCACTTTGAGCTCCAAGCGGATTTCGCGGCGTTCGCCTTCTTTACCCTCGGTCTTCTGGCGCGGTGCGCGGTTGGTCGAGGTCTTGAAGTGGATGTTACCCCAGCCGCCCTCGCCGCCCTTGGCCAGCAATTCCATCTGACCGTGCTCGGTCAGGTCGGCCAGGATCTCGCCGGACACGTCGTCGATGATCAGAGTGCCGACCGGCATGCGCATGTGGATATCGTCAGCGCCCTTGCCGTAGCAATCGGCGCCACGGCCCGATTCGCCGTCTTTCGCGCGGTGCACCTTGGAGAAGCGGAAATCGACCAAGGTATTGATGTTACGGTCCGCTACAGCCCAGATCGAGCCACCCTTGCCGCCGTCGCCGCCGTCAGGGCCGCCAAATGGGCGGAATTTTTCACGGCAAAACGAGGCGCAACCATTGCCGCCGTCACCACCGATTACTTCAATTTTTGCTTCGTCGATAAACTTCATGATGTACCGCCATAAAACTAAAAGGCCCTACCATGGGCAGAGCCTTTTCGATTGAAGGCTTGCGCCTTACAAAATCGGACCATGCGCCCCGCGCATCATCCGTTCAGCGTTATTACGCTGCTGCTGCTACCACGGTAACGTACTGCTTCGAGCCTGCGCCCTTGATCACGAACTTGACCACGCCGTCCACCAGAGCGAACAGGGTGTGGTCTTTGCCGGTGCCAACGCCTTCGCCGGCGCGCACTGGGGTGCCGCGTTGACGAATGATGATGCCGCCTGCATTGATCGTTTGACCGCCGTAAACCTTAACGCCCAGGCGTTTTGATTCTGAGTCACGACCATTTCGCGTTGTGCCGCCGCCTTTTTTGTGTGCCATGCTAAAGCTCCTTGAGTACTAGTGTGCCGGAACGGGATTAGCCGTTGATCGAGACGATTTGGATTTCGGTGTAATTCTGACGATGGCCTTGATGCTTCTGGTAGTGCTTACGACGACGCATCTTGAAAATCTTCACCTTATCGTGACGACCTTGAGCCACAACAGTAACCAGTACCGTAGCACCTTCAACCAGGGGAGCACCAAACTTGATGCTGTCGCCCGCGCCAACGGCGAGGACTTGGTCAATGGTGATTTCGGAACCAATGTCTGCAGGTATCTGTTCTACTTTAAGTTTTTCGCCAGCGACAACTTTGTATTGTTTGCCACCGGTTTTTATGACCGCGTACATGATTTGAAACCTCTTCATATGTTGAGAAAAATCCGCCAGCGCCTTGCAGCTACGAGTACTGCTGTCCTGCATGGAAACCGGGGAACCGCAGATTATACATGGGATGGGTTTTCGCGTCAAAAACTATTCACAAACTGCCGGCGGCGTGGTATGTCAGTCAACTTGGCTCTCCATCAAGATGGACAAATCCACCAGCGCCCCCGGTTGAGAGGGCCATGTCGTATAATCTCGGCACCTATAATGTCAACGCACAGGTTCGTCTTGTCTGCCGCCACCCAAACCGCCCCCCAGAACACCATCGCCCACTCGATCGCCGCCGACATGGACGCGGTCAATGCGGTGATCCGCCGCAAGCTGCATTCCGAGGTCAGCCTCGTCAATCAGATTGCCGAATACATCATCAGCGCTGGCGGTAAACGCCTGCGGCCGGTATTGGTATTGCTGGTAGCTAATGCGTATTCCTACAAGGGTACGGCCCACCACGAACTGGCCGCCGTGGTCGAATTCATTCATACCGCCACCCTGCTGCATGACGACGTGGTCGATGAATCGTCGCTGCGCCGGGGACGCGCCACCGCCAATGCGCTGTTCGGCAACGCCGCGTCGGTGCTGGTGGGCGACTTCCTGTATTCGCGTTCGTTCCAGATGATGGCCGACCTGGCCAATATGCGCGTGATGCAAATCCTCTCGGAAGCGACCAACGTGATCGCCGAAGGCGAAGTGCTGCAACTGCTGAACATGCACGACCCGGACGTGAGCCAGGAGCGTTACCTGCAAGTGATCCGCTCGAAAACCGCCAAGCTGTTCGAAGCCGCCGCCGAACTGGGCGCACTGATCGCCGGTGCCACCGAACCGCAGATCGCCGCCGCCGGCGAATACGGCCGCTCACTGGGTACCGCGTTCCAGCTGATCGACGACGTGCTCGACTACGCCGGCGACGCTGCCGAAATCGGCAAGAACGTCGGCGACGACCTGCGCGAAGGCAAGCCGACGCTGCCGCTGATCTACCTGATGGAAAACGGCACGCCGGAACAGCGCGAACTGGTGCGCACCTGCATCGAGCAAGGCGACGAGCAGCACTTCGACGCCGTGCTGGCAGCGGTCACGAGCAGTGGCGCACTGGACTTCACGCGCCGCCAGGCCGAGCTCGCTGCCGAGAGCGCAGCCCAGGCGATTGCCGGACTGCCCGAGAGCGAATACAAGGACTCGCTGCTGCAGCTGGCGCATTTCTCGGTTAATCGCACGCACTAACCGCACGGGCGCGGTTTACCCCTGAGACCCATGGGGTCGGACCCCGTACGGGGTCCGACCCCGGCCTTGGCCGTGCGGTCTTACAAAATTTCCAGCACCAGCTCCGAAGGCCGGCACAGGCGCACGCCCTTGTCGGTCACCACGAACGGCCGGTTGATCAAAATCGGATGGGCCAGCATCGCGTCCAGCAGCGCCGAATCGGGCAACGATAAATCACCGAGGCCCAGCTCGCCGTACAGGTCGCCCTTGTCGCGCATGGCCTGGCGCACGGTCAGGCCGGCTTGGCCTATGAGTTCTCCCAGCTGCGCCCGGGTGGGCGGGTTTTTCACGTAGTCGATGATCTGCGGCTCGACACCGGTGGCGCGGATCGCCTCCAGGGTCTTGCGCGACGTGCCGCAAGCGGTATTGTGATAAATCGTGATTGCCATGATGCTGCCTTCGAGGATCAATTCAAAGGCAGCATTATCACCTAGAACTTCGTCGCCAGACTCACACCGATCGCGCGCGGCATCAGCCGATAGCCCTGCACGATCGACGCCACCTGCGGATGCTGGATCACGGTATCGTTGTCGAACGCATTCTTGACGAACACGGTGACCGTGTAGTTGTCGACGCTGGTACCGGCGCTGAAGTCGGCCGTGTGGTAGCCGGGCCGGTCGTGGTCGGTCGATTGCGGGTTGAGCGAACCCTTGCTCGCACCCACCCACTGCACGCCTCCCATCACGAACGCGCTCTGGGCGCCGGCCAGGGCGAAGTTGTAGCGCGCACTGATGGCCGCGTTGTACTTCGGTACGCCCTGGATGCGCGCGCCAGCCACCGCCCCCACTACGCCGTTCTGGCTGCCGACATCGTTGCTCAGCTCGGCCTTCACATAACCACCCGAGGCGCTCAAGGTCAGCCCGGCCATCGGCTTGGCCTTGATGTCGAACTCGACGCCACGGGTAGTGGCGTCGCCGGCGTTGGCGTTATAGGTGTAGGCGCAGGTGGGCAGGTACACGCCTTGCTGGATGTTTTTCCATTTTACGTAGAACACGTCGGCGTTGACCGTCAGGCGGTTGCCCAGGAAGCGCGACTTGCTGCCCAACTCGTAACTCCACAGGCTGTCGGCCTCGTAGTTGGGTGGGCCTTCGCTCAAGCCGTTCAGTTCCAGGTCGGGGCCGCAGGTCGTCGGCGGCACGAAGATGTTCGAGCCGCCCAGCCGAAAGCCCTTGGCCACGCTGGTGTACACGGTGTTGGCCGGGTCGACCTCCCACGTCAAGGCATACTTGGGCGTGAACGCGTGCGACGACAGGCTGGCGCCGCTGTTGTTGCCGGCGCCGGCCAGGTAGTTGCCGTTGCGCTGGGCCAGCGTCGACTTCGCTTTCAGGTAACGCGCGCCGACGGTCGCGTGCACGGCGGGGCTGAAGTAATAATTGGCTTCGCCAAAGATCGACGCCTGCTTTTCGCGGTAGTGGAACTGGCCGGCAAACGCGTCGTCGTTCGGAAACGCGCCGGGCCGCACGTCCGGCAACAGCTCGGGATCGTCAATATCGAAGCCGAACGATTTAAAGGTATCGGTCAGGCCGAAGATCGGATCGTTCTCGGCGATGTCGGTGCGCTGGCGCGAGAAATAGGTGCCGGCCAGCCAGGTCCAGGGCGACACCGCCGCATTGGCCGGGTCATACGGACGCGAAGCCAGGCGGAATTCCTGCGACACCTGGCGCACCCGGTTTTGCAGGTACACGGCCGATGGCAGGCCGGCAATCGCGTCGATGAGCTCGGGCGGCGCCTTGCCGCCGTCCTCGGTCGAAGTAAGGAAAGTCGAGAGCGAATAGCTGTTGTAGGCCGAGCCGTTCTGGGTGCGGTCGAACTTGCGCGAGAAGTAGCTGGTGGCCGACGTCAGGTCGGCGCCGCCCAGGTCCCAGTTGACGGTGATGCTGGGCGCGAGCAGCTTGTCGATCGATGGCTCGCGCACTTGCTTTTGCGCCTGGTAGTTGGGGCGGTCGAGGTTGAAGGCCGAGATATCTTTCGCATCGAGGCGCTGGAAATACAGCGACGGCGTCACGATCACATCGCGCGTGGCCCGCCACTTGAGCGCCACGCGCAGTTCCTGGTCGCTGATCTTGTTGATGTTATTGGCCAGGACAGACCCGTTGCCATCGACCTGGTCGATGAAGCCACCCGTGTGCTGGGCCTGCACACCGATGCGCAGCGCCAGCTCGTCGGGTACCAGCGGGAAATTGCCGACCACATTGGCCGACCAGCTGGCGCTGCCGCCCTTCGTATTTGACGCTTCCGTGTACGTGGTCACTTCGCGCTCTTTCAGATCCGGCTCGTTGGGCACGAACTTGATGGTGCCGCCCATCGAGCTGGCGCCATACAAGGTCGCCTGCGGGCCGCGCAGCACTTCCACCCGGTCGATATCGAAAAAGCGCGGCTCGATATTGCCCATGGTGTAGACGTTGCCGACCGTGACCGGCGTATCGCCGAGGTACACACCCACGGTGGCGGCCCCGGCGGTTGAGCTGACGCCACGGATTTCGATATTCGACGTCCCCGGCCCCGCCCCGCCGTTGCCGCTGGCAGCGGTAAACGAGATATTCGGCACCACGCGCGTGAGGTCGGTGATGTCGCGGATGTGCTCCTCCTGCAACTGCTTGCCGGTCACCGCCGAGATGCTCATGGCCACCTTGGCCGGGTCTTCCCGGCGCTTTTGCGCGGTGACCGTGACCACTTCGATCTGGTCGTTATTGCTCATCTGCTGAGCCACCTGCGCCTGTGACTGCGCCACCGGCGCCTGAAGCGCCAACGCTGCCGCAACCGCACTGAACATGATCGTCCGTCGTGTTTTCATCCGTATCCCCAGTCGCCAAAGTGAGCCATGAGAGCGCACAGCGCCCTGAAATGATGCATCTTTTGCCAATCAACAAGCTTAACCATCTTAATCTTTTTGCAAAGCAAGATCTTTGCCAAGCGGGGGGAAAGCGTTGGCGGTTAGCCACAGGCAGCAGCGATGATGAGGTGGCGCAAACAAAGGACGAAAGCAGCTCAAGCACCGTGGCGCACGCGCATCACCCGATTGAAGCACGGGCGGGAATATGCTGAAATATTGGTTCGTCGGGGTGTAGCTTAGCCCGGTAGAGCGCTACGTTCGGGACGTAGAGGCCGGAGGTTCGAATCCTCTCACCCCGACCAACTTTGCCAAGGATCAAGTCAAACAGGAACCGTTACCATGACGAACACTGACCGCTTTACCAGCGTATGGGACGCGATCGAAGATACGCCGGAAGAAGCCGCGAACATGAAGGTTCGTTCTCAGTTGATGCTGCAACTGAAAAGCCACATCACCAACTCCGGGCTGAGCCAGGCAGACGCTGCCAAGATCCTGGGCATCACACAACCGCGCGTATCCGACCTGATGCGTGGCAAGATCAATCTGTTCGCTATCGATGCGCTGGTGAATATGGCCGCCAAGGCAGGCCTGCAGGTCGAACTCCAGTTGCTCGATGCAGCGTGACTGGCACGACCTGAACCTGTCGGGAAGCGCAAGGAATTCGCCATAGGCCAAGCCAAAACAACTTGCAGAAAAAGCGGCAAAGGTCGTCATCCGTCCCAGCCCTCCCCGTGCGCCTGCAATGCTAGACTGAACCCCAGTCAAAACAACGCCACGGAGACGACATGCCACAAACGAGCGCTGTACTGAATTCTCAACCCACCGAACCACCAAGCTACGTCCACGGCGCCCACGACGTGCCGCTGATCGGCGTCACCATCGGCCGCTTCCTGGCCGACATCGCCGCGCGCCACCAGGACAACGAGGCGCTGGTGGTGCCGCACCAGGGTGTGCGCTGGACGTATGCCGAACTCGATGCGCGTGTGTCGCGGCTGGCGGCCCGACTACTTGCGCTGGGTTTGCAGCCGGGCGACCGGGTCGGCATCTGGTCGCAGAACTGCGCGGAATGGGTGCTGGTGCAGTTTGCCACTGCCCGCGCCGGGCTGGTGCTGGTCAACATCAACCCGGCCTACCGGCGCAGCGAGCTCGAATACGTGCTGGGCAAGGTGCAGTGCGCAGCGCTGATCCTGGCGCCGTCATTCAAGGCCAGCGACTACCTGGCCATCGTCAACGCCGTGGTGCCGGAACTGCGCCACAGCAGTCCCGGCCAACTGCAAGCAGATAAGCTGCCGCAGCTGCGCCACGTGATCCGGCTGGGCGCTGAGCGCACGCCCGGCATGCACAACTTCGACGAGCTGCTCGCCCTGCCCGATGCGCAGCAGCAGGCAGCACTGGCGGCCCTGGAAGCCACGCTGCAATTCGACGACGCGGTCAATATCCAGTTCACGTCCGGCACCACCGGCGCGCCCAAGGGCGCCACGCTCACCCACCACAACATCCTCAACAATGGCTTTTTCGTGGGCGAAGCGATGCGCCTGACCGAGCGCGACCGGCTGTGCATCCCGGTGCCGCTGTACCACTGCTTCGGCATGGTGCTCGGTAACCTGGCGTGCGTCACGCATGGCGCGACGATGGTGTTTCCCGGCGAGAGTTTCGAGCCGGCGGCGGTGCTGGCCACGGTGCAGGCCGAACGCTGCACCGGACTGCACGGCGTGCCTACCATGTTCATCGGCATGCTCGATCATCCCGATTTTGCCAGCTACGATTTATCGACGCTGCGCACTGGCATCATGGCCGGCTCGCCCTGCCCGGCCGAGGTGATGAGCCGCGTGATCGAGCGCATGCACCTGACCGAGATCACGATTGCCTACGGCATGACGGAAACCTCGCCGGTCAGCTTCCAGAGTTCGGTGGACGACCCGGTGCACCTGCGCGTATCCACCATCGGCCGTGTGCATCCGCACCTGGAAGTGAAAATCGTCGATGGCGACGGGCGCATCGTGCCGCGCGGCGTGAAGGGAGAACTGCTCACGCGCGGCTACTCGGTCATGCTCGGCTACTGGGGCGACGAGGAGCAGACGCGCGACACCATCGACGCCGCGCGCTGGCTGCACACTGGCGACCTGGCCGTGCTCGATGCCCAGGGCTTTGCCAGCATCGTCGGCCGCGCCAAGGACATGGTGATACGCGGCGGCGAAAACATCTACCCGCGCGAGATCGAGGAGTTTTTATACCGCCACCCCAAGGTGCAGGACGTGCAGTGCGTGGGTGTGCCGGACGCAAAATACGGCGAGGAACTGTGCGCCTGCATCATCGTCCGACCGGGCATGACCGCCGACGAGGACGAGATCCGCGCTTTTTGCCAGGACCAGATCGCGCGGTACAAGATTCCACGCTATATCCGCTTCGTGCCGGCGTTCCCGATGACGGTCACCGGCAAGATCCAGAAATACCTGCTGCGCCAGCAGGTGGCGACCGACCTGGGGCTGGCGCAAGACTAGGCAGCCGGCACCATCTGCACCACCACCTTGCCCTTCGCCCGCCCCTGGTCGAGGTAAGCGAGCGCCTCCTGCGCCTGCGCGAACGGATATACCTGGTCGATCACCGGCCGGATGGCGCCCGCGTCCAGCAGCTTGCCGATCTCGGCCAGCTGGCCGCCATCCGGGCGCACGAACATGAACGAATAATCGGCGCTGCGCCGCTTGGCCAAACCCCGGATCTTGCGGCTCAGCAGCCCCATCACCAAGCGGAACACCACGTTCATGCCGCGCTGGCGGGCAAAGTCCGCGGTGGGTGGGCCGATCAGCGATACCACGTGGCTGCCCGGACGGACGATTTTCAGTGCCTGTTCCAGGCCGTCGCCACGTACCGTGCCCAGCACCACGTCGTAACCGCTCAGCACTTGCGTGAAGTCCTGCTGCTTGTAGTCGATGACTTCGTCGGCGCCGAGGCTGCGCACCAGCGCCACGTTGGCGGTGCTGGTCGTGGTGGCCACGCGTGCACCCATCTGTTTGGCCAGCTGGATCGCGAACGAACCGATGCCGCCCGAGCCGGCCGGGATGAACACTTTCTGGCCCGGCAACAGCCGCGCGTGTCCGTGGAACGACTGCCACGCGGTCAAGCCCACCATCGGGATCGACGCAGCCTGCACGAAGTCGAGGTTGACCGGCTTGTGGGCGGCCGCGTGTTCGGACACGGCAACGAACTCGGCCAGCGAACCGCGGCCGGTATCGAACACGCTGGCAAACACCGCGTCGCCGACCTTGAAGCGGCTGACACCGGCGCCGGTGTCCACCACCACGCCGGCGAGGTCGCTGCCGATCACGGCAGGCAACGCAAACTTGAGTAGCGGCTTGAAGTCGCCCTTCGGAATCGCATTGTCGATCGGGTTGAGGCCGGCCGCGTGAACCTGCACCAGGATCTCGCCAGGCCCCGCCACGGGACGGGCCACCTCGCCCAGCGCCAGGGCGCCGCTCTTGCCGTACGCTTTCAGGATGAGTGCCTGCATGGATGCCCTCAGTTGGCCAGGGTTGGGTAATCAGTGTAACCGTTGGCGCCAGGCGTGTAGAACGTTGCCGGGTCCGGCGCATTCAACGGCGCATCGCGGCGCAGGCGCTCCACCAGGTCCGGGTTGGCAATGAACGGGCGACCGAACGCCACCAAGTCGGCCTCGCCAGCAGTCAGCGCCTGTTCGGCGCTGGCCTTGTCGAAGCCGCCGGCGCCGATGAACGGGCCGCCAAACGCTGCGCGCAAGGCCGCCTTGATGCTGGCCGGCACTGGCGGCGTGCCCATCGCGGAATGGTCGAGCACGTGCACATACATCAGGCCCAGTTGCGACAGTTCCGACACCAGCGCCACGTATTGCTCATCGACGCCGTCATAGGCGCCGGCAGCATTGACCACGCCGTAGGGAGAGAGGCGAATGCCCACGCGCTCGGCGCCGATCGCAGCGACCGCGGCGCGCGCCACTTCCAGCACGAAGCGGTTGCGGCCTTCGGCGGTCGCGCCATAGCCGTCGGTGCGCAGGTTGATATTGGCGTTGAGGAATTGCTCGAGCAAATAGCCGTTGGCCGCGTGCAGTTCGATGCCGTCGAAACCGGCCTCGATCGCCAGGCGCGCGGCGTTGGCATATTCGGCCACCGCGGTGGCGATGTCCGCTTCGGTCATGGCGCGCGGCGCCGTGTGCGGCACGGCTTCCTCCTTGCCATCGACGCGCATCTCGCCAGGGCACACTTCGGCCGAAGGCCCCACCACCACGGCGCCGGCCGGCAGGTTATCGGCGTGGGTCACGCGGCCCGTGTGCATCAGTTGCACGACGATCTTGCCGCCTGCGGCATGGACCGCGTCGGTTACCAGGCGCCAGCCTGCAGCGTGCTCGGCATTGAACAGGCCGGGAATCCGTGGGTAGCCGAGGCCGTTGGGCGATGGCGCCGTGCCTTCGGTGATGATCAGGCCGGCGGTGGCGCGCTGGGCGTAGTACGTGGCCATCAGGCTGTTGGGCGTATTGTTGTTGACGGCGCGGCTGCGGGTCAGTGGCGACATCACCACGCGGTTGGCCAGCTCGGTGCCGCGCAGGTTTAAGGGTTCAAACATCATGGTGGTTGTCCGGAGTGATGGGTTAAGCAGGCAGCAGGCGCGGCGCGACGGTGCCGGTCTGGGCGGTGGCGAACAGGGTCACGCGGGCTGCTTCGTATTTTTCGATCAGTGACGCGTCGGCAATCGATGGCAAGGTCAGGGTTTCGCCCTGGTCCAGGCCGAACAGCGCGGCATCGACCATGGCGTCGGCCGCCATCACGGTTTCCGGCGCCAGCACGGCCAGCGGCACGCCCGACGGGTCCCACAGCTCGGTGGCGGTGGCAGCCGGCAGCACCGCTTGTACCTTGACGCCGGTCTTGGCCAACTCGTGCTCGATGCCGCGCGTAAAGGCCACCACGAACGACTTGGTGCCGCTATAGACAGCGGTGATCGGCAGCGAGTGCAGGCCCAGCACCGAGGCGACGTTGATGATCAGGCCGGCGTTGCGCTGTTTGAACGCTGGCAGCACGGCGTACGTCAGGCGGGTCAGCGCGGTAATGTTCAGGGCCAGTTGCGCGGCCACATCCTCCGGGCTGCTGGCAGCCAGCGGCGCCAGGCGGGCGATGCCGGCGTTGTTGACCAGCACGCTCACGGCCGGATTGTTGGCCAGCACGTCGGCCACGCTCTCCTGCCCTGCGCTGGTGGCCAGGTCGGCCACCAGCGGCGTCACCTGCACGCCGTGTTTTTCGGTGAGGCTGGCAGCGAGGGTCTGCAGGCGGTCGGCGCGGCGGGCGACGAGCACCAGGTCGTAGCCACGGGCGGCAAAACGGTCGGCATAGACGGCGCCGATACCGGACGAGGCGCCGGTGATGACGGCGATATTGCGGTGGCTGTGAGCGGTAGACATGACTTTTTCCTTTAGTGAACTGCAAAAAATATGACGATCATCATATTACGAGGCAAAAAAAAACCGCCGAGGAATTACTCGGCAGCCGGTAAATACTGCTTGAGAGTGGCCGCGCACAGCGCCGCCGACAACTTGGGATCGTCCACCGCCCGGGCCAGCATGGTGGTGCCGATCAGGGAGGCGAGCAAGGACATGGCCTGTTCGTGGGCCTCGGGCTGGCCCCACTCGGGCATCTGGCGCGCCAGCACGTCGATCATTTCCTTGATGTGCACCGTGGCGACCTGGCGTACCTCGGGCGCCTGGCGCGGCATTTCGGATGCCAGCGCCGACACCGGGCAGCCGTGCTCGATGGACGCGATGTGTTGCGGTGACAGGTAAGCTTCCATGATGGCCTTGATCGCCTGGCCGGGCGGCGCACTGGCCGCCACCTTGGCCGCCAGCGCCACCGCGTCGGCGCCTGCGCGGTCGCCGGCCTCGGCCAGCAGCGCGTCGCGCGAGGCGAAGTGGGCGTAGAAGCCGCCATGGGTCAGGCCGGCCTCCTTCATGATATCGGCCACGCCGGTGCCATCGTAGCCACTGCGGCGGATGGCGCGCGAAGCCACCTCGACGATACGGTCGTGGGTGACTTCCTTGCGGCTGGCAGCCGGGCGCTTGGCGGATTTGGTTTGCATGACGGTCATCATATACCCGTTTTAATTTGGCTGCAAGCCGCGCCTTGTTTTGGCGAACACGGTTACCGCACCGGCGGCATCGCGTCCGTCTCAGCTTGGCCGGCCGGGCGCGCCAGCCATGCCACCGCCAGCGACACCAGCAGCAAACCCAGTGCCACCGGCGCAAACGCCCGCACGCCGAACCGGTCGAGCAGCAAGCCACCCGCCAGGCCGCCCCCGGCAATGGCCAGGTTCCATGCCGTCACCAGCATCGATTGCGCCACGTCGGCAGCAGCGCCGGCGACGTTGTCGAGCGCGGTCTGAAACAGCGTGCCGGAGCCGCCGAACGCCACGCCCCACAGCGCAACAGCGAGATAAATCATGCCGGGGGCCGGCTGCGCGGGGATCAGCACCAGCAGCAGCGCCGCCAGCGCAAACAACGCATGGCTGGCAATGATCAGCGCGCGCAGGTGGCGGTCGATCAGCACGCCGGTAATCCAGATGCCGGCCAGCGCAGTCAGGCCGAACACCAGCAGCACCACGTCGATGCGCGGCGCCAGCCCGGCGCCGGCCAGGAACGGCGCGATATAGGTGTACAGAATATTGTGGGCCAGCACATACACCAGCACCATCGACAGCACCGGCCGCACGCCGGCCAGCGCCAGCACCGATGCCAGTGTCGATACCAGCGACCGGCGCGTGCTGGACGGCTGGCCCGCCACGTCGGGCACCTGGCGCCACACCCACAGCATCAACAGCAGCGCCAATGCACTCATGGCGGCAAAGCACAGGCGCCAGCCCAGCAGCTTGCCGAGCAAGGTCGCCAGCGGCACGCCAAGCGCCAGCGCCAGAGGCGCGCCCACCATCGCCACCGCGATCGCCCTGCCCTTCTGGGGCGCCGGCACCATGCGCGCCGCATAGCCGGCCAGCAGCGCCCACAGCACGCCGGCAGAAATGCCCGCCACCAGCCGGCCCGCCATGATGGCGCCGTAGTGGCTTGACAAGCTGGTGATACTGTTGGCGATGGCAAAACCGGCAATCGCCAGCAGCAGCAACGGCCGGCGGCGCCAGCCCTGGGTGAGCGTGACCAGCGGAATGGCCGCCACCAGCGAGCCGATCGCGTAAATCGTCACCATCTGGCCGACCAGTGCTTCAGAGACCGACAGGCCGGCTGCGATCGGCAGCAACAGGCCGGCCGGCAGCGTTTCGGTAAGGATGGTGAGAAAGCCGGCCATGGCCAGGGCCAGCAGGGCTGCCAGCGGCAGTGGGCGCTCGTTTGACATGTGATGTCCTTTGGATAAAAAGAATCGATCATAGGCAGCGCGCCAATAAAGAAAAAGTCGGGTACAGTTCCTCGTTCTAAGGACATAACTGTCCGCAATCAGGGAGATGCATGGACAGCTTGACCGGCTTTACGGTGTTCGTGGCAGTGGCGGAGGCGCGCAGCTTTGTCGCAGCCGGCCGCGCCCTCGGCGTGTCGGCGTCGGCCGTGGGCAAAAGCATCGCCCGTCTCGAAGACAAGCTCGGTGTGCGGCTGTTTCACCGCAGCACGCGCAGCATCACGCTCACTGCCGAGGGCGGCCTGTTCCTCGAACGCAGCCGGCGCATCCTGGCCGAGATCGAAGCGGCCGAGCAGGAACTCTCGCAAGCGGCCGGGGCGCCGCACGGACGGCTGCGCGTGAGCCTGCCGCTGGTCAGTACACTGGTGCTGCCGGTGCTGAGCGACTTCATGCGCCTGCATCCGGCGGTGCAGCTCGACCTCGACTTCACCGACCGCATGGTCGATGTGATCGACGAGGGTTTCGACGCCGTGGTGCGCACCGGCCAGCCTACCGACTCGCGGCTGTCGGCGCGCCAGGTCGGCACGTTTCGCCAACTGCTGGTGGCTTCGCCCGCTTACCTGGCCCAGCGCGGCGTGCCGCAGGCGCCGGCGGATCTGCTCCTGCACAGCTGCCTGCATTTCCGCTTTCCCCATAACGGCAAGCTCGATACCTGGCCGCTTCCCGGTGAGGACGACCAGCCGCCGTGGTCACCGCCCATCTCGATGGTCTGCAACAACATCGAAACCCGCGTGTGCTTCGCGGTGCAGGGGCGCGGTATCGCCTTCCTGCCCGATTTTTCGATCCGCGACCAACTGGCCGACGGCCGCCTGGTGCAGGTGCTGCCCGGCTGCGAGCGCAGCAGCGCGTTTCACGTGCTGTGGCCGGCCAGCCGCCATCCGTCGCCCAAGGTACGGGCCCTGGTGGACTTCCTGTGCGAACATCTGTTCGCGGCGCCCCCGCCTACGACCAAACAGGAGCATGGCAAACGATGAAGACGGTGTTGTTCTGGTTCCGCAACGACCTGCGCCTGCACGACCAGCCCGCCCTGCAGGCGGCGCTGGCCAGTGGCGCCCGATATCTGCTGCCGGTGGCGTGCCTGCCGGCACCCGATGAGGCTACCGCCTGGGGCTGGGAACGCGCCAGCCCACAGCGCCGCGCCTGGCTCCACGGCGCGCTGCGCGACCTGGACCGGCAACTGACCGGCCTTGGCTGCCCGCTGCTGGTGTGCGATGGCGATCCGGCCACCGTGCTGCCGGCGCTGGCCGCTGCGGTCGGCGCTACCGAACTTTACTGCGAAGACATCGCCGCGCCCGAGGAACAGCAGCACGTGGCGTCTCTGCGCGCTGCCGGCCTGGCGGTGCATACCACCTGGCAGAGCAGCCTGCTCGATCCGCAGTACCTGCCGTGGACGGTGGATGCGCTGCCGGCCAGTTATACGCCGTTCCGGCAGGCGGTCGAGCGGGCGCTGCAATCGGCTGCGCCGGTGCCGCAACCGATGGCGCCAGCCAGTGCTGCGGCATCGACAGCCCCATCCGCTGATACTGCGCCGGTGTCGCACAGGTCGTTCCCCGCCTTGGTCGCGGCGCCGCTGGCAGCGCCCGGCGCCATGTTGCCGTGGCCGCCGGCGGCTACCGCTGCTGGCGCGACCCTGCCGGGCTACCGCGCTGTACTGCTTGCGGCACCGGACGATGCGCTGCTGGCCGATCCCCGTTCATCGCTGCCGGCTGGACCGGCAGGCCTGCAAGGCGGCGAGACCGCCGCCCTCGCGCACCTGCACCAGTATTTGCAACGGCGCCTGCCCGACAGCTACAAGCGCACCCGCAACCAGTTATACGGCGTCGATTTTTCCAGCAAGTGGTCGCCGTGGCTGGCCAATGGCGCACTGTCGGCGCGGCGCATCCTGGCCGAGGTGCGTGCTTACGAGGCCCAGCATGGCGCCAACGAAGGCACCTACTGGCTGTGGTTCGAACTGCTGTGGCGCGACTACTTCCGCCTGCTGCATTTGCAGTATGGTGCGGCGCTGTACCGCGAACGCGGCCTGTCCACGCGGTCCGCAGCACCGCCTTCTGCTACCTCGGATGAGCGCACTGCCAACCTCGCTCGCTGGCGCCACGGCGCAACCGGCGAGCCGCTGGTGGACGCCGCCATGCGCGAACTGCTGCACACCGGTTACCTGAGCAACCGCCTGCGCCAGGTCGTGGCCAGCTACCTGCTGAACGAGTTGCAGGGCGACTGGCGCGCCGGCGCCGCGTGGTTCGAGTCGCGCCTGGTCGATTACGACGTCTACAGCAACCAGGGCAACTGGCTGTACATTGCCGGACGCGGTACCGATCCGCGCGGCGGGCGGCATTTCAATCTCGAGAAGCAGACCGCCGAGCATGATCCCGATGGCGTTTATCGCCGGCGGTGGGCGGGAAGCGAATGTCCGTAGCGCGGGGCTACGGAAAACTCAGCACGAAACGCGCCTCGTCGCCATCGGTATCGAGCCGCGCCGCGCCGCCATGCACCGCCATGATGGCGCTGACGATCGCCAGTCCCAGGCCGGTAGAACCGTCGGCATTGCCGCGCGCGGGATCGGCGCGGTAAAAGCGGTCGAACAAATGCGGCAAGTGTTCTGGCGCAATGGGTGCGCCCGTATTGGCGACCGTGATCTCGGCGCCGCTGCCGCGCCGGTCTGCGCGCAGGGTGATCGTGCTGCCCGGCTGCGCATGGCGCACCGCGTTCGAGACCAGGTTGGCCAGCGCGCGGCGCAGCAGGGCCGGATCGGCCTGCACCACCGCCTCACCCACGCAGGCGATGTGCACGTCCTGCTCCTCGGCCATGCCCTCGTAAAAGTCGGCCACCTTGCGCAGTTCGTCCAGCGCGGCCAGCGGCTGGCGCGCCAGCAGCACGTCGTCCTGGCCGGCGCGCGCGAGGAACAGCATGCTCTCGATCATGCGCGCCAGGCGTTCCAGTTCCTCGATATTGGAGCCGATCAGCTGCTCGTAGTCTGCCGTGCTGCGCGGCTGCGCCAGCAGCACCTGGCTTTGCCCCAGCAGGTTGGTGATCGGCGTGCGGAACTCGTGCGCCAGGTCGGCCGAAAAGCCCGACAGCCGTGCATAGCCCTCCTGCAGGCGCGCCAGCATGGCATTCAGGGCATCGACCAGCGGTTGCAGCTCGGACGGCGCGTCGCCGGCATCGAGTCGCTGCGCCAGCGTACCGGGACGCACCAGCGCCGCGTGGGCCGCGATGCGCCGCAGCGGCCGCAGTCCACGATGCAGCATCAGCGCCGCGCACAGGGCGGCAGCGAGCGCACTGACGGCGGCGGCAATGGCGATGCGCCAGCGGTATTGGCCGAACATCGCATCGCGCTCGGCGTACAGGCGCGCCACGTACACGTTGACATCCCGGGTACCCAGGCGCGCGGCCGCAGCCACCACCCGGCCCGGCTCACCATTGCGGCCGTGCCAGCTGACGATCGCGTCACGGTCCGGTGCGGCGCCGGCCATGATCGGTAGCGGATAGCGCTCGCTGCCGGCGTTGATATCGGCCAGCACGGCGCCGTCAGCGGCCACGATGCGCACCAGCGAGTTTTCCTGGCCGCTCATGGTGTCGCGAAAAAATTCCGGTTGCGTGCCCACCAGTTCCGCCGCACCGGGACGGGCCAGCACGATCTGCACCTGGCGCAGCTTGCCCAGCAGCTGGGCGTCGTCGCGGCGCTCGATCTGGGCCACGAACTCGCGGTACAGGTACGCACCCAGGCCGGCCGCCGCCAGCGCCACGATCAGCATGAACAGCGCGGTCACCCGCACTGTCAGCGAAGAGCGCCAGCGCCTCATGGCGCGTCCGGAACCGGGACCGGAACCGGGGCCAGGTCGCACACATAACCCATGCCGCGCCGGGTGTGGATCAGTTTGACCGGGAACGGGTCGTCGAGCTTGCGGCGCAGGCGGCGCACGGCCACTTCGATGACGTTGGTGTCGCTGTCGAAGTTCATGTCCCACACCTGCGAGGCGATGATGGAGCGCGACAGCACCTGGCCCTGGCGCTGGGCCAGCAGGTGCAGCAGCGCAAACTCCTGCGAGGTGAGCACGATGGTGGTGGCGCCACGCCGCACGCGGCGGCGCAGCACGTCGATTTCGAGGTCGCCGATGCGGATCAGGTCATCCTCGCGCGCCGGGCCACGCCGCAGCAGCGTGCGGATGCGCGCCACCAGCTCCACGAACGCGAACGGCTTGACCAGGTAATCGTCGGCGCCCAGTTCCAGCCCGCGCACGCGGTCCTGCACTTCGTCGCGCGCGGTGAGAAACAGCACCGGCACCTGCTCGGTGGCCTGGTCGGCGCGCAATGCCGCCAGCACCTGCCAGCCGTCCATGCCGGGCAACATCACGTCCAGCACCACCAGCGCGAGGTCGGCGGCGCCCTCTTTTGCCATGGCCAGTCCCTCGCGGCCGGTGCGCGCCAGGCGCACCGCAAAACCCGATTCGGCCAGGCCGCGCATCAGGTAGTCGCCGGTCTTCGGCTCGTCTTCGATAATCAGGATGGTCATGAAAGGGCTCGCCTGCAAAACAGTCATTCTACCCCTGCCATCGCGGGCGCTGGATGACGAAATTATCATCTGGCGGTCAGCTTCTTGTCGGGATCGGGCAGGCACACTGCGGTCTTCGTTTAGCCGAGGACATCATGACTTTTACTACTGCACTCCCCGCTGCCTTGATCGCTTTCGCAGTCGCAGCGCCGGTCAATGCGCAAGACCTGGTTCAGCGACCGGCCGTGACTCTTGAAACCGCCAACCGCCTGGCCACCGCCGCCGCCGGCGCCTGCCAGCAACTGGGCCGCACCATCGTGGTCGCGGTGCTCGATGGCGGCGGCCACCTGCTGGTGGTCCGGCGCGACCCGGCGGTCGGTCCGCACAACATCGAGGCGGCCCGGCGCAAGGCGTTCACCGCGCTCTCCACCCGCACTGCCACGCTGGACCTGGCGCGCCGCGCAGCGCTCGATGCGGACAGCCGCAACCTCAACACCCTGCCCGAGCTGTTGCTGCTGGGCGGCGGCGTGCCCCTGACGTTCAAGGGTGCGCCGGTGGGCGCCATCGGCGTGGCCGGTGGCGGCGGCGCCGGCAACGACCATGCGTGCGCGCTGGCAGCGATTGCCGCCGTGTCCGCCCTCGATCAACCAACTTCGTCAACCACCAAGGAATCACCATGAACCAGCTGAAAAACTTCGCCCTCGCCCTGTCGTTCGCAGCCACCGCTACCACAGCCGGCCTAGCGGTCGCCGCGCCGGCAGCCAACCCGCTCAGCGTCCACGTGCTGGACCTGCAAAGCGGCCAGCCAACGGCCGGCATCCGCGTCACGCTCGAGGAACGCAATGGCGATGGCAGCAACGACTGGCGCGCCCTGGCCGCCGGCGTGACCAACGCCCAGGGCAGGATTGCCGCGCTGTACCCGGAAGGCAAAACCATGGCGGCTGGCGATTACCGCATCGTGTTCGAGACCGGCGACCATTTCAAGCGCGAAGGCAAGGCTACCTTTTTCCCGCGCATCCCGGTCGAGTTCAAGACCGAGGCGGGCGTGGCGCACTACCACATTCCGCTGCTGCTCAGCCCCTACGGCTACTCCACCTACCGCGGCAACTAGGCGGAACGCCAGCCATCGAGCCTGGCCCGTACATCGCGCATCGGCGAATTGCCGAACACCCGGCTGTATTCGCGGTTGAACTGGCTGGCGCTCTCGTAACCGACTTCGAAAGCCGCGCTGGCCGCATCGAGGCCGTCGATCAGCATGCGCCTGCGCGCCTCGTGCAGGCGCAGCTGCTTCTGGTACTGCAAGGGGCTCATCGAGGTCAGGCGACGAAAATGATGGTGCAGGGTCGACACGCCCATGCCGGCCTGCTGCGCCAGTTGCTCCATGCGCAGCGGCTGCGTGTAGTGGTCGCGGATCCAGTCCACCGCGCGGGCCGTGCGGTCGCTGTCGCCGCCGGCGGTGGCGATTTCGCGCAGGCGCGCGCCCGCTTCGCTGTGCAGCACGCGGTAAATGATCTCGCGCTGCAGCAGGTCGCCGAGAAACGCCGGCGGCTCGCCTGAACCCAGCAGGTCGAGCATGCGGCCGAACGCTTCCACCAGTTCCACCGTCACCACGCCGGTGGCCATGCCATAGGCGTCGGATGCTTCGACCCGGGCAACGGGTGGCGCGCTGACCAGCACCTCGCGCACCAGGCGGATATCGAGGCCCAGCCGCAGGCACATGTAAGGCGCCTCCACGCTGGCGTCGAGCACCTCGCTGCTGACCGGCAGGTCGAGGGCGGTGAGCAGGAAACGCGAGCGGTCGTAGACAAAGCTGTTCTCGCCCAGGTGCACGCGTTTGCTGCCCTGCATCACCAGCGCGATGCTGGGCAGGTAGGTGGTGGGTGCCGGCGGCGTCGGTTCCAGGTGGCGGTACACCGTGAGCGCGGCGATGCCGGTGGGGTTTTCGATGGCGCTGACCAGCGGCGCGCTCTTTCGCACCAGCTCGGCGCACAATGATTCGATCGTTTTATCCATGGTTGAGGCCAATGATAGCCACTGGCGCCCCCGGCTGGCTACCGGATTCGGCGATGCCAGAGGATTAGGCAAGCGACATAGAGGAACGGGATACCGCCGTGCCTGTCGAGGCGGCACACTGGTCCGGTTAGCCGGGCATGGCCCGGCATTCCCGAACCATGGAGCCCCAGATGCCAGACACGATGCCAAAAAACCCGGTGCCAGCCGCGCCAGCGATTGACCGCCGCACCTTCATCGCCACCAGTTCCGGCGCCGTGGCCGCCACCATGCTGCCCGGTGTCAGCAAGGCAGCAGGCCAGAGCCCTTCCACCAGCGACGCCATCCCCTTTGCCAAAACCACCCTCAATGTGAACAGCAAACAACACCAGCTCGAACTCGATACCCGGGTCACCCTGCTCGACGCGCTGCGCGAACACCTGCACCTGACCGGCACCAAGAAGGGTTGCGACCACGGCCAGTGCGGCGCCTGCACGGTGCTGGTGGGTGGCCGCCGCATCAACTCGTGCCTGAGCCTGGCCGTGATGCACGACGGCGACCACGTCACCACCATCGAAGGCCTGGGCACGCCCGATAAGCTGCACGCGATGCAGGCAGCCTTCGTCAAGCACGACGGCTACCAGTGCGGCTACTGTACGCCCGGCCAGATCTGCTCGGCCGTGGCCACGCTCGACGAAATCAAGCGCGGCGTACCGAGCCACGTCACCGGCGACCTCAATGCCGCGCCGCTGCTGAGCGCCGAAGAACTGCGCGAGCGCATGAGCGGCAATATCTGCCGCTGCGGCGCCTACTCCAACATCATCGACGCCATCACCGACGTGGCCGGGAGCCGCGCATGAAAGCCTTCACCTACGAACGCGCCCGCACCCCGGCCGAAGCGGCAGCGGCCATCGCCCGCACCCCGGGCGCGCGCTTCATTGCCGGCGGCACCAACCTGCTCGACCTGATGAAACTGGAAATCGACACGCCCGCGCACCTGGTGGACGTCAACCACATCGGCCTGGACCAGATCGCCGCGACGCCGGACGGCGGCCTGCGCATCGGCGCGCTGGTGCGCAACACCGAGCTCGCTGCCGACGCCACCGTGCGGCGCGGCTACGGCGTGCTGTCGCGCGCGCTGCTGGCTGGCGCCTCGGCGCAGCTGCGCAACAAGGCCACTACCGCCGGCAACCTGCTGCAGCGCACGCGCTGCCCGTATTTCTACGACACCAACCAGGCCTGCAACAAGCGCCAGCCCGGCAGCGGCTGCGCGGCCATTGGCGGCTTTACCCGGGGCCTGGCCATCATCGGCCACAGCGACGCCTGCCTGGCCACCCACCCGAGCGACATGGCCGTGGCCATGCGCGCGCTCGATGCGGTGGTGGAAACCGTGCGCGCCGACGGCGCCACGCGCAGCATTGCGATCGCCGACTTTTACCGCCTGCCCGGCAACGCGCCCGAGCGCGACACCAACCTGGCGCCCGGCGAGCTGATTACGTCGGTGGTGCTGCCGCCACCGGTGGGCGGCCAGCATTTCTATCGCAAGGTGCGCGACCGCGCCTCGTATGCGTTCGCACTGGTGTCGGTCGCCGCCATCGTCCAGCCGGACGGCAGCGGGCGCGTGGCGCTGGGCGGTGTCGCCCACCAGCCGTGGCGCCGGGCGGAAGCCGACAGCGCGCTGCAACAAGGCGAGCAAGGCGCCCGGGCCGCCATGGCGCACCTGCTGGACGGCGCCAGACCGACCGCCGACAACGGCTACAAGGCAGTGCTGGCCGAACGCACGCTGCACGCCATCCTGGAACAAGCCACCAAGGAACGCGCATGAAATTCGACAAACCCGCCACCACCAATCCGATCGACCAGCTGAAGGTAGTCGGTAAACCACTGTCGCGCGTGGAAGGCCTGCTCAAGGTCACCGGCACCGCCACCTACGCCTACGAACAGCACGCGGCCGCGCCGAACGCCGCCTACGGCTACGTGCTGGGCGCCGCCATCCCCAAGGGCCGCATCGACAGCATCGACATCGCCCGCGCCCGCGCCGCCCCCGGCGTGCTGGCCGTGGTCACCGCCGACAACGCCGGCAAACTGGACAAGGGCGAGTTCTACGCCGCCCGCGCGCTGGCCGGTCCCGACGTCGATCACTACCACCAGGCCGTGGCGCTGGTGGTGGCCGAAACGTTCGAACAGGCGCGGTCCGCGGCCCAGCTGATTGCCGTGCGCTACACGCGCAGCGCCGGCGCCTTCGACCTGGCCGCCGCCAAGGACACGGCGCCGCCGCCGAAAGCGGCCAAGTTCACGCCGCCGGCCGAAACCGGCATCGGCGACTTCGCCTCCGCGTATGCCGGTGCCGCCGTCAAGCTCGACCAGTACTACACCACGCCCGACCAGGCCCACGCCATGATGGAGCCGCACGCCAGCATCGCCTCGTGGAACGGCGACCAGCTCACGCTGTGGACCGCGATCCAGCAGATCAACTGGGGTGGGCGCGACCTGGCCAAAACGCTCGGCATCGCGCCAACGAAGGTGCGGCTGGTGTCGCCGTACATCGGCGGCGGCTTCGGCGGCAAGGGCACCATCCTGTGCGACGCCGTGCTGGCTGCTTTAGGCGCGCGCGCAGCCAAACGGCCGGTGAAAGTGGCGTTGCAGCGCCCGCTAATGTTCAACAACGTCACCCACCGCCCGGCCACCATCCAGCGCCTGCGCATCGGCGCCACCAGCACCGGCGAGATCGTCGCCATCGGCCACGAAAGCTGGTCCGGCAATATCGCCGGCGGCCGGCCCGAGGCAGCCACCGCTCCCACCCGCCTGCTGTACGCGGGCGCCAACCGCATGACGCGCCTGCGCCTGGCCCACCTGGACCTGGCCGAAGGCAGCGCCATGCGCGCACCTGGCGAGGCGCCCGGCATGATGGCGCTGGAAATCGCCATGGACGAACTGGCCGAGCAGCTGAAGCTGGACCCGGTGGAACTGCGCATCCGCAACGACATCCAGGTCGATCCGGAAAATCCCGGGCGGCCTTACTCCCAGCGCCAGCTGGTGCAATGCCTGCGCACCGGCGCCGAGCGCTTCGGCTGGCAAAAGCGACCGCAGCGCCCGGCCAGCCGCCGCGACGGCCGCTGGCTGGTCGGCTACGGCGTGGCGGCGGCCATCCGTGGCGCGCCGATCACCACGTCTGCCGCCCGCGTGCGCCTCGACCAGCGCGGCGTGATCACGGTGGAAACCGACATGACCGACATCGGCACCGGCAGCTATACCATCATCGCCCAGACCGCCGCCGAGATGATGGGCGTGACGGTCGAGCAGGTGGTGGTCAAACTCGGCGACTCGCGCTTTCCGGAATCGTCCGGCTCCGGCGGCCAGTGGGGCGCGGCCTCGTCAACCGCCGGCGTGTATGCGGCGTGCGTCAAACTGCGCGAGGCGGTGGCGAAGCAGCTCGGCTTCCAGGCCGATGACGCCACCTTTGCCGACGGCCAGGTACGCTGGGGCGGGCGTAGCGTGCCGCTGGCCTATGCCGCGCGCACGCGCGAGCTGGTGGGCGAGGACAAGATGGAGTACGGCGAGCTGTCGAAACAGTACGCGCAGCAAACCTTCGGCGCCCATTTCGTGGAAGTGGCAGTGGATGCCGCCACCGGCGAGGTACGCATCCGCCGCATGCTGGCCGTGTGCGCGGCCGGACGCATATTGAATCCCAAGACCGCGCGCAGCCAGATCATCGGCGGCATGACCATGGGCGCGGGCGCGGCGCTGATGGAGCACATGGTGGTCGATCACAAGCTCGGTTTTTTCGTCAACCACGACCTGGCCGGCTACGAGGTGCCGGTACACGCCGACATCCCGCACCTGGACGCGATCTTCCTCGACGAGGTCGATCCCACCATGAGCCCCCTGAAAGCCAAGGGCGTGGGAGAGCTGGGCATCAGCGGCGCGGCAGCGGCGATTGCCAACGCAATTTACAACGCCACCGGGGTGCGGGTGCGGGATTACCCGGTGACGCTGGACAAGCTGATCGACAAGCTGCCGCTGCGGGCATAAGCGCGCCGCGCCGCCACCCGCAGGGTCACGCGGGTGCCGCTGCCGGGGGCGCTGTCCACGTGCAGCGTGCCGCCCACGTCGCTGGCGCGTTCGCGCATGCCGGTCAGGCCCCAGTGTCCAGGGCGGTGGCCCTGCGCGGACACCTCGGCCGGCAGTCCGCGTCCACGGTCGCCCACTTTGAGCGCGAAGTGGCGCGGCGCATAGTGCAAGTCCACCGTGACGGTGGCGCTGTGGGCATGGCGGCAGGCGTTGAGCAGCGCTTCGCGGGCGATGGCGTATGCTTCCGCCGCCACCGCCGTCCGCAAAGGCCGCGCCGTGCCCTGCACCGTCAAGCAAAATTGCGCGTCGTGACGCGGCGCGAGCGAGTGACCCAGTTGCGACAGCGCGGTGTCCAGGTCACCCGACAATTCGTGGCCGATGCGCAGCTCCAGCACCTGCGCCCTGCCTTCGTTGAGCACTTCCTCGGCCGTATCGAGCGAGCGATCGATGCTGGCGCGGGCCAGGTCATCGGGCGCCAGGCCGTGCTTGATGCGGTCGAACTGCAGCATCAGCGCTTCCACGCTTTGCAGGAAGTTGTCGTGCAGCGTACGGGCGATGCGTTGCCGTTCCCCCAGGCGCTCACGCAGCCGTTCGGAGATGCGCCGGGTGACCAGCGCCAGCCGCCACCAGTAACACAGCAACAGCAGCACAATCGCCGCTGCGCCGCACAGCAGTTTGAACCAGATGGTTTGCACGAAAGCCGCCTCGATGCGGAACGCCACCGCGCCCGGCACGGTACTCCACACGCCGTCCTCGTTGGCGGCGATGACCTCGAAGCGGTAGTCGCCCGGACCCAGGCTGGTATAAAACGCCTGCCGCCGGGCGCCCGCATCGCGCCAGTCTTGCTCCAGGCCGCGCAGGCGAAACCGGAAACGGATACGCTCCGGCACCGACAGACCGGCCGCCGTGAAATCGACCTCCAGGTTGCGCGTGCGGCGCGGCAGTACCTGTCCCGATACGGGCCGGTATTGCTCGCGGTCGGTGCGCAGTGCGAGCACCTGCGCCGCCGGCGGCCGCCGGTTGCGCACGATGTGCGCCGGATCGATCCAGCCCACGCTGCCGGACGTGGCGTACCACAGGCGACCGTCGGCCGCTTCCGTGAGCGCGCTCAGCGGCCGCAGCGGCGCCGGCTTGCCTTCGTGGCCGTCCAGGTGATTGAACCGTTCGACGGGCAGGCGCAGCGCACCGCTGCGCACGCGGGCCAGGTCGGCAGCGGCCACGCGCGTGAGGCCATCGGCCCCGTGGAGCCACAGTTCACCGCCGCGCGTGAGCGCCATGCCCGAGCCGCCGCCCAGCGCGGTGCCGTCCTCCCCCTGCAGCGCGGCAAAACGGCGGCCGTCGAACCAGCCCACGCCCTGGTCGCCGCACACCCAGAGACCGCCGCTGCTGCCCGGGTCGGCAACCATCACCGTGATATTGCCCACTTCGAGGCCGTCCCCGGGGCCGTATTCGCGCACGGTGGCGCCGTCCAGCACGGCCAGGCGGTTGCCGGGATAGCCGAACCACACCCGGCCCCGCGCATCGGCCAGCAGCGACACGCTGGTGCGCGTGGCCAATGCGGCGATGCCGCCGCCTGGCTGCCACTGACCATCGCGAAACACGTGCACGCCCTTGCGCATCACCGACACCCACAGCCTGCCAGAAGCGTCCATCGCCAGCGCCTGCACGTCGTGGCCGCGCAAGTCGGGCGGCAGCGGCCAGCTTTGCCAGCGACCGGCTGCGCGATGCCATAGCGTCAACCCGCTCGCGAACCAGGCGCTGCCGTCCGGCGCACGCGTGGTGGCCGTCACGCCCAGCAGTGGCGTGGCCTGGCGCGTGCCATCGGCAAGCAGGCCGAAGCTGCGCTGCTCGTAGTTGCCAGTCGACTGGAAGTTTCCGACCCACACCGCGCCGTCGCCATCGGCCTGCACGCTCAGGCCGCTGAACATGCGCGGCGGCAGCGCAATCGTGGTCAGGCGCGATTCGCGCACGCGGTCGACGCCATTTTCGGTGGTGAACCACAGGTTGCCTTCGCGGTCGTCGAAGGCGTTGTAGATCAACTTGCCGCTGAGATTATTGGGCGCATAAAACGCGCGCTGGGTGCGCAAGTCGGGCGTCAGCAGCTTGACCCCGGCGTCGGTGTTAATCCACATGGCGCCGCGCTGGTCGAGAAAAACGCCGAACGGCTGGTCGCCGTCGGGCAGGTGCAGTGGCGTGAGCGCGCCGGTGGCAGGCGCATAGCGGTACAGCTTGTGCTCGGTACTTACCAGCAACACGTCACCATCGGGCCGCAGGTGGCCGATTTCGATATCCTTGCCCGCCAGCACCCGGCGGAAGCGGTGGCCGCCAGGCGTGCTGCGATACATGCCGTCCGGGTGGTAGGCCAGCACCGTCTGATCGGGCAGCACCGTAAAATAATGGAAATCGCCGGCCGGCAGGCCGTCCTCGGGCTCGACGTGGCGCCAGCGCTGGCCTTCCAGCCAGTACAGCCCGGTGGAAGCCGAGAGCCAGACTACGCCCTTCGCTGTCCGCGCCAGGCGGTACACCGAGCGTTCCGGCAAACCGTCGCTGGCATCGTAATGGCGCACGCGGCCCTGGTCGAAGACGCTGACGCCGCCAAAGTTATAACCTACCCACAAGGCTGTGCCCACCACCAGCAGGGCGTTGGTGTTGGACGAGCGCAGCTTGTTGCCGTCGATGGCGGTGAGGCGCTCGAAATGGACGCCGTCGAAACGGTGCAAGCCGTCGCCGGCGGCAAACCACAGCATGTCGCGATGATCCTGGGCCATATCGAACGCGGCGGTCGGGGCGCCATCCTGCTTGGTCCAGGCAGTGTGCACCATGCTCGTGTGCCAGTACGGATAGGAAGCGGCGCCAGCGCCGGTGACGCCTGACCACAGGACGACAAACACCAGCCAGCGCACGGCGCAGGCGGTCGATATTGAACGAAGCGGGAACATAAAACAGGCCAGAAAACGGACTGTTATTGTAAAGGCGGGGCACTGGTTTCGGAGGGACCGGGGCCTCCGCCTGATGGCCTATCCACGCCTCTGGCTAACGGCAGAGGCGCAGATCGGCCGGCGTGCCGGCCACGCTTAATCGAGGAAGTCGGCGAACTCGCGCTGTGCGTAACCGTGGAGATTTTTCCACGGCGCCGGCGTTGCACCGGCGCGCGCCACCACGTCCACCCGGCGGTAAAAGGTCCCGGCCTTGTCGCCGCTCTCGATCATCAACGGAATCTGGCGCTGTTCGTCCCACAGCACGCGCTGATAGACGCCATTGTCCTCGCGCTCGCGCCACCTGGCGCCCGGGGTGGTGCTGGCGCGGGTGGTCACTGTCATGGTTTTGAGCAGCCGTGGATCGAGCAGGTAGAACGCGCGGTCCCACGAACCGTCGAAGTTGACGTTGTCAAATTCGGTGGCGGGAATCGTGATCACCGCCTTCTCCCTGGCATCGACAAACTCCAGGCGCGGCGTCTTGCCGGCAGCGATCACGTGGCGCGGCATGGCGATGTGATTGAGGCCGTGGCGGTGGCCACCCTCTTCGTTCTGGTGCTGGTGCTGGTGCTGGGGCGCATTGGCCGGCAGCACGCGCGCGCTCCACACGTGGCCGGGCCGGCGCAACATGGTTTCCTGGTAGCGCGACTCGCGGGTGACGCCGTCGGGCGTCAAGGTTTTGCTGTAGTAGGTAATCGCCAGGTCCAGGTCCGGCGCGGAGGCAGCCGGCGCGTTGGCGACGGCGTGGACGGTGCCAGCGAGGCTGAGCGTGGCGAGAAGGACAGATAGGCTGGAAGTTTGCATGATATTTCTGTATGAATTAATGCCGACTCCGTTTATTCCGTCATTCCCGCGTGCGCGGGAATGACGGAATGGCGTTTTTCGTCTTGATTGGATTCCCGCCTGCCTGGCGGTCCACCAAGACCCTTTGCATCGCGTACTTAAAACCCGAACGCCGTCTTCAGCAAACCGAACACCTTGGTGTTATCCAGCGTGCCCTTGAACGGCTTGGCGCCGGCGCCGGTGGCGAACAGTTTGACATCGCCGCCGCCGTGGGTTTCGCTCGACAGGCGCACACCGGTTTCCTGCAGGTAGTTGTCGGCCATGACGGTGGTGCTGTCGAGGTTGTCGCGCAGGTTCGGGCGGTTCGGGCCGTTGCCGAATACCAGCGTGGTGTAGGTCTTGCCATCGGCATCCTTGGCCGGCTGGCCGTCGCGGTAGCCGCGGTTGATGTCGAGGATAGGATTGCCGCGCTTGCCGTAGCCGTTGAACGCCAGCGTGTGGTCATGGTCGGCGGTGACCACGATCAGGGTGTTGGTCAGGGTCGGGTCGGTCAGCCTGGCCTTGGCCAGCGCGGCCTTGATGGCGTCGTCGAAAGCGATGGTGTCGGTCAGCGCGCGCTTGGCGTTGGTACCGTGCAGCGCGTGGTCGATGCGGCCGCCTTCCACCATCAGGAAGTAGCCGTTGGTGTTTTGCGCCAGCAGGTCCATGGCCTTGACCGTCATCTCGGCCAGGCTCGGTTGCGCGGCGCCCTCGCCCAGCGGCGGCGTGGCGGTGCGATCGAGTTCGTATTCGAGGTGGCTGCGGCTGCTGTACAGGCCGATGAACTTCTTGCCGGTGGCGGCGTTCATCTCGGTCTTGTTGGCGGCCACCGTGTAGCCCTTGGCGGCCAGCTCGGTCAGCAGGTTGCGGCCATCGGCGCGGCCGGTGGTGTTGCCGGCGCCGTAAGGGGTGAAGTGGTTGCGGCCACCGCCCATCAGCACATCGACGCCATCGCCCAGGGCCGTGTTGAAACCGGCGCCGCCGGGCACCAGCTGCGCGGCGATCTGGTACTGGGCGTTGCGGTTGCAGATGTGCGACCAGGCCGTCGCCGGCGTGGCGTGGGTCAGCTCGGTGGTGGTAATCGTGCCCACGGCCTTGCCCTTGGCCTTGGCCAGTTCCAGGATGGTGGCAGCCGGGGTGCCGTTGGTGGCCGCGCAGTTGTTCACGCCGAGGTTGCCGTTGGCGTCGCGGCCCGGGTTGGTGGCCACGGTTTCGGGCGACATCGAGATCACCTCGTTGTTCATTTTGACGCCGGTCATGTAGGCGGCCATCGACGGGGCGCTGTCGGTGGTCTGGGCGTCGGCCGAGAAGGTCTTGATGCGCGCAGTGCGCTCGAGCGTGTCCATGGTCAGGCTGCCGTCTTCGCCGTACTTGTAGATGCGCGCGGCGGTGATGGTGGTGGGGCCCATGCCGTCACCGAGGAAGAAGATGATGTTCTTGGCTTCGCCGGCGGCGTGCGCTGGCAGGGCAAAAGTCGTGGCAAGGCCCAGGGCCAGGCTGGCCGCAATCAGGGTAGGTTTCATGTCTGGTATCCGTGTGAAAGTTTTACAGGCCGGAAGCGGTCTTGACCAGGCTAAACACCTTGGTGTTGTCGATGGTGCCGGTGAAATTCTCGGCGCCCTTGCCGATGGCGCCCAGGAACACGTCGGCGCCGCCGTGGGTCTCGCCGCCGACGGCCACGCGCACCACCGCTTCCTGGTGGTAGGTGTTGGCGCCGGTCACGCTGTCGTCCATGCTGGCCATGCTGCTGCGGTTTCCCTGGGTGCGGTTCTCGCCGTTGCCGAAGCCGATGATCGAATACGGTGCGCCGTCGAGGTCCTTGTCCACCGCGCCGGTCACGTAGTTCTTCACCACGCCCAGCACGCCGGCGTTGGCGGCGGTGGTCTTGCCGGTGCGCTTGGCGTAGCCGTTCAGCACCAGCGTGTGGTCATGGTCGGCGGTAACCACGATCAGGGTGTTTTTCAGATCAGGGTCGGCGATGCGCGCCTTGGCCAGCACGGCCTTGATGGCGTTGTCGAACGCCACCATGTCGTGCAGGGCTTTCTTGGCCGTGGTTTCGTGCAGCGCGTGGTCGATGCGCCCGCCTTCCACCATCAGGAAGTAACCCTTGCTGTTCTTGGCCAATACGTCCATGGCCTTGGTGGCCATTTCCGCCAGGCTCGGTTCCTTGGCCGGATCACGGTCGAGGTCATAGCTCATGTGGCTCGAGGTGAACAGGCCCAGCAGGCGCTCGGTCTTGCTGGCGTCGACGGCATTGAGCTCGGTGACGTTGCTGGCAAAGGTGGCGTTTTTGGCCTTCATCTCGTTGATCAGGTTGCGGCCGTCGCTGCGCTTGCCGCCGGCGGCGACCGGCACGAAGAACTGGCTGCCGCCGCCGAGCAGCACGTCCAGCCCCGTGCCGAGCGCGGGATTGAAGCCGGCGCCGCCCGGCACCGAGGCGGCGGCGATATCGTTTTCCAGGTCGCGGTGGCAGATGTGGGCGTAGGTCGCCGCTGGCGTGGCGTGGGTGACGCGGGTGGTGGTGACCACGCCGGTGGCCATGCCCTGCGCCTTGGCCTGTTCCAGCAGGGTCGGCACCGCCGTGCCATTGCTGGCGCCGCAGTTGTTGCCGAGCTTGTTGCCATTGGCGTCGTTGACCGGATCGACCGCGACCGTGTTGGTCGACATCGAGATCACTTCGTTGTTCATTTTCACGCCGGTCATGTAGGCGGCCATCGACGGCGCGCTGTCGGTCACCTGGGCGTCGTTGGAGAAGGTTTTCACGAACGCCGACTCCGGCAGCGTATCGACGGTCAGTTCGCCCTCTTCGCCCACGGCGTAGATGCGGGCGGCGGTCATGGTGGTCATGCCCATGCCGTCGCCGAGGAAGAAGATCACGTTCTTGGGGGCGGCAGCCACCGGGGTGGTGGGCGCGGCGTTGTTGACGGGGGTGGAATCGCTGTTGCAGCCGGCCAGCAGGGCGGCGGTCAGGCCGGCAACGAGCATCGGCTTGCACAAGGAGTTGCGGTTCATGGTGTGTATCCGGCAATCGTTTTAAAGATTTGCAAGATAACAAGCCGGTGTTACCAGCTGATGACAGGCCGTGGCCCTCCTACAACGTCAGGCCGCGTGCGGACCGCCCCGGTGCAATGGCAAGGTGACGCTGAACGTGGTGCCGTTCTCCTCGCCGGAAACGACCTCGATGCGGCCGCCGTGGGCATGGGCGATCTGGCGCGCGATGTAGAGGCCGATGCCAAGGCTGGTGTGTTCGCCCGCATCCGGGCTGCCCTCGTGGCCCACCCGCACCAGCGGGTCGAAGATGCCGGCGATCTTGTCGGCCGGAATGGCCGGTCCGAAATTGTTGACGGTGATGATAATGTCGTTGCCGCTATCGGCCACCACGGCAATCGCCACGGGGGTATCGACCAGCCCGTACTGGATGGCGTTGCCGATCAGGTTGGACAGCATTTGCGCGATGCGGCCGTTGTCGATCATCGCCATCACGCTGGCCGGCGCCTGCAGGGCGATATTGCGCTCCGGGTGGAAGGTGCGCAGTTCTTCCACCACCTGGCGGCTGACGTTGGCCAGGTCGCCGTGGCGCGCATCGATCGGCATGCCGGCGCCGAAGTGGGTGCGGGTGTAGTCGATCAGGTCGTTGACCAGGCTGCCCATGCGGCGGGCGCTGTTGTACATGCGGGTGGCCGCCAGCGCGTACTTGGGCGGAATGTCGCTCGCTTGCATCATGAAGCTCGATCCCATCACCACCGCGCCGAGCGGGTTGCGCAGGTCGTGCGCCAGGATGGCCAGGAACATGTTCTGCGACTTTTTCACCAGGTACTCGTAGCGCGCCACCGATTCGGCCAGCGCCTGGTCGATCGCCTCGTTAAAGCGCGTCATGTCGCCGCTGTCGGTAGCGCGTTCTTCCTTGGTGAAAGCGTCCCACAGCGCCAGCACGCTCGAGCGCAGGGCGCGGTATTCGGACACCAGTTGCACGATGGTGTAGCCCGACAGCAGGCGTGCTTCGGCGTGGATTTCGGAGGCGGTGTCTTCATGGTCGCGGTCCCCCAGGCCCTGCGACTTGGCCACCCGTTCGCCTTCGGACTGCGGCTGATCGAGGTCGTCGGCCACGGCCAGCAGCATCTGCCGGGCGTGGTCGCGCAGCGCGACGTCGTCCATGGTCAGTGCCGGCGGTTCGACGGTGCGGGCAAAATCTTCCCAGGCCTGCAGGATCGCCTCGATATTGGTGCGGATAAAATCGGCAAGCCGAAGGTGTGCCATGGGTGCTCGCCTCGCGTTAAGGGGACTATCAAAGGGGTGGGCGATGATAGCACCTGCGGCTTGCCGCACTGTTGCTTACTTACATCGACGTCAGCGTAAAACCGCCATCGACCATCAGGCTCTGGCCGGTAACGAAACGCGCCTCGTCGGTGGACAGCCACACGGCCACGTCGCCCACATCGGCCGGCAGGCCCGCGCGGCGCAGCGGCGTGGCGGCGGCAAAGCCGGCCAGCGCTGCGTCGTCGCCCAGGCGGTGAAACATCGGCGTGTCGATAATGCCGGGATACAGGTTGTTGATGCGGATGCCCTGCGGCCCCACTTCCTGCGCCACCGCGTGCATCATGGCGTCCATGCCGCCCTTGCTGGCCGCGTAGGCCGAGCTGCCCGCCACCGCGCGCACCGCCAGCCACGACGACGTGTTGACGATCACGCCGCCGGCCTTCATCGCCGCTACCTCGTGCTTGATCGACAGCCAGGCGCCCTTCAAGTTGGTGCCGATGATGTGGTCGAAGTCGTCCTCGGTCAGCTCGGCGATCGGCGCGAAGCGCCCTTCCGCGCCGGCGTTGTTGAAAGCGATGTCGAGCCGGCCGTGGCGCGCCATCACGGTGGCGACCAGTTGCCGCACACTGGCGCCTTGCGACACGTCCGCCACGCAGGCCGAGGCGACGCCGCCGGCAGCCGTGATCAGGGCCACGGTGTCATCGAGTTCGGCCTGGCGGCGCCCGGCCACCACCACATGCGCGCCTTCGCGTCCGTAAGCCAAAGCGGCGGCGCGGCCGATGCCGGAGCCGCCGCCGGTGACCAGCGCCACGCGACCCGGCAGTCGCTGGTTGAAATTCTGTTCCATAATATGCCTTCCAGTAAACGAAGCACCTACTATAGACGCGCCGTTTGCCGGCGATAAGCCGTCCACCATCACCTGGCCTGCTGGCCCGTATTCATCAATCATGCGCTCGAACGAACTTGCCGAACTGATCGCCTTTGCCGCCGTGGCCGAGCACAAAAGCTTTCGCCGCGCGGCCGAACAGCTGGGCCTGACCGCCTCCACGTTGAGCCACTCGCTGCGCGCGCTGGAAACGCGGATGGACGTGCGCCTGCTTAACCGCACCACGCGGTCGGTGGCGCTGACCGAAGCCGGCATGGCGCTGCTCGACCAGGTAGGGCCGGCGCTGCGCCAGATCGCCGGCGCGGTGGACCAGGTCAACGCCGCCAGCAGCGAACCGCGCGGTACGGTGCGCATCAACGCCTCGCACCTGGCGGCCGACCTGGTGCTGGGCCGGCGCCTCGGCGACTTTGCCCGCGCCCATCCCGGCATCACGCTCGACATCGCCAGCGACGACCGCTTCGTGGACATGGTGGGCAACGGTTACGACGCCGGCATCCGCTTGGGTGACAGCGTCGAGCAGGACATGGTGGCGATTCGCCTGACCGCGCCGCTGCGCATCGTGGTGGTGGGTTCGCCCGCCTACCTGGCCGAGCGGCCGGCGCCAGCAACGCCAGACGAACTCGATGCGCACCGCTGCATCGGCTACCGCATCAGGAACGGCAGCGGCACCGGCAAATTATGCAAATGGGAGTTTGGCCGCGACGGCGTCACGGCCGCCTTCGAGCCCGGCGTCCAGTTGGTGGTGGACAGCCACGCGATGCTGGTCGGCGCTGCGCTGTCCGGCGCCGGCCTCGCCTACGTGGTGGAGGCGGCGGTGGCCGGTCATCTGGCCGCTGGCCGCCTGGTAACGGTGCTGGACGACTGGTGCGCACCGGTGGCAGGGTTTTTCCTGTACTACCCGAGCCAGCGCCAGCTGCCGTCGGCCTTGCGGGCGCTGGTCGAATTCCTGCGTGCAGGCCAGGGCGCCTGACGACGGTCAGCCTTCGGTATCGATGGTACAGGTGAGCGCCGTCACGCCCTCCTCGGTGCCGGCAGACAGTACGCCAAGCTTGGTGGCGCGGCTATAGTGCTGGCCGTCCTTGCCGGGTTTGAGCTTGGCTGCCTTGGCCAGCTGGGCGACGGTTATGCCTGGCAAAAAAGCGCGATAAACCTGCTCGCCGCTGTCATTGGCGACCGCAATGCGCAGGGTATCGAAGCCGAACACTTTCAGTGGCACGGGCAGCGTCACCGGATCGGTGCCCTGCGACGCATTCCAGCCAGCGCTCGCCAGCGTGCCTTCGGCCTGCTTGAACTTGTCAATGCTGGCGCAGGTCAGCGCCGCCTCGATCGAGGGCCGCGCCTTGGCCCATGCGGCCGCATCGGCCGCGCCGGCTCTTGGCGCGCCCATGGCAAACGCTGCCAGCATGCTGGCGATCACCAGCCCGCGTGCGGCGGCGCGGCGTTGTGGATGACGGATGGTCATGGATGCTCCCGTGTTTGAGTTATTTATATGATAACTCGGGTTGTATTGCCGGGCCCGCACGGTTAGCCGCGTGACTGCGGCCTCACGATGCCTGGGCGCGCCGCCACTGCGCCGGGCCATGGCCTTCAGTCCGCCGGAATTCGCGCGCCATGTGGCTTTGGTCGGCAAAGCCGCAGCGCTGGGCGATGTCGGCCAGCGTCAGTTCGGAGCGCAGCATCAGGTGGCGCGCGCGCGCCAGGCGGCGTGTGATCAGCCAGCGGTGCGGGGTAACGCCGGTGCTGACCTTGAAGGCGCGGCCGAAGTAGCCCGGTGAAAGCTGGCACAGCGCCGCCAGTTCCATCAGGCCGATGCGGGTATCGAGGTGCGCTTCCATGTATTGCTTGGCGCGCGACTCCTGCCATGGCGCCAGGCCGCCGCGCTGCGGACCGCGCCGGGCCTGGCCGGCATAGTGCTGCGTGAGGTGGCTATGGACCGACAGCAACAGCGTGTCGAGAAACAGCGACGTGGCCGGTCCGGACGGGTTCACTGCCACCCGGGCGATGCGGGCCAGGTGCGCCAGTACCAGGTCGTCCGCGCCCTCAAGCAGCGGCAGGTTGTCCAGGCGCCGGGTTTCCTGGACGTCGGACAGGGCGTCAAGCGCGGCATGGGGCAGGTAGAGTTGGACGCATTCGTAACCGCTTACCAGGTCGGCCACCGGCCGGCTGCGCAGGTCGAGCATGGTCAGCGCGCCGGCCTGATACGGATCGACCAGCACTGCCTTGCCATCGAGCCACAGGCGGTGCTGGCGCAGCGGTTGCAGCTGCACGGCCAGCAGCAATGCCGGTTCGGCCGGAATCGGCGCCGTCATGCCGGTGCCGCTGCGCGCCTGCAACCACGTCAGCGCCACATCGTTGGCCAGGGCCGCGCTTTCGACCGCAGGCAGATGCCGGCGGCCAAAATACTCGCCCATGGTGTCGCCGTACGCCTTGCCCACTTGCCCCTCCGCAGCGCTGTTTTGTCGCCCGACAGTTTACCAGTGTCCCGACTGGCCTGCCTGTAAGCCCCCGATGGCGACGTTTTACCGCCGGCCACGTCGTTTTTGTACAAGCCGGCGGGGATCGGCCCGCACTATGCTGGGCTCGACGGAATAGTGGAAAGGGAGCGGCACGATGCGCAGCAAACGACAGAACAGATTACTGGTGGCCGGCCTGTGCGCCTGCGCCGCCGGCCTGACGCTGCAGCGCGAGGGACTTGGTGTGGCTGCCATGCTGGCCGTCATGGTGGTCTGGCTGGCCTACCGGCTGGGGTGCGCCGAACGCGGCCCAGCCGCCACGCCACCGCCGACCGGCGACGATATCCGCCTGGCCGAACGCGCGCGCATCGCCCGCGCGCTGCATGACGCTTTTCTGCAAAGCCTGCAAAGCCTGATCCTGCGCCTGGGCGTGGCGATCGCAAGGCTGCCGGCGGGCTCGAACGACCGCCTGGAGCTGGAACGGGCGCTGGACCTGTCCACCGCTGTGATGGAAGAAGGCCGCGACGAATTGATGTACTTGCGGGCCGCCACGGTCTCGACCGACCTGGCCACGGCGCTGGCCCGTAGCGCCGAACGGTTTCGCCACGACAGCGCGGTGGCAGTAGCCATACACAGCCACGGCGCGGCGCTGGCCATGTCGGCGCTGACCCGGTCCGAGGTAGTGCGCATCGCCTGCGAAGCCATCGCCAACGCCCTGCGCCACGCCCAGGCGCGGCATGTCGATATTGCGCTGGAATGGGGCAGCCACGCCCTCACCCTCGCCATCACCGACGACGGCGTGGGCCTGCCTGACGCGCTGCTGTTGCAAACGCGGCTCGGCGGCTGGGGGCTGACCGGCATGCACGAGCGCGCGGTGCTGATCGGCGCCAACCTGTCGCTGGCGCGCCGCGCAGAAGGCGGCAGCCGGGTGACACTGGTGGTGCCGTGCACCCCGCAACCGGAAGACGCCGGCCTGGCATGGCACCAGCGCCTTTACGGACGCCGGCACCAGTGGTAAAAATTACGGCACGATGGCCGTAAACAGGTACACCGCGAAAATCACCAGGTGCACCGTGCCCTGCATCACCGTGGTGCGGCCGGTACCGAGCGACAGCGTGGCCACGATCAGCGACAGCAACAGCAGCACGCTCGACTTCACATCGATACCGAGCGACAGGGTCCAGCCGGTCATCAACGACACCACCGCCACGGCCGGAATGGTCAGGCCGATACTGGCCAGGGCCGAACCGAGCGCCAGGTTCAAACTGGTTTGCAGGCGGTTGGCGCGGGCGGCGTGGAACGCGGCGATACCTTCCGGCAGCAGCACCACGGCAGCGATGATGATGCCGACCACGGCCTTCGGTGCGCCCAGCTTGAGCACGGTCGCTTCCAGCGTGGGCGACAGCATCTTGGCCATCAACACCACGCTGCCCAGGCAGGCCAGCAGCAGCGCGGCCGACAGCCAGGTCATTTTCAATGGCGGCGGCGGCGCGTGGGTGTCTTCGTCGTTGGTGGCCACTTCCGGCAGGAAGTAATCGCGGTGGCGCACGGTTTGCACCAGCACGAACGTGCCGTACAACACCAGCGATACCAGCGCGATGAAGCCAAGCTGGCTGGCGCTGTACGACGGGCCGGGCACGGTGGTGGTGTAGTTGGGCAGGACCATGGTGAGGATGGAAATGGCCGCCAGCGTGGTCAGCGCGGCCGACACGCCCGACAGCGTAAAGGTCTGCTCGCCGTGGCGCTTGGCGCCGGCCAGCAGGCACAGGCCCAGCATGCCGTTCAGGATGATCATCACGGCCGCGAACACGGTATCGCGCGCCAGCCCTGCCGTGGACTCGCCGCCGGCGATCATCAGCGAGACGATCAGCGCCACCTCGATGGCCGTGACGGCCAGCGCCAGCACCAGCGTGCCGTACGGTTCGCCCACCCGGTGCGCCACCACCTCGGCGTGGAACACGGCTGCCAGCACGCCGGCAAACAGGCCAGCCACCAGCAGCAAGGTATACACCTGGCCGACCATGGCCTGGGCGCCCATCGCCTGGCCGGCGATCAGCAACCAGGCCACCACCGGCGCGGCGACGGACCAGAGGGGCAAAGACTTCGCTATTTTCACTGTGACGCTCCCGTGCTTGATTCTGGAAAGCGCATTGTAACTTGCGCATCCCTCGACCCTGTCACGGCAGCGTATGCGTGAGTCCGGACGGTCAGGCCGCAGCCGGCATGCCCCGCGCGTCCGCCTGCTTGCGCCGGCGCATCCAGCCGATCAGCCCCAGGCCACCGAGCATCATGGCGTAGGTGGACGGCTCCGGCACGGCGGTGACCGAGATATTGTCCACCGCGACGTCGAAGTTGGTGAAGCCGTACATATAGCCGGGCACGAAGGTGCCGAAGACCACTTCGTCCACGCTGGCCAGGACGTCGGCAAAGCTGCGGCCGGTGGGCAGCTTGGGACCTGCGCCGTCGTCGGTGGAGCCGTAACCGCCCCAGCCCGCCGGCAGGCCGGTGGCGGTGGGGTCGCCGATGGTGACCGACAGGTGCTGCCAGTCCTGGGTGGCGTCGATGGTGCCGAGCTTGTACCACACGCTCGAGTACGGCATCCCGGCTGGCGTGTTGCCGTAGTCGCGCAGCTCCACCACCACGTCGCGCGCGACGTCCTGGTTGAAGAACTTGATCTCATTGGCCTTGATGTCGAGGCCCAGCGTCACAGGTCCCTTGGCGGTGTAGTCGCCGAGGAAGGCGGCGTTGGTGGTGGTGCCGAACGAAATGCCGAAGTTTTCGATCACCGTGCGCAGCGCCGGCGCGCCGTGGCCCATGCTGGTGTCGATGCCGGAGCCGCCGATGCCGTCTGCCGGTTCCATGCCATACCAGCCCTGGTTACCGTTGGAAAAATCCACCGTGGTGGAGCCGCCGGCAGCAAACGCGGCGCCACCAGCTACGGACAACACCACCGCCATCAATGCTTTGTTCAAAGTCATGAGTCTTCCTTTGTCAGTTGGAGGG
>NZ_LROM01000017.1 GCF_001758785.1 Duganella phyllosphaerae
GCGAGGCGGTCGCCAACGCGCTGGTGCATCGTGACTATCACCGCATGGGCGCGGTGCATGTGCGGATGGACGACGAGGGGCTGACGATCAGCAACCCCGGTGGCCTGATGGATGGCGTAACGCTGGCGAACCTGTTGACCACCGAACCGCGCCCGCGCAATCGCACACTGGCCGACGCGATGAAGCGCATCGGCGTGGTCGAGCGTTCGGGGCGTGGCGTCGATAAAATCTATCGCGGCATGTTGCGCTTCGGGCGTCCCGAGCCGGACTACCGGCGCACCGACGCCACCAGCGTCATCCTGCGCCTGGCCACGACCGATGCCGACGAGGCTTTCCTGAAGCGCGTGGTCGAGGAAGAGGGGCGGCGCGGCAGCGCATTGCCGATCGACAGCCTGATCGCCCTGGCGGCACTGCGTGGCCTGAAGCGCCTGACGACCGAGGAGCTGGCCATCCATATCCAGCGCGAGCCGGCGCAAGCAAAGCGCACCCTGGAGGCTTTGGTGGAGGCTGGCCTTGCGCAAGCCCATGGCACGACGCGTGGCCGCACCTATACGCTTGCAGTCGGCGTTTATACGGCCGAAGGAGGCAAGGCTGCTTACACGCGGCAGATGGGTTTTAGCAATCTCCAGCATGAGCAGTTGGTACTGAGCTATGTGCGCCAGCATGGCGCAATTCGACGCGCCGAAGTGATCGAACTTTGTCGTCTATCCGAGGGGCAAGCAAAAGACCTGCTCAAGCGGATGAAGATGAATGAACTGCTGTTGCTGGAAGGGGCGGGCCGCACCGCCGCTTATCGAATCGGCCCCAAGGTATGAGCCGCACCTAAACGGATGTAAACGGATGTAATCGGATGGTTTTGGATGTTGCTATTTTCTATAGTATCAATGAAATCAATGGCTTAACGCTTGGATTGGATATTTGCGGAGTGGAAATTGGACGAATTTGAACGTCCGTTTATTGAGTAGTTGACCGCGATAGGTTGATGCTATGTGGCCGGTGACCTGGACAACCGGCGAGGGGCGTGAAGATATTCAAGGTCCGGTAACGCCCCAAAACGGACACTCGGCTAACTGAATCTTCCAAAGAAAATCCAATCGTTTCATCTTTCCTGTTGCTTGTTATCACCTTGACGCCATGTCGTTCGATAGGCATCGCTCGCAAGCCAACCAATGAAAAAACTGCTCAATTTATCGACAAAGGCTTCAAGCAACTCCATTGGGATCGTCGGGATTGGATCGGCGTTCGGATGAGGATCCTTTTCTAAAAAGCGTACGAATGGGAGATAGTCGAAATCATCCGGCTTCGCATCCATACGATGGGCAAGTTTGTTCCGTAAGGCATTCATGTGTCTAATGCCCGCAATCGCTTCTTCGCCCTCCGGAAATATCCTATGTGGAAAAAGTGCAGCTTTTTGCGAGAAATTCAATTTCCCGCCATCCCAGTTAAGTTCCGGTGCACGACTTTTTAAAAACTCGTCCAGATAGTGCTCAATGGTGAGATGGCATGCAAGCAAGTATCCGACAAATGTGAAATCTACGCTCTCCGTTGGTACGAAGCGTAAAAAATTTCTCGAATCGACTTTTCCTACACGAGGCGGCAATTTTGGCATGATAAGTTTTCTAACCAATAAATCTCTATCGCGATCGTGGTAGACGACGAACTACCAACGCAGAGAGAAAAATGACATTAAAATTTAATGGTTAGCCTTTCAAATTTAGGTGGGGTGTTATTTCAGCTCATTGTGACTTCAAGGAGATCGGAGCTTTTTTTGATGGCCGCTTGCGCTTTTTCTGCGGCACTAAGATCCCGTGCATTGATTCAATTAGCCTTTTTAAATCTTCTGCTTGTGCGCGAATGTAATCTGCGTCTGGCACTTCTATGCCATGAACAAGCTGATTCCTGAAATGTCGAAGTCGTTCTGCGGTTTCAATGAGAATTGGTTGAAAATCGTCAATAGTCGAAAGGAATCGTCCCGACGGCATGCCAAAGCTTCTATAGCCTTTCTTAGCTGCAACTGCCCGTAGCATTTTTTCGTAATCGATCCACAGCGACATAAACTGCCCTATGGCATCGCTTTGCGATGCCCTCGGTACGTCAACCGCAAAGTTGGCAATGATTGGAACATCGAATGCGCGCACACGCTCATATGCAGCGTAACGTGAAACGTCCTCAGAAAGGACCTGATCGATCACTTGCTCAGCGAGAGGGCGCTTCTCAAAATCGGCATGAAGCGCATCGATGTATCGAGCTAGATCCTCAGGCTTATTGAGCCCAAGATTTCGTAATAACTGAAACAACAAATCAACTCTTCCGATGGCAGAATCATGAATGTCGAGGCCCGCTAACTTGGCACGGGACATATCCAGTAATGAAGAGGCCAAGTCATAGTGATTGGTGTACTCACGGTCATGCGATGAGAGGCGAGAGTCGCCTGCCCGTTGTAGTCGTTCAAGGGCAATCTCTCCGGCAAGTACCAAACCGTTCAGCTCGTCAAGAATTGCGTACTCATCTTCGGATAAATTACCTTGAAGAGGTTTGTAAACAAGGTCATGTTCCACTTCAGACCATGCATGCATTAACACCGAAGCAACCTGAATTTCTATACGCGCCTCCGTATAACGCTTCTGGGATTCGTTTAATAGGGTTTCGGGAAGGCGAACCCGATAGTGGGTAGCCCAATAGCCCGAAAACCTCTTTTTGTAGGTCGGTTTTGACGCGGTGGGGAACTCCTTTGGCTCAGCAACCGGCACAAATAGCGCTCGAATAATTCGCCCGACTTCGCTGCGTTCGGCAGGGAAGTAAAGCGCGACACGGACCCCCGCCAGATCGACAATGTCATCATAAATATCCTCGACAGATGTATACGTGTGCGACTGGACTCGTTGACGCACTTTGGTTTCCAGTCTCTGGGGGTTCTTCGCGCGCGAGGTGACAATGGCTCGAATACCTGCCGACTGAAGATTTGAGTCGAGCACTTGGGAAGTTATCCGGCATGCTTGCTCATAAAAATCATACTCTTTACGATACCGCGAGATGAATTGGCTAATAATATCCAATGAATATTTTCCTAGCTAAGATAATTAGTCGAACATAGTCGAATTACTTCTTGTTATGCAATATGCCACAAATATGTATTTTTCAGCAAGGTCATTGGGCGGTTCTACCATAGAAAAGCATAAAACGTGCTTATAGGCAGTCCTCCTTCCGCGACATTACGGTTAGAACCCATAAGTCACGCAGCAAGGGTGCATTCTAAGGAAGACCAAAGGCTGCTTTTTGCCGTTATCGGCCAAGCCATAATGCCCATCTACCAGACAACGAAGTAAGTATGAAGTAGTTCGCCAATACGGTGATGACTGAGTCGTACAAGTTAAAACCTGTCCAAAGCTGCGGATAATACTTCAGTGCCATCATGCGATTAAAGAAGTAGCCAAATGCTACCCACGATATAGCCACTACCCCGACGACGCCAAGAATCGAGCGGTGAAAATTTCTGAGCTTCATTTCCAGTACCTCGCTTTCAAGTGACCGGCCGCTTCTGGCCGGATACGGCCATCAGCCAAGTGCTCCATCAAAATTGGTATTGCGGTCCTTAATTTTAGCGTAACAGAAATCGCATACCACTTTGAAGTCGTTGAACTCTCTGAATGCATCAGTCATTTCCTCTTCTTGCAGGAAAAACTGCTCACACTCATCGCACCAAGCTTGCAAATCATCTGGGTCAGAGCTGTTCTCGACAAAGCCAACGATACGGTCACGAATATTCACTTGGTGGCAGCAGACAACTGCTGGCGTCCTGCTTC
The DNA here is from genome assembly GCF_001758785.1 of Duganella phyllosphaerae. GTDB lineage: Bacteria > Pseudomonadota > Gammaproteobacteria > Burkholderiales > Burkholderiaceae_D > Rugamonas > Rugamonas phyllosphaerae. The sequence goes on from NZ_LROM01000017.1 coordinate 3,804, forward strand.
CATGAGTTCCGCATTTGATTAACGATTTTTCGCCGGGCATCTCTTTCCTTCGATTTTCTCAGTCTGCTTTTGGCCGAACGCGGCCGTCGCTGTCTACCGTAGCATCTTGCCTAACTGCAAAACGCGCCAATTCCACAGTCGAACGATTTCGACACAAAACGGACGCTCCGAGCGCCCATCAGTTGTGGTCGGCGATTCTGTCTAAGGCCGAAACCTTGCATCCCTGGGGACAAAATATTGTCAGAGTTTCCGAGTGTTGGTTCACCGAACCCCATTCACGCGTCATTTTCCAGCTTGGTAGTTCCTCGGAATCTTCGCTACCCGGACTGACAGCAAACGACCAGTGCCCTGAGTAAAATGCATGGAGTAAAAGAGCTGGTTCACCCTGAGCATTTTTAATTTCTAACGTGGCTACATATCCTTGCTGTGCCAACTTTGGATGACTGGTTGTGTTGAACTCAAGCGTCTCCCCTCCAATGCCTCTGCAGCAGATCATCCTGTCGCTTGCCCCCCAGAAGACTGCAGCAACGGTATCGTCGGACGATTCTACATTCTTGCTTTTCTTGAAAAACACTTCATTCCTCTCAAACTAGCAGCATTTCTGTGATGACCGCTGGTGGCAGGTCGTGGCCGACACCGGTCACGTCATACTTCGTAGTTATTTTTCTTTTGTTTGTGCCGTGCCCAGTATGCCCCAATCATCAAAATCGGAGTCTGCATTACACTCACAATCACAAACATCACAGCGTCAGGAAGCTGTACCCCTTCTGACGAAAAGGCCGTTAGGACAATTTTGGTGATTAGGTAGACTAATGCGCTTACGGGCAAGCAAAGGACGAAAGGACGCCATTTTCCGGTTACGAACATGCCCAACGCGTATCCCGCAGCAAATGCAAACAATAACGAAATCAAAACAATTTCTCTCTTTTCTAGTTGTTAACCGACGACTCTTCGACGTCTGCGGCAGGTAGGAATGGGCTAGCTCTCAGGATATCATCTTTGCATCTAAGAAATATCCACCAAATGTCACACCATGCAAGCCCAGACGAAAAAGATTGAACTTTCCCTCAGTCCCCCAGTCCAACGCCCAAGCAGCTCGGAAATTGGCCACGTTCAATTGCTCCAGAGCACGCCGGGAACCATACTGGCGAACAAGAGTCCGCCTGAGGGACAAGCGAGGGACATTTGGTCTCTGGGAGAGGTGCGCCATAGAGGAATTCGATTCCGGCAAGCTCCTTGAGCCTACGGCACTATGAGCATCCCAACGCGCCGATACAGCCGCACAGCCGGATTGTCCGCGTATACCTTCAAATCGATTGATACATCACCGCGCTGGTGAAAATGCACGAAAGCCTGCTGCAGGAGGGCCTCGCCCAAGCCCTGCATTCGCCATTGCGGTGCCACCGCAAGATCTTTTACGAAGGGCAGGCGCCAGCACAAGGCAATGCCGACCAGTTTGCCGGTAGTGTCGGTAGCGGCAAAGATGGTGGCTGGGTCGTATTCCGGATCGCACGCTAGTGCGGGCCACCATTTTTCGAAATTGGTAACGCAGCCGCCGCCGGAACGGTAAGCCAGTTCCAGTAATTCCCACACGGCTCGCGCGTGCTTTGCAGCGACGAATGATACCGGCTGTATACCAGCCGGAAACTGCGGCTGTGTTGGAGGCTCCGTTAGGTCTTTGCGCAAGCGGAGAGTCGATGGCTGCATGATGATGATGCCGTCCTCAGTTAAATCCGGTCAGCGCAGATGCCTGTCTCACATGCCAGCCTTCCTACGAAGCGAATCACAGACCACTGTCCGCCGAGGCGAACTTCCATGGCCATCAGGATAACATTTTGGGCACATGAAACATAAAAAGCTGCGCCGCCGGCACACTGTCTCTCCTACAGCAACAAATAGTCGCCACGCAGGTGGTTTATCCGGGACCTTCTCACGGCAATACTGCCGAATCGGTTTCCGACACTTTCACCTTACGCGTCTCCAGGAGAACAAACATGCAACGCTCACTTTCCGCACTCGCCTTTTCGCTTCTGGCAATGTCCGCCACAACGCCGTCGCAGGCGGCCGCGCCTGACGTCAGGATGTACCGGCTCGACTGCGGCCACATCACGCTCGGCGAGAAGGCGGTGCTCTCCGACGCCGGCTTGTACCAGGGGCAGTCGCAGGATCTCGTTGTGTCGTGTTACCTGATCAAGCATGGTGGGGATTGGGTGTTGTGGGATGCCGGTCTGCCGAAAAAATATCTAGCCAGTGCGGTCGCGGAAGGCAGTTCGACATTCAAGCTTGACCGCACGATCGTGGCGCAGCTTGCCGACCTCGGGCTGCGTGCCGACGACATCAAGTACGTCGCTGTCTCGCATGCCCACTTCGACCATTCCGGCCAGGTCAACGATTTTCCAAATGCGACCCTGATCATCCAGCGCAGCGAACTCGTTGCCATGGCCGATACCGCAAAAGCGACGGCGAAAGGCATCGACGCGCTCCTGTTCAGCAGCCATATAATCGGTAACAAGCGGCAGCGGGTACGGGTGATCGATGGCGATGTGGACCTGTTTGGCGACGGCACACTGACGACCGTCCAGACCCCCGGCCACACCCCGGGCAGCATGGCGCTGCTGCTCAGGCTTGGCAAGGCCGGCGCCTACGTGCTGTCCGGCGACCAGTGGCATCTGGCGGAAAACCATCAGCGGCGACAGGTCCCAACCTGGAACTACGATCATGACCAGACCATCACGTCCGGCAAAAAACTCGATGACCTGATCGCGGCCAACCGTGCCACCCTGGTCATCCAGCACGAGCCTGCCGACAATCAGAAGCTGCCGACGTTGCCGCGCTTTCTCGACTGAGTCATCGCTGCAGCGTCGCCACCAGGTGGTCGAGCACCACCCGGGTTTTTGCGGTCATCTTGCGGCCCACGGGTATCAGCGCATGGACCGGTGGCGCTGCGACGTCCGCCTGCGGCAGCACGTGCACCAGGCGGCCGCTTGCCACCAGGGGCGCGGCAAAGCCGTCGATGAGCTGCGCGAGGCCGAAGCCGCAAGCAGTTGCCTCCACCAGCGTGTGGCCGTCCGCCATGATCAGCACGGGGGAGGGCGCAAGCTCGCGCCGCACGCCGTTGTCGTTGAGGGACCAGCCATGCAGCTGCCCCGAACTGCTGCGAAACAGCACAGCGTCGTGTCCCTGCAGATCTGCGACCGAGGTGATGGCAGGGCGCTTCTGCAGATACGATGGCGATGCGTAGAGGCCCATTTGCAGGTCGCAGATCTTCCGCACAGTCATGTCGCTGTCGACCGGCAGATGGCCGATCCGCACCACGAGATCCCAGCCGTCGCCCACCGGATCGGACCGGCGGTCGCTGAGCGACATTTCCACGACCACCTTCGGATAACGCTTTCGTAGCGCACCAAGGGTGGGCAGTACCACGCGTCCGAAGCCGGCCGGCAGATCGACGCGTACGCGTCCTATTGGTTCAGCGCGATTGACTGCCAGCGCCTGTTCGGCCTCGCGCAGGTGCTCGAGCGCAGTGCGCGCGGCCGCCAGGTAGATCTGGCCGTCCTCGGTGATGTGCACGGCGCGCGTGGTCCGCTGGAACAGCAGGGTGGCCAGGTGCTTTTCCAGGCGCTGGATGGCCTTGCCTACGCTCGACTTGTTGGTGCCGAGCCGCTCGGCGGCCAGCGTAAAACTGCCTGTTTGCGCCACGGCGACGAACGCGGTGATGTCCTGCAGCGAGGCGCCTGTCATTTCCTGCATGGTGACTCCGGTGCGGCAAAGGTCCTAGTCTGCCACATGCGGCGCCACAGCACAGTGCCGCCAGCAGTGAAGAACCCCGGCTATTCGCCATATAGATCGATACCCGTTCGTAGCGCAGTGGGCTAGAGAGTTCGCGCTTGCTGGCAAAGCTCAGATGGATGGTAACGACCTTGTCCTCGATTTTTCCGTCGCGTACGACAAAGAAGGCAAAGTCATCCCTGTCCTGCCGGCGTGCAAACAGCTACACGTCGAAATCGGCGTCGGTCTCCTGCTGGAAGGCGGTCTTGGCGATTCTGGCTCAGGCATCAGGAAGAATGTAATTGAGCAGTACCAGGCACCAGACTATCGCTCCCAGCGCGATCCAGGTGTAGTTGGCTGCGGTGAAGCGATTGTTGCTGTCACCGAGCGGGTCATTGCAGCTGACGTTGATCTTTTCCTGTGCGATAGCGGAGAGCAACAAGATGGGAACCAGAATGATCAATGCCAGCAGGTCCGTATAAGGGGTCCCGATGTCACGACTGGCCAGGCGATCCATCAGTTGCGCTGCAATCATCACCACCACCAGCTGAGTAGCGTGTTTGCCGCTTTCCCATGCGTCCACCGTCGGTTTGTCACGCCCGAGGATTTTTACTTCCGTGAAAAGGGAATGAACAAAAAAGACCGCGAAAATTGCCCTTGCTATCGGCCATAGATCTTCCCGGTCCGGATCGTCACGTGCCCACTGACTCTTGTAGCAGGCCCAGTTTTTGTAAAACCAGTACAAGCCGTAGAGTCCCACTGTTGCGACATACAAGATCGAGAATTTTTTTACTGAAACGACATAAAATATTTGCCGATGGGCGTTTGTCGCCCCTAAATTTTGATGCTCGGAAAGGGCTTCCTGATTCATGTGGCTTCCAAAATAGCGGTTTCCCTCGTGCGTTCACAAGGATTGCTAACAGAATATCATCTTGCCTATATGAAATAAACAGTCGCCTAGCAAACTTTTACCAGCGGCTGCTTCTGGCACCCCGTCGTTGTCAACCTGGCCCCACTTTGTCCTCGCGAATGATTTTCCGGCAAAATGAACGTTTCGGCCAACAAAGACCTCGATGCCCAACTTTACAACTCGCGTCGCCATATCCTGCACCAGGCTGCTATTGGTCTGCACCCTGTCAGGTGGCGCAGCCAGCGCCGCTCCGGCGGCCGTCAAGGAAGAACAGTTCAACTTCCAGACCTTCTCGTTCGCGCGCATCTCGCTGCAGGAAGGCGAGAGCGCCCCGGTGCGCTATTACCTCTCCAAACCGGCGCAAAAGGCGCCGCTGGTGCTGTACATCCAGGGCTCGGGGTGCGTGCCGCCGTTCTCCGGGCTGGGCACGGCCAACCGCTCGTCGAACATCTATTCGTGGATACCGCTCGCGGCCGAGAAGCGCTACGCCGTCATGGCCGTCGAGAAGCCATTCCAGTCGGAGCAGCCGCAACAGGGCGAACCCGGTTCGGCCGTGGGCTGCGCCGGTGACTTCAACCGGCACTTCTCCTACGACACGTGGCTTTCCACGCTCAAGCAGGCGGTGCGCCATGCCCTGGCGCGGCCCGAAGTCGATGCGCGGCGGGTGCTGGTGATCGGCATGTCGGAAGGCGCGCCGATGGCCGCCGGACTGGCGCGCGAACTGGCCGAAGTGACGGACGTGGTACTCATCGCGGCCAACGGTCCCACCCAGCTCTACGACTTCGCCGCCAACATCTACCGTGCCAACGGCAGCGACGACGACAAGCTCAAACTGCTGCAGGAACTGGACCGGACCTACAGCGCAATCGCTGCCGATCCGAACAGCACCAGCAAGTTCGCCTGGGGCCACTCGTACCTGCGCTGGAGCAGTTTCTTTGCGCAGTCCACGGCGACTAACCTGGCGCACTCGAAGGCGCGCGTGTACCTCGCCAGCGGCATGCAGGACGACAGCGTGCCGATCCTGTCGACCGAAGTGCTGTATGCCCAGCTGCGCACCCAGGGCCGGGACGTGACGTTCCGCCGCATTCCACTGGCCGGACACGCGTTGGTGCCGGAAGGCCGGCCGGTGCCCGAGGCGCAGCAGGAATACGACGCCTTCATGGCCTGGTTCGAACGGCGCTGACGGATCAAGCGCCTTAGCGCAGCAGCGCGACCTTGCGCTCGGCCTGGTCGAGCCGGAAGCGCAGCACCAGTTCCGCCAGCATGCCTGCCTGGTCCTGCATGCTGGCCGAGGCGGATGCCGCTTCTTCCACCAGCGCGGCGTTCTGCTGGGTCACCGCGTCCATCTCGGTAATGGCCTGGTTGACGTGGCCGATGCCGATGCTTTGCTCGTGCGAGGCGGCGGTAATCGCGGTCATGATGCTGGTCACGCGCGAAACGCTGGCCACGATCTGGTCCATCGTGGCGCCAGCTTCGGCCACCAGTTCGCTGCCTACCTTGATGCTGTCGACCGAATCGCCGATCAGGGTCTTGATCTCCTTGGCGGCGGCAGCGCTGCGCTGCGCCAGGTTGCGCACTTCGCTCGCAACCACTGCGAAGCCGCGGCCTTGCTCGCCGGCGCGGGCCGCTTCGACGGCTGCGTTCAGGGCCAGGATGTTGGTCTGGAAGGCGATGCCGTCGATCACGCTGATGATGTCGACGATGCGCGTGGCCGAGGTGTTGATGGCGTCCATGGTCTGCACCACCTTGGCGACCACGGCGCCACCCTTGCCGGCCACGTCGGCGGCCGAGATCACCATGTCGTTGGCCTGCCGGGCGTTGACGGCGTTCTGGTTGACGGTGGCGGTCAGCTCTTCCATCGAGGCGGCGGTCTGTTCGAGCGAACTGGCTTGCGACTCGGTGCGGGCCGACAGGTCCATATTGCCGCTGGCGATTTCGGAGGAGGCCAGGGCAATGGTGTCGGCGCTGCGGCGGATTTCGCCGATGGTGTTGGCCAACTGGGTTTGCATGCTCTTCATGCCGAAGAAGATGCTGCTGTCGTCGCGCGCATCGACGTGAATCGGCACGCTGAAGTCACCGCTGGCGATGCGGCCGGCCGCCTCGCGCACCAGTGCCGGTTCGCCGCCGATGGTGTGGCGCAGGCTCTGGTTGATGCGGGTGACGATAAAGCCCAGCAGCAGCGTCACGCCCAGCAGCACGCTGCCCGACTTGAGCAGCTCGGCCTTGAAGGCGCGGTCGATGTCGTCCATGTACACGCCGGTAATCAGGTCCCAGCCCCACGGGCCGTAGCGGTCCACGCGGCTGGTTTTCGGCAGCGGCTCCTTGCCGCCCGGACGCGGCCATACGTAGCGCACGTAGCCCGACCCGGCGCTGCTGGCGCCGGCGGCGGCGATTTCGCGGTACAGGTAGTAGTTGTTGACGTCCTTGAAGCCGCTCATGTCCTTGCCGTTGTTTTTCGGCGCGAAGGGATTCATCAGCGAGATCATGTCCTTGCTGGCAATGGCGGTGTAGCCGTCCTCGCCGAAACGCAGCGCGCTCACGACGTCGATGGCGCGGCGCTGTGCTTCTTCTTTGGTGATCTGGCCGGCAGTAACCTGCGCGTCAAAATGCTTGACGATGCTCAGGCCCACCTGGTTGACGTTGGTGAGGTCCTTCTGCCGCTCTTCCAGCCGCAGGTCGCGCGTCTGGATCGCGCCGTGAACGAAAATCACCAAGATGCAGACCAGGCTCAGGATCAGGGGCAACCATAGTTTTTGCTTGAACGATAAATTCTTCATTGATTATATTTTTTGTACATTTTTCGGGAAACTAATAGTAATTGAATATTTATTATTGGAAAAGTAATTTCCATGTGGAATTTATTAATTAGAGGATGAATTCTAATTTCCCGTCCGGTCTATAATGCACGGCCTTCCCCGTCACAACATCACATGCTTCACATCACACTACGCGCACTGCGGCTGGCCGCTCGCCCCGTGCTGCTCCTGCTGGCGCTCGCGCCGGCCATCGGCCACTCAGCTCCTGCTCCACCGCCACCGCCACCGCAGGTCTTCGAACGATCGCAGGTGGAAGTGCAGGTCGCGCCGTATCGGCACAGCACCTTGCAGCATGTCGCCTGGCGCCAGCGCGATGGGGCGCCGTCGGCGGCGATCGCGATCACCCAGGACAGTCGGGGCATGCTGTGGTTTGCCAATTACGAAGGGCTCCATCGTTTCGACGGAGCGCGCTTCGACCGTGTCGATGCGATCGATGGTAACAAGCTGCTCGCCATCGATGTGTCGGCGGTAGCTGCCTATGGCGAGGCGTTATGGGTGGGTTACCGCTTCGGTGGCGTGAGCGTGTTCGAGCACGGCGCGGTGACGCATTACCGCGAGGCGCAAGGCCTGCCGGCGCGTACCACGCAGGAACTGGCACGTACCCAGGACGGCGTGATGTGGGCTGCGACCTTTGTCGGGTTGTTTCGCCGCGATGGCCAGCGGTGGACTGCGGTGGGGCCCAGCGACGGCGTCGAGCGGGGGAGTTTCAACCACTTTACCGTGGCGCCCAATGGCGCGTTGCTGGCCTATGGAGACTCGGGGCTGTATATCAAGCAAGCGGTCAGCCAGCGGTTCCGGCGCCTGTCCGGCATCCCTGGCTTGCAAAGCATCGATAGCGGCGACATCCGCCCGGACGGCACCATCCTGCTCAAGACAGCTGACCGGGAGCTATTCGTGCTGGACCCCGTGACCGAAGTGGTGCGGCCGCTGGCACTGCCACATTTCAAGCAGCAGCGACTCGACGTTTACCAGGAAAAGCAGGGCCGGTTGTGGATCATGACGCCGCAGGGTTTGTACCTGGTCGATCCGTCGCATGCGACCGGCAGCGCGTACTCGATTGAAGGCGGCTTCAGTGGCCGTAATGTGCATACCCAGCTGACCGATCGTGAAGGTAACGCATGGTTCAGCACGGAGGCGGGCGTGGATCGCCTCAGCCATGGCCGCATCAATACGCTGGAGTCGGATGGCGCCCAGGCCATGTACATGAGCGTATTGGCCGGCACGGATGGCGAGATCTGGGTGGGCAGTAACGCCGCGCCGATGATCGGCTATGACGAAACCCTGTACCGCGTCAGCAAGGACGGCAATCGCATTGCCACGCCTGTCCGCAATCCCACTGCCAGTACCCGCGCAGCCGATGACAGCCTGTGGTTTGCCGGTAGCGGCATGCTGTGGCAGGTGCAGGGGGCACAATACCGGCGCTGGACATTACCGGCCGAGGTGTCCGGCGCGGCGGTCCAGGCCATGGCCACCGATGCCAGCGGCAAGCTGTGGCTATCGATTATCGGCAAAGGCATCCACACTTTCAGCGGCGGTGTCTGGGGCCGGCCGGCGTTGCCGAAGCTGGCAGCGCGCACCGCGATCTCGCTGCACCGCGACGTTCAGGACAGGCTCTGGTTCGGTTACCCGGAAAACGCTGTCGCCATACTGTCAGCCGATGGCGTGCTACGGCAGGTGGGAACCGCCGAGGGTCTCGCCGCCGGTAATATTTTGGCGATCAAGAGCCACGGCGGTCATGTATGGATTGGTGGCGACCACGGCCTGGCATGGTGGAACGGTGAGCGCTTTCGCAGTCTGCGCGATGCGGATGGCGCCGATACCGTCGGCGTATCGGGCATCGTGGAAAATGCCGCCGGCGAGCTCTGGCTGCACGGCGCCGGTGGCCTGACGCAAATTGCGGCATCCGACGTGGCCGCTGTAATCGAGCACGGCGTCCAGTCGGTGCGCATGGAGCGCTTCAATCACCTCGATGGCTACGGTGGAGTGGCCGCCCAATTGCGCCCGATCCCCACGCTCACCGAAAGCAGCGATGGCCATATCTGGTATGCGTCGAGCGCGTACGTCGGCTGGATCGATCCCAGGAACATCACCCATAACCCGTTGATGCCCACGCCGCAGATCACCGGCCTGCGCGCCGAGGGCCGGCCACACCTGGCCAACGGCGCCGTGCGTCTGCCTGCCGGCACCGAAAACATCGAACTCGATTTCACCGCCGCCGTGCTGACCATCCCCGAACGCGCGCGCTTCCGCTATCGCCTGGCGGGGTTCGAAGATGGCTGGCGCGACGCCGGCACCCGGCGCCAGGCCTTCTATACCAACATGGGACCCGGCGATTACCGCTTCGAAGTGCTGGCCTCGAACGAGGACGGCGTGTGGAGCACGCAGCCGGCCACGCTTGATGTATCGATCGCGCCCACCTTCGTGCAGACGCTGTGGTTCAAGCTGCTGTGTGCGCTGGTGCTGGCGCTGGCCGGCTATGGCCTGTTCCGCTGGCGCGTGCAGCTGGCCACGGCGCGCGTGGCCGAGCGCATGCAGGAGCGCCTCGACGAGCGCACCCGCATCGCCCGCACCCTGCACGACAGCTTCCTGCAAAGTGTGCAGGCGCTGATCATGCGTTTCGATCGCATCAAGCGCGGCATTGCCGCCGACGATCCGCTGCAACGCGAAATCGACAGCGCGCTCGATACCGCCGACGCGGTGCTGCTGGAAGGACGTGAGCAAGTGTGGGCGCTGCGCTCGGGCGATGAAGCGCAGACCGGCCTGCAACCGGCGCTTGAAGAGGCGGCCGCCGCCTGCGGCCAGCAGTACGGTATAGCCGTGCGCGTGGAGCAGAACGGTCTGCCTGTACCGCTGCCCGACAGCGTGCAGCGCGAGGTGCACGCCATCGCGCTCGAAGCGCTGCACAACGCCTGCCGCCATTCCGGCGCGGCGTCTGTGCAGGTGGCGCTGCGCTATGCGAAAGACGGCGTGGAATTGCGCGTGCTCGATGGCGGTTGCGGCATCGACGACCAGGTGCTGGCCCACGGCGCGCCGCACGGCCACTGGGGACTGGCCGGCATGCGCGAACGTGCGCACCTCATCAACGCCAGCCTGCGCATCAGCCGCCCCGCTGGTGGCGGCACCGAGGTGCGCCTGCACGTGCCCCTGAGCTCATAGAAATGAGAACTGGCGTCAGCCGCCAGGCAGGTCGTCTGCGGCCGGCAGCCGGCGCCGTTCCGGTTCGTTGAGCACGCGGGCGATCACCGCCAGCGGTACGCCGGCGTCCTCCATGAAGGCGGCGGCGGCTGCCCGGCCCTCGGTTTTCAGCAGGTCGAGCCCCGCTTCGACGGCGATGGCCTTGCTGCGGTCTGGTCGTGAACCTGCGTCCGGGTCGGTCATGGGGGCTCCAGGTGGCGTCAAGGATACGTCAGGCGTGGCAAGCGGCGATGGTGGTGACGATTTCGTCCAGGCTGGCTGGCTTGGTCAGGTGATCGTTGAAGCCGGCGGCGCGGGTGCGCTGGCGGGTGCCCTTGTCGCCCCAGGCGGAAAACGCCACGATCGCCACGTCGCGCAAGTCGGGCCGTGCGCGCAGCGCGGCGGCGACCTGGAAGCCGTCCATGCCGGGCATGCCCAGGTCGAGCAGGATCACATCGGGCGCGAACACCTCGGCCGCGTGCAGACCTTGGGCGCCACCGTAGGCGACTGCGGTCTGGTAGCCGTAGAGTTCGAGCAGCTCCGAGGCGACATCGGCAGCTTGCTCGTTGTCATCCACGATCAAGATGCGTTTATTAATTGGTGCAAGGGACGGTTCCATGGCGGGCATTCGAAGCGTTGGCGACCTGCGAGGTCGCGTCTTTCGGCTGGGTCCGGGCCGGAATGGTGGAAGCGGGCGGGGCAGTGGCGCGCAAACTGTTAAATTTTTCCTGTTGGCAAATTATAGTTGGGAATGGATTTGTTTGCCGGCTCCTGTTGATAAAACACCACAGCGTCGCCACATGGGTGACCTGACCCGATCAACGAAAAGGAATGATGATGAGCGCAACTGACAAGGCTATCCTGGCTGGCGGCTGTTTCTGGGGCATGCAGGATCTGATCCGCAAAATGCCGGGCGTGGTGGCCACCCGCGTGGGTTACAGCGGCGGCGACGTGCCCAACGCCACCTACCGCAACCACGGCACCCATGCCGAGGCGATCGAGATCGAATACGATCCGGCGGTCATTTCTTACCGCCAGCTGCTGGAATTCTTCTTCCAGATTCACGACCCCAGCACCGCCAACCGCCAGGGTAACGACCTCGGCACGAGTTATCGTTCTGCCATTTACTATGCTGATGAGCAACAGAAAGCGGTGGCGCTCGACACCATCGCCGACGTCGATGCGTCCGGCCTGTGGCCCGGCAAAGTGGTCACCGAACTGGCGCCGGCCGGCCCGTTCTGGCAGGCCGAGCCCGAACACCAGGACTACCTCGAGCGCATTCCCAACGGCTACACCTGCCATTATGTGCGGCCCGGCTGGCAATTGCCCAAGCGTTAACTTGTTATAAATCAGTCACTTGCCGCTCAGAAGGTATACGGAAGGACGGCAGTGACGCGCACGACTACAGTTCGATCCTGTTTTAAGCATACTAAAAAAGGAAAGAACATGAGTCAGCTCTTCACCGCCGTCTACGACATCAGCAGCGCCATCGATGGCCATCCCAACCTGCGGCTGAACCTGGTCGTCGACGGCTACAACGATACTGTCGTCGGCAATGCCCAGCTCGACGGTGAGCGCGGTATCGCGGTGCGCGGCCACCATGTTGAAATTGATGGAGAGCAACCCATGCAGGCCATTTTGCTGGCAGGCACTACTCCGGTCTTCGTTACCGAAGGGCAACCCTCGGCGTTCCAGTTGCTGATGGTCCTGCCCACCGCGTGGAAGGCCGGCCAGGTGTGCTACAAGATGAGCTTTGGCCAGCGCCAGGCGCGCGTGCTGGAAATCCGCGACGGCGTGGCGCACGCGGTGCTGCCTGCACTGATGCACTGATGTCGCACTGAAGTCATAAAATATCAGCCAAGCGCACCGTGCCGGGCGTCGGCGGCAGGTAAAAGTTGCTATCATGCGCTTTTGCGCAACCATGTTCATTCACCATGCCTGAGGCTACCTCCGCCGACATCGCCACCTGCGAAAGCGAGCCGATCCGCATACCCGGGGCGGTGCAGCCGCACGGTTTCCTGCTGTCGCTCGATTTATCGGACGTCCCCGACGCAGCGGACGCTTCCGCCGCGCGGGTGGTGCAGGTGAGCGACAACCTGGCCGACTTTACCGGCATGGCGCCCGCCGCCGCGCTGGGCCAGCAGTTGCGCGCCGTGATCGGCGCCGCTGCCGATCAGCTGGCGCCGCTGTTGCGCCTCGATCCTGCGCGCGACCGCGCCAGCTTTTTGACCACGCTAACGCTGGAGTCCGCACCCACCCAGTACGACGTGTTGGCCCACGTGTGCGACGGCTTGCTGGTGCTCGAGTTCGAACCGGCCGCCGGCAACCTGGAGGCCAGCCTGCACCGCCTGTACCCGGTGGTGGGCGATTTCCTCAACAAGATCAACGATGCCGACTCGATTACCGAGATGGGCCAGCTGGCGGTCAACGAGATCGCCGCACTCACCGGTTTCGGCCGGGTGATGATCTACAGTTTCGACAAGGATGGTCACGGCACGGTGCTGGCCGAGGCGCTGCAAGACGGCTACGAGGGCTATGTCGGCCAGCGCTTCCCGGCCAGCGACATTCCGCGCCAGGCGCGCGAACTGTACCTGCTCAACCGCATCCGCCTGATCCAGGACGCCAACTACACCCCGGCCGGACTGCTGCCGGTGAACCATCCGCTGACCGGCCGGCCCACCGACCTGTCGCTGGCGGCGCTGCGCAGCGTCTCGCCCGTGCATCTGCAATACATGCGCAACATGGGCACGCTGGCGTCGATGTCGATCTCGCTGGTGGTGGACGGCAAGCTGTGGGGCCTGGTGTCGTGCCACCACGCAACGCCGCGCCGGTTGAGCTACCACCAGCGCACCGTCTGTGAACAGCTGGGGCAAATCCTGGCGCTGCGCATCCGCAACCGCGCCGACGCCGACGAGCTGCAATTCCGGCTCGAAGTGCGGCGCGTGATGGTCAATCTGCTCGGAGGCCTTACCCAGGGATCCGACTTCATCGAAAACCTGCGCAGCGTGATGCCGGAACTGCTGCGCTTTGCGCGCGCCGGCGGCGTGGCCATCGTCATCGACGATCGCCTGATCAGTTTTGGCGACACCCCCGGCGACGACCAGATCCGCGACCTGGCCGACTGGATCAGCCTGCATTCCCATGAAGACCTGTTCCATACAGCCAGCCTGGGCGCGCTCTATCCGCCGGCAGCCGCCTATGCCGACCGCGCCAGCGGCTTGCTGGCGATGCCGATTTCGCGTATCCACCAGCATTATTTGCTGTGGTTCCGGCCCGAACGCGTGTACACCATCGACTGGGCCGGCCGTCCGCAGGACAAGCAGGGCGCAGGTGCGCTGTCGCCGCGCACCAGTTTCGAGACCTGGCGCGAGGCCGTGCACGGCACCAGCGCCCCCTGGCACGATGCCGAACTGGAGCTGGCGCTGGAATTTCGCACCACCTTGCTCGGCATTGCGCTTGAACGCGCCGAGCAGATGGCCGACCTGGCCGGCGAACTGGGCCGCGCCAACAAGGAACTCGAAGCGTTTTCGTATTCAGTTTCGCACGACCTGCGCGCGCCGCTGCGCCACATCGTCGGCTTTTCCGACCTGTTGATGGAAACCGCCGACAACGACAACCCCGAACGGCGCCTGCGCTTTCTCACCAATATCAAGACCTCGGCCCGCCTGGCCGGCAAGCTGGTCGACGATTTGCTCAGTTTTTCGCAAATGGGCAGGTCGGCGCTGCGCCCCGTGCGCATTCGCATGCGCGAGATGATCAATGGCTGCATCGAACGGCTGGCCCCCGAGGCCACCAGCCGTCGCATCGACTGGCACGTGGAGGCATTGCCCGACGTGACCGCCGATCCGGCGTTCCTGCAGCTGGCGTTGTACAATCTGCTCTCGAACGCGGTGAAATTCACGGCGCAGAGCGATCCCGCCGTGATCCGTATTACCAGCGAGAAGTTGCGCGACGAAGTCGTGTTCCATATCGCCGACAATGGCGTCGGCTTCAACATGGAATACGTGCACAAGCTGTTTGGCGTGTTCCAGCGCCTGCACCGCATGGAAGACTTCAGCGGCACCGGCATCGGCCTGGCCAATGTGCGCCGCATTGTCGAGCGCCATGGCGGCCGGGTCTGGGCCCGTTCCGCTCCCGGCGAAGGCGCGACGTTCTCGTTCAGTATTCCCAACACTCCCCCACCTGATAAAGAATGACAGAGGTACCCCGCATGCTAAAACCCATCCTGCTCGTCGAAGACAATCCGCACGACCTGGAACTGACCTTGATTGCGCTCGAGCGCAGCCAGCTGGCCAACGAAGTGATCGTGGTACGGGATGGCGCCGACGCGCTCGACTACCTGCACGTGCGCGGCGCGTTTGCCGAGCGCGAACACGGCAACCCGGCGGTGGTGCTGCTGGACCTGAAACTGCCGAAGGTGGACGGGCTGGAAGTGCTGGGATCGATCCGCGAGAATCCGTCACTGAAGAGCTTGCCGGTGGTCATGCTGACGTCGTCGCGGGAAGAGCAGGACCTGGTCCGCAGCTACGAGCTGGGCGTGAATGCCTACGTGGTCAAGCCGGTCGATTTCAAGGAATTCGTGCGCGCCATTTCCGACCTGGGCATCTTCTGGGCGGTCCTCAACGAACCGCCCCCAGGTTCGCAGCGCTACATCAAGCCGCAGTAATCGTGGATGCTGCGCGCTGGCGCAGCATCTGGCGGATGCGGGTACTGAGGGTTTCCACCGTGTAGGGCTTGGCCAGCAGGTTGACGCCTTGCGGCAGCTTGCCGTCGTGGGTCAGTACGCCTTCGGCGTAGCCGGAGGTAAACAGGACCTGGGCGTGCGGCTGATCGCGTTTGACCAGCTCGGACAGTTCCAGGCTGGTGAGCTTGCCCGGCATGATCACATCGGTAAACAGCAGGTCGATCCGCGCGCCGCTCTCGAGCAATTGGGCGGCATGGTCGGCGTCGGGGCTGGCCAGCACCCGGTAGCCGAGGTCGGCCAGCATGGCCACGGTGGCCGTACGGACCGCTTCCTCGTCTTCCACCACTAAAATCGTTTCGGCGCCGCCGGCCATGGTGTCCGATTCGGCCGGACTGTCGGCCGCCGCCACGGCTTCGTTGCGCGGCAGGTAGATTTGCACGCAAGTGCCCTCGCCGGGGCGGCTTTGCAGGGTGATCTCGCCACCGGACTGCTTGACGAAGCCATAGGCCATCGACAGCCCCAGTCCAGTGCCCTGGCCGGTGGGCTTGGTCGTGAAGAACGGCTCGAAGGCGCGCTGCATCACCGCCTCGCTCATGCCCACGCCGGTATCGGCGATTTCGATCAGCACGTAGTCGGCATGCGGCACGTGCTCGCCGGCAGCAGCGTTGACCTGGTGCAGGCGCGCAGCGTCGGCGTCGAGGTTGCGGGCGCGGATGGTGAGCGTGCCTTCGCCGTTCATGGCGTCGCGCGCGTTGATGGCCAGGTTGAGGATCACGTTGTTGAGCTGGCCAACGTCGACTTCGATATTCCACAGCTGCGGGCCGATGTCGGTGACCACCTGCGCGCGCGGACCGAGCACGTGGCCCAGCATGTCGTCCATGTCGGTCAACATCGGCGTGAGATCGACCACCGCGCTTTGCAGCGGCTGGCGGCGAGCGAATGCCAGCAAGTGCGAGGCGAGGCGGGCGCCGCGCTCCACGCCGGCCAGGGCATTTTCGACCCGGACCAGGCCTTGCGGGCTGACCAGCGCCAGCATCTTGAGCAGGTGCAGGTTGCCGCTGATAATTTGCAGCACGTTGTTGAAGTCGTGCGCCACGCCGCCGGTAAGCTGGCCGATCGCTTCCATTTTTTGCGCCTGGTGCAGCGCGGCCTGGCTGGCGCGCAGTTCTTCCTCGCGCTGGCGCAGTTCGACAAATGCGGCATCGCGCTGGCGGCGTGCGTGATAGGCGGCGCAGTGGTAGCGGATGCGCGCTTCGAGCTCGCGCGCTTCGGGCCACTTGACCAGGTAATCGTTGGCGCCCAGCGCAAACGCGCGCGCCTTGGTCTCGGCATCGTCTTCGGACGACAGCAGGATGATGGGGACGTGGGCGGTATCGGCGTTGGCGCGCAACATGCGGATCACGTCGAAACCGTCGGCGCCGGGCATGCGCAAATCGACCAGGACCACGTTGGCTTCGGTTTCCTGGCACAGGTCGACCGCGCGCTCGGCGTGCTGGTCGTAGCGCAGGCGAATGCCGGGTTGGCGGCTGAGATGGTCTCCGATCAGGTCTTGCGCGATGAGTTCGTCATCGATCAGCAGCACGGAACAGTTGTGGGAAAGGTTGTCGCTCATGGGGCACGGTAGGACGTCAGTTGGCAGATTCTACCTCAGCACAAGACGTGCCACTACGGCAATTCCTACAGTGTGCGTGTTGCCGCACGCCTGTGTAAAATCATTGCATCACACAAAAGGGAGTTGATTTGTTGGAAACCACGGAACAAGACGTACTGGCCGCCCTGCGCGCCGCCACTGCGGCCCGCCACGCCGAGCTCGATGCGAGCACGCCGCTGGCCGCGACGCAGGTCGACCTGGCCGCGTACGGCGCGCACCTGCGCCTGCTCGAGCGCTGGCTGGCGCCCGTGCCCGCCTGGCTGGCCGGCTTTGACGATGGCCCGCAGTTGCCCGATTACCTCGGCGCGATCCGCGCCGACCTGGCGCACGGCGCGCTGGCGGCGGCAGCGGCCAGGCTGGAGCGGGCCACGGCGAGGCCGGCGGACCAGGCAGGACAGGCGGAGCAGCCATTTTCCTGGCCGGCGCAGGCCGGTGCCGCCTATCGCTGGGGCGTGTGCTACGTGGTGGAAGGATCGCAACTGGGCGGCGCGGTGCTGTACAAGCGGCTGGCGCCGGCGCTGGCGCCGCATCCGCTCGCTTACCTGCGCGGCAACGGTTCACCGGGGCCGCGCTGGCAGCAGTTTCTCGCCGCGCTGCGCACGCACGTGGTGGAACCGGCCCAGATCGAGGACGCCTGCGCCGGCGCGCGCGACGCCTTCGACCGGCTGATCGCGCTCAACCGGGCCGAAGCGCGCGGTTAGTAGCTGCTCAGCGGCACCGGCTGGCCACCTTTGAAGGTATAGATGGTGACCGGCGATTCTTTCATGTCGCCGCGCGCATCGAAGGCGTAATTGCCGGCCACGCCCTGGTACGTGCCGGCGCTGATCGCCGCTGCCACTTTTTGCGGATCGACCGAGCCCGACTTCTGCATGCCCTGGGCGTACAGCATGGTGGCGTCGTAGTAGGCTGCTGCGTACACGTCCGGGTCTTTCTTGAAACGGGCCTTGAAGCGGGCCTTGAAGGCCGGACCGGCGCTGGCTTTGTCGAGCACTGCGCCGCCTTGCGAGCACAGCACGTTGTCGCCCACCGACTCGCCGCCCAGCTTGCCCATTTCGGCGGTGCAGATGGTGTCGCCGCCCAGCAGCTTGGCGGTGATGCCCAGCTGTTTCATCTGGCGCGCCATCGGTGCGGCTTGCGGCGCATAGCCGCCGAAGAAGATCGCCTCGACCTTCTTGTTTTTCAGCTTGGTGAGGATGGCGTTGAAGTCGAACGCGCGGTCGGTGGTGAATTCGTGGCCGGCCACGTTCATGCCCGAGGCGCGCGCCTGCTTCTTGAATTCTTCGGCCACGCCCTGGCCGAAGGCGGTGCGGTCGTCGATGACGGCGACGTTTTTGAATTTCAGCACATTGGCTGCGTACAACGCCATTTTCGAGCCCAGCTGGCTGTCGCTGGCGTTCACGCGGAACAGGCCCTTGTAACCCTGCTGGGTGATCTTGGGATTGGTGGCGACCGTGGCCACCAGCGCACCGGCGTCGTTGTAGGCACGCGAGGCGGGAATGGTCACGCCCGAATTGTAGGGGCCGACGATGAAGCGCACGCCGTTGTCGATCAGTTTCTGTGCCGCTGCCACGCCGGCCTTGGGATCGCCCTGGTCGTCTTCGGACAACAGTTCGAACTTGAGTTTTTTGCCGGCCACGGTGATCGGCTTGGCGTTCAGTTCCTCGACCGCCAGGCGGGCGCCGCTTTCGTTGTCCTTGCCCGAAAACGCCTGGGCGCCGGAGAGCGGGCCGCTATGGCCGATTTTTATCACGGTGTCCTGCGCCTGCGCTGCGGTGGCTGCCATGACGGCGATGGCGGCTGCCACGAACTTCACGTTGTGCTTCAAACCCATGCGAACTCCCGATGTAGTGATCAAAAAGCGATCGCTGATTATCGCCAATTACCGGGCATATTATCGTGCGAGTTGTGCCGTGATGCGGCGGGTTTTGATGCAAAGGCAGGCGCAGCCACGCCCAAGCCCCGAATTTAATTCGGGCTGCACCGTAGCGATGCAGGTGTGCAGGCCGGCCGGCAGCGTGCACCACTGCCGGCGCGGCCGCTCAATTATGCGCCGATGCCACGCGCGCGGTCAGCCGCCGTTACCGCCGTCACCCGGCCCACGGCGGGGGCATTGGACTGGACGGCGCGGGGCGTGTTGTTGCCCAGCGTGGGGTCGTTGATGTTGTAGGCGGCAATCGCCGCTGCCAGCGCCGGGTTGCCCTGCAGCGGATTGGCCTGCATGGCGGCGGCCTGCGCTGCTGCTGCCTGGGCGGCGCGCGCCTGCTGG
>NZ_LROM01000018.1 GCF_001758785.1 Duganella phyllosphaerae
GTCGGTTGCAGCACCACGTAGTTGCCGGCATCGGCGCCGGACAAGGTATAGCCGGTCACTGTCACCGCCTTACCGGCGCCGGCATCCTTGCTGGCAAAACTGCCCACGCCGGTACCGGCCACCGACACGTTGTCGCTGCCAAGGGCGGCCACGGCGGCGTTACCGGTCAGGCTGGCGGCGGTGGTGGCGTCATAGGTTTTATCAAGCGCCGCAATATCCGATACCGTGAGGTTGGCCTTGTTGATGGTTGCGCTCAGGCCGGTCGGCTGGGTGACCACGTAGTTGCCGGCGTCGGCGCCCGACAGCGTGTAGCCGCTCACCGTCACAGCCTTGTTGATACCGACATCCTTGGTCGCAAAACTGCCGCTGCCGCTGCCGGCCAGCGACACCGTGTCGCCCGAAACCAGGCCCGAGTAGCCAACGCTGGCGGTGTTGAGCGCGGCCGTGGTCGTGGCGTCGTAGATTTTATCGACGGCGCTGACGCCGGTCAGGGTCAGCCCCTTGGCGGTCACGGTGTAACTGCTGCCGGCCACGCCG
>NZ_LROM01000019.1 GCF_001758785.1 Duganella phyllosphaerae
TGCAGCGCTACGGGCAATGGCCAGATCGACTTGCGCCTGCACAGGCTTGCCCGCCCTGTCGTAGGCTGCGGCGCGCATTGCGTGTAACATCGGCGCTTCGTCGGCAATGACAGAATTGGCGATGGCGACATTGCTGGTTGCGATCGCTTCTTCGAAGCGACCTGCCTCAAGCGCCGCCCCGGTCCGGATGCGCAATACCATGCCGGGATCGTCGGCCTCCGCCATGGCGGACGCGAAGTCGCGCTCGCGGCCTTCGTTGTCGGCTGCCGGGCGCAGGTGGGCTTTTGCCAGGTACAGGTTGGTGACGGGCACAATGGCCAAGCCGCGATCGACAACTGCCATGGCCTGGTCGTTTTCCCCGTGATTGCGGTGCAGGTTGGCCAGATGTAGGTACGCACCCCAAAGCTCGGGTTGCGCAGCGATCATCTTTTCCAGGTGCGCCACCGCTTTCTGGTGCTGATCGGTCCGCTCCAGGATGGACACGTAAAGAAGGTGGGCGTAATGGAAGTCCGGCCCCAGTTGCAGGGCGCGATAGGCGTCCGCCTCCGCCGCCGCGTATTGCATGCGGTCGAGAGCGATAGTGGCGCGCGCCCCCAGCACCATCGGCGAGTCCGGCGCCAATGCTTGCGCCTGCCTGATATCGTCGTCTGCCAGTTGTGCCGAGCCGGTGCGGTCGCGGGCTAATGCGCGCATTGCGTAGGCTTCCACATGGCCCGGTGTGCGCGCAATCACCAAGTTCAGGCTGTGGATAGCGGCGGGCAGCTTGTTGCTGCCGGCTTGCTGCTGGGCCAGCTGGAAATAATCGATCTCTTCCTGCGCTGGTACCTCTGCTGCGTTGGCACTGGCGACGCACAGCAATGTGCCGAGTGTCAGCAGCATGCGCGTCAGGATGGTCCGATGATTGGTGGTAGTTGAGTTGTTCTTGCTGGTCATTTTTGCTTTTCGTTAGAGGGGGTGTGCGCTGATGGTGTGATGCCGTAGCTGGCATACAGCGCATCGACGCCGGGATTGACGGCGCGCGCGGCTGCCAGATCGGCGTCGCCGGCGGCCTGCTGGCCCGCGTTGCGCTTGGCGATGCCACGCACGAACAGCGCGCTCGCCATGCCCGGTTCGATCGCCAGCGCGGCATCAAGTTGTTTTATGGCCGCTTCCGGGCGCCCGAGCCGCAGCAGGATCACGCCTTCGGTATCGAGGAAGGCGGGCGTGTTCGGCTGGTCGGCGTTGGCCTTTTGCACGTAGGTCAGCGCCGTCGGCAGGGCGGTGTTGTGGGTGGCCAGTATCCAGGCCAGGTTGTTGAGCCGCATTGGGCTATCCGCCCGGGTGCGCGCCTTCTCGAAATCTTCGGCAGCCATGGCGGGTTTGCCGGCCATGGCGTAGGCGACGCCGCGCAGTGCCAGCAGCTGGATCACGATGTTGGGCTGTTGGGCGCGAGAGAGGGCGCTCTTGTAGGTGGCAATGGCGTCGTCCAGGCGGCCGGTATCGCGTTCCCACTCAGCGCGCTCGCGCAGGACCGCGATCTTGTCGTCGGCGAGTGCAAGTGCGGACGAGAAGTCGGCATCCCTTCCAGCCCGATCGCTGGCCGGCCGCAACATGGCGCGCTCGTAGTACAGCGAGGCATCGGGTGCGCTGGCCACGCCCCGGGAGAGCACTTCCATCGCCCGCTCGCGGTTGCCGCGCTTCTCTTCGATGTGGGCAATCAACTGGTAGACGCGCGACTTGTCGCTGAACTGCGTGAGCATGGACTCCAGCTGCTCCAGTGCTTCCGGCAAGCGGGCCATGTCGAGCAGGACTTCTGCCTGCAGGAGCCTGGTGAAATACACGTGCTGATCGCCGGGCAGCAGCCGTGCGATATCGTCGAGTGCTTGCTGGTAGTTGCCGCGCTGCGCCAGGATCATGGCGCGTATGCGCAGCAGGCGCTCGGACCCGGGGTTGCGTGCGGCAGCTTTTTGCAGTTCGCTGTCGACCGGTTTGTCGGCGCCGCTCAGGTGCCACAGGTAGGCACGCATGGCATAAGCGTCGCCATAGTTGGGATTTAACGCATTGGCCTGGTCCAGGCTTTTCATCGCTGCTTCGGGCAGGCCATCGCGGTACTGGTCTTCGGCCTGTTGTACCAGGGCCGCCTCGTCGAGCGGGGTATGACGGGGCAACTTGTCAGCGTCGCCACCGGCGTTGAGCGCGAAGCGTGTCAAAGAAATGACGATCATCAGCACCACGACGCCCCACCACCAGTTGCCGTAGCGTTTGTCCGGTCCGCCACGGTCGGTCGCGCTGCGCTTCTGGCCCAGCAGCGCCAGCACGCGGCGCCAGCCGGGCATGGCCGCGTTCATGTTGCGCCATCGACTGATGGTGTCGACATCGGCCACCATGGCCAGCCAGTTCGGAAAACGGGCGATCATGGTTTCGAGCGCGTGCGATTGCTGCGCCAGTTCGCGCCAGGTGGGGTCAGCCTGGGCCGGACCGCGCAGGCGTTGCAGCAAGCAGCGCTGCGCATCGGTTTCGTCGTCGTGTTGCGTATCGAACAGCGCGCGCTCGTCGATGGCCATGTCGATCACTGCGCCCGCGTAGCCCAGCCCCTGCACCCGGCGGCGGTCGGCCGCCCAGCCGAAGGTATCCACGGCCGCCACCAGCAGCGCCTCGTGGCCCGGCCGCCAGCCGTCGGCCAGCAGCATCGCCACGCGCCGTTCGAACTGCTCGCGCGCGTCGATGCCGAACAGGCGCAAATCGTCCAGGCAGGCTTGCAGCGCTTGCACCCACGGCGTTTCGCTCTCGATCGGACCGTGGGCGGCGGCGGCCAGGGCGGGCAGGCGCTGGCTGAATTCCTCGAAGACGGCGTCGCCCAGTGCTTGCTGGTCTTCAGCAGGTGGCAGGGTGGTGCTTGCCGGCGCACCGGTAGCGCCAGTCGCCTCGGCTGCGCCTGGTGCGGTCGCTTCAGCCGTGTGGGCTATGCCAGCCTTGACCAGCTCCACGCCAGCGGACGATTCGCTCACTTCGACGCGGTCAGCTTCGCCATCAGGTTGCGCCTCGGCCGGTTCCGGCGCCTGCCCGAGATCATCCCCGTCATCGCCAAAATACTCAGGATTGCGCACCCAGAACAGCGCCGCTTCATACGCCTCGCGCAGTTCCTGGAAGCCGGCCGCATCGTGCTCCTGGTCGATCAGCTTGAGCTCGCGCGCATAGGCGCGCCGGATCGCGCGCTCGTCGGCATCCCCGGCCAGTGACAGCCGCTGCAAGAATATCGGTTCCATGGCGGCCTTATTGGGGATCGTTGAGTGGCATGACGAAGCTGTCGTGCTCGATATCGTTGAGCATGGCCTCGAACTGCTTGCGCGCCGGTTCGACCACGCGCTTGTCCTGGCTGTCGAGCGCCTGCTCGAACGCTACGATCTGGGCGCCGAACCATTCCCGGCCCTGGCCGCGCATCAGCTGGTACATGCGCTCGGCGCGCGCCAGCAGGGTGCGGTGCTCGATGCGATCGCGCGGGTGGATTTTCAGTTCCGACAGCGAGATCAAGCGCTTGGCGATGTCGTCTTCCGACAGCAGGCCCGGATTGCCTTCGATGACCAGCGTGTGCACGTCGCCGGTGGCGGTGACGGTGGCCTGCACTTGCAGCAGGCCGTTGACGTCGTAGGTAAAGCGGATATCGACGCCGCTGTCGGCAATCGCGCCGCCGGCGAGTTTGACTTTCAGGCTGCCGAGCAGGATGTTGTCGCGCGTCAGGCGCGCCTCGCCCTGGAACACGCGCAGCTCCAGCCATTTCTGCTTGTCGCTTACCGGGTGGTATTGCTTGACGCGGCTGACCGGCACCGCCGTGTTGCGCTCGATGATGGGATCGAAATGGCCTGCAGCGAAATTGCGCTCGCCGATCTGCATCGATACCTCGATGCCCAGCGAGTAGGGCGCCACATCGGTCATCACCACTTCGTCGAGCGCGGCGTCGCGCATTTTCAGGCCGGCCTGCACCGCCGCGCCCAGCGCCACCACCTCGTCGGGATTGATGTCGCAGGCGGGAAAGCGGCCGAACATGCGCGCCACCAGCTTGCGCACCACCGGCATGCGGGTGGCGCCGCCAGCGAGCACGATGTTGTCGAGTTCGGAGATTTTCAGGTTGGCGTCGCGCAGCGCGCGTTCGATCGGATCGCGCAGGCGGCGCAGCAGCACCGTGCACACCTGTTCCAGCGCGGCTTCGTCAAGCGCCAGCGTGTACTGGGTGTCGCTGTGATGAATCTCGATGCTGGCGCTGGCCGACTCGCTCAGCGCACGCTTGGCGCGTTCGCACGAGGCCAGCAGGCGCTGCATGAAATAGGCGTCGCTCTTGAGCATGGCCGGCAGCTGGTGGTGCGCCAGGAAGTGATTGACCAGGGCCAGCACGAAGTCTTCGCCGCCGAGCATATTGTCACCGGCCGAGGCGCGCACTTCCATCACGCCCTCGAACAGGTCGAGGACCGACACGTCGAAGGTGCCGCCACCGAGGTCGAAGACGAGGAAGCGGGTTTCGGCGTCGCGTTGGTGGATGCCGTAGGCCAGCGCGGCGGCGGTCGGCTCGTTCAGCAGCCGGTCCACCTTCAGTCCGGCCAGCTGGCCGGCCGCGCGCGTGGCCTTGCGCTGGCTGTCGGAAAAGTAGGCGGGCACGGTGATGATGGCTTCCGTGATGGGCTGGCCCAGCGCCGCCTCGGCGTCTTCCTTGAGCGAGCGCAGGATCAGCGCCGACAATTCCTCGGGCCGGAAATCGCGCTGGCCCAGTCGCAGCGTGCGGTCACTGCCCATGTAGCGCTTGAACACGGCAGCGGTTCGGTCGGGATGGGTTTGCAGCCGTTCGCGGGCAGCCCGGCCGACGAGGATGGTGCCATCCTCGTCGACACTGACACACGAAGGCGTCAGGATTTCTCCCAGGCTATTGGGGATCAGGCGCGCGGCGCCGTGGTCCCATATTGCGATCAAGCTGTTGGTGGTGCCTAAATCTATCCCGACGATCATTATTAGTGCTCAGCAAAAATAGTTATGCTAGCACAAGTTGTAAACTTTGAAACGGTGTTACTGCCCTGTGAAGATCAGGAGAAATGCACCAGGCCACGTCGCGCCGCC
>NZ_LROM01000020.1 GCF_001758785.1 Duganella phyllosphaerae
GCGGGTAGCGATTGCGCGCGCGCTGGTGGCCGGCCCCGCCGTGCTGCTGGCCGATGAACCGACCGGCAACCTCGATTCCGCCCACGGCGACGAGGTCATGCGCCTGCTGCGCGAAATCAACGCCGAGGGCACCACCGTGGTCATGGTCACCCACTCGCCTGACCACGCGGCGCAGGCCTCGCGCACCTTGAACCTGCTCGACGGCCGGGTGGTGGTCGATGCGCTGCAGGCGGCGTAAGGTGATGAACCTGCGCGACTTTCGCATCGGCTGGCGCCTGCTGGTACAGCAGCCGGCTTACTCGCTGGTGGTGATCGCCGGCCTGGCGGTGGGCTTTGCATCATGTTTCCTGCTGTTTGGCTACGTGGCGTTCTGCCTCAACTTCAACAGCGCGGTACCCGCCAACGACAGCGTGGTGGCGGTCAAGCAGCGCTTCAATCTGGCCCCGCGTCCCGAGTGGCAAATCCGCGCCTTCGTGCCGCTGCGGGACGTGGCGCTGGCCAGCGGCATGGCGCAGGCGGCCACCATCGTTCTGCCGCTCGAGACGCCGCTACGCGTCAACGACACGCCCCATGCGCTGGCGCTCAGCGTGGTCGATCCCGCGTTTGCGGCCATGTTCGACGTCCGTGCGCTCGAGGGCGATGTAGAAGCCGCGCTGGCGCGGCCCGACGGCCTGGCGCTGACGCGCACCGGCGCGGCCAGGCTGTTCGGCTCCACGCCCGCGCTGGGCCAGGCGGTACGCGCGGACAGCGCCACGCTGCTGGTGCGGGCGATCCTGCCCGATCCTCCGGCCAATGGCAGCGTCACCTACGAGGCGCTGGTGGGCAGTAGCAGCACCGCCTGGCCACAGCGCGCCACGGCGCTTTCCACATGGCGCAGCGCGCCGGTGTATCTGAAACTGGCGCCCGGCGCTTCCAGCGCGGCATTGACCGCCCTGCTGGAGCAGGCCAACCACAATTCGCCGATGATCCAGCCTATCATGAACAGCGCGCTGGGCCAGGGGCTCAATGGCCGCAAGGTGGCCGATTTCGCGCTGCTGCCGCTGCGCGACGCCTATTTCGATCCGGGCATGGCTGCCAGCCGCGACGGCGCACGCTACGGCCAGCGCGGCGCCGTGGCCGGCATGGCGGCCGGCGGCCTGCTGATCCTGCTGCTCGCGTCCGTCAACTACGTCAACCTGGCCACCGTGCGCACCTTGCGCCGGCAACGCGAGATCGGCATCCGCAAGCTGCTCGGGGCAAGCACGTCGCAACTGGTGCGCCAGTTCCTCAGCGAGGCGATGCTGACCGCCGTACTGGCCGCCATTGTTGGCTTGCTGCTGGCGTGGTTGTTGCTGCCCACCTTCTCCGACCTGGTCAACCGCCGCCTGGAAGGGATGTTTACGCCGTGGCGTTGCCTGCTCGCGCTGGCGTTCGGTGCGCAGGTCGGTGCGGTGGCCGGCCTGTATCCGGCCTGGATCGCCCAGACGGCGCTGCCCGGCCCGGCGCTGGCAGGACGCGGCAACAGCGAAACCGTCGATGGCCTGTGGGTGAGGCGCCTGCTCACGGTGCTGCAGTTTGCCAGCGCCATGGCGATCTGCGCCACAGCGCTGGCGGTCGGCTGGCAAACCTGGTACGCCAGCCACGCCTCGCCCGGTTTCGATCCGCGCCAGTTGCTGGTCCTGGCACTGCCCGAAACATCCGACAAGCCGGGAGCACGCGCCTTTATCGCGCAACTGGCGCGCGAACCCGGCGTGCAGGGCGTCGCCACCATCTCGGAGGCGGTGGGCCGCAACAACGTAATGACGGGTACCACGACCACTGCCGATGGCCGCGACATTCCCATGGAATGGAAACTGGTCAGCCCCAACTGGTTCGCGGTGCACCAGTTGCGGCCCGTGCACGGGCAATTGTTTGATCCGCGCCAGGCGCCGCTGCCGGTGCCGCAGGATTTCGATCCGCGCCGCAGTGCGGCGGCGCAGCAGCTGCCACCCGGCACCGACGTCGTGCTCAGTGCCGCTGCCGCGCTGGCGCTGGGCTATGCAACGCCCGCCGTTGCGGTGGGCAAGCGCCTGTCCGATGGCGGGCAAATCATCGGCATCGCTCCCGACGTGCGCTTTCATGACTTGCGCCAGCCGCCCGGCGCCATCGTGTACCGCGTGCAGCCGGCCCGCGTGCTGACGATCCGCACCAGCGACAGCTTCGAGGCGGCCTACGACCAGGTAGCGTTGCTGTGGCAACGCCATTTTCCGAACCGGATCATGGACCTGCAAAGCCAGGGGGCCGTGCTGGCCGAGCGCTACGCCGACGACGCGCGCCTGGTGCGCATGCTCGGTATCACCAGCGCGGTGGCGATCCTGCTGGCCGGTTTCGGCATCTACGTGCTCTCGGCCTACAGTGTGCAACGCCACCGGCGCCAGATCGTGCTGCGCAAGCTGTACGGCGCCGGCCGTGCCGACATCGCCCTGATGTTGGGTCGCGAATTTTCCTTGCTGGTTGGCGCCGGTGCGCTGGTGGGACTGCCGCTGGCGGCGCTCGCCATTCAAAACTACCTGGCCGCCTACACCGAGCACGCACCGATCGGCGCCTGGACGCTGGCGGCAGCGCTGGCGCTGGCGGCGCTGGTGGCGCTGCTGGCCACCACGCGTCACACGTTCGCCGCATTGCGCGTGGCGCCCGTGGTGGCGCTACGCGACTGAACCCATCAAGGAGCTGCGATGAACCTGTTTAGCCTGCCGCGCCACTTGCGGATCGGCGCCCGCCTGCTGGCGCGCCAGCCGCTGCAATCAGCCATCGAGCTGCTGGGACTGGCTACCGGCTTCGCGGTATGCTTCCTGCTGCTCGGGTATGCGCACTACGCGTTCACCTACGACCGCGACGTGCCCGCACGCGACCAGGTGTACCTGGTCAAGCACCGGCTCAATTTCATCCCGCAGCCGCAGTGGATGGAGTACACGCCGTTCGCTCTGCGCGAGGTGGCGCTGCGCAGCGGCCTGCCGCTCGACGTGAGCGCCTGGTGGCCACGCCAGGCCACCGCGCGCCTGCAAGGCTTGCCACGCGAGGTCGATATCACGCTGGTCGATCCGGCATTCGAGCGCATCGCCGGCCTGCGGGCGGAACAAGGCGATTTGCAGCAAGCGCTCACCCGGCCCGATGGCCTGGCTGTCACGCGCCAGGCCGCGCGCCAGCTGTTCGGCGATGCCGCTGGCGACACCTCCGCGCTGGGCCGCACGGTCGAGATCAACGGCCAGACGGTGCAGGTGCGCGCGGTGCTGGCCGACCGTCCCGCCAACAGCACCATTCAATTCGGCATCCTGGTCGGCGTCGATACCGCGCTGTGGCCGGAACCGGAGCGGCGTGCGGCGCTGGCCAACTGGATGGGCATTGGCGGCCGAATTTACATCAGGACCGGGCCCGGGGTGCAACCGGCGGCGCTGCAACAGGCGCTGCAAAACGTGATCGACCGCGCGCCGTGGGGCAATATGGCCACGCCCGAGATGAAGGCGGCACTGGGCCAGCGCAAGATGGTCGATATCGCCCTGGGGCCGCTGGCCGACGCGTATTTTGATCGCAGCGTGGCAGGCACCATGGGCACAGGCCCGCGCGGCGACCGCCGCCTGGTGCTGGCGATGGCCGGCGCCGGCGTGTTGATCCTGCTGCTCGCTGCGCTCAACTACGTCAACCTGGCCGCCATGCGCGTGGTGCGCCGCCAGCGCGAGATCGCCATGCGGCGCGTGCTGGGCGCCTCCGGCGGCCAGCTGCTCGCCCAGTTCATGGCCGAATCGGTGCTGCTGGCCACCGCGGCCGCCGCGGCCGGCGTGCTGCTGGCGTGGTTGCTGGCGCCGGTGGCGTCCGACCTGCTGGTGTGGCAGACGGCGGGCCTGTTCAGCCCTGCCAGCGTGGCGGCGGCGCTGGCAGCGGGAGTTTTACTGGGCGCGGCGGCAGGGGTCTATCCGGGCTGGCTGGCGCGCGGCGTCGACCTGGCGCGGGTGCTGTCGCACCGCAGCGGCGAGACCGCTGCTGGCCCCTGGTTGCGGCGCGCGCTGGCGGCAGTGCAGTTCGGCGCGGCCATGGCGATGGGCGCCGTGGCGCTGGCGATCCTGTGGCAAACCCGCTTTGCCGCCGCCGCACCGGCTGGCTTCGACGCGGCGCCGCTGCTGGTGGTCGAGCTGCCAGCGGGCGATGCCACGGTCCGGGTGGCAGCGTTGCGCGACGCGCTGGCGCGTTTGCCCGGGGTGGCGGGCGTGGCAGACAGCCGCTCGGTGCCGGGACGCGACGACGGCACCGGCACCCTGGGCAGCGTGGCGGTGCAGCGGGTGGACGGCAGCAGCGCGTCGCTCACCGTGTATGCCGTGGGCGCCGACTTCTTCAACGTCTATGGGCTGGCGCAGGCGGCGGGACGGCTGTTCGATCCGGGTCTGGACCGGGTCCGAAGCCAGCCGGCCGGGCAGCAGGCAGACCAGCCGGCACCACCGCAGGGCGAGCCAGACCAGCCGGTGGTGCTCAACGACGCGGCAGTGCGCGCGCTGGGCTGGCAGTCCGCCGCGCAGGCCGTCGGCCAGCGCATTACCGGCACCCGCTACCGCATCGTCGGCATCGCGCCCGCTATCCGCTGGGAGTCCCTGCGTGCGCCGGTGCGGCCGATCCTGTACGCACTGGCGGACGACAGCAACCTGCTGACAGTGCGCCTGGCCGGCCGGGGCGATGAGTCTGAAGTAGTAGCAGCCCAAGTTGCCATTGCTGCCACGGCCGCGCGCTATGTACAGGGCACGCCGCCGGTGGTGCGGCGCGCGGGCAGCTACGCGGCCGAAGCCTATGCCGCCGATGAACGGGTGGCGCGCATGTTGGGCTGGGCAACAGCGATGGTGCTGGCGCTGGCTGCGTTCGGGGTGTATGCGATGGCCGCAGCCAGCGTGCAGCGGCGCGGGCGCGAGATCGTGCTGCGCAAGCTGCATGGCGCCGGCCGCGCAGCGATTGCAGCGCTGGTGGCGCGCGAATTCGTGCTGCTCACCGCCGCTGCCGCACTGCTCGGGCTGCCGCTGGCGGTGCTGGGCGTGGAGCGCTACCTGGCGCCGTTCGTGGCGCACGCGCCGCTCGGGCGCTGGGCGCCGCTGGCGACGCTGGCGCTGGCGCTGCTGGTGGTGGTGCTGGCGG
>NZ_LROM01000021.1 GCF_001758785.1 Duganella phyllosphaerae
CCGCCGTGGCAGCCGCTGCGCTGCCGCCGCGTTTTTCCTGCTTCGTTACCGGCACCGACACCGAGATCGGCAAAACCCTGGTCTCGTCGGCCATGCTGCACGCGCTGGTGCAGGCCGGCGTGCGCGCCTGCGGCATGAAGCCGGTGGCCGCCGGCGCCGAGCTGCGCGACGGCGTGTGGCACAACGACGACTGCGATCAGCTGGCCGCCGCCGGCAACGTCCACCTGCTGCCATCGATCACCACGCCGTTCCTGCTGCGCGAGCCAGCCGCACCGCACATCGCGGCAGCCCTGGAAGGCGTGGAGATTTCGCCGGTGCCTATCCTGGCCGCGTACGTGGAAATCAACGCCGCCTCCGACGCCGTGGTGGTCGAAGGCGTGGGCGGCTTCCGGGTGCCGCTCAACGACGAATTCGACACCGCCGACCTGGCCGAGCAGCTCGACCTGCCGGTGGTGCTGGTGGTGGGCCTGCGCCTGGGCTGCATCAGCCATGCGCTGCTGACGGTCGAAGCGATCGCCGCGCGCGGATTGAATCTGGCCGGCTGGGTGGCCAACGAAA
Source organism: Duganella phyllosphaerae (assembly GCF_001758785.1). GTDB lineage: Bacteria > Pseudomonadota > Gammaproteobacteria > Burkholderiales > Burkholderiaceae_D > Rugamonas > Rugamonas phyllosphaerae. Next base: position 559 of record NZ_LROM01000021.1, read on the forward strand.
CCCAGGCCGACATGGCCTTTGCCGACGAAAATATCGCCGCGCTCGAACAGCGGATACCGGCGCCGCTGCTGGGCCGCGTACCGCGCCTGGCGCAACCGAGCGCGCAAGCGGCTGCCGCCTACCTCGACTTTACGATGCTGCCCGACTGGCCGGCACAAAAGAACACCTGAACTAAACACTTGATCCACGAAGGAAAACCGATGTCCATGAACACCCTCCAAGAACCGAAAGTCGTCGCCCTGCACCGCCCGACCGCCGCCATCACGCTGCCGCCGGCAGCCACCTGGCCGATCGACGACGTGCTGGCGCTGTTCGAGCTGCCGTTCAATGACCTGATGTTCAAGGCGCAGCAAACCCACCGCGCCAACTTCCCGGACGGCGACGTCGAACTGGCCACGCTGCTGTCGATCAAGACTGGCGGCTGCGAGGAAGACTGCGGCTACTGTCCGCAGGCGGCGCGCTACGACACCGGCGTCGAGGCGAAGAAAATCCTCGACATCGACACCGTGCTGGCAGCGGCGCAGCAGGCCAAGGACAACGGCGCCACGCGTTTCTGCATGGGCGCCGCCTGGCGCAGCCCGAAAGAGCGCGACATGGACAAGGTCGAAGAAATGGTGCGCGAGGTGAAAGCGCTGGGCCTGGAAACCTGCGCCACCCTGGGCATGCTCGAAGAAAAGCAGGCGCAGCGCCTGAAAGACGCCGGCCTCGATTACTACAACCACAACCTCGATACCGCGCCCGAGTTCTACGACAACGTGATCTCCACCCGCGAATACCAGGACCGCCTCGACACCCTGGGCCACGTGCGCGAAGCAGGTTTAAAGGTGTGCTGCGGCGGCATCGTGGGCATGGGCGAGACGCGCCTGCAACGCGCCGGTCTGATCGCGCAGCTGGCCAACCTCAATCCCTATCCGGAATCGGTACCGGTCAATCACCTGGTGCAGGTGGAAGGTACGCCGCTCTACGGTATCGATCCGCTCGACCCGTTCGAATTCGTGCGCACCATTGCGGTCGCACGCATCACCATGCCGAAGGCGCGCGTGCGCCTGTCGGCCGGCCGGCGCCAGATGGGCGAAGCGGTGCAAGCGATGTGCTTCCTGGCCGGCGCCAACTCCATCTTCTACGGCGACAAGCTGCTCACGACCGACAACCCGGAAGCGACCGACGACCGCGAGCTGCTGGCAAAGCTGGGCCTCAAAACCCGTGGCGCCGTGCTGGAGTCGGCGCCTAAGGAGAAGTGCGGCTGCTGATGCGGCACGCTTGAACCCCGGCACGGCGGGGTCGGACCCTATCGAGTCCGGCCCCAGGTAGTTGGGGGTTAAAAATAAAAAATACGGAGACTAAAAATGTTCCAGAAAATCCTCATCGCCAACCGTGGTGAAATCGCCTGCCGCGTCGCCGCCACCGCGCGCCGCCTGGGCATCAAGACCGTCGCCGTTTATTCGGAGGCGGACGCCAACGCCCTGCACGTCGCCAGCTGCGACGAAGCGATCCTGATCGGCCCAGCGCCAGCCAAGGAAAGCTACCTGTGCGGCGACAAGATCATCGCCGCCGCCAAAGAGACCGGCGCGCAGGCGATCCATCCCGGCTATGGCTTCCTGTCCGAGAACGCCGATTTTGCCGAAGCCTGCGAGGCTGCCGGCCTGGTCTTCATCGGCCCACCCGCATCGGCCATGCGCGCCATGGGCTCGAAGTCTGCCGCCAAGACGCTGATGGAACAGGCCAACGTGCCGCTGGTGCCCGGCTACCACGGCGAACAGCAAGACCCCGACTTCCTGCAGGCGCAAGCCGACCGCATCGGCTATCCCGTCCTGCTCAAGGCCTCGGCCGGCGGCGGTGGCAAGGGCATGCGCGTGGTCGAGAGTTCGGCGCAGTTCAAGGATGCCCTGGCCTCGTGCAAGCGCGAAGCGATCAGCTCCTTCGGCGACGACCAGGTGCTGGCCGAAAAATACCTGCAACGCCCGCGCCACATCGAAATCCAGGTGTTTGCCGACACGCATGGCAACTGCATCTATTTGTTCGAGCGCGATTGCTCGGTGCAGCGCCGCCACCAGAAAGTGCTGGAAGAAGCGCCGGCCCCTAACCTGCCGCAGGAACGCCGCGCCGCCATGGGCGAGGCAGCGGTGGCTGCCGCCCGCGCGGTCGGCTACGTGGGCGCCGGCACGGTGGAATTCATCGCCAACCAGGATGGCTCGTTCTACTTCATGGAGATGAACACGCGCCTGCAAGTGGAACACCCGGTCACCGAAATGATCACCGGCACCGACCTGGTGGAGTGGCAGCTGCGCGTGGCCGCCGGCGAAGCGCTGCCGAAAACCCAGGATGAGCTGGCGATCCACGGCCACGCCATCGAAGCGCGCATCTATGCCGAAAACCCCGACAAAGGCTTTCTGCCGTCGATCGGTACCCTGCGCCACCTGGGCACACCGGCCTCGGTGATGTTCGAACTCGGTGGCGACGCCAAGGCGCCGGCGCCGGTACGCATCGATTCGGGCGTACGCGCCGGCGATGCGATATCGCCGTTCTACGACCCCATGATCGCCAAGCTGATCGTGTGGGGCGCCAACCGCCAGCAGGCGCTTGCGCGCATGGTGCAGGCGCTGTCGCAGTACCAGGTGGTGGGCCTGACCACCAACGTCGCCTTCCTCAAGCGCCTGGTGCAAAGCACCGCGTTTGCCACCGCCGATCTCGATACGGGCCTGATCGAGCGCAATCACGACATCCTGTTTACGGCCGCTCCCGAGGCGCCCGCTGCGGCCCTGGCGCTGGCGTGCGCCGCGCTGATGGCGTCGGAGCAGGCAAAAGCGGCCAGCCAGGTCAACCATCCCGGCGACCCGTGGAGCAGCGCCACCGGCTGGCGCCTGAACCAGCCGTACCTGCGCGCGCTGTCGTTCAGTGACGAATTCGATTACACCGCGCACCTGAGCTATCGCGCCGACGGCTGGCTGTTCAGCACCGGTGCATCCACCTCGGCGCCAGACACGCCGCAGCAGCTGCACCTGACCGCGCACCAGGGCGACGACTACGCCATCCGCCTGGGCGAGCAAACCATCCACGGCGTGGTGCGGCGCGACGGCGACGTGCTGCACGTGTTTACCGGCGGCGCCCACTATCAGCTCACATACCACGATCCGATGGCCCACGCTGGCGAGGCCGAACTCGACACCGGCCGCCTGACCGCGCCGATGCCGGGCAAGGTCGTGGCAGTACTGGCGGCCAAGGGCCAGCAGGTCAAGCGCGGCGAGGCGCTGGTGATCATGGAGGCGATGAAGATGGAGCACACCATCGCCGCGCCGCACGACGGCGTGATCGACGAGATCCTGTACGGCGTGGGCGACCAGGTGGCCGACGGCGCGCCGCTGCTGGCCTTCAAAACCTAAAAATCCGGGAATACACCATGCGCATACTTCTGCACCGCGCCGACGGCAAGACCGAGCCGTGGCTCAAGGATTTTTCGAAGTACCTGCCCGAGGCGGAATTCGAGATCTGGCACGCCGGCGAAAAAAGCCAGCCGTGCGACTACGCCGTGGTGTGGTCGCCGCCCGAGGCCATGCTGCCCGAGCTGGCCCAGGTAAAGGCCATCTTCAATACCGGCGCCGGGGTCGATGCGCTGCTGCGCTACGGCGAAGCGATTCCGCGCGAGATCCCCATCATTCGCCTTGGCGACGCCGGCATGGGCCTGCAGATGGCGGAATACGTCACCCACGCGGTGCTGCGGTACTTCCGCCGCTTCGACGACTACGAGCGCCAGGCGCGCGCCGGCGTGTGGGCCACGCTGCCGCCGTACAACCGCGAAGACTTCGCCATCGGCGTGCTGGGACTCGGTGCGCTGGGCAAGCGCGTGATCGAGGCGCTGGCGCCGTTCGGCTTCCCGCTGCGTGGCTGGAGCCGCACCGACAAACGCATGGATGGCGTGCAGTGCTACCACGGCGACGACGGCCTCGACACCTTTTTGCGCGGCAGCCGGGTGCTGGTGTGCATGCTGCCGTTGACGCCGCATACCAACAACCTGATCGACCGCACCAACCTGGGCAAGCTGCCTGCCGGTGCGTACGTCATCAACGTTGCGCGCGGCGCCCACATCGCCGAGCCGGAACTGCTGGCGATGATCAAGTCGGGCCACATCGCCGCTGCCACGCTCGACGTGTTCCGCAACGAGCCCCTGCCCGCGCAGCATCCGTTCTGGCAGGAGCCGCGCATCACCATCACGCCGCACATTTCGGCGCTCACCCTGCGGCGCGAAAGCGTGCAGCAGATTGCCGACAAAATCCGCCAGTTCGAAAGCGGACAACCGGTCGCCGATATCGTCGACCGCAACCTGGGATACTGATATGGCCAACCTGCCAAAGCAAGTGAAAATCGTCGAAGTGGGACCGCGCGACGGCCTGCAAAACGAAAAGGAAAGCGTCCCGGCCGAGATCAAGACGGAACTGGTCAACCGCCTGTCGGGCGCCGGATTCCGCAACATCGAAGCCGCTGCGTTCGTGTCGCCCAAGTGGGTGCCGCAAATGGCCACCAGCGCCGACGTGATGGCCGCCATCGTGCGCCGCCCCGGCACCATCTATTCCGCGCTCACGCCCAATATGCAGGGCTTTGACGCGGCGCTGGCCGCGCGCGCCGACGAGGTGGTGATCTTCGGCTCGGCGTCCGAGGCGTTCTCGCAAAAGAACATCAACTGCTCGATCGCCGAATCGATCGCCCGCTTCGAGGGCGTGGCGCAGGCGGCCAAGCAGCACGGCCTGCGCCTGCGCGGCAGCATCAGCTGCGCGTTTGGCTGCCCGTACCAGGGCGACGTCGCGCCCGAGTCGGTGGCCGACGTGGTGCGCCGCATGCGCGACCTGGGCTGCGACGAAATCGACATCGCCGACACCATCGGCGTGGCCACCGCGCGCCAGACGCAGACGGTGATGGAGCGCGCCGCGCGCGAATTCCAGATCGACGCGCTGGCCGGCCACTTCCACGACACCTACGGCCAGGCGCTGGCCAACATCTACGCCAGCCTGGAAGTGGGCATTTCGATCTACCACTCGTCGGTGGCCGGCCTGGGCGGCTGCCCGTACGCCAAGGGCGCCACCGGCAACATCGCCACCGAGGACGTGCTGTACCTGATGCAAGGCCTGGGCATCGAGACCGGCATCGACCTCGATATCGTGGTCGATGCCGGCCAGTTCATCTCGCAATTTTTGGGCCGCAAGAGCGCGAGCCGCGCGGGCAATGCGCTGGCGGCAAAACGCACCAGCTAAGCCCGTTAGTACCCTTACCGGCCCGGCTCGCCGGGCTATCCAAAACAACCCACGCCGAATCGCTGCCACAATGGAAAAATCCCGCCTGACG
>NZ_LROM01000022.1 GCF_001758785.1 Duganella phyllosphaerae
ATAGTGCTGCAACCAGTGTGAAAGTAGGTTATCGTCAGGCTAGTTATATAGAAAACCCCCCATCAGCCTCAGCGCGCTCAAGATCGCGCTGAGTGCAGATGGGGGGTTTTCGCTTTGGGCGTCGCTTTATGATCACCCGGCACGCTGTAAGCTCATTACAAAACTCACACCACCATCGAGATTATGCGCGGCGATCGTAGCGCCCATTTTTGCCATATACGTCTTGGCCACGAATTGTCCCTGCCCGCGACTGCCACCGGCACCCGATTCTGCTTGTTCCGATACACCGTACTCGAAGATATTGCCGATCATCTCGGGCGCGATGGGTGGAACTTGATTGTGGATCGTGATGGTCGCGCCGGTGTCGCCGGCTGCCAGCGTGATCGTGATCGGGCTGTCCGGTAACCGATAGCGCTTGGCGTTGCGCAGCACATGGGTAACCGCGTCTTCCAGCGAATAGTCGTCAGTCCTTGCCAGCAATGCGTCCGGCCCGTCGAAGTGCACCTGCTCGATACCGATGCACGGACCATTGTCGGCCACGTGGCGCAGGCAAGCGGCGCGGACTCGATCCAGGCGCGCAGCTGATTGCTGGTCGGGAGATCGCCCTCGATGACGGCGACTTTGGCCGTGCTGTCTTCGCTGCTTGTCAATCCAGGAAGTATCCGTGGTTTTAGCGTAAAAGACACAGAACAGCCTGTGAGGAGTTCTTCACACGCGCGGAAGAGAGACGGCTGGCGTCGGCGTTGTTACTTCCACATTACTGGGTGCACCATGCTTATGTCGGTGCGCTACGCTCTGAACGCCGACCGCGTGGCCGCGATTGCCCAGTCGCTGCCGCCCGATATCAATGGCGCCATCGTCGAACCGGCAGTGCAGGGTGTGATGGCAGCCGATGGCATCACGCTGCGCGGCATAACCATCGGCAAGATCGCGCTGCCCGAGGAGTACCAAGTAGGCATGGAAAAGCTGCTGGCCGAAGAACTGGAAACCGAAAAGATGCGCTACACGCTCGAGTTCAAGGAAAAGCAGGTGGAGCAAAGCGCGCTGGAGGCGGATGCCGACAAGATCCGTCGCGAAAAAGCTGCCGAAGCGGCCGGCACTGAGCAGATCATCGCCGCCCGTGCACAGGCAGGCCATGGCGCACTTACCGCCTTTCAAGCAGAAGCAGATCGAACAGCGCCGGCTGGAAGCGGAGGCCGACAAGACCGCGCGCATCAAGACGTCTGAAGGCAATGCCCAGGCGCGCCTGATCGAAGCGACCGGTGAAGCCGATGCGCGGCGCAAGCTGGCCGACGCCGAAGCCTATCGCCAGCACACCATCGGCAAGGTGGCTGCTGCGTAGATGCAGCGCAAGGGTGAACTGATTGCCCGCAATCCGCTCTTGATCCAGAAAACCATGGCCGACAAGCTGTCGGACAAGTTCGCGGTCATCATCGCCCCGCCACCGGCCGATGGCGGCTTTGTCGGCGCGTCGTTGCTGGGCGGTGCCAAGGCGGGTGAATAATCATGTCGCTCTTTGCCACTGCCGTCATTCTGGCCATCGTCACGCGGGACCAGGCCGCGCTGCGCGCCGCGCCCAAGGACAGCGCCCAGCAGCAGGCCGTCCGGTGGCAGGGCGACAGCCTGGAGATACGCGGCGAGAAGCAGGACTTCCTGCAAGTGTATGACCACCGCCGCGAACGGGCCGGCTATATCCGCGCGGCGCAGGTGCCCAGGATATCGCTGGCGCCGGTCGATGCGCCGGAGCTGCTGTCGGTGGTGCGCTTCCTGCGCGATACGCCAGGCGCCGAATCGCTGGGCATCAATTATGTTGCTGCCTACCTGAAGGCGGCGCCGTCGGCGGCCATTACCGCCGAACCATTCGATGCCCTGAGTGGCATGGCCGAACGGCTGGCGCGGCGCGCCTCGTCGCGCCAGAGCAAGCAAGGTGATGTCGTGATTGCCGCGCACCTGGAGGCGGTGGCCAATTACGGCGTGGTCGTCCGCAGGCAGGAAGGAGAAGAGCGCATGCAGCTGTGCTACGACGGCTAAGCATTTCGCCGCGTGCTGGCGATGCAACCGACGCCGCCGCAACGCGCGGCGGCCGCGCTGGGACTGACGCGCACCGAGTGCGTCGATCCCGCACTCGGCCCCGGCTCCTGCGCGCCCCTTGACGTGTGGCATGCGGAAGTGCTCGACCGCGTGCAGCTGGCCGACTAGCGCCCTACCTGCGCAACCGGGTCCGCATGCGCCGCGCGGCAGTGTGGTCATCAGTGGCATTCGCGCAGGCCCTCAAGGGCGAATCCGCGATGCAGTCCGCCCGGCGTGCGCTCGACGAAGTTGGGCTGTTTGAGCCGGCGGAGCTGACCGAGGATGACGCCACCGCGTTTGCCGAGGCGGGCGTACGCGTTGGTAGCGTGAGGTGGGCTGCTGAACAGCATGTCGGCAGCGCCGTCATCTGCGGCGAGGCTTAGGGTAATGACGATCGCCGGCGCACCAGGCGAAACCTGCGTGCTCCTGGTGGACGCAAAACACGACCAGCAACATCCCTGGTGCGCCGTTGCATTTAGGGCGTGGTGTGGCAGGCATCGGCGCGAGCCAACGTGCAGCGCACGGCATTGGCGCTGGCTGTGCAGCCGGTGGATGGCTGGGGCGAGATGTGGCTGTTCCATCAGACCGGCGCCGGCTGGATGGTGTACGTACTGCCGCCAGCCGCTACCGAGCCTGGCGTGGGCAATGCGGAATTCGCCGGCTGGGTGCCCGGCACACAGAGCATGCTGGTGGCGCGAGAAGCCCGGATCGACACCCGCTACAAGCGCAGCTTCGAGCTGGTGGCGATCGATACCTTGGCCACGCTGAAGTCTGCCGACAGGCCGTCGTCGCTCAGTCAGTTCTATGGCTGGCAAGACCCTGCCTGGAAGCGCCAGATCTTGGCCTTGCGCTAGAGTGAGAAAATGATTTAACAAAAAGCCTTGTCATGAGTGTTGTGCCTTGGCTATAATTCGACCCCTCGCAAGACACCGCACGCAGTGCAGCGTTAAGCGGGACAGGTAGAGAAAAAGAAGTGCTTGACGAAATATCCGAAACGCTTCATAATCTTGCCTCTTCGCTGATGAACAAAACGCTTCTTCAGCTAGCAAGACCGCAGTACCAAACAAAGTTCTTTAAAAATTAACAGTCGATAAGTGTGGACGTTTGATGAAAGTGCACACAGCACTAGTTGCTGTGATACTTAACATATCAAATGTTCACAAGAAGTAATGAAATAGGCGCTATGAAAATAGTGGCCTGT
>NZ_LROM01000023.1 GCF_001758785.1 Duganella phyllosphaerae
CCGCGATGCCATGGCCGCGCCAGCTACTGCCCATCCGGCTGCGGGCGCCGGCCACGGTGCACCGGTCGCCAGCGCTGCCGCGCGCCCGGCGCCGTGGGAAGACATGCCGGCCGCTGCCGGCGGCGCCGCCGTGCTGGAAGCACCGGCGCGCCAGGTAGCCCAGTCAGCCGCGCCCGTGATGGCGCCACCAGCGCAGCAGTACCATGAAGAGCAGGCCAGCGACGACGACATGCCGTCGTGGGTGACCGAGTTTTCCGATGACAGCGCGATCGCCGCACCGCAGTCGTCACCGATGGCGCCGCTGTCCTCGCCGATGGCGCCGCCAACGTCGTCCTATGCCACCTCATCACCTGCACCAGCGGCGCAATCGGCGCAAGCGGCGCACGCCGGCTATGCCGACGAGCAGCAAATCGTCATGCCGGCGCGCGCCGCGCCCGGACCGGCCAAGGCGCCATATGCCTACGTGGTCACGCCGGTGCCGGTGCTGGACTGGGACGGCAACTGGCCGGCCGTGGCTGCCGCCTTGCCGCTGCGCGGCGTGGCGCAGCAACTGGCCATGCAGGCCGAACTGATCACTTGCAGCACCGATGGCAATGCCGTCGTGTTCAACCTGCGCGTGCCGATCGAAACCTGGCGCACGCCGGGCAACGTCGAAAAACTGACCACGGCATTGTCCGAACGGTTTGGCCGCGCAGTGCGCGTCGATACCGAGCTGGGCCCGGTCTGGTACACGGCCAGCGCCGAGGCGCAAGCGTTCCGCGCCGCCTGCCAGCGCGCTGCCGAAGAGATCATCGCCAACGACCCGCTGGTCAACCGCATGCTGACCGAGTTCGATGCCTGGGTGGTACCCGGCTCCATCGTGCCGCCGCAGCCTCAAAACTCCCAGGCTACGCCAGCTGCAGCCTGACCACCCCTTATTATTTCAACACGGAGAGACCTATCATGATGAAGAACCAAATCGCAGGCTTGATGAAGCAAGCCCAGGCCATGCAGGACAATATGAAAAAGGCCCAGGACGAACTGGCCCAGATCGAAGTCGAAGGCCAGTCGGGCGCCGGCCTGGTCAAGGTCGTAATGACCTGCAAAAACGACGTCAAGCGCGTCTCCATCGATCCGTCGCTACTGGCCGATGACAAGGACATGCTGGAAGACCTGGTCGCTGCCGCCTTCAACGACGCCGTGCGCAAGGCAGAAGCCACTTCGGCCGAAAAAATGAGCGGCATGACCGCCGGCATGAACATCCCCGGCCTGCCAGCCGGCTTCAAAATGCCGTTCTAAGCAAGTATCTGCATGTCCAAGTCGCTGGAATTTCTGACCGAAGCGCTGCGCCGTTTGCCCGGCGTGGGGCCGAAGTCGGCGCAGCGGATGGCCTTCCATCTGCTGCAGCACGACCGCGAAGGCGCGGACATGCTCTCGCGCGCATTGCACCAGGCGGTCAACGCCGTGCATCACTGCGCGCTGTGTAACACCTTTACCGAAGAAGACGTCTGCGACCTGTGCCTGGACGACGCTCGCGACCGCCGCCTGCTGTGCGTGGTGGAAACGCCGGCCGACCAGCTGATGATCGAGCAGACGCTGACCTATAAAGGCCTGTACTTCGTGCTGATGGGCCGGCTCTCGCCGCTCGACGGCATCGGCCCCAAGGACATCCACCTGGAAAAGCTGATCGCCCGCGCGGCGGACGGCCTGGTCACCGAAGTGGTGCTGGCCACCAATTTCACCAACGAAGGCGAAGCCACCGCCCACTACATCAGCGAAATGCTCAAGGCGCGCGGTTTGCAGGTGAGCCGGCTGGCGCGCGGCGTGCCGATGGGCGGTGAACTCGAATACGTGGACGCCGGCACCATCGCCCGCGCCATGCTGGACCGAAGGACGACATGAGCGACAACTTGGGCGACAACTTGGGCGACAAGCAAGCCGCCGCCACGGCATTGCCGCTGGCAGGCATCAAGGTACTGGAACTGGGCACGCTGATCGCGGGGCCTTTTTGTGGGCGCATGCTGGCCGAGTTTGGCGCCGAGGTGATCAAGATCGAAGCGCCCGGCGATGGCGACCCGATCCGCAAGTGGCGCGTGCTCAAGGACGGTACATCGCTGTGGTGGTCGGTGCAGGCGCGCAATAAAAAATCGCTGACCCTGAACATGAAACACGCGCGCGGCCGGACCATTGCGCGCCAGTTGGCGTTGGAAGCCGACATCATCGTCGAAAACTACCGCCCGGGCGTGCTGGAAAAATGGGAGCTCGGCTACGAGCAACTGAAGGCGCTCAACCCGGCCACCATCATGGTGCGGCTGTCGGGCTTTGGCCAGACCGGCCCGATGAAGGACTTGCCCGGCTTTGGCGCCATCGGTGAATCGATGGGCGGCTTGCGCTACGTGAGCGGCCATGCCGACCGCCCGCCGGTGCGGGTGGGCGTGTCGATCGGCGACTCGGTGGCGGCCCTGCACGGCGTGATCGGCGCCATGATGGCGCTGCGCCACCGCGATACCACCGGCGGCAAGCTCAAGGGCGAAGGCCAGATGGTGGACGTGGCGCTGTACGAATCGGTGTTCAACCTGATGGAGTCGCTGGTGCCGGAGTTCGACCATGCCGGCGTGGTGCGCGAGCGCACCGGTGGCGCCTTGCCCGGCATCGTGCCCTCGAACACCTACACCACCCGCGATGGCGAAAACATCGTTATTGCCGGCAATGGCGACGCGATTTTCAAGCGCCTGATGCTGGCCATGGGCCGCATCGACCTGGCCGGCGACGCCCAGCTGGCGCGCAACGATGGCCGGGTGCAGCGTACCGAGGAAATCGACGCCGCCATCCAGGCCTGGTGCGACGGACACGACATCGACAGCGCGCTGGCCGTGTTGCAGGCAGCAGACGTACCGGCCGGCAAAATCTACTCGGTGCGCGACATGATGACCGACCCGCAATTTCTCGCGCGCGAGATGTTCGAGCAGCACCAGTTTGCCGACGGCACGCCGATCAAGCTGCCGGCGATTTCTCCCAAGCTGTCGGCCACGCCGGGCCGCACGCAGTGGATCGGCCCCACCCTGGGCCAGCACAACCACGAAGTGCTGCGCGCGCTCGGCTACGGCGACGCCGAGATCGCCGCCATGCGTGAGGATGGCGTGCTTTAGTTTTCATTTTTAGTCTATTTTGAGGCGTACAACAGCGCCACCTCGATGCGCGCGCTGGCATGGTCGTCGCGGAAATGGCAACTGGCCGCGCCGTGCGCCAGCCGGGCGTCGAACAGCACCGCGCGGTTTTGCCGGTACGGGATGTGGCGGGTGCGGCCGTCCTGGTCGCGCACCACCATGCCGCCGCCGGCCGGCTCGAGGTTGGCCGTATCGGGCGTGAGCCAGAGCTGCACCTTGTATCCTTCCACCGCGCCGTGCAGCGACTCGCCCGGCAGGCGCGGCGGATGCTTGCCCGCCCGGATGTTCAATAACTGCCGTCCATCGTCGAACACGCCCTGCGCCACCTGCACCAGCAGCGGGCAATTGAAGCCGTGGTCGTAGCTGGCGCCCAGCCGGCCATGGCCTTGTTCGCCGAACCAGATCGTCGATTGCACGCAGAACCGCCACAGCTCGTCCAGCGCCTGGTTCGATAAAAAATCGTCGATGACGGTGATGCCGTGCGCCGGCTGTGAGCGCCGTGCGGCCGCCAGGGCGTGACTGGAAAACGGCTGCGCCACGCACGGCGTGGGGCGCAGGTGGATGATGCGGTCGTAGGCCTCGTCGATGGCGTCCTGCTCGTCGGTGCTCAGCAGTGCACGGCGGTCGGGCCGGGCGGGGGCGTGGCGGGTGAGCTGGCGGTTTTCGAAGCGTGTTTCGAGCCGCGCGGCCAGCCGGCGATAGCGCGCGATTATCGGTGGAAAAGCGTCGCCCAGCAGGCCCAGCTGGTGCAAATAGGCCAGCTGGGCGGCATCGTGGCGCAGCCGGTGGCTGCTGACGGCAACGTCGTGGAGCGGCAGCAGGCGCTCTGCCAGCATGCCGGGGTACCAGCGGCTGCCACGGCGCAGCGCCGTGTGCATGGCGTGGTAGCTGGCCGCCAGCTGATGCTGGCGCCCACGCGCGGCTTCGCGCGACAACGCGGCCAGGGCTGCCAGGGCCCCCGGCGCATCGTCGGCGTGGCGCGCGTGCCAGAACACGAACGCTTCTTCGAAACGGTGGCGTTCGATCAGCGCGGTGGCGAAGTCGGTGGTGAAGCTGGCGGCGGGGTTGGCAGACATGATCAAGCCATCTTATGCGCTGGCGCACGCTGCCTTCTGTGCTCAATCAATGCGCGGCGCGGAACCAATTGTCGCGATGATGGTCACCGGCGAGCCCGGTCAAGGCTCTGTGCTCACGAGGCGGCAATTGCCGCCGCCGCGCCATCGCCCAGCATCTGCGCGATGATTTCTGGCGGCGACGGCCGCCCCAGGTGGTAGCCCTGGGCCAGGTCGCAGCCATATTCCTCCAGCAGCACCAGCTGTTCGCCGGTTTCCACGCCCTCGGCCACCACCGCCAGCTTGAGGCCGTGCGCCATGGCGATGATGGCGCGCGTGATGGCGGCGTTTTCGGAATCCTGCGGCAGACCGCTGATGAAACTCTTGTCGATTTTTAACGCGCGGACGTTGAAGCGCTTTAAATAGTTCATCGACGAGTAGCCGGTGCCGAAGTCGTCGATCGACAGGTACACGCCGATGCCGCGCAACTGCTCGAGCGTGACCATGGTGGCGCGGGCGTCGTCCATCAGCGTGCCTTCGGTCAGTTCCAGTTCCAGCAGGTGAGCGGGCAGGCCGGTATCGTGCAGCGCCGAGAGCACGATCTGGGTCAGGTTCTCGTCCTTGAACTGCTTGGCCGACAGGTTGACCGCCACCCGCAGCGGACGCTGGCCCAGGACCTGCCAGTCCATGGCCTGGCGGCACGCGGTGCGCAACACCCATTCGCCGATCGGCACGATCAGGCCGGTTTCCTCGGCCAGCGGGATGAACTCGGTGGGCGAGATGATGCCGCGTTCGGGATGGCGCCAGCGCACCAGCGCTTCCACGCCGACGATGCGGGTGCTGGCCACGGCGATCTGCGGCTGGTACAGCAGGTACAGCTCGTCGTTTTGCAGCGCCTTGCGCAAGCCCACTTCCAGCTGCACGTGGCTCATGATCTGCATCGTTAGCGACGAGCTGTAGAGCTTGGCGTTGTTCTTGCCGCAGCTCTTGGCGTGGTACATCGCCGTGTCGGCGAACTTGAGCAGCGAGTTGCAGTCCTCGCCGTCTTCGGGGTACAGCGAAATGCCGATGCTGGCGGTGACGAAAATTTCATGGTCGTCGAGCTGGAACGGCCGCCGCATCGCTTCCTTCACCCGGTGCGCCACGTTCAGGGCGTTTTCCACGCGCTCGAGGTCCGGTATCAGGATGGTGAACTCGTCGCCGCCCAGGCGCGCCAGGTTGCTGATGCCCACCTCGGTGCGCGAGACCAGGTCGCTGGGCCGGGTGGTCTCGCGCAGCCGTTCCGACACCGCCATCAGCAGGTGGTCGCCAACGTCGTGGCCCAGCGTGTCGTTGATGCGCTTGAAGGCGTCGAGGTCCATGAACAGCACCGCGAATTTCTTGTTGCCCTTGCGCGAACGTACCAGTTCGGCTTCCAGGGTTTCCAGGAAGGCCTGGCGATTGGGAATGCCGGTCAGACTGTCGCAGTAGGCCAGGCGGCGGATCTGCTCTTCGGTGCGCTTGCGTTCGCTGATGTCGCGCACCAGGCCCAGCACTTCGCTGGGACCGGTGGCTACCAGCCGCGCCTCGAAGTGGCGCACCGGCGGCGCCACCGCATGTTCGCCGTGGCGCGCCCGCAGCGGCGCCGCGCCGCCGGTGACCGGCAGCTCGTAGTCGAGCGAGCTGATGCGCTGAGTCTCGAGCACGGCGCGCACCTTGTCCAGCATGCGCCGGGCGATCTCGGGAGGCAGCACGTCGTTCAGGTGCCGGCCCACGCACAGGTCGCTGGAAAACACGTCGCTGGCTTCGTGGCCCTGTTCGTAGTCGAGGTAGTAGCCGTCCTTGTTCATGCGAAAGAAGGTATCGGGAATGGCGGCCAGCACCGCGCGGTGCTGGGCGTCGGCGATGCGCAGGCGGGTAATCGCATCGGACGCGCGCAGCACGTACAGCACGCGGTGGCCGAGGATGGGCCAGTTGATCGGTTTCGAGACGAAATCGGTGGCGCCCGCTTCGTAAGCGCGGGTGACCGATTCGAGTTCGTCGCCGCCGGTGACCATGATGATGGGCGCGACCGGGTGGGTTTCCAGGCGGCGCATTTCGCGGCAGACCGTAAAGCCATCCATGCCGGGCATTTCCACGTCGAGCAGCACCAGGTCGGGCGCCAATTCCTGGTAGCGCGCCAGCGCCTGCACGCCATCGACGGCTTCCACCGCGTCCAGGCCGACCTGGGACAGCATTTCCAGCATCAACAGGCGCATCACGGGATCGTCGTCGGCCACCAGGACCAGGCCGCGTGTACGGGGTGGGGGAGTTGCCATCATCAGGTTTCCTTTTCCAGCAAAGCGCCCAATGCCTGCCGCACGGCCTGGAACGAGCTTTCCATGTCCGCCAGCAGCTCGGCGGCGCCAGTGGTGGTGTTGTTGCGGCCCAGTTGTTCCATGTCCTTGCAGCGCTGCGACAAGGCCAGCGCGCCGACGTTGGCGCTGCTGCTTTTGAGGGTGTGCGCGGTCTTGCGCAACTGGTCGGTGTTGCCGTCTTCAATCGCCGTGTGCAGCGCCTGCAGGTGCGGCGGGGTGTCGGCCAGGTAGGCGTGCAGCACGCGTTCGAGCAGGGCCGCGCCGTTGCTGGCGCTGAGCGCGCGGATATTGGCCAGCGCCTGGGTGTTGATCATGTTGTCGCCGGTAATGCTGACCGGGGCCGGCGCCAGGACCGGTGCCGCCTGCGCCGGCGGGGGGGGCGGGGGCGGAGCGTCGG
>NZ_LROM01000024.1 GCF_001758785.1 Duganella phyllosphaerae
AGCGGCGACAAGGAGGGCGCCGCCGCCAGCGCTGCCGGCGCGGGCACATCTACCGGCGCCGGCACCGGTACTGGCACTGCCCAGGCCCGCGTGATCAACTTCCTCAACGTCAGCGCGCCGCAGCAGGTGATGCTGGAGGTGAAAATCGCCGAGGTGTCCAAGACCCTGCTCGACAAGCTCGAAAGCGGCGTCTCGCTCGGCGTGGGTGGCGGCAGCTGGGCCAGCGTACTGGCGGCGAACTTCCTGACCGGCACCCTGCGCGGCGGCCTGGCCGTAGGCCGTCCCAATGGCGACCGCTTCGGCATCGCGGCCGAGAAGCAGGAAGGCCTCGTGCGCATCCTGGCCGAACCGACGGTGATGGCGATCAGCGGCCAGGAAGGCAGTTTTCTCGCCGGCGGCAAGATCCTGATACCGGTGGCGACCGATAACAACAAGGTCACGCTGGAGGAGAAGGAGTTCGGCGTGGGCCTGCGCTTTACGCCGACCGTGCTGGCCGGCGGACGCATCAACCTGCGGGTGGCGCCGGAAGTATCGGAACTGTCGCGCGAGGGCGTGGGCATTTCGGCCAGCGGTGTTGGCGGCGTCTCGATCCTGCCGCTGATCACCACCCGGCGCGCCGCCACCACGGTGGAGCTGCAGGACGGCCAGAGCTTCGCCATCGGTGGCCTGATCAAGAACAACCGCACCACCAACATCAACGGCCTGCCGATCCTGGGCGAGCTGCCGATCCTGGGCGCGCTGTTTCGCAGCACCGATTTTCAGCACGACCGCACCGAGCTGCTGTTCGTGGTCACGCCGCGCCTGGTGCGGCCGCTGCCGGCCGACTACCAGCTGCCGACCGACAGCATGACCGCACCCACCCGCACCGAGCTGTTCTTGGGCGGCAAGCTCGAAGGCGCACCACCGCCATCACCAGTACCAGGGGCACCACCCCGATAAACCTCAGGAACCTTTATGCGACTCTTTTTCGTGATGCTGGCGGCATGCACGCTGGCCGGCTGCGCCTTGTCTCCGCCCGGTACGCCGTACTGGGACACCCACTTCGGCGCCAACGCGCGCCTGGCGCTGGCAGCGCAGGTGATCGATGCCGATGCCAGCCGCAACCCCGACCCGGTGGCCGGCATCGACGGCAAGGCTGCGCAGCAAGGTTATGTACGGTACCAAAAATCGTTCAGCGATCCGCCGCCACAGCCCACCTTTGTCATCACCGCCAAGTAAGGAACCGCCATGAGAGCACTGATGATCAGCAACGACAGCCTGCTGCACGCCGAGGTGGCGGCGCAGGGATCGGCGCGCCTGCCGGCGGTGCAACTGGTGGCTACGCGCCACGGCCTGCGCGATGCCGTCGAGCGCCAGTTGCCGGAGGCGCCGGACCTGGTGATTTTCGATGCCAGCGACGTCGAGCCGGCCGAGGGTGAGCTGGTGGAACGCCTGTCGAGAAACTATCCGGCGGCGTCGTTCATGCTGCTCACGCGCGCGCCGCAGCACGACCTCCTGATCCGCGCCATGCGCGCCGGCATGCGCGAGGTGCTGCAATTGCCGCTGGTGCACCGCGCCTTCCACGAGGCGATGGACCGCATCGAGGTGGCGGCGGGGGTGAGCCGCATGCGCGCTGGCCGCGTGCTGGCCTTTATCTCCTGCAAAGGCGGCAGCGGCGCCACCTTCCTGGCCACCAATTTCGGCTATGCACTGGCCGCGCTGGCCGATAAAAAAGTGCTGCTGATCGATTTGCACGGCCAGTTCGGCGACGCCACGCTGTATGTGTCGGACCAGAAGCCGGCCATGACATTGTCCGACATCTGCGGCCAGATCGGCCGCATGGACGGCGCCTTTCTGGACTCGTGCCTGGTGCACGTGGCGTCCAACTTCGGCGTGCTGGCGGCGGCCGACGACCCGCAGCACCTGGTGGAGATGAAGCCCGAGCACATGGACACCATCCTGCGGGTGGCGCGCCAGCACTACGACTACATCGTGCTCGACGTGGGCCGCCAGATCGACGCCATCTCGCTGCGCGCGCTCGACCAGGCCGATTCGATCTTCCCGGTGCTGCAACTGGCGCTGCCCGACATTCGCGACGGTCGCCGCCTGCTCGACATCTTCCGCTCGCTCGGCTACCCCGGCGAACGGATGCGCCTGATCGTCAACCGCTACGAGAAGGGCGGCAAGCTGCGCCTGGTGGACCTGGAGCAGGCGCTGGGCGCGGAGGTGATGCACACGGTGCCGAACGATTATGTCGCGGCGACCGATTCGGTCAACCAGGGCATCCCGGTGCTGCAACTGTCGCGCAGCAGCGCGGTAGCGCGCAGCCTGGCCGACATGGTGGAACTGGTGACGGCGCGCCGCGTGGCCGAGAGCCGCGGCCTGTTCGACCGCCTGTTCGGCCGCAACAGCAGCGAACACCACATCGACTAGGAGAAACGACATGAGCTTGCGCGAACGCCTGGCCCTGGCCGGCGATGGCCGCCCCGGTGTCCCCAGTGTGCCCGGTATGCCGTCTTTGGCCGCTGCCGCCTACCAGGAACTGAAAAAGAGCATGCACCACATGATCATGGAGCGCATTGACCTCGAACGCTTGCAGCGGCTCACGCCAGAGCAGTTCAAGCACGAGCTGGCGCTGCTGGTCCAGCGCATCATCGAGGAAGAGCGCATCGTGCTCAATCAGCACGAGCGCCACAGCCTGGTGCTCGACATCCAGCACGAGATGCTCGGCTTCGGCCCGCTCGAACCGCTGCTGGCCGATCCCGGCGTCTCCGACATCCTGGTCAACACCGCTGCCATGGTGTACGTGGAGCGCGCCGGCCGGCTCGAGCTGACCGATGTCACTTTCAACGACAATGCCCACCTGATGAAGATCATCGAGAAAATCGTCTCGCGCGTGGGCCGCCGGGTGGACGAATCGAGCCCGATGGTGGATGCGCGCCTGCCCGACGGCTCGCGCGTCAACGCCATCATTCCGCCGCTGGCGATCGACGGTCCGATCCTGTCGATCCGCCGCTTCGCGGTCAACCCGCTCACCATCGACAACCTGCTGGCCAACCGCAGCCTGACGCCGCCGATGGTGGAGGTGCTGGCCGCGCTGGGCCACGCCAAGGTCAACATCCTGATCTCGGGCGGCACCGGCAGCGGCAAGACCACGCTGCTCAACGTGCTGTCGGGCTTCATTCCGGCCCAGGAGCGCATCGTCACCATCGAGGATGCGGCCGAGCTGCAAATGCGCCAGCCGCACGTGGTGCGGCTGGAAACCCGGCCGCCGAATATCGAAGGCAAGGGCGAGGTGAATCAGCGCTCGCTGGTGCGCAACGCGCTGCGCATGCGCCCCGACCGCATCATCCTGGGCGAGGTGCGCGGGCCGGAAGCGCTCGACATGCTGCAGGCGATGAACACCGGCCACGAAGGCTCGCTGGCCACGGTCCACTCCAATACCCCGCGCGATGCGCTCGCGCGGCTGGAGAACATGGTGGGCATGGCCGGCGTGAACCTGACGCCGCGCGCCACCCGCCAGCAGATCTGCTCCGCCGTCACGGTGGTGATGCAGGTCTCGCGCCTGACCGACGGCACCCGCAAGCTGGTCAGCCTGCAGGAAGTGACCGGGATGGAGGGCGACGTGATTGCCATGCACGAGATTTTCCACTTCGAGCAGCGCGGGGTCGATGCCAAGGGCCGCGTGCAGGGTGCGTTTTCCGCCACCGGCGTGCGGCCGCGCTTTGCCGACCGCCTGCGCATGTTCGGCGTGCCGGTGCCCGACGCCGTGTTCGATCCCGCCCGGGTCTTCGAGTAAGCCATGGACGCGGTCTTTTCCGCCTTTGCGGTGCTGCTGTTCGCCGCCGTGATCCTGCTGGTCGAAGGCGCCTGGTTGTGGTGGTCGGCGGCCCACGGTGGCGGCGCTCGCCGCATCTCGCGGCGCCTGCGGCTGATGGCCGAGCGCGGGCCGGGCGGCGCCGAGCGGGTGGACATCGTCAAGCGCCGCACCTGGAGCAGCCGGCCGGCGATCGAACGCCTGCTGCGTCGCCTCGGCCCCTGGTGCAAGCTGGCCGCGCTCGACGCGCTGCTGTTGCAGGCCGGCGTGCAATGGTCGGTGGCGCAGTTTCTCGGCGCGCTGCTGGTGCTGGGCGCCATCGGCCTGGTGGCGCCGGCCATGGCCGGGCTGCCGGGCGTGGGGGCGTTGCTGGCGCTGGGGCTGGCAGTGGCGCTGCCGTGGATGGTGCTGCTGCGCACGCGCCGCGAACGGCTGACCAGGCTGGAACAGCAGTTGCCCGAGGCGGCCGATTTTTTCGGCCGCGCGCTGCGCGCCGGCCACTCGTTCGCCAACGTCATGCAAATGGTGGCCGACGAACTGCCCGAACCAATCGCCGGCGAGTTCCGCACCGCCTACGAGGAGATCAATTACGGCGTCTCGATGAGCGAGGCGCTGCACAACCTGGCCTACCGGGTGCCGCTGACCGACCTGCGCTACCTGATCATCGCGGTGCTGATCCAGCGCGAGTCGGGCGGCAACCTGGCCGAGGCGCTGGGCAACATCAGCCGCCTGATCCGCGCGCGCCTGAAGCTGCTGGCGCAGGTGCGGGTGATGTCGGCCGAAGGGCGCATGTCGGCCTGGATCCTGGGCCTGTTGCCGCTGGTGGTGATGTTCCTGATGTCGCTGACCAACCCGGAATACATCAGCGTGTTGTGGACCGATCCGATCGGTGTCGCGCTGATGTGGTACGCAGGGGCGATTGCGACCGGTGGCGTGTTATGGATGCGAAAACTGATCCGCATCCGCATCTAGGATATTGACGAGGGAGCATGGCATGACTGGTCAGCAGATGATTTTTCTCGCGCTGGTGTTTGCGGTGGTGGCCGGCCTGGTATTCGTGGCGGTGCGGCTGTTTGCGCCGGTGCAGGTGCGCGAGCGCCTGGGCGGCGCGCTCGCCCCCGAAACACAGGCGGACGCGCCGCAGCAGGGCTGGGTGGAAAAGGTGGCGCACGCGGCGCAGCCGTTCTCGCGCCTGTCGCTGCCGGAGGAGGGGTGGGAGCGCTCGCCGCTGCGTACGCGCTTCATGAACGCGGGCTGGCGCAGCGCCTCGGCGCCGTCGCTGTACTTCGCCGCCAAGACCGTGCTGGCGCTGGCGTTGCCGGCGCTGGCGACGGTGCTGGTGGCGCTGCTCAGCGGCCACGCGCCGCAACAAGGCCACATGGCGCTGCTCTTGATCGCCGCCAGCGTCGGCTACTACCTGCCCAACCTGGTGCTGTCGCGCCGGGCAACGCGCCGCTGCCGTGAAATCTTCGAGACCTTTCCCGACGCACTGGACCTGCTGACCGTGTGCGTGGAAGCTGGCCTGAGCCTGGAGCGCGCGCTGGCCAAGGTGGCCGGCGAAATCCACATCAAGAGCGTGACCCTGGCGCAGGAACTGCAACTGGTGCTGATGGAAATGCGCGCAGGCTTCAGCAAGGAAAAGGCGCTGCGCAACCTGGCCTTGCGCAGCGGCGTGGAAGACGTCGATACGCTGGTGGCCATGCTGATCCAGTCCGAGCGTTTCGGCACCAGCATGGGCGATTCGCTGCGGGTGCACTCCGACAACCTGCGCAGCAAGCGCAGCGTGCAGGCCGAGGAGGCGGCGGCCAAGATCGCGCTCAAGTTGCTGTTCCCGCTGATCTTCTGCATTTTCCCCACGCTGATGCTGGTCCTGATCGGACCGGCCGGCATTTCGATCTACCGCTCGGTGCTGCCCACCGGCCAATAAACCAGGAGCGCATGATGAAGAACATCCCGATCGCTGCCGCTGCCACATTCGCCGGCTTGTTGATGGCGGCGTGCGGCGGCATGCACACCGCCAGCGTCGCGCCGTCGCCATCATCGGCAGCGCCGCAGGACACCATCACGGCGCTGGAGCGCGCCTGCCTGCTCGAACCCACCAATGCGGCCAACTGGGCGCGCCTGGCCACTGCGCTGGAAGCGGACGGCCAGCGCGAACGGGCCGCGCGTTTTTACCAGCAGGCCGCCACGCTCGCCGCGCACGATGCCCGGCGCGACTACGCCTTGCTGGCGGCTGCCGCGCCGGCTGCCGCTGCATCTGCTGCGGCTGCGACGCCAGCTGGTGCCGCCCACGGTCCATATGCCGACATGCCGCGCACGCAGGTGCAGCAGATCGGTGCGGCGCTGGTGCAGGTGGTCCGGGTGGCAGCGCCGCCGCTGGTCGCGCGGATGGAACCGCCCGCAGTGTCGTCAAAGTCGGTCACAGCGCCATCCGCGCCGGTGCAGCTGGAAATTTGCAACGGCAACGGCGTGACCGGCGCGGCGGCCAGCCTGGCGCGCGTGGCGCGCACACTGAACCTCGATGGCGTGACGACGGTACGGCTGACCAATGCGCGGCCGTTCACCGTGGCGCGCACCCGCATCGAGTACCCGCACGCGCAGCGCGCGATGGCCGAGGAACTGGCGCAGCGGCTCGACATCGCGCTCAAGTTCCGGCGTAAGACGGCGCCGCACGAGCTGCGCATCGTGCTCGGGCACGACGGCGGCCGCGGCCGGCCCAAGTAAAAAAAACCGCCCGGAAGGAGATCATCCCCCGGACGGTGAAAAAAACACACCCATGTGTTTTCCTGTTGCTGCCTTCGCATTCCTTACCGAGATAGATTCTTACTGCCAGCTCACGCTGCCCAGCCCCTGTGCCGAGGACTGGCGGTTGGCCGGCTTGCCATAGACCGTGGCCGAACCGAGTCCGCTCAGGTTCATCGTGGCGCGTGTTTTGGCGTACACGCTGGCGCTGCCCAGTCCCGACAGTCGTACATCGACCGATTCGGCCCGCAGTTGCTGGGCATCGAGGCTGCCCACGCCGCCGAGGGAGGCGTTCAGTTGCCTGGTCTGGCCGATCATCTCTATGCGGCCAGCACCGTTCAGATGCAAGTCGACGTTGTCACTGTTGCCGGCATTGACGGTCATGCCGCCGATCCCGCCCAGGTGTACGTCGACGTTGCGATATTGTGCGTTGACCTTGACCGCCCCCGCGCCTTGCAGCGTGAGGCGCAGCGTGTCGCCGCTAAAGCCGTTCACTTCGGTGGCGCCCACGCCACCGGACACCACTTCGCGCAGGTTCGGCAGCGTCAGTTCCGCGCGCAGGTCGTGCTTGTTGCCGAAGCTGATGTTATTGGTTTTGCCGGTGTCGATGCGCAGCTGGTCGCCGCTTTGCAGCACCGTCACTTTCTTCAACGCTTCCGGTTTGCCGTACAAGGTCAGCGATGCCACCGGCCCTTGTTTGACCTTGATGCTGATGACGCCATCGAGGTTGAGATTGACAGTGCGCGCATCGACGCTGCGGCTCTCGCTGGTGATCTCCGCAGCCAGCGCGGCAGGGGTGCCGCTGCACAGAACCGCAGCCAGCATGGCGGCCTTCAGGGTGGTTTTCATCATGCGCTCCGTCGTCGTCGGGGTGGGATTACAGCGCGGCTTTTTCAGCGGCGGTCAAGCGCTTGGCGGTGATGGTCACTACCTGCATAGCTACTGCGTTGGCAGTTTGTGCGGCCACGTTGTCGGCGGCGATGAAGATGCGTGGCGCCGGGGTGCTGGCCGTGGCCAGCGAGGTGGCGCCGGCGATGATGGCGGTGGCGATGAAGACGGCTTCCATGTTTTTTGCGATGTTCATTTTTGAGCTCCTTGGGGTGGTTGGTTCGTTGCGATGAGTGAACTATAGACAAGGGCTCCCGGTACCACCATCGGGATGTGACGAACTGCAAAAAACGGGGGGCAGACTGCGGAAATGCGGTGAGATCGAGGTTTGTTATTGTGCGCCGCAGAGGCTTTGCTGGCTGTCGGCATACAGCGTGGTGATCCAGGCGGACACCGTCTTGAAGCGGGCGATCGAGCCGGCGTCGCGGTGGCTGAGCAGCCAGATGTCGCGCAGTACTTCCACCTGCTCGCCGAGGCGCTGCAAGCCTTCCTGCTCGCCCATGATGCAAGGCAGCAGCGCCATGCCGACGCCGGCGCGGCAGCCGCGCACCATCGTGCTCAGGCTGTTGACCTTGAGTACCCGGCGCGGTGCCGGCGTCATCGCGGCCAGCCACTGCATTTCGCCGGTGGCGGCCAGGGCGTCGTCGTAGGCAATCCACGGTTGCTCGCCCCAGGCGTCGCGTGCAACGCCGGCAAAGCGCGGATGGCCATATACGGCAAAGCCGAGATCGCCGAGTTTGCGCATCACCAGCGCCGCATCCTCGCTCGGCTTGCCCAGGCGCAGCGCGAAGTCGGCCTCGCGCCGGGTGAACGACAGGTTCTGGTTTTCCGCCTGCAAGGTCAGCGTGATATGCGGGTGGCTGGCATGCAGTGCCGGCACGTGGTCGAGCAGCCAGTAATCGAACAGGAAGTCGATCGAGGTGATGTTGACCGGGCCGGCGGTGGCGTCCGCTTCCTGGCTCGCGGCTTGCAACATGCTTTGCACATTGCCGAACACGCCCTCGGCGTGGCGCACGAACACCTGGCCGGCGTCGGTGAGGCAATAGCCGGTGTTGTCGCGGATGAACAGGCGCAGCTGCAGGGATTTTTCGGCGGCGGCAATACGCCGGCTGATGGTGGAGGCATCGACACCGAGCTGCCGGCCCGCCGCGCTCATATTGCCGCTGCGGGACAATGCGAGGATCAGGGGAATGTCGTTCCAGTCGAAGTCGGTGCTCGTCGGCATCTTGGGTTCCAGGCATGGAGGGTGGGGAGGGAGCTCTGCAAGATTGCAAAGTGACCTTGCAGGCTTGTCTGTTCCACAAACCGGGCGGCAGGCCTAAGATTCACTCCATCGCAACGCCGCCAGCCAGAGACTCTAGCACAGCGGCCACCCACAAAAAATTGACTAAAAGGATGAAGATCATGAACACCCCCGCTCCCGTTACCCACACCGTCAGCACCATCACCACCCGCGACGGCGTCGAGATCTACTACAAGGACTGGGGTCCGCGCACCGGTCAACCGGTAGTGCTGAGCCACGGCTGGCCGCTCAATGCCGACAGCTGGGAGTCCGCAGCCTTCCACCTGGCCAACAACGGCTTCCGCGTGATCACCCATGACCGTCGCGGCCATGGCCGCTCGAGCCAGCCCTGGGACGGCAACGACATGGACCACTACGCCGACGACCTGGCGCAGCTGATCGAGACGCTGGACCTGAACAACATCATCCTGGCCGGTTTTTCCACCGGTGGCGGTGAAGTGGCCCGCTACGTCGGCCGCCATGGCACCAAGCGCATCGCCAAGCTCGGTTTGATTTCGGCCGTACCACCGCTGATGCTCAAGACCGCCACCAACCCGGGCGGCCTGCCGATCGACGTATTCGACGGCATCCGCGCCGCATCGGTTGCCAACCGGGCGCAGTTGTACCTGGACCTGGCCTCCGGTCCGTTCTACGGCTTCAACCGGGCTGGCGCCAAGCCGTCGCAAGGGCTGATCAACGCGTGGTACGCCCAGGGCATGCAGGCCGGTCACAAGAATACCTATGACTCGATCAAGGCATTTTCGGAAACCGACTTCCGCGACGACCTGAAAAAATTCGACAAGCCAACCCTGGTGATCCACGGCGACGACGACCAGATCGTGCCGATCGACGCTGCCGGCAAAGCCTCGGCTGCGCTGATCAAGGGCTCCAGGCTGATCGTGTACCCGGGCGCGCCGCACGGCCTGACCGACACGCACAAGGAAAAATTCAACGCCGACTTCCTGGCGTTCGCCAAGTCGTAAGACATGCATGACCGGGGCCGCCCATGGGCGGCCCGGCATCGGCGTCAAAAAATATCTTTATAAATCGCTTGCTACAAGATAGCGCACGATATATATTACGCACATCGGCGCTGCACTTGTGACCGTAACAAGTGCAAACATAGCGCACTACCAAATCGTTTACTACTAAAATTCAGGAGCAGATCATGAGCAACGTTAATCAAACCCAGGAAGTGAGCCTTTCCCGTCGTTCCGCCTTGTTCAACAGCGTCGGCGTCGCCGCTGCCGCCGTGGCGATTCCACTCACCGCCATGGCTGCAGGCACCGCCGAAGCCGCTACTGCCAAAAACGCCGGCCCGGTGAGCCACACCGTCAGCACCATCACCACCCGCGACGGCGTCGAGATCTACTACAAGGACTGGGGTCCGCGCACCGGTCAACCGGTAGTGCTGAGCCATGGCTGGCCGCTCAATGCGGACAGCTGGGAGTCCGCCGCCTTCCACCTGGCCAACAACGGCTTCCGCGTGATCACCCATGACCGTCGTGGCCATGGCCGCTCGAGCCAGCCCTGGGACGGCAACGACATGGACCACTACGCCGACGACCTGGCGCAGCTGATCGAGACGCTGGACCTGAACAACATCATCCTGGCCGGTTTTTCCACCGGTGGCGGTGAAGTGGCCCGCTACGTCGGCCGCCATGGCACCAAGCGCATCGCCAAGCTCGGTTTGATTTCTGCCGTACCACCGCTGATGCTCAAGACCGCCACCAACCCGGGCGGCCTGCCGATCGACGTATTCGACGGCATCCGCGCCGCATCGGTTGCCAACCGGGCGCAGTTGTACCTGGACCTGGCTTCCGGTCCGTTCTACGGCTTCAACCGGGCTGGCGCCAAGCCGTCGCAAGGGCTGATCAACGCGTGGTACGCCCAGGGCATGCAGGCTGGTCACAAGAATACCTATGACTCGATCAAGGCATTTTCGGAAACCGACTTCCGCGACGACCTGAAAAAGTTCGACAAGCCAACCTTGGTGATCCACGGCGACGATGACCAGATCGTGCCGATCGACGCGGCCGGCAAAGCCTCGGCTGCGCTGATCAAGGGTTCCAGGCTGATCGTGTACCCGGGTGCGCCGCACGGCCTGACCGACACGCACAAGGAAAAATTCAACGCTGACTTCCTGGCGTTCGCCAAGTCCTGATGCGCTGATCACAGGCAGGAGCACGCCACGGCGGGCCGCGAGCAATCGCTGCCCGCCGGTAGTGACTGGTCGTGCGCACCCGCGTGTACATTTGGTTATTCTGTTCTACAGCCTTTATACTCGTTCCCTACCATTGGAGTCCGAGTATGAAAGTCCTGGCAACAGCCGCCTTGTTGATGTTATGCGGTCATGTCTGTGCCAGCGATTGCGTGGTGCGCGTGGCATATCCCGACCGTGACCGGCCGCCGTATTACATCGGCAACGGCCCCGCCATTCCGGCGGCGCCCGGTGCTGGCGCCGAACTGCTGCGGCAGGCGTTGCGCACCACAGGCTGCACGCCCGAGCTGGTGCGCTTGCCGCCGGCCCGCATCAAGCTCGCACTGACCAACGGCAGCATCGACTTTGCCCTGGTCGATTTGCCCGACAACGAAACACCGTATTCGGCGCTGCCCCTTACCGCCGCCGGCGTGCCCGACGCGCGGCGCGGCATGCGCGTGACCGCCGTGGTCTATGTGCGCGCCGCCGACGCCCTGCCGGCCAGCACCGTTCCACGCGACTATTTCCGCAACCGCATCCTGGCCTCGAACCAGTCCTCGTCGCTGGGCGACCAGCTGCGCGCCGACGGCTACAAGATCGACGACGGCGCGGCCGACGCCTTCAGCAATATGGACAAGCTGCTGCTGCGCCGCGTGGACGGCTTCACCATCGCCGTCTCCAGGCCGGATGCCGCCGACACAGCGATCGCCGGGCGCCACGGCGCCAACCTGGTCCGCCTGCCGATCCCGCTGCGCACTTCGACGGTATGGCTGTCGGCCAGCACCGCGTACCACCAGCAGCACGGCGAGCAGGTGGAGGCGGTGTGGAACTGGTGGAGCGAGAATTCGGCGCGCAGGCTGGCGGAGTTGATGCGGGTGTATGGCAAGGCAGCACCTTAACCAGGGGCCATTCTCATGTGGCCCCGACGCTGAGCCTCGCTCTTATCCTGCCCCGAACTTTTTCACCAACCCCACATACCACCGCCGCGCCACGAAATGGTCGGCACCGCGCTGGCGCAAGGTGCTCGCGTCGGTGCGGTAGGTGCGCCGGCTGCCGTCAAAGATGTCGTTGGCGTTGACGGTCAGGCTCAGCGTGCTGCTCAGCTCGCGCTTCCAGGTGGCGTTGACGCTGCTGGTCGCGCCATAACCGCCCAGCGGCGTAATGCTTGACGACTGCCACTGGGCGTCGAGCGACAGGTCGTCTCGTCCTGCGCGGTAACCGGCGCGCAGCTTCAGATATCCAGCCACGTCATGCTGGCGCACGTGGCCGTACAAATCGGGCGTGTCCAGTTGCACGGCATACGCGCCGCCGTCCAGCCCCAGGCGCAGCGCGGGTAATGGGGACGGCGATTGCGTCCAGTCGAGCGAGCCACTCACGCCGGTGGAGCTGGCGCGGCCGCCATTCTGGCGCGACGTGACCAGCACGTTGTCGTTGGTAAAACTGCGGGCCTCGATGACCGTTGCGCGGCTGACCCGGTGGAAGGCGCCCACGCTGGCGTTCACTTTTCCGGCTTGCACGTTCGCGCCCAGTTCCCACGAGGTGAGCCGTTGCGGTTGCAGGCCGGGATTGCCACGGCTGAGGTTTTGCGCATCGATATAGGTGATGAACGGATTGAGGTCGCGCGGATCGGGCCGTTGCAAGCTGCGGCGGTAGCCGAGCGTGAGATCGATTTTGTCGCTCAGCGCATAGATGCCGTGCAGGCTGGGATTGAACGCCTGCCAGCGCCCGGTTTGCGGCGCACCTTGCGCCGGCGTGATGCGCAGCGCCATGTGCTCGAGGCGGCCACCGAGCAGCACTTCCCAGCGCCCGCGCCTGATCTTGTCGGTGAGATAGGCAGCGGAGAGCCTGGTGGTTACCTTGTAGCGATTGGTGGTGGCGGGGTCGGGCGTTTCGGTCCCGGCTGCGCGGTCGACCGCCGCCTGGTAGTTGGCGAGATCGTTGACTTCATCCTGCACATCGACGCCCATGCCCCATTGGCCGGATTCGGCGGCGCGGGTCCAGTCCAGCGTGGCCTGGTCGAGTTGGCGCGCGGCCCTGGTTGCGCCGCGGCTGTCGCTGCTGGCGCGCAGCGGTTCCACATAAACGTCGCGGTACGATTTATCGACCAGGGTACGCGTGCTGCTGCGTGCCAGCACGGCCTTGAGCACCGAGCCTTGGCCCTGGCGGGTATAGGCGAGACTGGCGTCGTGGTCGGACTGCTCGTTGGGCCCGGTGGAGATGCGGTGGAAGATCGTTTGTTCGGCGCCGGTGGTGTTGAGCACATCGAGCCATGGCCGTGAGCGGCGCTGGTTGTAATGCGCAGACATGCTCAGGCTGTCGGCAGCGCTGAGCGCGTAGTCGACGCCCAGGCCGGCACTGTGCACGATGCGGCGCACGAACACCGACGAGGTCTGCCTGGTCTGTCCGGTGGCGCCGTCCTGCGGGTTGTTCCAGTCAACCGTGGACTCGCGGAATTTTTGCGTGCCATCGCGCCGGTATGCCAGGCTGCCGTTGACGCTGAGCTTGCCGGAGGTGACGTCGCCCGAAGCACCGGCATTCCACAGCCCTTGATCGGCTGCGCTGGCACGCAATTGCGCATGCGCGCCCGGCTGGCGCTGGCGCTTCAAGACGATATTGACGATGGCGCCGCCATTGGCGTTGTAGGCCGCCGACGGATTGGTGATCACTTCCACGCTGGCGATGTCGGCGCCGTTCATGGTCTGCAGCGCCACGGCCCGCTCGTCGCCGGCCAGCATGGCGCTGGGCTTGCCATCGACCAGTACCGTGACGTTGGTATTGCCGCGCACCGCGATGCGGCCGTCGGCGGCAACCGATACTTCCGGCGTCGATTGCAAGACATCCTGGGCCGTGCCGTTTTGCGCCCTGGCCATGGTGGCGACATCCACCACGGTCTTGTCCACCTTGCGGACCACGGTGTCCTTGCTGGCGGTGATGGTCACGCTTGGTGTGTCGGCCTCCTGCGCGCACGCGACCGCAGGCAACGCCGCCAGGCCCAGCACCACCAGCAGGGACGGTTTCATCAGAGCGTGCGCTGCGCCAACTCGCCCAGGAATGCCTGGCGTGTCTTCAGCCCGGCATAGCTGTTCGAGTCGGCCGGGTATTGCATCAGCCGCGCGAACACCAGCTTGCGGCCATCCTTGATGGTCCAGCCGACGAACCAGCCGATATAGTTGTCCTTGTCCGCGCTGCCGTCGGCCAGCCGCACCGGTGCGGTGCCGGTCTTGCCGTGCACTTCCCAGCCGTTCGGCGTTTCCTCGACCTTGAGCAGGCGCGCCGTCACGTCGTACGCCTGCGGCGACAGCGCCAGTTCGCGGTTGACCACTTTGCGCAGGAACTCGGTCTGCTGTTGCGGTGTAATGCGCAGCGTGGGCGACAGTTCGGACACCGCGACCGCATCGGCCACGCCGGCCACGCTGGCAAGCGTACGGTTACCGTAATCGAACGCCCGCACATAGTTCCGTACGCTGGCCGCACCGAGGCGCTTGGTCACTTGCTGCGAATACCAGACGATCGACTCGCGCAGCCAGCCGGCCGGATCGGTGCCATGGCGCCAGCCCGGATTGCTCGATGCATAGCTGGCCTTGTACGGCAGGTAGGGTGCGTGGTCGTCGCGCAGCACGCCGCTGTCGAACCCCATCAGGCTGATGGCGATCTTGAACGTGGAGGCGGGCGTGACGCTCGCATCGCACGTACCCTCGCGCACCAGAGCCACGCCGCTGGCGGCATCGACCAGCATGGTGCAGTCGAGCGATGCCGGTGTTGTTGCGGCGGCTGGCGGTGCTGTGGTATCAGGGCTGTGCTGCGCCGGGTTGTGGCCGGCCAGCAAGCGCGCTGGCTCGATGACCGGCTCGGCCGCCTGCCAGGCCAGTGCCGGTTGCAGCGCGAAGTTGGCCAGCGCCACCGCCGCCAGGCTGGCCAGCGCAACCCAGCGAGGCCAGGCGCGCGCAGTGGCGGGTGTTCGGATCAGGCCGATGCGCGCGGCCAGCGTGGGCGCATCGGTGCGGGCACTGCCGGCATCGCTGGCGCCGAACGCCAGCGCCATGCCGGCCGGGCGGCATTGAAGTTTCAGCTGCGCCACCAGCGCCGCCGCATACGCCTTGCGCTCGGCTGATGGACGGCCGCGCAGCACATCGCGGTCGCAACCGAATTCCTGCGCCCAGCCCAGGCGCGCACCGAGCAGGCGCATGAAGGGGTTGAACCAGAACAGGCTTTGCAGCAGGAGGGCAGCGGCGCTCCAGTGCAGGTCGCGGCGACGCCAGTGGGTCAGTTCGTGCTCGACGATCAGTTGCTGCTGGAGCGTATCGAAGCCACGCAAATGGCGTGGCAACAGCAGGCGTGGCCGGAACAGGCCCAGCAACATCGGCGACATCGGCACATCGACTTCGACCACGGCCAGCGGTACCTGCGTCCTGCTATGCTGCGCAAAACCTTTATGCTCGGATACCGCCAGCGGCAGGCCACTGGCGGCCAAGCCATCGAGCAAGCGCTGGGCGCGGCGCCAGCGCCACAATGCGTGGACCAGTCCCAGCAGGTACAACACCAGCCAGGCACGGCCGGCATCGCGCGCCCACGCCGACAGCGGCCGCTCGGTGGCGGCAGACGCCAGCGCCAACACCGGCGCGGCCGCCGCCTGCGCTGGCGGCACGGCTGGCATAGGGGCCGCTGGCGCCGCCTCCTGTTCGACGATCTCGATGATCGGCATCACCCGCAAGCCTTCGTCCGGCGGCAACAGCATCGCCAGGAACACCGCCGCCACCGCCACTTGCCCGCACAGCCACAGCGAACGCTGCTGCGCCAGCGCCGGCAGGGTGCGCCGGCACAGCACCGCCACCGCCCACACCGCGCCGCCAGCCGCCAGCGAACCGGCGGCGGCCAGCAGCAGGCGTGCCAGTACGACGTCGAGATCGATCGGCATCATGGCGCACCGTCCGCGCCATCGACGTCTTCGGGCCAGTGTTGCAGCAGTTGCTCGAGCTGATCGAGCTCCTGCTCGTCCACCAGCTTGCTGCCGGTGAACATCATCACCGGCAACGGCGTATCGATCTCCATCACGCGCTTGCCGAAGTCGCGCGCGAAGGCGGCCAGCGTATCGACCTTTTCCAGCACCGCCTCGTAGACCTGCACCCCGTGGCGCACCCGCTGCGTCACCATGCGTTTTTCCAGCATGCGTTCGAGCGTCTTGCGCGTGGAAGAATAGGTCCAGCCCAGCTCTTCTTCGACATGCTCGTGCAATTCGCGCGCGCTCAGGGGCTGGTGGCGCCACAGGGCTTTGAGCAGGGCCAGTTCGGTCATGGATGGGGTGGACATGGTGGGCTTTCTTGTGACGAGTATGGCAATGATGTGACAGATGTCACATGGCGTCAAGCATTTGCCTCCATATTCTCCGGAATCTTACTGTTATCTTCCTTTATCCAGAAACGGATAAAGGTATCCATTCTTGGATAATTCAGGATAAAGCCCTGAGCAGCTGGCGACCTGATCGCGACTGCGATCGGCAAGAGCTCGGTAAACACATCGGCATCGTTGCGTGCCGTGCCAAAGCAGCCGGACTGGACCAGGTGACCATCGCCGGGACCTTGCGCATCGACACCAGCAAGATAGGCGAGCTCAATGCCCTGACTCTGCATGAAGCCCTGCGTGTGCTTGCCGACAGTCAGCGAATCAAAGTTTTAGACGTCTTTGGACGGGGCTTTGGACTTTTTTGCAGCACCAGCCGAGTGCCGGGCTCTTGCTTGCTGGAGATGACGCTGCCATTAGTCAGCGTGGTAGAGCAGTGGGGCTTAGACTGCCAGTGGTGCCGGCTGAACCTTCATGGGGACATTGACGAAACGTTGCGCAGCCTGCCATACGTCGTATGCGCTTTGTTCTGCTAACCAGAGACGAGCTTCCCCGCCCCGCTCCACGCCTAACCAAGCCTCAATGCGCAGAGCCATTTCAGGCGAGATTGCGGCGTGGCCGTTGAGAACGCGCGACAGCGTAACGCGATTCACATCCAACTGCTGCGCAGCCTCAGTCACCGACAAGCCCAGCGCAGGCAGAACGTCATCGTGCAGCGTCAGCCCCGGATGTGGCGGGTTAAACATGCGTGCCATGATATTTTTCCTCAATGATAATCTACAAGTATGATCGATGAACTACTGGAAAAGTTGTTGGACCATTTGAACAGACCGCTGACTGCCTGTCGGCGTTGGTGCGCGGTTGCCATTGCTGCGTGGCTGTGTGGCAGTCGCAGTGCATCATTTTTAAGTAAGGGGTGATATGATCAAGCCACTGGTTACGGCGCCCTGAACATTCTCATTGCGATATTTTTATGAGCAGCGATGAACAGCATAAAGGCAATCACGGCGGTGCAGAGATTTTTTCAGCGCTTGCCGATCGTCGCCTTGCCAAGCATGAGCCGATTGCACGTGCGTTACGGTCAGCATCCTGCGCTGTCGTGAACGAAATAATCTTCTTGGCGTACGACCAGATATGTTTGTGGGAGAAGGATGCACTTTGCAGCAAGGATTACATCGACGCTTGGCGCGACCTTCTCAAAAGCCCCGCTGCTGCTGCCTCCATGCTGGAAGAACGATCACCACGTGCAGCAGCGTTACGCCAGAACTCACCCTTTGTCGCGACCGTCCGGAAATTGCAGGCGTCGGCTGATGAGAGAAATAGAGATTTGCATGTATACCCTCTGAGTGGGGAGTGACCCGAGCGGATGAAGCAGTCTAACTGATGATCCCAACCGGCTCGCTCCCCCAGTTACCTGAAGGCAAGCCCTGCTTTTGCGGGGCTTGCCTTTTTGGCTGTTGCTGCCGGCGCGGTGGGCTGCAGCGATTGAATCCGAAGATGACCGAATTCCTGGTTGCCGATCGTTTTCCGGGTTCCGCCCTGATCGGCATCGGTTGTGAACACCGCGAGACGGCTGAAATGGCTCGTCAGATTGTCGCTCCATATTATCCGGACCTGCCCGTCAAAGTTTTTTGAGAGTGGTACTCCTGACATGCTGCACATCTCAACTGGAAATCTCCTCAATGCCGACGTGGACGCACTGGTCAATACCGTCAACACGGAAGGCGTTATGGGCAAAGGTATCGCGCTGCAATTCAAGCAGGCCTACCCGGCGATGTTCCGCGCCTACGCCGTGGCCTGCAAGGCGCGCGAGGTACAGTTGGGCCGGGTCCACATCTACGATCTCGGTGGCCTGGTGGGCGGGCCGCGCTGGATCATCAATTTCCCCACCAAGGGGCATTGGAAGTCGAAAAGCCGCATCGAGGATATCGCGAAGGGTTTGCTGGACTTGACGGCCAAGGTGCGCGAGCGGGGCATACGCTCCATCGCTGTTCCGCCCCTCGGTTGCGGCTATGGCGGCCTAGACTGGGCTGACGTGAGCCCACTCATCTTCGATGCCTTTAGCAAAATGCCGGAGGTGAATGTGAAAATCTATCCGCCTGTGGGAGCGCCAGCTGTTGAAACGGCGACCATGCGAATCTAGCGCCCCGGTATGACGACAGCTGGAACAATTGCTCGTGATGGATTTACCGTAAGCATGAACGTAAAAAAACCCGGAATTCCCCCTGCGAAAAGGTGGAGTTCCGGGTTTTTTGAGGGTGCTAATAGCTGGTGCCGACTGCCGGTTTCGAACTGGCCACCTGATGATTACAAATCATCGCAAGTCGGTATTCAGGACTGTTGAAGGGTGTTGAATTTTTCATGAATATTCTTATAAATCAATAGCTTACGTGATTTTGATTTTTATTTCATGCAGATGTGTGTTGATCGTTATGCTACCATTTGGGTTACATGGCGGTTACATGGCGCTTACACAGAACGTCTTCATGAGGTAATAGTGAAAAAAATAAAGTTCGCGGCGGGTAGGGTAGAAGAGTTCGCCTGTGAGGGTGGAAATAGTCAGTCATTCCTTTGGGATACCGCTTCACCAGGCCTCGGTTTGCGGGTGACGTCGAAGGGTGCAAAGTCCTATATTTTTCAGGGCAAGCTGAACGGCGCCACCATCCGGCTGACGATCGGTGATCCTCGTACATGGGACATTGCCAAGGCCCAGGCCGAAGCACGGCGACTGAAGGTCCTGCTCGATAACGGGCAGGATCCACGAAAGGTCCGCGACGATGCGCTTGCTGCAGTGCGAGACGCGCGCGCCATGCAGGAAGCTGCCGTTGTGGCGGAGCAGGAAAAGCAGCTGCGCGAATCGGTGACCCTGGGCGGCGTCTGGCCTGAGTACATTGCCGATCGCATTGCCACGCGAGAAGCTGGCTGGTCAGAACATCATATTGTTGCGCATCGCAAGATCATTCAGGATGGTGGCCATCCGAGAAAACGCAGTCCGGCCCTGACGAAAGCCGGTCCGCTCTGGTCCTTGTCCTCGCTCCGACTAATCGACCTTACAAATGAGCGCGTGGAAGCTTGGGCGCGAGAGGAAGCAAAGACCCGTCCATCCAGCGCACGGCTGGCATGGCGACTGCTCAAGGCTTTTATGAACTGGTGTGCTTCGCACAAGACGTATTCGAGCATGGTCACTAGCAATCCGACAAAGAGTGCACGAGTGCGCGAGAGCCTGGGTAAAGAGAAGCGGCGCCATGATGTCCTTCAACGCGAAATGCTGCAGTCGTGGTTCAGCGCAGTGCGCAAGATCGGAAACCCGGTCATTGCAGCCTACCTGCAAGTTCTGTTGCTCACCGGCGCCAGGCGCGAAGAGCTCGCTGCACTGAAGTGGACAGACGTAAATTTTCAGTGGGGCAGCATCAAACTGTCCGACAAGGTCGAGGATTTTCGAATGGTCCCGCTGACGCCCTTTGTTGCTCAACTCCTGGCCAACCTGCCGCGCAGGAATGCCTTCGTCTTCTCAAGTCCCGCTTCCGCATCAGGACATATCGCAGAGCCGCGAATCGCGCATAACGAGGCCGTCGCGGTGGCGAATTTGCCGCAGCTTACGCTGCACGGCTTGCGACGCTCATTTGCCACATTAAGCGAGTGGATCGAGATGCCGAATGGCATCGCCGCGCAGATTCAAGGGCACGCGCCGCAGGGGGTGCGCGAGCAAAATTACATTCGCCGACCGCTTGACCTGCTTCGTGTCTGGCACGCGAAGATTGAAACTTGGATTCTTAAGCAGGCGAGTGTGGAGCCTGTATCTTCACCGGTAATATTGCGCGTTGTGGGCGTTTAGCCGAACAGTCGTTGGCGTTTGGAGCGGTATGCATGCGCAGCTCAGCCGTCCCCAGTGGACGCGCAAGTTGACAGCGTATCCCTATGATTGTTTGAAATTGCTGCTACGGACCTTTCCGAGGAAAAGGTATGCAAGCATTTTTGTTACTTGATGGTTTGCGAATAGAAATCTCATGGTAACGAAATTTGATGTTACAAAATGCCTTCCTAAGGCACGGAATCCGTGCTATTGCTTGTCCATTCTCAGATGTAAAGCTTGGAAGGAAAACCGCCAATGCGACTGACTGTGTACGTCGACGATATGACCGCGAGCATTGGTGCGTATTCTCATCTATTTCCGCCAGCTGTTCTCGTTCAAACCATGCCACTCATTCCTGCCCAATGCCGTCCAATAGCCCATAGCTTGAAGCTCGGCTGTATTCATGGAATTGTCGGCATCGCCATTCGAAGTAGAGAGATTTCGCGTATTTTTCAGCTACGCAAGATGCTATCCTCACGGACACAGGCCGAGTTCGGCCAGGAGCAGTCATTGGAGAAACGATGGAGTGGGAACCAATTTCAGAAGCAGACCTATGGTCAAAGATCATAGGTGCGGAAGACCGGATGAGCCCTCGGATTCTCCGATTGTGGGAAGCCATCAAAGTTCGGCCGCAAAAATGGGCTGAGCAGACCTATGGCACAGTTGGCGGAGGCTTTTGGGTCGTAGCCATCATGGGCAACAAGGTAATTTGGTTCAACGACATCGAAGACGGCTTTAACTGTTCGCCTTACGTATTCTTTGGAAGGCTCGACGAGTATTTTTGCAACCAAGATGAACTTGAAGTTGCGGTTCAAGATGTGCTGACAATCATCGAGACAGGTAGCGGTTCAATCGCACGGTGCTCCGCTCCACTCCCAGGGGAATGGAAGTCGAGATAAGGCAGGCATCGAGCGTCCGCTTAAGGTGACTACTGGCGTCGCCCTTGCTGCGGCAACGGCGCATCAGCGCAGATCATAATGTTTTCACAACGGCAACATGCTATGCTGGCGCGACCGGCCGAGAACGGCCAACAACGGACCTTCAATAACTATCGGAATTTGAATGCCAGAATTTTCTTGGGAACCGCTAGATTTTCTTGACGCCTTGGGCGTCGTACCTGTGGGCGAGGAGTATGGCATCTCCTACGGCTATTCCGTCGAACGCTCGCCGTTAAATTTAGCTCTTACCATTTGGCCGATGGCAGGTGACGTGGAACTAGCGATTCGATGTGATGGAGTTGCCGAGCCAGTGATACTTTTGAATCTTTTAGGTAGCCCTGGGGCGAGAATAGTCAACGGTAAGGACGGTAAATTCATCGAGTTCGCTGGGGCCAATTTATTCACTGGACGTTACGATATCACGCGTCCGGCCCCTTACGGTTTCCGTCTCAGGCTGGAACCTAGTTGGCAGGTAACGGCGTTTAGCTACGACGTGTAGGGCTAAATTCGGCCAGGAGCCGACACCCAATTAAATTCGAGATATAGAACTATGAGTAGTATTGGGATAATTTTTCGAGAGAATCGCCAGCTGAAGGAACTCCCAGAAGACTGGATTCCAACGCCGCTCGGCACTCGCCAGAAGGTATGCGAGATTGTAGGGGACATCATGCGTACGGTACCGTCGGGAAGGTTGGCTCTGACGGTCACGGTCGAAGGCGAAGATGAGAGTCTTGACCCAAGAACTATCTCGGTATCGGGAGTGTGGGGTGATGCAGAGATGATGGTTATCCGCGCGCTTTGCTTGGCGTTTGATGGTCGGTTCTATGACGCGGAAACAGCAGAATTCATTGAGCTGTAAGCCTGAAATCGGCCAGAACCAGACAGTCGAAAAGGTATCTCTGAAAATATGAATGGAGAAAGACGGTCATTGCGTACCACTCAGGCGCTGAGTTTGCCCACCATCGGATGAGGTAACTATTGCTGAGGCTGAAAAGGTATTCCATGTTGAATTCCCGCCAGACTCGAGGAGTTTCTTTTTGGAGGCTGGCGGCGAGGACATCCTCTGTCCTCAACAGAATTTGACTCGACAGAGCAAGCCCTTGCTCAGCAATTGCCGTCAAATTTCAACAACAAATTTCGAAAATCGAGATATCTATGCGCCTATCTTGCATATTTGAGTTGGCAAAATACTCCCGTTCGAAATAAATTATTAGCAGCGGAATTCTAATAAATAAATCTTTCGAGAAACTTTGCCACTGCAAAGCTACCCCATCACCCTTACGTGCATATATTTTGAATTTATCCGTTTCTGTGCGCATGTGATAGCAATTAAAAATATTTGAAGCCATTGGAAGAACAACAGTGCATAGGGCTGGCGTTTTTGGCAAAATACAACGCTTTCCCCACTTAAAGTCACATGGAAATGTTTAATGGTGTATCCTCAAAGCGAACGTTGCTCTTGAGCACCGCATTCCTTTCGAATAGGCCCACACCCCTCTCCCCGTTGTGGCATCCGCAAATTTCGCTGTAGCCCAATCCCGCTGCCCGATCACCGTTAATTGAATCGTCAAGCTGCCCGTCCCACTTGGAGGGCGTGCGTCAGGCAGCTTTCGCAATTTACCTCACATGTAATGGGTGCGACCCAGCACATATCGGACAAAAATGAATATGACACTTAAAGTACGCCTGAGCGCCTTGATCGGCTTTCTTTCCCTGATCGCCGTCCTCATAGGCTCGCTGGGACTTTATGGGATGAGCCTGTCCAACGGAGGCTTGAAGTCCGTCTACGAAGATCGCACCGTGGCATTGGAGCAGGTCTCGCGAATAGACCGTCTTCTGGTCAGCAATCGGCTGAATTTGGCGGAGGCGCTGCGGGAAACCGACGATACGACGATCAAGGCTAGAACCGATCAAATTGAAAGAAACATTGCCGAAATTGTCAGCACGTGGGATAGCTACATAGCTACCTACCTTACGCGGGAAGAGAAGGTCATCGCCGACAAGTTCGCTATCGACAGGAAGAAAATGACTACCGAAAAATTGCTGCCGGCAATCGCAGCATTAAAAGCGGGCGAGCATGAAGCGGCGGCTCAATTGTCGGCGCAATTGCAATTATTGATCCCTGCGGTAACAGATGGCGTAAATGCTCTGCGAAAGCTGCAAGTCGACGAGGCCAGGAAAGAGTATGAGGCATCAAATGAGCGCTACGGCCTGATGCGCGCCATCGTTCTGGGTGCGATCATCCTGGGCACGCTGGTGGGCGCAGCGTCCGGCTTTTTCTTAGTGCGCAATATTTATCGTCAACTCGGCGGGGAACCGGAATACGCTTCTCAGATTGTGCACAGCATAGCCGCCGGCGACCTGTCCGTGACCGTCGATACCAACGGCAACGATAAACAAAGTTTGTTGTTTGCGATGCAAACCATGCAGCGCAACCTGGCGCAAACGGTGGGGGAAATACGGGTCTCCACCGATGCGATCGCCACTGCGTCAAGTCAGATCGCCAGCGGAAATCTGGATCTGTCGTCGCGGACCGAACAGCAAGCCAGTTCGCTGGAGGAAACTGCCTCGGCCATGGAAGAACTGACCTCGACCGTTAAGCAAAATTCGGACAATTCCAATCATGCCAACCGCCTTGCCATCTCCGCCTCTGCCGTGGCACAGCAAGGTGGCAGCATTGTGACGCAAGTGGTCGATACGATGGGTGCGATCAACGCATCGTCGCGAAAAATCGTCGACATCATCGCTGTTATCGACGGTATCGCTTTCCAGACCAATATCCTGGCCTTGAACGCGGCAGTGGAGGCGGCTAGGGCAGGTGAACAAGGCCGTGGTTTCGCCGTTGTCGCCTCTGAAGTGCGCAACTTGGCGCAACGCTCCGCCGGAGCCGCCAAGGAAATCAAGACCCTGATCGGCGACTCGGTTGAAAAGGTCGAGATAGGCGCCAGATTGGTCGACCAGGCCGGTTCGGCGATGCGCACCATTGTCGACAGCGTCAAGAACGTGACAGACATCATGGAAGAGATCACGGCCGCCGGCAACGAGCAGACGGCCGGCATTGAGCAGATCAATCAAGCGATAGTCCAAATGGATGAGGTGACGCAGCAAAACGCCGCATTGGTGGAACAGGCCGCCGCCGCCGCCGCATCGTTGCAAGATCAAGCCAGCTCTCTGGCACAGTTGGTCAGCGTATTCAAGGTGGCCGCGAAAATCCCTACTCCCGCCATATCGATTGGCAGCCGGCGGGATCCAGCGACCAAGCCAACGCTTTATTTAGCTGGGAAGCCTGTTTTATCGGCATAGGTAAGCAAGAGAACGGGTGTCCGATTTGAGATCCCAAAAGATGTCTAGTTTCAAATGCAAATCGGTGTGAGGCTAGATATTAGAATAAGTGCCCATATTTACCAAATTGTAAATTAATAATTTATGCGGCCATTTATCTGGCGAAATTAGAATAGAAGCAATGCAACTCAATATATTTTCGCGCCTCTTTAATGCTGTACCGGATATATTTACCTTCCCAAGCGACCGCCCGCTTTGGGGCGACTACTGGCGTCGCCCTTGCTTGTCTTAAGCATCCGTTTGCTCGGCCATTTCGAGTGCGTCATCGACTTCGATACCCAGATATCGTACGGTGCTCTCTAAGCGCGTATGGCCCAGCAACAGCTGCACCGCTCGCAAATTTTTTGTGCGCCGGTAGATGAGTGTTGGCTTAGTCCTCCGCATCGTGTGCGTGCTGTATGCCGTCGGGTCTAACCCTATTTCGTCGAACCATTGGTGGACAATACGTGCGTATTGCCGAGTCGAAAGGTGCGGCGATTCTGAGATTCGACTGGGAAAGAGAAAATCGCCGTGGCGCAGCGCTGCGGCCGCTATCCAGTCCTCCAAGCTCTTCCTGGTCCCTGCGGTAACTTCGAACTGGACGGGTTGCTTCGTCTTCTGCTGCATCACGCTGGCTCGCGCTGCCACATGGCCTCCATGGCAGAGATCGTTGACGCGCAGTCGGACCAAGTCGCACCCACGCAATTTGCTGTCGATGGCCAAGTTGAAGAGTGCCAAGTCTCGGACCCTGCCGAAAATTTGCAGGCGAACGCGAATTGCCCAGATTTCGCTTACGCGAAGCGGTGCTTTTTGCCCCACCAACTTGCCCTTGTTCCACGGCGTACTGTGGCATGCGGAACCTTTCAATGGATTGTTCATGATAGACCTCCTGGATTGAAGC
This sequence comes from Duganella phyllosphaerae, assembly GCF_001758785.1. GTDB lineage: Bacteria > Pseudomonadota > Gammaproteobacteria > Burkholderiales > Burkholderiaceae_D > Rugamonas > Rugamonas phyllosphaerae. Next base: position 25,259 of record NZ_LROM01000024.1, read on the forward strand.
TCTACTATGCGCTTGACTGACGGCGGTCGTATCCGAAGGCGATGTGGTAATTAGTGAGCTTTCCCTTCGGGCAAGATGGTATCCTTGCTCATAGGCCGAATGCGGCCACTAGCTGACATTGCTGAAAAGCTCGGTGGTCCAATCGACGAACGCTTGCATGGCCGGCGAGAGAAAGCGGTGGTGAGGGTATATCAGCGACACCGGCACGGGTTCAGGTCGCATGTTGGCCAGTACCTCGACTAAGTCTCCGCTGCGCAAATGGTCGGCCACCAAAATCTCAGCCAATTGCATCAGGCCGCCTCCGGCTAGGCCGAGTTTGATATACAGCCCAGTCTCGTTAACTGCAACCGTGCCGGCAACCGGCACAGCAACCCTGTCTCCGGCCTCCACGAAATGGAGCTCGCCCGTCCGCCGAGTCGTGCTGGAAAAGTAGTGAACCGCGCGATGGCATTGCAAATCCTCCAGACTTTCGGGAATGCCCTGTTGATTCAGATAGGATGGTGTCGCGCATGTGATCCAGCGCAACTCGCCTAGGCGGCGCGCGACCAGCGTCGAGTCGTGGAGGCTACCTGTACGGATCACGCAATCGACGCCATCCTGTATCAAATCCACCTGACGATCATTTATGCTGATCATTAGATAGATATCGGGATACCGCGCCTGGAATTGCGCCAACTGGGAAAGGATAACGGCATGAGCGATTCCGCCAGGCATATCTACTCGCACTCTCCCTTGCGGGTGCTCAGCGGAGCCGTGCAGGCTGGATTCCGTGTCGTCAATCAGGTCAAGTATCTCGCGGCAGCGGTGAAAGTATCGCTCGCCCTCTGGTGTCAAGCTGAGGTTTCTGGTGGAGCGGTTGAGCAGACGTGCCCGCAAATGTTTTTCCAGCCGTTTGATGATGCCGGTCACTGATGACGCCGGTAAGCCTAGCGTCCCTGCTGCACGAATAAAACTTCCGCTTTCGACCACGCGAAGAAATACCTGCATTGCTTGTACGCGGTCCATGTGTTGCCCTCATGCGATTAGTGAAAAAGGAACTATAACTCATGATTATTCGGATTTTTCGAATGTTGAAAACCTCCAGTGCCACTTTTTCTGCATCGCGGCAATCGCTAAAGTGCAGCTAGCAAATTCACAGGAGAATCAATAATGTCCGATCAAGTCCGCCAACAGCTTCTACCACTTATGCTGAACCCAGCAGATCCTGACGCCATGTCCCAAAACATTCTGGTGCTCGGCGCCGGTGAACTCGGCCTGCCGGTGCTGCGCAGTCTCGCGAACCGCGCGAAGTCGATTAGTGGGGTGAAAATCAGCGTCCTGCTGCGTGCAAGTGCTGTTGAGTCAAACTCTGAGGACAAGCAGCGTGATATCGCGGAGATTCGGGATCTTGGGATTGAGATCGTCATAGGTGATCTGGTGAAGAGCTCCATCGATGAGCTCGCCGTGGTATTCGCGCGGTATGACACCGTCGTCGGTTGCGCGGGCTACGCGGCTGGCGTCGACACACCAATGAAGTTGGCGCGCGCTGCCTTGCAGGCGCGAATTCCAAGGTATTTTCCATGGCAGTTCGGCGTCGATTTTGATGTGATCGGACGGGGCAGTCCGCAGGACATTTTCGACGCACAGTTGGACGTGCGTGAGCTTTTGCGCAGCCAGCACGTGACCGAGTGGGTCATTATCTCAACCGGCATGTTTATGAGTTATCTGTTCGAGCCGGAATTCGGCGTTGTAGACCTGCAAAGCAATTTAGTCCATGCACTGGGCAGCCTAGACACCGCTGTGACGCTGACAACTCCCGATGATATCGGAGCGCTGACTGCCGAGGTGCTGTTCGCTTTACCTCGAATCCGGAACGAGATTGTCTTCCTGGCCGGCGACACCGTGACTTATGGCGAGGTTGCGGACAAACTGGAATCCTCCCTAGGCCACACCTTCGGCCGATCGGTTTGGAGCGAGGAGTATTTGCTAGACGAACTGGCGCGCGATCCGAACAATATGATGCGCAAGTATCGTGCAGCCTTCGCTCAAGGACGGGGTGTCGCTTGGGACAAGCGCGGCACGTTCAATAGCCAACGCGGCTTCGCGGTTACCGACGTGGCTTCGTGGATCAATACGAACCTGATTTCCGGCGGCAGCAAGTAATCGTCGTCAATGGGCCAGGTGAAGGCATCGACGACTGTTGTCAGCGTTCTGATAACTGTCTGTCTGCTTTGGGGCGGCTCCGGCCCAGGGTGAGAATGTGTGAGCTTTGCAGGAGGGCAAGCTGCTATCCTGAACGCCATCGGCCGGTACCGGCCATAAGCCACGCGTCGATGTCGGTGCGCGCGGTCCAGGTACCGCGCGCGCTCGCGCTGTTGGGTGCGTAACTGGCAATATTTGCGCGTACCTTGCGCACCGACTCCATGCTGCCTTTGCGGCCAGCCATGTCTTCCCAGACGCCGTTCTGGCCGGCACCGTTGACCACCAACAGGCGCACGCCGGGCTGCATCAGGTCGGCCACGCCGCGCAGGTGCTTGGGATTGCCGGGACGCACCAGGATCGCCAGGGGACGCATATATAGCGGGGTAATGCTTGCCTCCTGTATCTTGCCGCCCATCGCTAACGTAAAGTCCGTCATCATCGTTTCCGAACCGCTGTAGATGATGTCCGCATCCTGTTTTGCGTGGTCGACCAGCTCGGCGTGGGGCCAGCCGTGACGGTGACTTTGATGCCGTTCGCGTGCTCGAATGCCGCCGCCGCCTCTTTCATCGCAGGAGCCGGTCCACCCGGGCCGTACACCAGCAACGGCTGCTGGGCACACGCGATACCAGCGGTGAGCGAGACTGCAACAACAAGGCTGCAGCGCGCCGCGGTCAAATAGTGATGTGATGTCATGGCGTTTTCTTTCGCTTTTGGAAAATGGATGGCGTACTGCTACGTCCTTAAACACCCAGAAATTTGATCAGGGCGAAACTGATGACACCAAGGCCGAGCAGCGAAAAAATGACAACCCCGGCAACCTTGCCGCCGGCACGCAGGACAGCGCGGGCATCGACGCCGAGGCCGAGCGCGGCCATCGACATAATGGTGAAGAAATTGGCGGCAACGTGCGCTGGCGCCAGCGCTGCCTGCGGAATCCAGCCCAGCGAGCGCAAGCCCAGCAATGCAAGGAAGCCGACGATAAACCACGGCACCAGGTGCGCGACGTTCAGGCGGGCGCCTCCCCGTCCGCGCCCTGTCAAGGACAACACCAGCACGACCGGGCCCAGCATCAACACGCGCACCAGCTTGACCAGGGTGCCAATGTGCACGCTGGCTGCGGACACCGAACTCGTTGCCGCCAGTACCTGTGGCACGGCATACACGGTCAGCCCGGCAAACACGCCGTATTGAACCGGCGTGAATGACAACAGCCCGACTAGCAACGGCAACCCGAGCACCACCACCACACCCAGCACCGCCGTAAAGGCGATGGAGGCGGCCACGTCCTTGCCATCTGCGTCGATCACTGGGGCCACCGCCGCAATCGCCGAGTTGCCGCAAATTGAATTGCCGCAAGCAATCAGGATCGCCATCTTTTTCGGCAGACCGGCGCTGCGGCCCAGGAAATAACTGAACAGAATTGCCAGCACGACTACCCCGGCAATGCCGCCGACCAGTCCCATGCCGTTTTCGAGCAGCGCGCCGGCGCTGACGGATGCGCCCAGCAGCACCACGGCAATTTCAAGCAGCAGCTTGGCGCCCATATGGATGCCTGGCTCGAACCGCTGATCGAGACGGTGCACGGTGCGCAGTCCGGTTCCGAGCAAGATCGCCAGGACCAGGCTTTCAAGCCACGCGCGTCCGAACAGATGGGCTTCTACAGCTTCCAGCCCATACGCGGCCAGCGTGACGGCGCCGCACAGTAACAGGCCGGGTACAAATGGAGCGCATTTTTGATAGTGGGATGTCATGGTCGACTCTCGTTCAGATATTTAGTGCATGCATTATTGAACGGCGATTTCGTTCGGTCCATCGTATAATTAATGACAAATCATTAGATTGGATCGAACGATGACATTGGACCAGCTACGCATTTTTGTTGAAGTCGCACAACGCCAGCACCTTACTCAGGCGGCTTCCGCGCTGTTTCTATCCCCGTCTGCCGTCAGCTCATCGATCAAGGCCCTGGAAGAGCGCTATGGCACGGCACTGTTCCATCGGATAGGACGGCGCATCGAACTCTCCGACGCCGGTTTGATTTTCTTGATAGAAGCGCAACGCACGCTGGCCAGCGCGCGTGCAGCGGAAAACACGTTGTCGGAGCTGGGCCAGATGCGGCGCGGCACGCTGGCAATCCACGCCAGCCAGACCATCGCGAGTTACTGGCTACCGCGCTTGCTCGTGCAATTCAGTCAAACCTACCCGGCCATCGACCTCACCCTGGAAGTGGGCAATACCGACAGCGTGGCGCAGGCCATCCTGCTGGGTGGCGCCGATCTCGGTTTCATCGAAGGCGATATCGACGAACCCTCCCTGGCCATCGAAGCTGTGGGGGAGGATCAGCTCGTTGTCGTGGTAGCACCCGATCATCCATGGTCCGCCGGGGTGCCGCTGGCGGCTGCCGACCTGGTGCAGGCGCAATGGATTTTGCGCGAAACCGGTTCCGGCACGCGTTCGGCGTTTGAGAAAGCGCTGTCGGACATGGGCGTGCCGGTCGCCGCAATGCAGGTTGCTCTCAGCCTGCCGTCCAACGAGGCGGTGCGCAGCGCGGTGATGGCCGGTCCCTTTGCCACCGCGATTTCCGAACTGGTCGTGGCATCGCATGTTCAGGCGGGCCTGCTGGCGCGCGCGGCGCTGGTCCTGCCGGCGCGTGGGTTCTCGATGCTGCGTCATCCTGAACGCCATCGCAGCCGTGCGGCGCTGGCATTTGAAGAATTGATGAACACAAAAAAATAAATACAAATACATGGAATAAAAACAGGGCAATGACGTTTGCACCTGTAGCAAGCCCGTTTTTCAACCTGACCTGTACTGGACCGCACCCATGAAAACCACCCACCTGATGTTCCTGTTGGCCAGCACCATCGGCATCGCCACCACGGCTGTTGCCGGGCCTGCGCTGGATATGGCGCAAGCCCACTTCGCCGCCATTGGCGCCGGTGAACACGCCGCCATCGTGCATGATTACGCCGACAATGCGCGGCTGACCTGGGTTGGTGGACCGCTTGACGGCAGCTACGACGGTGCAGCCGCCATCGGCGCCGTATGGAGCAAGTTCGGCGCGATGGGCCCGCTGCGCGTCACCGTTATGGGCGCGTCCGAGTCGGTCAATCCGAAGGGTGCGACCGTCACGGCGGCAGTGCAATTCGACGGCAAGGCCTCCATCAAGGTGCGCTACGTGCTGACCTACCGCGACGGCAAACTGGTCAATGAAACCTGGCAGATCGATCCGAAGCTGGCCGCCAGCGCGATGTAATCACTGGTTCCATGAGCGTCCTGCCCCTTCTTCCCGGCGCGGAGTTGCTGGCGTGTGTCCCGCGGCTGCGGCGCTACGCGCGCGCGCTCGTGGGCGAGCGCGCCGCGGCCGATGACCTGGTGCAGGACACGCTCGAACGCGGCTGGGCCCAGCGCGCCGCGCTACAACCCGGCACGGACGCGCGCGCCTGGCTGTTTGCGATCATGCACAATATGCGTATCGACCAGATACGGCGCGGCGCACTGGTCACCGAGCCGCTCGACGATGATACGCCGATGCCGGCCCTGGCGGATCGCAGCACGGTCGGCATCCAGGTGCGCGAGATGGATGCCGCGCTGCGCCTGCTGAGCGAAGAACAGCGCGCGATCCTGCTGATGGTCGGGCTGGAAGACATGCGTTATGAAGAAGTGGCGTCGACGCTCGGCATCCCGGTCGGGACCGTCATGTCGCGGCTCGCGCGCGCCCGCGAAAAGCTGCGCAGCCTGATGGACGGCGGCGCCCGCGTGAACTCGTTGAAAGTCGTGAAATGAACCTGCCCGTGACTGAAGCCGATCTGCACGCGTACGTCGACGGCGTGCTGCCGGCAGCACGCGCTGCCGAGGTCGCCGCCTACCTGGCAGAGCGCCCCGAGGAAGCTGCGCGCGTGCGCGCCTACGCGGCCCAGAACGACGCCATGCATCGCCTGTTCGATCCGGTGCTGGGCGAACCGGTCCCGGCGCCCATGGCAGCGGCCACCACGCCGCAGCGCAACCGGCACTGGCAATGGCAGGCGCTGGCGGCGTGGTGGTCCGGTGGCGCCGGCTGGGGCTTGCGCGGCGCGGCAACTGGCCAGTCCCTGGCGCGTATGGAGCAGCAAGCGCCCGCGTATCAGCAGGCAGCGTGGTCCGGCCTGGCACACCAGGCCGCAATAGCCCATGCCGTGTACAGCCCGGATGTGCGCCGGCCAGTGGAAATTCGCGCCGACCAGGAAGACCAGTTGGTGACCTGGCTGTCGAAGCGCATGGGCAGCAAGATCCGTCCGCCGCATTTGGGCAAGCTGGGCTATGAACTGATCGGCGGGCGCCTGCTGCCCGGGGCCAGCGGGCCGGTAGCGCAATTCATGTACCACGACGGCGCTGGCCAGCGCCTGACGCTGTACGTGTCGACGGAGCAGGCGCGCAACAAGGACACCGGCTTTCGGTTCGCCAAAGAGGGCGACGTCAACGTGTTTTACTGGATCGACGGGAAGTTCGGCTATGCGCTGTCCGCAGCCGTCGACAAGGGCGAACTGGCACGGGTTGCCAGCGCCGTCTATGAACAACTGGAGGGACCGGTTTGAAATTTTCACTTTTTTTGGGCGCCATGCTCTGGTGCTGCACCGCCACAGTCTCGGCGCAGCATGCTGGCCACCATGGCGCGACTGCGCCGCCTGCCTCGTTTATCGCCAGTAGCGACAGGCCCTATGCGTCTCTCGCGGATGATGCCATGGCGATCATGGATGACGGCATGCGACGCGCGCCGACAACCGGGGACCCCGCGCATGACTTCATGAGCATGATGATTCCTCACCATCAAGGCGCGATCGATATGGCCAAGGCCATCCTGGTGCACAGTAACGACCGCGAACTGCGCAACCTGGCACAAGGCATCATCGTCGAACAACAGAACGAAATCAATGTAATGCGCGCCTGGTTGCAACGCTACCAGGCAGCCCACGGCGCAAGAGCCGATTCCACCAACGCAGACACCAGGAAAGACTCTCATGCAACTCACTGAATTGAATAAGCTCACCTTCGCCATGACGCTTGCGGTCGCTGCCATGGGTACTGCGCAGGCTGCGCCAGGCACACAGGACCGCGTCTATACAGCTGACCAGAACAGCAACACCGTTTCGGTGATCGATCCATCCACCAATCAGTTGCTGGGACAAATCCGGTTGGGTAATCAGCGGCCCGACATCCTGTCTCCTTTGTACAAGGGGCAAGTGAATGTTCATGGACTGGGTTTTTCGCCGGACCATAAAACCTTGATTGCGATATCGAATGGCTCCAATTCGGTGACCTTCATCGACACGGCCACCAATAAGGTCAAGGGCGTTACCTATATCGGGCGGTCGCCTCACGAAGGATTTTTCACCGCGGACGGTCGCGAAGTCTGGGTCGTGGTACGCGGCGAAGATTACGTCTCGGTCATCGATCCTGTCACCTTCAAGGAAAAACGCCGGATCCAGACAACAGGTGGTCCGGGCATGGTGATGTTCCATCCCGATGGCAAACTGGCGTTCGTGGTATCGAGCTTTAATCCTGTCGTCGATGTCATCGACATGAAAACATCCAAAGTGATCAAGCATATTTCTGTCACTAGCCCGTTCTCGCCGTTCTTGCAGTTCACGCCTGATTTCAAGGAAGTCTGGATGACGCACAAGGACGTTGGCAAGGTCACCCGCATCGACGTGGCGACGCTGACAGTCAAAGGCGTCATCGACACCGGTTTTATTACCAACCACCTGGCGTTCGGGAAGAACGCTGGCGGCGCAAGAGCCTACGTGACAGTGGGCGGAGAAAATGTCGTCAAGGTCTATTCCACCGGTGATCAGCCACAACTGATGGCGACGATACCGACCGGGGCCTTGCCGCATGGCGCATGGGCGTCGGACGACGGCAGCAAAGTGTACGTTGGTCTCGAAAACGGCGATGGTGTCGACGTGATCGACACCGCAAGCAACAAGGTCGTCGCGCATGTGGCGGCCGGCCAGGCGCCGCAAGCGCTTGTCTACGTGTCCCATGCCGTGCCCACCGGTGCTGGTACCAGCAACCTGGTGCCGCGTGTGAACGGCGAGTCGAGCAATATCGCTCTCAAGTCCCGCGGCGACGCCAAAGGATTCGTGGTCGTGCGCAGCCTGGGCGTGACCGATGCACTGGAAGTGTTCTTGTACAAACTGAAACCGGAGACTGTTTACAACGTCTACGCCGGTGGTCAGCGCGCGCCGGTGGGTCGCTTCAAGACTGACGGCAAAGGCATGGCGAACGGTACTGCCATTGGGCCCATGCGCGACGTGCGGCCGGGCCTGGCGCAGCAGCCGGCTGGCGCCAGCCGGATCCTGGTGATGGAGGGCGACACGCCAGCCGGAGCGGAGCAGGCAGCGCTGGCGAGCAGCGAGTGACGTCTGGCGTGCCGGTGGCTCCCTTGCTGGACGATGTAGCCGAACTGGCACGCCGCGTCGAACTGCTGTCTCTTCCCCATGTGGTCGCGCTCAACCAGTGGGTCGACACGCACGCAGCCGTCCGCGCGCTGCCGTACTTCGATCCGCTGGACGGCGGCGCCGATGCGTCCATTCTCATCTTGCTGGAAGCGCCGGCGCGCCATGCGATGCGCCCGCGCTTCGTCTCGCGCGACAATCCTGGTCCTGCGCAGCGCAATCTTCAACGTTTCCTGGCGCAAGCCGCCGTCGCGCGTGCGCGTACCGTGCTGTGGAATACCGTGCCCTGGCTGGCCGACGAGCAAGCTCCGCCGGCGCGCCTGGGTGTGGCGGCGGTACGCGCAGGCATCGCCATGCTAGGCGATGTGCTGGACCTCCTGCCATGCCTGCGGGTGGTCGTGCTGGCCGGACGCACGGCCCGCCAGGCCCACGCTGCCATCGAGGCCAGGCGGCCGGGCTTGATCGTACTGGAAATGCCTCATCCGAGTCCGCTATCTGTTTGTACGTCGCCAACTGTGGCCCCGCAAATCGTCGCGACACTGGCGCGCGCGGCGCAACTGGCGCGCTGAACGTTGGCCTTCAGGGCCGGTTCATCGACGCAATACAGGGAGAGACGAACAGGTTGCCACGGTAAGCGCCGAGCGCGGTGCGCCATGCGACAACCAGCCACAGGCTTGCCAGTACCACTACCAGCGCGCTGCCGAAGACCTCGAAGAACAGCGAATCGAGCACCTTCGCCAGACGCAGCGTGGTGACCGCGAATACGCCGAGCGGAAAGGTATAGCCCCACCAGCCCAGGTTGAATGGAACGGCTGCCCTGAAGTAGCGCAGCGTAATCAGGGTTGCCAGCATCATCCACCACAGGCCGAGTCCCCAAAGCAGCAGGCCGCTCACCACGCCCATCCCGTTGGCCACGTGGCCAACCTCGGCCAGGCCAAACGGCGCCAGCGTCGCCGGCGCGGCGGCGCCGAGCACCAGCATGCCGAGCGCGCCGGTGCCCACTGGCCCGAGCGCCAGCCAGCTTGATGCCGCCATGCTTTCGTGCGGCAGTTTGTGCAGGGCCATGCGTAATAACAGAATCGCGAGAATGCTGAGCGCCACTGGCACCGAGTATGCCCACAGCACGTAGCCGGTGATCAGGACTGTGAAGCGCGCGCCACCATCCTGCAGGTGCGGCACAAGCAGCCCGGCGCTCGCCGCTGCAACCTCGGCAGCGACGACCGGCAGCAGCCAGACCGCCGTCATTTGGTCGATGCTGTGCTGCTGGCGCGTGAACATCAGGTAAGGAATGAGGACGCCGCAAGCAAGTGCCATGGCCACATCGATCCACCACAAAGCTTCGGCCACCGCGACGGCGGCGGCGCCCCAGCGCGACACGCCAAAGCTGAGAAATCCATTGATAATTGTAGCTAAGCCCATGGGAATGGTACCGAAGAACATGGAGACGGTCGCATGGCCGAACACCTGTTTCGCTTCGTCGAAAAACATGACCCAGCGCGCGCTGTACAGCGCGGCAAACAATACGAACAGCGCAATGTTAAAAAGCCAAAGTCCCTCGGCCAGGCGGGCCATTCCCGGGAGCGCGCCTGGAAGTTGGGCGAGCGCGAGCGACAAGATGCCGGTGCCCATCGTTGCCGCAAATGTGACTTTCCGAAATAGATGCGACGTTTTGGAAATTACTGCGACGACAGGGCATGAAGTAGCGAAATCCACCGCTTCTTGCTGAGTTACACTGGCGACGACGAACTTCTGCTTTCGGCCAGCAGCGGACTTCCACGATCTGAGCAATCGGGGCACCTTGTAAGGAACATTCGATGACATCTACCGATATGCGGGTCCGCGTTCTGCTTAGTGTGCAACGAACACTTCTTGGGCACATCGGAACTGCCGTACGCGCAATCATGTGCCGGTGGACGAAGGATGAAATCCATGTCCGCGCTGTCTTCGACGGCGAGATAAACGACGAGCATGCCGAGGCAATTTCCGAAGCAGAAACCGAAATAATCGCAGATTTTCCGTCCCAAGTGGCAGTCTGTTTCAAGCTTGAACGCTGTGATTATCCCGCTTTAATCCAGCATGAAATTGACGAGGTTGCGGTATTTCGACGAATGGAAAAGTGAAGCAACGAAGGTCTGCTTTGGGGCGTAAGCGGGCCTTCGCGTCGCGTACTCCCTGGTGCAATTTGATGTCCGGATAGTAGAACAGGTGTCCGGCTTGATATGCCATTCGCTGTCCGGCTGGCCGTGAGAATCGCTGTCCGGATTGATGAGAATACTCACTAGCCCTTCTTCGATTTTGAAATCGAAGTAACGGTCGCCGTCCTTGTACTTCGCAAATCCTTGAGTTCGAGCGAAAGGCGAAGATTGATGATCGCGATCTTCTTGAGCTCCGCAGTTCGCTCGGCCAGCGCCGACTGCAGTTCTTTGTTTTGCCGCTTGAGATCGGCAAGTTCCGACCTCTGCCGATCAGTCTTAGCCTGGCCATCCTCCTGTTGCAATTGGCGAATATGCTCGACCAGGGCGGGGTAACGGTTATGGAGGGTCGCATTGCTAACACCAGCCTCTTCTGCTACGGCGGCGATGCTAAATTTGCGCTCCTTCGCTATGCGCTTCTGCCGGCCATGGCGGATACGTGCGATCGCCAGTTTGATTTCGCGTTCAGTCTTTGCCCGCATCACCGGCCCCTTCACTTTGATACGGCTCAACGCGCTCGCCCAGATCGGCCAATACCTGTTCGGCAGCCTGGATGTGATCGAGCGCGCGTTTGACGACCGGCTGCCCAAGTTCAGGCCAGGACAGCGTTTCGATTTGCTGACGGCGGATTTCTCTCCAGATACCGATGTGGCTTTGATCGATGACGCTTTCCCGGCAGTTCACGCATCGGATGGCGTCATACAGGCCTTCCCCGCCACAGCCGGCGGTCGTAGCCAAACACCAACTGTGCCCTGTCCCTCGAATGAAAACGCCGTCACCAAGTGATTTGGCGACTTCAGTTGGTCCCTTCACGGTCTTTGGCTTGTCTCGCTGCCGGAACTGTAATATGTGCCCGCTGCGTCCGCCGGTGAGCGGTTTCTTACCTGTGAGCCAGTCGCTCAGGACGGTGGCCTGTAGCTCGTCCCTGGTCGTGAGCGTCGTCTCCAGCAGGCTGTCGTCGAAGAGCGGGTCGCTGGCATAGTACAGAGTCATATCGATTGACCAGTGTTTGAAATGGTGACGCAGATAGCGCACGTCGCCGAGCATGTTCCTGGCCACGAACACGGCGAACGTACGGCGGAATTGATGGGTAGCCAAGGGCCACGTGGCGCCGGCGACGATCTTCTTCCGATCCCTAATCTCCGCCATGTCCTTGGGTGCGATTATGAGGCCAAACCGCTCGGAGAGTTCTTTCAAGCGCTGGTTGGATGTGGCGTTGTCTAGCGGCCTTGCCCGCATCAAGGGCCCAGTCCAATCCGCGAACAGATTGCGCCGGAGCCTGTTGAGCTCCAGGATTCGATTTGCACGCGCCCTGTCGAACTCTTCGATGCCCTCCATTGGGATCGAGCGCAGCTGGTCCAATTCCACTTCGATCAATTCGTTGATCGGCGCCGCCAGGCGAGAAGCTACGTTGACAGCCTGCTCCACAGCGTCCGGCACCATCCATCGAGCCGGGCGGGGATCGATCTCCAGCTTATAGGTCGTGCCTGAAAGCCAGCAGTACTCCTCATTGTCAAATCCTTGGGAGCGCGAGAACGCGCCCATTTGGAGGGAACACAGCTCGGAATCCCGCATACCGCTGAACATGGCGCACACGACATAGCAGCATGTGCGCGCAAATTCCAACTCACTCCAGAAGTGCTTCAGATCGGAGAACCCGTACTTTTGCGCGATCAGCGGAAATCGACCTCGGATTCTCGACGTGACTGCTGCTTCGATAGCTGGAATTCCTGTGGCAGACAGACGATGCCGGGAGCCATCCCGTCGATACTGCTTTGACGCATTGACTGCGTCCATCGCGCTCTCTCGGATCGATTGGAATTCGTCATAAGCTGTCAGCAAGTTCGGTGCAGCTTCAGTGAGGTAATCAAGGGCGCTGCGTCCCAGCTTGATGTACAGGCGCTCCGGAATGATTTCGGTCGTAGCCTGATAATGGTCGCGCAGGCGTGTTCTTCCCATGAGCATATGGCTCGTCGATTCCGGCCATGGGTGTCTCGGAGGGTGATCAGCCAGGTATTCGCGGTACAAGTACAGCAGGTGCAGGATCTCGATCCTGGTAATCGCAGTTCTCACCCCCCTACAGTGCTCCCGCATGTCGGCCTTTACGGCGGCCACGTAAGCCATACAAACCGATGGGGGCAGTTGTCGGAGGCTCGAAAATTCACGCGTGACCATCCACTTGAGAAGGGCCCTGAAAGGCGTCCAATCTGAGATCACCGTTGATGCGGACACGAACTTTTTGGACACCGGCGACTTGTGCATCCACCTGGCGTAGAAGTATTCCTTCGCACTGTGTAAGAGCCGATGGTGGGTGGGATCGATGAGCGACTTACCATCGGGCAGAACAAAGTCGAAATTCAGGAACCCGTCGCTCCTTGCGCCATTGCTGCGTTGAATGTGGCGGCTGAAATCCCAAATATGATCGCCATACTTGGAGATGGTGAGTGTGCGCCCGTCAGGATATTGGTAAGAAGTCACGTCGAAGTCGGCTCGACGTTCCTGCGGACAATCGTGAATCATGATCCACGCGGGGCGGATCGCTGCGAATCGGCTCATATGACGCTCACTCCCAACATGCTTCGGTCCATCCACATCGGATGCGGGTTGGTTCTGGCGCGGGCCTTTTCGCGCTCGACTATTTCAATAGGAAACTGGGCTGCTATTGCGTTGTCAATTTCCCGGATGACCCAGGCGTAAACCTGCTTCCATTTGTTCCGTCCAAGGATCGCGCGTTCCTTCCACAATAGCCAGTAGAAGCTGTAGAGCCGGTGTAGGTCGGACTCCATCACGACCTGGTTCGGGCAGCGGAAACAGTGCAGAAAGCGCGTGCACACGTCCTTGCCATTGCGAGGGGCGAAGCGGCCGTACAAATAATCCGAGCACCGCCCGACCCCTGTATTGTTTTCCCCCGCGAGGATCTGGACAACCCGGTCGATGGAGACGCCCAACTTGGTAGCCAAATCGGCCTTGAAGGCGTCCGTGCCGGCGATGCCGCTCACGGTCGCATGCAGGATCGTCCCGACAAATTTATGATTTCGCTCCATATCGGGCGTCACGCCGAGATAGTGCGAGTCTGTGATGCGCGGCGTATTGCCGAGCAAATTGGCGGTTCGCAGGAGGTTTCCGCCGGAGAGTTCCCAGATGCGCTGGCCAAATGTCTTGCGAAGTCGGCTGACATTGAGAGCCAATGCCTTGGTCGACCCATCGAACTTGAGGTCATCCGAAGTCAGGGCGTGCCGGCCGATAAACCGTGAAATGGCGCGGTTCAAAGCAAGACGCTCAATTGCCTTTGGCCGCCCAGAAGGGTCAGGCGTCAGCCAGACACGGTTGTGCAACCCAGCCGGCGCTTGTGCGCGCATTGGCGCTCCTAGGGCAATCGCTTCGTCAATAAGGTGCTTCACATCGGTCAAGACCGAGGCCGCGTCCCCTTTCTTGACGCCAAAACGAAGTGGCATCACGTTCTTCTTGTACCCCCTACGCTTGTACACCTGAAATACCCACATGTCGTCGCGCAGAGGATGTGGCTCCAAGCAATCGAGTCTGAGCTCAAGGAGCGGCGTCAGGTTTCGGCCAGTCCTCGCGGCCACCAAGAGGAAGTAGACGGCCATGCGATCAAGGTGTTCGCCGTCAAATGTCCCGTCGCGGATCGCGGCAAGGTCCGCGCCCAGACAGCCGAGCACCTTCTCCATCTCCGATTTGCTCAGGGGGGCTTGGCCGCGATATTCGCGGTCTGCGCTCGGGAAGGGATTGAGCGGGAATACGGTTTCCTTGAGCATTCCGAATCGGACAAATTGCGTCCAGACGGACTTCGTGGCCGAGTAGATCGCCTTGGCGGACGTGTAACGCAGTTTCTTCGCGGACTTCACCGCAAATCGCTTGATCAGCCATTCGATATAGCGCTCGATATGCTTGGACGAAATCTGCTTGACTGAATCGAGCCCAGCCTGTTTGCCCAGAAATTCGTCGAGGAACATGAACCAGTGGCGCATACCGGACGCGCACAGATTTAATACGGTGGCCTCCATGGCGCCGCCGTTCTTGATCTCCCAGATTGCATCACGTACCGTCTCGACGAGATCATCGCGCTCGGCCGACGGCGTGTCCTGGAGCGGCGTCCCATTGCCATCCACGCGGGGCCACCCAACGTACAGCCAACGCCTGAAATCCACGGACTGTCCGCGAAGCACGATGGTCCAAGGCCTCTCCACCGAGGACCCGATCCCCACGACATTCGCTGCCCCGGTCGCGTCAAAATATTGTTTCCGATTCCTCATGCTGAACCTTTGCCCGCCACCATGGCGTCAAGCTGTCCCTGATACATGTTCAGTTCGTCATCGTCCATGAGCTCCATGGTGTGAAGATAGATGCTGGTCGTTTGGATCGAGTTGTGGCCGAGCCGGTCTCGGACCCATGCCAAGGCTTGGGCTGTCGGCATGCGCGTGCTTTGATGGAACAACTCCAGGGTCGCATAGGTATGCCGGAGCATGTGCGGGGTTACGTGAAACGGCAGTCTTCCGGGACGTGCCCACAACTGTCGAAAGGCATTGTTTAACGCCTTTTCGCTGAACTCGTTCCCGAACTTGTTGAGAAAGACAGGGCGTGGGGCGGGTGATGCACCCCGCCGGCCGCGATTCGCGCGTGCCGCGCCTTCGCCGAATGACAGGTAATCGAACAGGGCGCGCATGCATTGCCA
Source organism: Duganella phyllosphaerae (assembly GCF_001758785.1). Lineage (GTDB taxonomy): Bacteria > Pseudomonadota > Gammaproteobacteria > Burkholderiales > Burkholderiaceae_D > Rugamonas > Rugamonas phyllosphaerae. The sequence goes on from NZ_LROM01000024.1 coordinate 40,759, forward strand.
AGTCACGAACACGGTTCTCGGCTTGCTGTTCTTCAAATCCATGTCGGACGGGCTCAGGTCCAGGCGGATCCTTTTTCTGGTGCTGAGGCCAGATGGATCGAACACATACTTTCTCGGGAAACTGCGGCACTCTTCATTGCGCAGGCCGGTCTGGAGCATCAGGGCCGCCATCAAACGCGTGGTCGGGGAGCGACACTGCGCATAGAGGGCTCGGCACTGGTCCAGAGACAAAACCTTGGGAGGCTCATTGAACACCTTCAGGCGCAAATCGTCCTTTTCCACGTAGACGGCGGCATGCGTATGCCGGAGAAAGGACGGGTGGCCTTCGGGGACGCGGCGCAAATCCGCATCCCACGGCACTTCCGCAATCAGGCCTCGCTTGCAGGCCCAAGCGTAAAAGCCAATCAAGCAGGTCAGGCGCTGGTTGATCGTCGACCGCTTCAGACGGGCGCCGCCGGTCTTGGCAGATGTCAATGCTAGGGACCAGTTACGGTAGGAGGCCAGCGGACTGATGTGCCGACCGCCGGCGCCGGACCTGGCCGGTTCGTTCCAGCGGCGGTCGTTCGCTTCGAGCCAGGAAAAGAAGTCATAAATGGCCTCGCCGTGGTTTCGCCAGGTCTTCGGGCTACGGGTGGCACCACGCTCGGCCGCAACGTAGAGCAGATAGTCATTTGGCACGTCGACCAGCTCGCATTCTTGATCGATCAGGAAGGGAAGACCTGGCAGCGCGGCGCCATCAATCTGAAAAGTCGGATCTGTGAACAGCAGCCTCATAGTGCATGTCTCCTACATTGCCAGGTTCCGACGGTGGCCACCTGCGTGTGGGGTTTAGTCCAGGAAAATGAGGTTTCCCCTGGCGCCCTTCGGTTGCCCAAGCAAATTTGAACGAAAGCCCTGGTACAGCTCTCTAAGTGCCTGATTTAGTGGGTAATCGACTGTAACAGATTCAAGCTTACCCTACGAGGACGCAAGGGTTAATGCGGTGTTACACTCAAAAAGAGCCTGATAGGTTCTCACTCTGAATTAAGCAGTTTTCAACCCTATTCAGAGGACGACCATGCCGCAAGCCGCAGTTTTGAAGCAGGGCCAATACCGGCACCTTCTCCGTGTCACCAAAGCCACCAGCCGCAATCCAGAGCGCGATATTCTTGTCCTAACGCTGGGCATACACACAGGGATGCGTGTGTCCGAAATCGCTCAAATCGAGGTCGGCGACTTGCTGTTTCCATCCGGGGCGATCCGGTCAGAGGTATCGCTCCGGGCGAGCATCACGAAGGGGCTGCGGCAGCGCTGCATCTATCCGACAAACCACGACCTGATCGCCGCGATAGATGGATACCTCGCGCTGCGCGTCTCGCGGCGCTGGCGTATGAGCGATGATCCGAAGCGATATCGTGGTCTGCGGCCAGATAGCGCGCTGGTGCTCACCTTCAAGGGCTATCGCTACTCCATGAACACCAAGCGCCGGATCAATCAGGCTGGCCAGCAAGTCGATTACGCAGCCTGCGATGCCCTGCAAGCGCACGTAACGAAGTTGTACCAGGATGCCGGGATCAAGGGCGGTACTTCGCACAGTGGTCGGCGCACGATGGCGTCAAGGCTTTTAGCCAATGGCGTCGAGCTGAGCACCGTTCAGTTGATGTTGGGGCATGCTGAGCTGGACCATGTCGACCCATATCTGGAGGTATCTCCTGCACAACTTCGTCAAGCATTCGCCGAGGTTTTGTGATATTTGGTGAGATTCAATAAGCTACAAATAATATAAAATACTTATTTCTTGGGGAAAAGGTTTATTGGCAAGGCCATAACCGGCTTAGAAAAATTCGCTGGCGCATGCGCCACTTGTCCCGGCCGACTGCCGGTTTTGTAGAGGCCGAGCCTTCGGCGCTGTGGCGCCGGTGATTGGAAGGAAATCGCCATGACCGTTAGTGAACTGCGCGAACTGCTGGCAACCCTGCCACCGGACATGCCTGTGGGTGTTGAGTATCCGGATCAGCAACATGCCAATATCGCAAATCAGACCACCGACGTGCGCGGCTCGCGTGTGTCGGACCCGTTCCATAAATTCGCAGGGGCGACGAAAGAGATCTTCGTCCTTGAAGTGTACTGATCTGCCAAGGAAAACGCCCCACAGCAGCACCGATGGCCGCGCATGACGCGGTCTGTAGCGTTGAAAGGGGTGGGTGCGGTGCCGACTTATCGAATGAGGGGGCACGCATGCAGAAGTGGTACCGAGGTATGACCAAGGGACAAAAGGTCTTTGTGTACGTCGTTTCGACCGCGTTAATTTTGTGCGCTGGTATCGGACTGCTGCCGCTGGCCGTATTGATCTACTTAGAGCTTGGTAACAAAGACGAGGCCGCGTAGTTTGGAAAAGCCGAGGCCCAGTGCGCCCGCACCGGCCGGCGCCGGCAAGGAAAAGCCAAGAGTTTCCATTTACACTGAGAAGGCCAGGCGCAGGGCCGAAGAGAGAGTCATATCGTGATAGAAAAATCCAGCTTAGACGCTATCAAAACTGAGTTGATGGCAGCAAAAGAAAAGCATGAGCAATCGTTGAAAAGATTGAACGAGATCAAGAGCAAACTCGCGGACCCTGTTCAGCTTGCGGAGATCAACAAGACTATCAGGGTACTTGAAAAATCTCTTAAAGCTTACGCGGACCTTTGATCGGAAAACGCCCTGCAGCACCCATGGCCGCGCACGACGCGGCCTGCGGCATCGAGAAGGCCTGCGAAGTGCCGGCTGCCAATAAAAGGAAAAAGATGCTTGAGGGAGTTACTGATCTTTTTAAATACTTCAGGGGATCGAGGCTTGCAAGCGCAGCGTTACTGGCTACAACGCTGTGTCTAAGCTTCGGTAGGCGCTATTCCCCCTTGGTGCCCACCGTTCCCAGTGACTGGCAATGGCTTTTGTGGGCCGTTATGATCTTTACGGCATTGCAATGCGTGTACTGGTCGCTGGAGGCGCTTGTCCGAGTAGTTCGTGGAGCTGGACGCTCAGTGCGCAAAGGTGTGTTTCCTCTTAAGGTTCGGCATCTTTCCGAGGCAGAGCAATTCGTTTTGGTAGTCGCCGCAGACAATGGAGGCCACTTTTTTGACGAAAGAGCCGAACAATATAATCCTCGACCTGAAATGATAGCAATATCGTTGGCTCAGGAGAATTTGGCGCGACGAGGGTTGATGGAGATGTCATTTGCCGGTAGTTATCTGACAGAAAGTGGGAAGATTTTTTGCCTAGAGAATGAACTATCGAAGCGTGTCAGGCGGGACCCCCAAAAATCAAGGTCGTTGTGAATTTAGCTCCGGCTTAGTCGGATATAGGAAAACGCGCTCTGGTGGCGCCGACAGCGGCACTCGCGCCCGGCTCGACAGGGCACCGGCATCGAGAAGGCCAGCGCGATGCTTTCTAGCGAGTGGGAAATCCGATCCGGCCGGTCGCCGGTTTGTCTGCAATAGGAGAAGCAATAATGGCATCATCTTACAAAGGCTTGTATTCGATCAAGACTGAGGCTGGCATCATCACGGACGTTCAAGTGGAGGCTCCTGGCGGCCACAGCTTGCCGCTACCAATTGACATATACCGTGAACGCGGTGTCGAACCGCCGGCCGAGTCTCTGCCCGACCAGAATGCCTACTCTGCATCTCGGTCAGCGTAAGGTCCGTCTAGGAAAACGAGATGTTTGAGGGACGGACATACAAACAGGTTGGGTACGGGGCACGCACGATCCGCTTCGCAGATGCCGACTGCGGCGTGGCGACGACGACGTACAGCTACAAGCTCAATGATGATGAGCGGGCAGCTTTACGCACCAGAAGTTGGAATCGATATGTATGCGATCGCGCCTCAAATCGAAGAGATGAAGTCACGGGCGATAGCACGGTTAGAGGAGATGGCCACGCAGCATGATGCGCCTGCAGATGGCTCATTTACTGACAACGTGCCGTTCTAGGGAAAATCGTCATGACGGTACTGCACGACAAACGCTTACGACCCCTTTTTGATTTGCACAATCAACTTCGTCGGATGGCGCTGTACGACCCGAAACGCGACGCTTTGATCGGCAAGATTCGAGCGGAGCAAACACGGATGGTACAAGTTGGGGTGACGGGTGATCAGGTGAATAACCTGATTCATGATCGATTAGCGAAATTCAAGGAATAACCACGCCCCAATGCGCACCGTGTCAACCGTCAAGCGCGGTGGTGGCCTGCGAGAGAACAATGATTAGAATAGTAGCGGCCCACGGGCAATTAATGGTGCAGAACGAAGTTCTTCGAGAGCGGCTTGAGGGGGGGAGAAGCCCCAAGACAGAGGAATTCATCGCCTTGTTTGACGAGGTTGAGGTCGGCTTGCTTATTTATGAAGATTGGGGGCTGCCAAGTAGCTTTATATATGAAATTTTTGTAATTCATGAAGCAAGGAACAACGGTATCGCGACTCTGCTTCTTGCACACGCCGAAATGATAGCGGCGCAGCTTGGCCGTAAAAGCATTCGTCTTATTGCTAGATCTCTATGTTTGAGATCACTGAGTCACGTTGAGCTATCAGCCTGGTATGCCAGAAAAGGCTACGTTGAATGCATTTCTGAAGAAGGACAACTTGAGAAGTTTCTTAATCAATCAAAAAATTAATGAGATTTGCAAAGATCAAGGAAAACCCTTGAATACGCGATAGGAAAAACTTTATAAACGGTTTAGACGAAAAAAGATGAAAATTCTACTGACCTCGGCAGTTTTACTGCTCATAGTCGGATGCGCGGATAAAGACGCTGCTGGTGTTGCAGGCGCAAAGGACCAGACTCCGGTGCGGTACGTCATATGCGGCGTGGGCGAAACCAACTGTTTTGTAAGTGCAAGGTTCAAGGATATGGCCGGATGTGAGAGCCACAAGACATGGTCGGAGATGCTTTGTGATAGTAAGTCCAACCCCGGCACGATGGTCTGTAAAAAAGATGCTGGGTCGCAGATCGCGATAACCCACTGCACACTCTAGGAAAATCGCCCACAGTAGCACCGACGCCAGCCACGAGCTGTTGAGAAGGTCGGGTATGATGCCTGGCAGACATTCTAAAGGTACTGACACATGACACAAACCGTTGAACAAGCCGAAATAGCGCTGGCGAAGGCTAAAGCCGAATTTTTAAGTGAGCTTGAAACTTTTGCCAATAGTGGTGATGGGAGTGGCGCACAAGAGCGTCGTCGCGAAGAGCGCCTGCAACGCCTCCGCGACGCTGAGTATCAGTGTGAGCGTGACCTCGAACAGGCGAAGCGCAACGCTACGCAGGCATAAGGGGAAAACGGTATAAACCGTTTTATTATTTAACGTAACGAGTAACAATAAATAGAAAATGAAAAATCAGAAACTTAGTGCTCAGCTCCCAATTGGCTCCTATGCGTGGGCAAAAGCAAGGCTACGCGAGAATACCTACGACCCTTACGCTTTAGCGATAGTTCTTGAGCATGAACTCCCTAAGCGCCCTTCCGGTGGCCGCCGCGCTGCGATCTAATGTCGTTCGAGGAAATTTAGCGCATGTTTTTACTCAAGACCCGTGTTGGAACCTTCGTGATTTGCAATCACTCGGACGGAGGGTGCGAACTCACGCTTGATGGTGAAGGTCTTGGGAAGTATCAGGACCAACAAGAGGCGGCGGATGCACTTGCCGACGGCTCAGTGTTCCAACCACGCAATCAAGATATCGACTTTGATGAAATCGAAGCTCCCCGTAATTTAGCGGAGTGGGAATACATTTATAGTTAGGATGATCCATGACAAAATTTTCGGTAGGTCGACCGATTTATGGGCGTCTAGCTCAGTTGATAGAGTCGGACCATCCTGACTATATCGAAAGGTTGTCTGAGCCGGAATTGAGGGCCTGCATTAGAGCTGACTTTCGTACTCCTGAATGCTTTTCGGTGCTGTCGAAATTGAACTGCCAGTTGCGATTCTGCCGTGAGACCGCTAACCATCAGCGTAACGCAAGAAAAAGATAGGAATACGTCCAGCAGCAGCACGCTAACCGCGCATGACGCGGTTTCCGCAGTGAGAGGGTAGGCATGGTGCTTGCTCCACCTGAAAGGCCGCCTAGTAGCGGAAATGCGATGTCCGAACTGAATAAGCAAGAAATTGACGCGTTGAAAGCCACCTCGGAAGCGCTGGTGGCGATTCGCTCCTTGGCATCTAAGCCCGTAACGGAAGAGTCGCGCCAGATTATCATGGCGTTGGCTGACGCTTTCCACAACATCCCGGATTACGCAGCAATGCCGGCGGCGCAGCGCGAAGCTAACGCATTCTTGTTGGCGGCCGGCGTTAAGCAAGCGCAAAAGGTGAACAGCCGTCATGGTTTGAACAGCAACCACCTCGCGCCGCTTTGATCGGAAAACGCCATGATGCATGACGAAACAAGAACGCTGGACGACGCCGATGCCTACGGCGCTGAATCAGCGCAGGACCACGATCCCTTGTTCTGGCAAGTGACGGCCGGACCGCAAGCCGGTGGCGCCGTGGTCGTGGATCTGGGATGGGCCGGGATGATGCTGGCCGAAACGCTTGGCGTCGAGCACCTGGCTGGCGTCGAAGGCTTTGCCAATGCTGACTCCTTTTATCGCTGGATGCAGACCGCCAGCGGCAGCCCGTTGCCGGATTGGTACGGCGTGCAACTGCGTCTGTACGAGTGCGGCTACCCAGAGCCCACGGGCGAGGCGTGGTGTTATCGCACCTGGCGCACCGCGCCGGACCCGGAGGCCTTGAGCAGCCGAGCCGTCGACGTGTACTGCCTGCGGCACACGGCCTGGGCCCCACAGGGCCAGACACGCCGCGCCAAGAACAGCGCCCGCACCCGTAGCTATTGCGAGGCAGCCCACATCAAAACCAACCCCGGCGTGCCGGTCACGCCGGAGATCTTGGCTAACATCCCCGGCGACGGCTTGAAGGTGTCGGGCATTCGTTCTGGACATGAGCGTGCGGTGGTGCTGGACTGGCCAGCGGCGGATATGGCGGCGGCGCTGGACCAGATTGCCAAGGCGCGGGGCGAGGGCGTGCGCGCGCTTACGCTGTCAGAAAACGGTGTCGGCGTGGCCCTGGACAGCTTCACCGCAGCGCAGTTGCAGCAGCTGCGGGAGGTGGACCGCCACTACGGCGGCGACATCATGCTGTCCGATGCGCTGGCCCGAGCAGGCTTGGTCACACGCTAAAGGAAAAACGGTATAACCCGTTTTTAAGATTAACGTAACGAGTCACGAAAATGAAGAAAGATTTCTTTCAACCGCAGGACCACGTTCAGACCGAGCTTAAAGAATATTTGCGCCGTGTGTTTCCCGACTACTTCGCAGAAGCGAATGTGCACCCTTTGCCGCTGGGGATCAGCTACGAGAACAACAAAGGCGTCGTGATGGCATCCGTCACGCTGCGCTGGCAGCGTAAGCCTGATTTTAAGGAAGGGCAGCACGTGGCGCATTTCACCTACCAGGAGACTCGCGGAGTCAACAGCCTTGAGTACAATTGGTATTGCACTTCTGGTTTGCCAAACGACTGATCTCTTCAAGGAAATTGCCGGATGATCGAAGATCCCTATCCACCTGACTGGAAAGCGCTTCAGGCTGGCGTTGCAAGGCTCTTCAACGAAATTGGATTGACTGCCAAGACTGAACAGAAGCTGACGACCCCGAGAGGGGAGGTGGAGGTCGATGTTTTTGCTGTTGATGATGCGTCGGTCGACAAAATTCGTTACCTCGTCGAATGTAAAAACTGGAATTCCGCGATCCCGCAAACCGTAGTGCACGCGTTTACGACCGTTATGGCTGAGACTGGCGCAAACATTGGGTTTATTGTGTCTCAAAAGGGTCTTCAAGTAGGAGCAGAGCGATACACGAACAGCACCAACATCGTTGGGATGACGTACCTGGAGTTGCAGCAACGGTATTTCTCAATATGGTGGGAACGGTGGTTCTGCGGGCAGGTGGGCGATGTAGGTGAAAGTCTAGAGGGATTCGTGGAACCTTACAACCCTCGGCGCGACGAGTTGGTAGCGAGGATGACGCATGAACAAAGCTGCCATTTTGACGCCCTTCTGCACCGCTACGGGACGTTTGGCCTGGTTATGGGTCACATGAACATGGCGAAGTACGTAAACATGGCGACATGGCCGGCTGAACGAAATAGGATGGCGCATAAGCCAGAAAGCGTCGGTCAGTACATCGCTGAGATTCTTGAGCCGCATTGGCCGCACTTCGGGTGGAAGGCAACGACCTTCCGGGACCTGATGGCTGAAATAATTGGGCATCTGCGGGCAGCTGATGAAGCTTTCCGCAGGGTCTTTGGCGGCGATATTGATGAGGTGTATGAGCGCGCTCAAAATGCTCCGCTGCAAATGGAATGAGTGATCGAGGAAAACGAACATGCTGAATGAACTGCAACCTGACGTGCGCAAGCTGTTGGACCTGGTGCGCAAGATGGAAAACTTTGATGCCACCCTGGCCGCAGCCCGTGCAGCCGGCAAGCCACTCGAGCCAGCAGAGGCAGCGCTGGATGAGCGCAAGCGTATGGAACTGGAATCCATGCACCTGCTTGAAAAGTGGGGCATCTAATTCACGGAAATTCGCCTGTGAAATTACCGCACATTCCAAGCCCTTGCCGCGACTGCCCGTTTCGCAAAGACACTTTGCAGGGCTGGCTTGGCGAAGACAGGGCGGCCGAAATTCTGGAGGCTGACTCGTTCGTCTGCCACAAGAAAACCGACATGCAGTGCGCGGGCCACATGCTGGAAAAAGGCGAACAGAATGCGTTTGTACGGCTCGCTGCCCGGCTGCGGATCGAGCTGAACTTAACCGGCGCTGAGCAGGTTTTTTCAAGCAAGAACGCGTGCATTGAGCACCACAAGAACTGAGAAGGAAACACGATGCGTATTGTACGTAATATGGGTTGGCTGTTGGGGCTCGTCGTTTTGCAGGCCGTTTCAGCACCAGTGCAGTACACAATTTTCACGTTCAAAAATGGGCAGCAGATCGGAGTTCGCAAGGTTAAGCCAGTGGAGTTGCGAAATGCGGCCATTGCTATAACCAATGCCTTTCAAGAGCAAATCCCACCATATGAACATATGGTAAAGGTAGCAAAAGGTATGACGGCCAAGGATCGATGTTTCAATTTGTTCAGTTCAAAGATCGCGTTGACATCGATTGAAGCGGGAAAGCTTGACGCCTCGCAGTATGCGCAGGACTTTCTGAGCGGATCAGTATCTTCCATTGAGTCTGTCAACAGTCAGACTCAAGTGACTTGTGAAATGCGATAGCACTAATTACTGAATATTGTCGAGGAAAAGCACCATGACTTCTATGACTGAGAATTTCGCAATTGGCCGTGTTGACCATATTGAACAGGGGAGCAAAGAAATCGGCAGCACCGTTCGTTACAAGGTCAGTGTTCGTACAGCTACGATCGTTTGCCGGATCTGTAACCACACCTGGATAGCAAGCGAACGCTCAGGTCTTCGCCAAGTCATGGGCGCGATGCACATTGAATGCCCAGAATGCCGGACGACTGAACAGGTGCATCCTTCCGTGTTCGGCCTGTAGGTTTTTAACCAGGAAAAACGGTATAAACCGTTTCGGTATTAACGTAACGAGTAACGGAAAACGCCACCAGTTTCATCAACCAAAGAAAGAGACCAAGATGCGCACAGTATTAGCCACCGGCCTGATGGTCGTAGCAGTTGCTACCAGTATCGCAGCCCATGCGACAGAAGTTCAGATTCCTCGCACCATGGCCGACAAAGGCAAGTATTACCTGCTGGATACGAAGACCAACAGCGGCATCACCGCCACGCTGCATAAGCGTGTTGGCGTCAGCGAGACTGGTTACTCGAAAACCGAGATCAACTGCAAGACCATGCAGTATCGCGATATGGGATACAGCGAAGTTGGTCCGGACAGGCTCGCGGGGGGGCCTGGCAAGTGGACCGACATTCTCTCCGGATCGAGCAAGTCCGACCTGGTGAACTTTGTGTGTAGCCGAAAGCCATAATCAGCCATCGAGAAAAAATATGACTTTTTACATTTCTCCTATAGTTGCTCAAGCAGAGAGCCCAATTCATCCGGACGATCACTGCTTCTGTTGTAGCAAACCTGTTGCCAAGGCATCTGACGGCCCGGTCGTTGCCTACGATGCCTACCCTGTCGAGGGAAAGCTCTCCCGCGTATTGATGCATCGGGACTGTGCTTTCGCCATGGCCCAGCGCATCATCTGCGATGCATGGCCTAAGCGTCGGGTTGGAGACGCAATGATGCAGAACGACCGCTAGGAAAAACAATGAATTCAACCATCTCATCGGGAATCTGGAAGCAGATCCGCACAGGCGACGAAATCGAAGCCAAGACCACCATCGAGATCCCGGATGAGCAAGGGCATCTTCGTCGGTCCATAACGGCTGGAAAGCGGTATCCGGTGACGGTGTATGCCGAACAAGCGGGACTGATGGCGCGCATCGTTGGCGACGAAGGTATCCCGCACGAGATAACAGGGGACTACATCGAGAATTTTAAATGGATCTCTCGCAAGCCCACCGAATAGGAAAGCGGATGAACACAGCTACATCACTCCAGACTCTTGTCGAACGTGCGATTGCCATCGCGGAGCAGCAGCATGCTGGTCAGGTGGACAAGGCAGGGCGTCCGTACATCGCGCACCCGCTACGTGTCATGAAGGCCATGTCCAACGACGCCGAGCGCATCGTCGCAATCCTGCACGATGTGATCGAGGATACCGATCTAACCCTCAACCAGCTCGCGGCTGAAGGCTTTCCCGGCTACGTTCTTGAGGCGTTGGATTCTGTGACGCGGCGAGCTGGCGAGACCTACGAGGCATTTGTCGCACGAGCGGCTAAGAATCCGATTGGCCGACGCGTGAAGTATGCGGACCTCCAGGACAACGCAGACCTGGCTCGCATTGCGGCGCCCACGGCTGCCGATCTAGCGAGGACCGAAAAATATCATCGCGCAATGGCCCAGCTGGATGCAGCATAACTGTCGAGGAAAATATGAAATCTCATCAATTTAGCCTAGCCCTCGGCGCGCTTGCGATTGTTGCCAGTACGGCGACTCAGGCGACTGCGGCTTCTTCGATAGTCGATATCCCGAAGCTTGCAGGTCGGAGCATGAAGCAGGTCGATGATTTGTTGAAGGCGAAGCCGACGTGCGTTCGGAACAAGCGCGGTACGAAGTGCGCCTACAACGATGGTCGGATCGAAATCACGTTCATCAATGGCAAGGCTGACTGGATTACGGTCAACGGTCTTGAGCAAATCCCATTTACCGATGCGGGAATCGTGCGATTGGGTTTTAGCGAGAAGTCGCCAGCGTTCCGCTCACCAGTGGTGATGCGTTGGAACGGTCTGCCTGGTGTGCTGGAGGTGTCTATGTTCAAGGGTCAAACAGGAACCGACTACGCGTACATCAAAGTTAAAACTCCGTAGGAAAAACATGGCTTTTACGATGGGAATCACCTATAGCACTATCGAGATTGTCGATTGTCTCGTTTCAGGGATAGGATTGCAAACGGGTCGTACACTATACGAACGTCTACTCGATGTTACGCCCAGTGGCGTGCCAAGGATAAGACGCCATTGCGTGCGCTCAGAAGCCGAATTCTGGCTATGCCTTGGCAACATCGAGTCTGAATGCGAGTCCGGTTGGAAAGCACTTGTCCATATCGAGGCGCATGCGGACAAGCGAGGCCTGGAGGTTCCGAACCCTGGCAGTTCGGCTGGTTCGATCGTCCCTTGGAATTCCCTAGTCGACCACTTGCGGGCAATCAACGTCGCTAGCGATTTCAACCTTGGAGTTTTCATCGCGGCGTGTGAAGGAATCGAGGCACTCCGGCCTATGACGATAAAAAAGCCCGCGCCTTACATGTTTCTAGTCGCGCCAACCGCGCCAATCCCAGCTGGCGAGTTGGAGACCGCAGAGCGAAATTTCTACGATCAAATACTGTCCGGGACCGACCTAAACACCGCATTTGCACGGCTTCCTGGGACCTTTAAATCATTCCTTGCCGAAAGATTCTTCGCAATCGTTTACGCTCGTGTGTTGAAGAAGCAGAGCTTCGGAAGAAGGCGGATCGAACGCGTCAACTCGCTCGTGAAAATGGTACTCCCCGACGACGCCGCTCCGGAAAAGCTCCACAACGTGCGCGGGATGGCAAAGCATTTTTCTCGGCCAGACCGAGAACGCTTTGAGGCGGCGCAGCGCGCTTATCTCCCTGGTGGCGTGAGTTACGACTTTGATGAACTCGTAGAAGTGGCCCGCACAGGCAAGATCGATTAAGTAACATGAAACGGTTGGCTGCCTCCTGATCTCATAAATTGAATGCAGTCAAAGGAAAACCCGGCGCCCGCGAGGCGCCCCGAACCCGGCCGGTAGCCGAAGACGTTTGGAAGAATGAGCGAGAACAGCAAAAACCTGCCTGCCGGTACGTCAAACGAGGCTTACCCGATGCTCGTTGACGGGCCAGTGTACTTGAGCGTAGATGGAACGACACAAGAATTGACCGTGAAAGCATTTGCTCCAGTGATGGGGCGTTCCGATCCAGTCCCGGTGCATATTCACTTCACGAACGAGGCCTTCGGTCAACTTGCTGGAGGCATCGTGCAGCTGATTGAACAGGGGAATGTAACGCTCAGCCCTGGTACCCGAAAGCCTGTCCAGTAACCACGGCAAATTGCCTACAGCAGCACCCACGGCCCGCATGACGGGCAAGGTGCATTGAGAAGGTCGGCATGGTGCCGGCCAGCGAGAAAAACTATGACAACTCAACGAGTAGTGCCACAGCCGGGTGGCACGTAAATCATGCATTCGGGCGAACCCAAGACCATCATTTTTGAGTTTGTCAACCTCGGGCACTATCGTGTCGACGGTGTCGACAAGTTTGTGTCGTCTCATAGCGATCTGGCCTCACCCTGGACCATCAGCGCTGGCCCTTTCGTCCACAAGCTACCGTAGCGCGGAAAACTCCCTACAGAAGAATCCATGGCCGCGCACGACGCGGCCTGTGACATTGAGAAGGCCTGCGGGGTGCCGGCTGCCAAAAAAAGGAAAAATACATGTTTTTGAATTTGGAACTATGGGATGAAGAACCTCGTGCCGATCAATTGCCGATCATCGTTGGAAGCGCGGTGGACTCATACCTGGACATGAAAGCAATGAAGGCGAAAGTGCGTCCTGTGAACGTATTCACTATTATTTCTTTCGAACACATCACCATAAAAACCGTCGGCCGCCCGCGCTCAAGCGAAAACAAGCAAGATTTTCTGACGGGTGTACGTATTCGATTGTCCGATGGAACACAACACGTCGTCATCGACAGCAAGACCGGTACGTTCGAAGGTCACATAAAGGAGGCTAAAAATTCGACCGAACCCGTTGTGAACGTTGGGCGATCTAGCTACATGAGCGAACACGCTTTCACGCAGTAGAATTGCTCAGCTAATCGCCAAGGAAAATGCACGGCTATGTCTGACTCCCTGAAAAAGCTCACTGAAGCAGCGGCGCGAAGTACTGGCCGTCGATACTGCTCGACACACCGTTCTGAGGTCGATGGAGGGTCTGGCAGTACTATCCAGCGAGGCAAGACGATGAGGTGGGTCTGTTTTTCCTGTCAAGAGCGCCGCAATTTGCTTGTACGAGCCGCGCCCACAACTTAGTGAACCGAAGATTAAATCGAACTGAAAATATGGACTACACCAGCGTTGACGTAATCGAGTTGGCGAGCTTGCTCGCCGCCCCTGGCCTCGATGACCTGACAACCGTGCGGCTGGCGCGGAACGATGTCAGTACCGGTTTGATCGAAACCGCCGTTCTTCGATTCAACATCATAATGAACTGGTGCCTGAGGATCTGAAAGCGTGAGTACGAATGAACTCTGGACGTTAGGCATTGCCGCGTATGCTGCAATTATTTCGACGTTTGTTTTCGGTTGGGACGCCTATAAGTGGTTTGATTCTGGGCCAAAGATACGGCTAACGTCGAGTACCGGCATGAGACTGATAGGTGGGTACCAAGTTGATCCAAACATTTACGTATCCGCCACCGCAGTAAATCTCGGTGACAGGGCTACGACTATCACTAACTTAGGCTTTCTGTACTACAGCTCTTGGTTCAAGGCGATGATGCGTCGTAGCCGCGCTGATCAAGCCTTTGTAATTGCAACGCCGTCACAGGTCCAGTCCATTCCGTTTCGCTTCGAGCCAGGCGCGCAGTGGATGGGGCTTGCCGAGCAAGATGAGCAATTAGAAAGAATGAGTCGAGACGGCTACCTTTTTGTTGTACTTTATCATTCCCATGGAGGCGGTGGGGTGCGGCATCGAGTTGCCCCGATCCCAGCCACGACCGACACATCCGACGCCTAGGGAAATACCGTATAAACGGTTTATAAGGAAAATGCGATGAATGGAATGCGAGAAATGATCGTCCATGTCGGTGTTGGACTTGATGCAGAGGGTATCAAAGATGCGTTAAACGAACCTGAAGAATATGGCGACGCCAACAATCAGCTTTTTTCTGTGGCTCATGCATTACTCGCCGATCATAAGGATGACCGTGCGGAGGTATCCGAGGTTGGAGTGGACAGCGTGACTCGCGATTTTAAGCACCCGTCCCAAGTAGATGTGCAGATGACCATTTCCTGGACAGCATATTACGGCTGCAAAGATATGGACACCTCGGACGACGAAACTGTCACTGAGAGCGCTACCTATACCGCCGAAGGTGACCTGGTATTTTTAGTGCCGGCACCCCGGCGACAAGCAAGTGAATGCTGACGCCACAGGAATCAAAGAAAACTCCGCGCCGGGTGGAGCCCCGATCTGGCCAGCGCCGGTATGAGGAAAAGGATGATCTATGAATAAAGAACACGGTGTACAAGCTAAGGCGAAAGCCGCGCCGCCCAAGTTCCGCAATCGCGACGCTGCCGAAAGCCAGGTCTGCCAGGCCTTTGCCGCACTTGGCAAGCTCGCAGGAGTTGACGTCGACCACGGCAAGGGGCCAGACGACCTAGACGCCAAGTTGATCCAGGCCGCGTACCAAAGCAATTTCGACGATCCCCATTTCCTGGGTGGTCCGGCCTGCTTCAACTATGCGACAACCGCGGCTGACGTCGACGTCATCACTGCAAAGGCCGATGCGGTGACGCAGGGTTTCGCTAAGTACATTCACGCCAAGGGCAACGACGCAGACATTCGCCAGGCTGAGATGCACATTGCCCTAATCAACGCCGCCATTGCCTGGCTCAGGAACATCAGGCGCAGCCCGTAATTGCGTATTTCGGTGAACGTGCCCACCCATTCCGGTCTATCGTGCCCACTTGCGC
>NZ_LROM01000025.1 GCF_001758785.1 Duganella phyllosphaerae
CCGCCAGCCGCAGCAGACGCCGACGACGAGTGCGCGGCATAGGGAGCCAGATATTCTTCAGGCACCATGATGATTCCTTAAATGTGCGCCGCCAGCGTGGCCAGCAGCAATTCCTGCGGCGCATTGGTAATGCTCGGCGCACCCAGCGGCTTGAGCAGGATGAACTTGATGGCGCCGCCTTCGTTCTTCTTGTCCACTTCCATCAGTTCGAGCCAGCGCGCGGTGCCCAGGTCGGGCGCCTTGACCGGCAGACCGGCAGCGGCCACCAGCGCACGCACGCGCGCCACCGAAGGCGCGTCGATCAGGCCCATGCGCTGCGACAGGTCGGCCGCCATCACCATGCCGCAACCGACCGCCTCGCCATGCAGCCACTCGCCGTAGCCGAGACCGGCTTCGATGGCGTGGCCGAACGTGTGGCCGAAATTGAGGATGGCGCGCAGGCCGCCTTCGCGCTCGTCCTGGCGCACCACGTCAGCCTTGATTTCGCACGAACGGGCGATCGCATACGCGAGCGCGCCCTTGTCGCGCGCCATCAGGAGGCCGATATTGGCTTCGATCCAGTCGAAGAAGGCGGCATCGATGATGGCGCCGTGCTTGATCACCTCGGCCAGCCCGGCCGACAGTTCGCGGTCGGGCAAGGTTTCCAAGGTGGACGTGTCGGCGATCACCGCGCGCGGCTGGTAAAACGCGCCGATCATGTTCTTGCCCAGCGGATGGTTGATGCCGGTCTTGCCGCCCACCGACGAATCGACCTGCGACAGCAAGGTGGTCGGTACCTGGATGAAATCGACGCCGCGCATATAGCTGGCGGCCGCGTAGCCGGTCAGGTCGCCGATCACGCCGCCGCCCAGGGCGATCAGCGTGGTCTTGCGGTCGGCCTTGTTGGCCAGCAGGGTGTCGAAGATCTGCATCAGGCTGGCCCAGTTCTTGAACTCTTCGCCATCGGGCAAAATCACCGACATCACCTGCTTGCCGGCCGCGCGCAGCGCCGACTCCACGCGCTCGAGGTACAGCGGCGCAACGGTGGTGTTGGTGACGATGGCGACCTTGCCGCCATTGACATGGCGCGCCAGCAGCGACGGGTCTTCCAGCAGCGATGGGCCGATCGAAATCGGGTAGCTGCGCTCGCCCAGGTCAACATTTAACAGGATGGTGGATTCTTCGTTCATCGATGGTTGGGCTCTGGTGGAACAGTTGGGCGCGGCTTCGCAGGCCAGCTTTTCCAGTTGATTCAGGATGGTCAGGACCATCGATTGTACGTTAGGACGGCCGGTATCGATGACGATATCGGCGATTTCCAAGTACAGCGGATCGCGCACCGCCATCAGCTCCTCGAGCTTCTTGCGCGGATCGGCGGTTTGCAGCAGGGGCCGGTTCTTGTCGTGCGCGGTGCGCTGCAGGATGCTGTTGACGGTCGTGCGCAGGTAGATCACCGTGCCGCGCGCCTTGAGGTGGGCGCGGTTGTCTGGATTGAGCACGGCGCCGCCGCCGGTGGCAAGCACCAGGTCTTGCTGGCCGGTCAGCTCGCGGATCACGTCGGCTTCGCGGCGGCGAAAGCTCGGCTCGCCCTCGATCTCGAAGATCCACGGGATCGACGCGCCGGTGCGCGCCTCGATCTCGTGATCGGAGTCGACAAAGCGCAGCCCCAGCTTGCGGGCCAGGATGCGGCCGATGGTGGTCTTTCCAGCACCCATCAAACCGACTAGAAACACATTTTGCATGCAAAATCCAACTAAATGCGGGCGGCTCCGACGCCCGCACACGCCCTCGCATCAAGCCCCGTTACCGAGCGGCTATTGCGGGTTGCTGCACGTCGTCGCCACCCCGTATGGGCTGACCGCGCCCGGCGGCGCGACATTCTGGTTTGTGTAATCGCTACTCAAACCTAGCAAGTGTACCAGAGAGGTATAGGTCGACTCGCTGCCATTTGACTGTCCGCGCACGGTCAGGTTCACATCGAGCCAGTTGGCGCGGTCGCGCGGATACACCAGCGACACCGTGGCCCGTCCGGTGGCATCGGTGGTGACGGCCGGCGTCACGTTGACCGGAATGCCCGGTTCGAGCTTGCCATTGCCGTTCAGATCCTCGCCGGCATCGAGAATGCCGTTGCGGTTCAAGTCCTCGTTATCGCACGGTACTTTCTGCACCGGCGCCCATGGCCCCGGGGCGGTGTAGTTCATAAAGCCCTTGAAATATTGCACCGGCAGCACCGACGCCGTCAGGCGCACGCCGGACACCGCATTGCCGGCCGCATCGGTGACGAACACCGCGTAGTCCTGCTGGTAGGTGGAACTGTCGGGCGTGGTGATCAGGTTGCCCGTGCCGGCGCTGATGAACAGCGAGCGCTGCGCCACGGTCAGCATGGCGGTGGCGCTGTTGTTGACCACGCTCCCACCGACGATGCGGGCGCGGATCTGCACGCCGTTGGTGGCGGTGGGCGTGGCGCCGGCAATGAAGCTTACCGTGGCCGAGCCATCGGCGGCGGTGGTGACGTCGGATGGCTGGGTGAGCGAACCGCCGCTGGCATCGGACACGATGGCAAACGACACCAGCGCGTTCTTGACCGGGTTGTTCTGCGCCGGGCCGTCGCGCACCACGGCGCGCAGCGTGACCTGCTGGCTGATGCTGCCGGGCGTGTTTACCCCGATCACGGCCGGGTCGGCCTGCACCGTGATGGTCGATGCGGTGGTGAGCGGCGCAACGAATTCCAGGTCGGACTGGGTGCCCAGCACGCCGGCCCTGGCCGTCAGCGTGGCCACGCCCGGACTGTTGGCATCGATATAGGCGGTGGCGGTGCCGTCGGCGAGCGTCAGCGCGCCGTTCAAGGGCACGGTACAGGTGGCATTGGTGTACACGGTGCCGCGCGAGCTGCTGATCGTCACATCGCCGGTGCTGCCACCGGTCACTGCTACCTGGCGGCAACTGCCGATAGTGGTGCTGGTAACCACGTTGCCACCGCCGTCCTGCACGCGCACGGCAAAGCTCGAGGTGTTGATCGCAATCGTGGTCGATGCCGTCTCGCCCAGCGAGCGCACGGTGATCACGTCGGTGCTGCCGCCACTGGCTGCATAGGTCAGGATCAACTGGCCGGCAGCGTTGGTCACGGCCGTGCCGCCGCCCTTGACCGTGAGCGCATTGGCGGTTGATGAGAACGTCACGGGCTTACCGACCAGCGCATTGCCGGCCGAATCGACCAGCTTGACCGCGACATCGAAAGCCGCGCCCGCGTTGATGGTGGACGGTGCATTGACGGTGAGCCGGTTGCCGGCCACGTTGACCACGGTGGAGACCGCCGTGGCCCCCACCGCGCCGGCGGTAATGCGGATCGCGCGCGAGGCGGGATCACCGCCGGTGCTCAGCTTTTCGCTGACGATGCCCTGGGCATTGGTGGTACGCGAGGTCAGCGTCAGGCTGCCGGAATCGGCTTTCAGGTCCACCACCACGCCGGGCAGCGCGGTATTGTTGGCATCGCGCACCAGCGCCACCACCGTCACTTCGCTGCCGGCCGCGCCGGACGAGGCCAGGCTGCCGCTGTCGGTGGTGAGCGACAGCGACGGCACGGCGGCCACTACCGCCACCTGCACCGGCGCCGACGTGCGTCCGCCGGCGCTGGCGGTCACGGTGATGGTGCGCAGCGACGCGTCGCCCGCCACGCTGAGTTTTTCAGCCACCTGGCCGGCCGTGTCGGTCAGGCGACTGGTGCTGCCCACGGTGCCGGAACTGGCGGTAAAGCTCACCGTCTCGCCGACCAGCGCGTTGCCGCCGCTGTCCTTGACGATGGCAGTCAACGTCACCTCGGTGCCGGCCAGGCCGGACGAGGCAATCGTGGCGGCGCTGGCCTGCAACGCCACGCTGGCGACTTTGGAGGCCGTGGGAGGCGTGACCGTGCCGGTACCGCCGCCGACCGTGCCGGGCGAGCCGCCACCGCCGCCGCAGCCGCCCAGCAAGGTTGTAAACATGGTCGCTGCCAGCCATCCGATGATGCGTTTCATACAGTATCCCCTGTCAAACTGCTTACTTGATTTTGTCGGTGACAATCTTCGGCGTGATAAACACCAGCAATTCGGTCTTGTCGTTGGTGCGGCCCGTGGTGCGGAACAGGTAGCCGAGCACCGGCACGTCGCCCAGCAGCGGCACCTTGCTGGTCGAATTGCGCTCGGTCTGCTGGTAGATGCCGCCCAGCACTACCGTGCCGCCGTTTTCCACCATCACCTGGGTCTTGATATGCTTGGTGTCGATGGCAAAGCCGGACCGGGTTTCCTGGCCCACGCTGTCCTTGTTCACATCGACCTCGATCACCACGTTGCCGTCGGGCGTGATCTGCGGCGTCACTTCCAGCCGCAAATTGGCCTTGCGGAACTGGATCGACGTGGCGCCGCTGCTGGTGGCCACCTGGTACGGCAGTTCGATGCCCTGCTCGATCAGCGCCATCGCCTTGTCGGCCGTGATCACGCGCGGGCTGGAAACGATCTTGCCGGTGCCGTCGGCTTCCAGCGCCGAGAGTTCGAGGTTGAGGAAGCGGTTGTCGGCCGCCGAGAACAGGCTCAGCGCCAGGCTGGCGGCATTGATGCCGTTGATGCCGGCGGCCGGCAAATTGACGAACTGGGTGTTGTTGTAGCTGCTGGTAGTGGGCGCGATCTGGCCGGTCACCTCGCCCACGCCGGTCATATTGCCGCCGATGCCCACCCGGCTGTTGCCATTACCCACCTGGTAGCCCGAGTCACCGCCGCGCACGGTGCGCATGTCGGAAAAGCCGAGCTTGGCGCCGAGGTTGCGGGTGAAGGTATCGCTGGCCTCGACGATACGCGCCTCGATCAGCACTTGCTTGGTGGCGACGTCGGTCTTGGCGATCAGGCGCCGCACGTCCTCGATCTTGGCCACGGTATCGGTGACGAACAGCTGGTTGGTGCGCGGCTCGATGATGGCGCTGCCGCGCCGCGACAGCACGCGGTTGCCGGCGCCGGCGGCCGCGTCAAGGCCGAACACGGTGCGAAACGCCTCGGCCTTCTGGTAGTTGAGCTGGAAGATTTCCGATTTCAACGGTTCCAGGTCGGCAATCTGGGCGCGCTGCTCGAGTTCGAGTTTTTCCTTGGTCAGCAGCTCTTCCTTGGGCGCGATCCACAGCACCGAGCCGTTCTTGCGCATATCGAGACCCTTCGCTTGCAGGATCACGTCCAGCGCCTGGTCCCACGGCACGTCTTTCAGGCGCAGGGTCAGGTTGCCGGTCACGCTGTCGCTGGTGATGATGTTCAGGCCCGAGACGTCGGCAATCACCTGCAGCGCCGCGCGCACCTCGAGGTTCTGGAAATTGAAGGTCAGCTTGTCGCCGCGATAGCCTTGCGAACCCTGCACGATGCGGCGCGGATCTTCCTTGATCGGCCGTACGTCCACCACCAGCTGCGCATCGTTTTGGTACACGCTCTGCTCCCACAGGCCGCGCGCCTCGACGGTCATGCGCGCATGGTCGCCCTGCTGCACCGTGGTGACGAAGCTGACCGGCGTGCCGAAGTCCCCGACGTCGAGCCGGCGCCGCAATGCCTCCGGCGCACCGGCGCCGATGAAGTCCACTACCACGCCGGTGGGGGTTTGCCGCACATCGGCCGCTGCGCCACGGGGCAGCTCCACCACCACCCGCCCCTCGCCGTTGTCGCCACGGCGGAAGTCGATGGTTTTCAACTGCGGCCGCTCGCTAGCCGCAGCAGAGGCGGCCGAGGCAGCCGAGGCAGCAACGCCGGCACCGGTATCGATGGTCAGCACCACGGCCTTGCCGTCGATGGCCATGCTGTAGCCGAGGCTGCGATTCAGGTGGAACAGCAGCCGCGCGCGGTCGCCCGCCTGCACCACGTGCACACTGCGCAGGTCACCGAGGCCGAAGTCGTGCTCGGTTTTGCCGGTGCGGTTGGCGATCGCGCCGAAGTCGAGCGCGATGCGCGGCGGGTTGCTGATGGCAAACGCCGCCGGCAACGCGGTCGGCGGCTGCGTCAGCCCGATGCGCACCACCAGATTGGCCCCCTGCTGGCTGGCGGTAATGGAGTCGATGGCGTTGCTGTCCTGGGCGCGAACGGCGCCGCCGCCAGACAGCAACACGAGCAACAAAAATAGTTGAGCCATCAGTCGAGCCCTCATTTGGCGGTCTCCTTGCTTTCCTGTAGTTCCAGCGTGGCCAGGTGTTCGGCCCATTCGCCGGTGGCGTCCTGCACGACTTCGCGGATGGACACGGTGGCATCGGTAATGCCGGTGATCACGCCATGGTTCTGGCCCAGGTACTGCCCCTTGACAGCCTTGTACACGTTGCGGTCGATCTGCAATACCGCGTACATGGTGCCGTTCATTTCCATGGTGCCCACCATTTTCATGGTGTCGAGCGGGTAGTTTTCCAGCAGTTCCTTGCGCCGCTTGAGGTCAGGCGCCAGGCCGCCGCCACCGGCGCCGACGTCGAGCCCCTGCCGCGCCAGCTCGGCGAGCAGCTTGTTGGGGTTGAACGGATCGAGCACGTCCTTTTGCTGGTAGGCGAACGGAATGAAGGTTTTCGGTTCGGCCAGCGGCGGCACGCCGACCTTGGTCTCCGCGTCGACCTGCTTCATCCAGGCGCGCACTTCCTGCACGTCGCTGTCGCCGCAGCCGGCCAGCAAGAGTAACAACCACCATGGACGGGGGCGCAGGTTCATGATCGCTTGGCCGCTTTCTTTTTGGCGTCGGCCGCCTTGCGCTGGGCCTGCACCTCGTCGGGGTCGAGGTAGCGGAAGGTCTTGGCGACGGCGTCCAGCGTCAGCACGCCGTCCTTGTTGGTCGTCAGCGTCATGTTGTTGAGAGTGACGATGCGCGGCAGGTTGGCCATGTCGGCGGCAAACGCGCCGATGTCGTGGTAGCTGCCGGTGACCTTGATGTCGATCGGCAGTTCGGCGTAGTAATCCCTGAGCACCACCTGGGCCGGCTTGAACAGCTCGAACTGCAGGCCGCGCCCGGAGCCGGCCTGGTTGATGTCGGTCAGCAGCGCGGCCATCTCGGCCTTGCTCGGCAGCTGCTTTTGCAGGCGGTCGACATAGCGGTCCACTTGCAGCTTTTGCGCCTGCAACGCTTCCAGGTTGACCGCCTTGGCGGTCTTCAGGCGGTATTCCGCGCGCAGCCGCACCTCGGCCTGGGCGCCGGCGTCCTGCATCTCGAACTGGCCGCTCCAGTAGGCGAAATAGCCGCCCACGATGGCCGCCACCGCCACGCCGGCGGCGCACAGCACGCGCGGCGCCAGCGGCCACTGGCCCGGCTGGCGACGGTTGAGGTTGCGAAACTGCGCGGTAAAGCGTGCGAACAGTTCGCCCAGGTCGGGACCGCTGCGGCGCTTGGGTTTGCTCTTCATACTGCCGGTCCTCCCGCCGCTGCTGGGGCTGCTGGTGCTGCTGGTGCTGGTGCTGGTGCTGGTACTGGCAATGGTGCTGGTACTGGCAATGGTGCTGGTACTGATGCTGGTGCTGGCGCCGTACCGGGCTGCAGCGGGGCCGCCACATCCTTGTCACGCGGCCGGCGAATGTTGACGATCAAGTTGAATTCGACCACCTTGCGCACCGTGCGTCCCTGCGCCAGCGGCGCGGCTTTCACTTCGATCAATTCCGGCTTTTCCAGCCAGGGCGAGACGCCGGCCAGGTTGCGCAGCAGTTCGGACACCCGCTCCTGCGATTGCGCATAGCCGTCGATGGTCACCTTCTGCCCCTCCTGGCGAAAGCCTTTCAGGTACACGCCGGCCGGTGTTTGCCGGACCAGTTCGTCGAGCAGGTACACCGGCTGGTTGCGGTCGCCCTGCAAGTCCTCGACCGCTTGCTGGCGCGCTTTCAGCGCTTCGATTTCCTGTTTCAACGTGGCGATGCGGACGATCTTTTTATCGAGCTCGCCGATGGCCGAGGTCAGTGCGCCGTTGCGCTCGTCCTGGATCGAAATCGCACGGGCGTTGTACGCGCCCACCATCAACACCACCGCCACGCCCGCGACGCCGCCCAGCGCCAGCAGCGCCACGAAGGCGGCCTGCTTCTGCTTGCGCTTTTCTTCGCGGTGGGGCAGCAGGTTGATGCGTATCATCAGCCAAACCTCCGCAACGCCAACCCGCAGGCCACCAGGTAGGCCGGACCGTCGAGGCGCAACTGCGATTCGCGCACCGTCGGTCCCAGTTGCATGCCCTTGAAGGGCGCAGCCACCGCGCAGGCGATGCGGGTGCGGCTGGCGATCAGGTCCAGCAGCCCCGGCAGCAAGGCGCAGCCGCCGGCCAGGAACAGCCGGTCGATGCGCGTGTAGGGGGTGGACGTGTAAAAGAACTGGATCGCACGCGTGACTTCCATCACCGCGCTTTCCAGGAATGGCGTGAGCAGTTCCGGCACGTAATTGTCGGGAAGGTCGCCGGTTTTCTTGCGCGCCTCGGCCTCCTCGAACGCCATGCCGTAGGCGCGCACGATGTCGTGGGTCAGTGAATTGCCGCCGAACGGCTGCTCGCGCTCGTAGACGGTGGCGCCGTCGAGCATGACGGAAATATGCGTGACCTGGGCGCCAACCTGGAACAGCGCCACCACCCGGCCGGCGCCCGCCTCGGGCATCAGGGCGGTGACGCGGTCGAGCGCGGCGCGGGCAGCGTACGATTCGATGTCCATCACCGTCGCTTTCAAGCCGGAGGCCTCGGCAATCGCCACCCGGTCCTCGATCTTTTCGCGGCGCGAGGCAGCCAGCATTACTTCCACGTCCTCGGGCGAATTGGCTGGGCCGATGATGTCGAAGTCCAGGCTCACTTCATCGAGCGCGAATGGAATGTACTGGCTGGCCTCGGACTCGACCTGCATTTCCAGTTGCTCTTCCGACAAGCCGGCAGCCAGGATGATTTTCTTGGTGATCACCGAGGCCGGCGGCATGCCCAGCGCCACCAGCCTGGCTCGGGTGCCGCTTTTCTTGCATACGCGACGCAGGGTTTCCACCACCTGGTCCATGTTCTCGATGGCGCCATCGACCACGGCGCCGCGCGGCAGCGCCTCGGCGGCATAACGCTCGAGCCGCAACTCGTCCTTGGCGCCTTGTGCCAGCTCCACCAACCGTACGCACGATGTACTAATGTCAATCCCGATCAATGGCGGATTACGGGGGCCGAAAAGGGCCTGGAATGCATTCATGCGCGTCCCCAGAGTGAACTCCTACAGTAAGTCGAGCCTGTAACGGTGTAAAGATATTTCTGTCGTGCACGATTCGCTTTCGCCACACTTATTACCGTTGATCATGCCGGCGCGGCAAAACCGGGCCGCCACAGGCGCGCCGCTGGTTCGGCACTCGCTTATAATGGCCCGGATTATTTTCAGAAAGATCGAACTGCATGGCTTCTTCCAAATCGGCTCCTCCCACCGGCGACGGCGACACCCCGCGCGCTGGCGGCAAAACCAAATCCGCGTCGCCAGCGTCGCGATTCTTCCTGATCGCCGGCCTGTCCGCGCTGGGCCTGGCCGTGGGCGGCGTGCTGCTGGTGGTCTTCGGCCTGGCGATGGCCTACCCCAACCTGCCCGAGCTCGACACGCTGACCGACTATCGTCCGAAGATGCCGCTGCGGATCTTCTCGGCCGATAACGTGCTGATCGGCGAGTTCGGCGAGGAGCGCCGCAACCTGGTGCGCATCAAGGACATTCCCGACGTGATGAAGAAGGCCGTGCTGGCCATCGAAGACGACCGCTTCTACGAGCACGGCGGCGTCGATTACACCGGCATCCTGCGCGCGGCCGTGCACAACGCCACCGGCGGCGCCAAGCAGGGCGCGTCGACCATCACCCAGCAAGTCGCGCGCAACTTCTTCCTGTCCAGTGAGCAGACCATCAAGCGCAAGGTCTATGAAATGCTGCTGGCCTGGAAGATCGAGAAAAACCTGAGCAAGGACCAGATTCTCGAGGTGTATATGAACCAGATCTACCTGGGCCAGCGCGCTTACGGTTTCTCGTCGGCCGCGCAAATCTATTTTGGCAAGAATATCCGCGACATCAGCGTGGCCGAGGCGGCCATGCTGGCCGGCCTGCCCAAGGCCCCTTCTGCCTACAATCCTGTCGTCAATCCCAAGCGCGCGCGCACCCGCCAGCAGTACATCCTTACGCGCATGCACAGCCTGGGCTACATCAGCGACCTGCAGTACGAGGAAGCGCGCGCCGAGCCGCTCAAGGTCAAGACCGACAGCAGCGAGTTCGGCGTACACGCCGAGTACGTGGCCGAAATGGCGCGCCAGCTGGTCTATGAACAGTTCAAGGAAGACACGTATACGCGCGGGCTGAACGTGTTTACCACCATCACCAAGGCCGACCAGGACGCTGCCTACCTGGCGCTGCGCCGTGGCGTGATGGACTACGAGCGCCGCCACCCGTATCGCGGCCCGGAAGCGTACATCGACATCCCTGCGAAAAAGGAAGACGCCGACGACGCCATCGAAACCGAACTGGCCGACCACCCGGACAGCGACGACATCATTGCCGCCATCGTGCTGCAGGCCACCCCGCAGCTGATCGTGGCGGTGACCGCCTCCGGTGAGGAAATCCGCATCAGCGGCGCCGGCCTGGCCATGGGTCGCGCCTGGCTGTCGGACAAGGCCGCGCCCAACAAGCGCATCCGCCGTGGCGCCGTGGTGCGCGTGATGCGCGAAGAAAAGGACTGGGAACTGACGCAGATGCCGCAGATCGAATCGGCCTTTGTTGCAGCCAGCACCGAGGACGGCGCCATCAAGGCCATGGTGGGCGGTTTCGACTACAACCGTAACAAGTTCAACCACGTCACCCAGGCGTGGCGCCAGCCGGGTTCGTCGTTCAAGCCGTTCATCTACTCGGCCTCGCTCGAGCGCGGCCTGTCGCCCTCGACCATCATCAACGATGCGCCGATCTCGTTCGACGCCGGCCAGACCGGCGGCCAGGCCTGGGAGCCGAAGAACTACGACGGCAAATACGACGGCCCGATGACCATGCGCCGTGGCCTGACCAAGTCGAAAAACATGATTTCGATCCGCATCCTGCACAAGATCGGCGCCAAGTATGGCCAGGAATACACCACGCGCTTCGGTTTCGACGCCGACAAGAATCCGCCGTACCTGACCCTGGCGCTGGGCGCGGGTAACGTCACGCCGCTGCAAATGGCCGGCGCGTACGCGGTGTTCGCCAACGGCGGCTACAAGGTCAGCCCGTACCTGATCGCCAAGGTGACCGACGCCGACGGCAAGATCCTGTCGCAGGCGACGCCAGACAAGGCTGGCGACGAGAAGAACCGCGTGATCGACGAGCGCAACGCCTTCCTGATGGACAGCATGCTCAAGGACGTGGTGCGCTTCGGCACGGCGACCAAGGCGCTGGCGCTCAAGCGCCCCGACATCTCGGGCAAGACCGGCACCACCAACGATTCGATCGACGCCTGGTTTGCCGGCTACCAGCCCAAGCTGGTGGGCGTGGCCTGGATCGGCTACGACCAGCCGCGCAACCTGGGCAACCGCGAAACCGGCGGCGGCCTGGCGCTGCCGATCTGGATCAACTACATGCAAAAGGCGCTGAAAAACATCCCGATCGAGGAGCGCGCGGTGCCGGAGGGCGTGATGCTGGTCGGCGACGAGTATTATTATGCCGAGAACCCGCCGGGCACCGGCGTACACAATATCGACGGCGCCAACCAGGGCACCCCGGCCGAAGAAAAGGCCAAGGACGCGGTCAAGAACGAGTTGTTCTAAGGGAAGCTCGACAAACCTACTGCGCGGCCCGCTATCGCCGCTGCGTTGCTCAGCGTACCTGCGTACGCTTGCGCTACTCCCGACGATATCGAGCCGCTCGCTACGGTTTTTCGAGCTCCCTCGCCAGCCGGGCTGGCATAAAAAAACGGCGGCCCTGGTGGCCGCCGTTGTTGTTTTCAAGCTCAGCTATTTTCAGCCGGTGATGACCACAGGGGCGCCGCCCTGGGCACTGACCATCTCCGACAGCGACGCCAGCATTTCCGAGCCGTCACGGGTATTGATCCACTGGCCTTCCTTCTGGCGATAGTGGTAACCGCCCGAACGCGAAGCGACCCACAGCTCCTTCATCGCCGCCTGGCTGTTGACGATGATCTTGGAACCGTTGTGGAGGAATTCGATTTCCAGCACGTTGCCGCTGCGGCTGCATTCGACGTCGATCATGTCTTCGTCGTTCAATTTGTCCAACGCCGCCTCGATGGCGTCGAGGGTGGCCTCGGCCTGCGCCAGGAATTCTGAATCGCCCATGCTAAACTCCGATATCTATAGTCAATCCGTGATTCTATCGTGAAGTCTGTCCCGACATCCCCTATTCGTTATGCTGTCTTTCCGATTATCGGCGCCGCCACCGTGGCGCTGACGGTCATGCTCAGCGGTTGCGGCCAACCCGGCCCGCTTTACCTGCCCAAGCCGCCAGTGTCCAAGCCTGCCAAGAGCAGCACGGTCCCGGTATCCCCGGCCGCCGAACCGCCGGCGCCCATCGTGCCCACGCCGGCCGAGCCGATTGCGCCGCCGTCCATGCAGTCTCCCACCACCGTACCGACCATCAAATAATTCTATGTCGCAATTTTCGTATCAAGACGGCGTGCTGCACGCCGAAGGCGTGTCGCTGGCCGCCATCGCTGCCGAGCATGGCACCCCGACCTATGTGTACTCCAAAGCCGCGCTGCTGGGCAACTTCGCCTCGTACGCCGACGCCTGCCGGGGCCGCGACGCGCTGGTGTGCTACGCCATGAAGGCCAATTCCAACCTGGCGATCCTCGACCTGCTGGCGCGCCAGGGCGCCGGGTTCGACATCGTCTCCGGCGGCGAGCTGCAACGCGTGCTGGCCGCCGGCGGCGACCCGCGCAAGGTGATCTTCTCGGGCGTGGGCAAGAGCGTCGATGAAATGCGCCTGGCGCTGTCGCACGACATCCTGTGCTTCAATGTCGAATCAATCCCCGAACTGCACCGCCTCAATGACGTGGCCGGCGCCATGGGCAAGACCGCGCGCATTTCGCTGCGGGTCAACCCCAACGTCGATCCGAAGACCCACCCGTACATCGCCACCGGCCTGAAAGCGAGCAAATTCGGCGTCGCGTTCGATGACGCGCTCGACACCTACCGCGCCGCCGCCGCGCTGCCGCACATCGACGTGGCCGGCATCGACTGCCACATCGGTTCGCAACTGCTGGACGACCAGCCGCTGCTCGAAGCGCTGGACCGCCTGATCGAACTGATCGACCGCCTCGGCGACGAAGGCATCACCTTGCACCACCTCGACATGGGCGGCGGCATCGGCATCGACTACCGCGAAGCCGGTGAAGCGGCGCCGGTACCGGTGGGCGACTACCTGGGCCGCGTGTTCGCCCGCATCGACGCCTGGCGCGCCGAGCGTTACGCAGGCCGTCCAATCAAGGTGATTTTCGAACCGGGCCGCTCGATCGTCGGCGACACCGGCGTGCTGCTGACCCGCGTGGAATTCATCAAGCACGGCGAAGAGAAGAACTTCTGCATCGTTGACGCCGCCATGAACGACATGGCGCGCCCGGCCCTGTACCAGGCCTGGATGGACATGCAACCGGTGGCGCAAACGGCTGCCGAGAGCAAGACCTACGACATCGTCGGCCCGATCTGCGAATCAGGCGACTGGCTGGCCCGCGACCGCGACCTGGCAGTTGAAGCGGGCGACCTCCTGGTCATGCACTCGGCAGGCGCCTACGGCATGACCATGGCGTCGAACTACAACACCCGCGGCCGCGCCGCCGAAATCATCGTCGACGGCGCCACCACCCACGTAATACGCCGCCGCGAAACCCCAGCCGAGCTCTACGCCCTCGAATCGCTGATCAACTAACACTTCGGGGTCAGTGCCGACATTCGGACACGAACTCGAGCTATAGCAGCTGAGCTTGTGTCCGAATGTCGGCACTGACCCCGAACTAGTTTCAGGCCTTGGCCTGCTTGCGCAGCGCCCAGAACACCCGCATTCCCAGCAGCACTGCCAGGATCGAGCCGTAGATGATTGGTTCGGTAAAGTTGTGCTTGCCTGCTTTCATCCACCAGAAGTGCAGGATCGCCAGCGGTGCGATCACGTAGATCAGCCGGTGCAACCACTGCCAGCGCTTGCCGCCCAGGCGGCGGATCATGGCGTTGGTGCTGGTGGCCGCCAGCGGTATCAAGAGCACGAAGGCGATGAAGCCGACCGTGATGAACGGGCGCCGCAGCACGTCTTTCCACATTTCCGCCAGGTCGAAGAAATGGTCGAACCATAAAAACGTCATGAAGTGCAGCACGGCGTAAAAGAACATGAACAGGCCCAGCATGCGGCGCAGCTTGACCAGCCAGTTCCATTTACTCACACGCCGCAACGGCGTGACCGCCAGCGTAAAGCACAGGAAGTACAAGGTCCAGTCGCCGGTGGAGCGCGTGATGAATTCGAGCGGTTCGACCAGTTGCCCGGTCACCGTCAGGTACACCATGCGCGCCAGCGGGATCAAGGCGGCCAGAAATACGCCAGCCTTGATCAGGCTGGTCTGGCGCGCGGTGGGATTGAAAGCCATGCTGTGCTACGCCCTCAATAGAATTTTTTCAGGTCCATGCCGGCGTACAACGGTGCGACGTCGCTGTAGCCGTTGAACATCAAGGTCTTGCGCTTGCGGGCCAGGAAACCGTCTTCGCCGATGCGGCGCTCGGATGCCTGCGACCAGCGCGGATGGTCGACGTCGGGGTTCACGTTGGAATAAAAACCATACTCGCGCGGCGCCGAGATATTCCACGACGTGCGCGGCATGTCCTTCACGAAGCGGATCTTGACGATCGACTTGGCCGACTTGAAACCATATTTCCAAGGCAAGACCATGCGCACCGGCGCGCCGTTCTGGTTCGGCAGCACCTCGCCATACATGCCAAAGGTGAGCAGCGCCAGCGGGTGATTGGCTTCGTCGATGCGCAGCCCTTCCGTGTACGGCCACTCGAGCACGCGGCTGCCCACGCCCGGCATCTGCTTGCGGTCGTTGAGAGTGATGAATTCCACGTACTTGGCGTTGCCGGTCGGCTCGACTTTCTTGATGATCTCGGAGAACGAGTAACCGACCCACGGAATCACCATCGACCAGCCTTCCACGCAGCGCAGCCGGTAGATGCGCTCTTCCATCGGCGCCAGCTTGAGCAGCGCGTCGATGTCGAGCGTCATCGGTTTTTTGACTTCGCCTTCGATCTGCACCGTCCACGGCCGGGTTTTCAGGGTGCCGGCGTTCGCTGCCGGGTCACTCTTGTCGGTGCCGAACTCGTAGAAATTGTTGTAGGTGGTGGCGTCCTTGTACGGCGTCTGCTTGTCGAGCGCCGAATAGGCCGGGTTGAGCTTGGCCGGCAGCTTGGCCAGGCCGGCGCCCTGGGCGAACGCTTCGCGGTTGGCCATTTCCAGCAGCGCGGCGCTGCCGATGGCACCGGCAGCCACCTGCTTGATGAAGGTGCGGCGCGATTCGTACAGCTCGCGCGGCGTGATTTCCGACGAAAACGGCAGTTCGATACCGTTGGGGCTACGCTTGATCAGCATGTTGTCTCCAGAAAAGGGGCAAGGCAATAACTCCACCTTACACCAATCCCGGAAAACAAAGATGACAGCTCAGTTAACTAGGAAAATAGTTTTACAGCTTGCCGTACGAGTGCAGACCGGACAGGAACATGTTGACGCCCAGGAAAGCGAACGTGGTCACCAGCAAGCCCACCAGCGCCCACCAGGCCGCCGGACGGCCGCGCAAGCCCGTCATCAGGCGCATGTGCAACCAAGCCGCGTAGTTGAGCCAGACGATCAGCGCCCAAGTCTCTTTCGGGTCCCACGACCAGTAGCCGCCCCATGCTTCGGCCGCCCACAGCGCGCCCAGGATGGTAGCGATGGTAAAGAAAGCGAAACCGGCCGAGATGGCCTTGTACATGACATCATCGAGCACCTCGAGCGACGGCAGGGGGTCCGCCAGGCGGCCCGACGATTTGAGCAGGTAGGCCATTGCCACCATGGCAGCGAGCGCGAAGTTACCGTAGCCGATGAAGTTGGCCGGCACGTGGATCTTCATCCACCAGCTTTGCAGCGCCGGCAGCAGCGGCTGGATCTCGGCCGCGTCGCGCGACGTGGTGTACCAGAACAAAAAGCCGATGGCAGCCGTGATAATCAGCAGCACGAACGGGCCCATCTGGCGGGTCTTGTAGCGGTCCTCGAAATACAGGTAGAACATCGCCGTGATCAGCGAGAACAGGATGAACACTTCGTACAGGTTGGAGACGGGAATGTGACCGACGTCGGCGCCGATCAGGTACGACTCGTACCAGCGCACCATCATGCCGGTCCAGCCCAGCACCACGGCAGCCCAGCTGAGCTTGGTGCCGAGGCTGCTCCACGCTTCCGAACGGCCGGCAAAGCCGATCCAGTAGAACAGCGTGGACAGGCAGAACATCACGCTCATCCACAAAATCGCCGACTGGCTAGAGATCATGTAGCGCAGCCAGAACTTTTGCGTGCCCATGTCGAGCTGGCCCGCGTACATCGAGATCGCCCACAGCGACAGCAAGGCGACCAGCGCCATCAGCCAGCGCACCGGCTTCCAGTGCCAGCCCAGCGCCGCGAACACGGGTGCGCACAGCAGCATGATCGCTTCCTCGTACACGTCCATGAAATGGCCGTAGCGGTTGAAGGCGAACACGGCGCCGGCCAGCAAGGCGGCGGCGAACAGCCAGTCCACCACGGTCAAGCGCTTGAAGTAGCCGGGCGCCTGCACATAGGTGCTGCCGCTGGCCTGGGTGGCAGGTGTCGAGCCTTGGGATTTTTCAGTCAGTTCCATCATT
Source organism: Duganella phyllosphaerae (assembly GCF_001758785.1). GTDB lineage: Bacteria > Pseudomonadota > Gammaproteobacteria > Burkholderiales > Burkholderiaceae_D > Rugamonas > Rugamonas phyllosphaerae. The sequence goes on from NZ_LROM01000025.1 coordinate 16,802, forward strand.
TCTCCGTGCTGCACTGATCGTACATTAAGCCGATTGCGGCAACTTTTCCTTCAGTGTTACAAATTCGCGCTCGAAATCGAGCGTCTTGCGCTGCGTGCTCATGGCCATTAATGCCTCGGCGCCGCCGGAATGTTCAGTATCGTCCTTGATCCACACCCACAGCCGGCGCTCGCGGATATAAAACATCGAAAACACGCCCAGCACCAGCAGCGCGCAGCCGAAGTACACGATATTCTTGCCCGGTGAGCGCGTGACCTGGAACACCGACGCCTTCACTTCGACGAATTCGTCCAGTTGCAAATACACGGGCGCGCCGTAGAAGAATGCGTCCGACAGCGCGTTGGTGGCCAGCAGCAGGTAGCGGCCATGGGCTTCGTCGGCCGCAACCGGCGCCAGGCCATCCTTGGCGCGTGCGACCTGCCACAGCTCCCACAGGCTGCCGTTCAGGATTTTCATGAACACTTCGGCGGTCTTTTCCTGGCCTTCGACCGGCACTTTTTCCAGGAATTGTGAAATCGACACGAAGCCGCCAACCTTGCCGTCGCCGGCAAACAGGCTCAGGCTTTTCTCGGACGACGCTTCGATATGTCCGCGCACGGCAGCCGCATCGGCGGTTTGCGGCGCGGCGCGCTCGCTGTAGCGTTTGGCGGCTGCCGCGCGCAGGGCCGGGTCGGCCAGCGCGGCGCGCAGGCGCATCCAGTCGCGCACCGAGTGTTCGTCGTCGGCGGGAATGCGCAGGTAGCTGAACGGATCGGACGGATTGGCGCGCACGCCGGCCAGGAACACGGCGGCGCCGTCGAGCGTCATCGGCTGCATGTAGTTCTGGTATTCGCGCGCCTGCCCGGTCTTGTCGCGCAGCTTGTACTGCACGCTGGGGCCGACGTTTTTCAGTTCGTTGGAGAGGCTGCCCCGTCCGGCCGAGCCGGTGTGCTTGTCGAGGCTGGCCGAGAACTGCTCGCGCAGGCTCTTGTCCTGCTTGACCGCGCGCACGTCGTTATTGGTGTTCATGTTTTCCACGTTGAACGGCCGGAAGCCCGACCATTCGATGGTGTAGGCGTCGCTGAACGGCGTGGTGCCGCCCACCTCGCCATTGAGGTCGAAACTCCGGGTGCCGGTGCCCAGCATCGGGTAGCCCTTGAGCTTGAGCTTGCTGCCGCCGTCTTCAAAGCTGGACTGGTAAATCGCCAGGCCCTTGAAGATCAACGGCTTGTTGACCTCGATGACGGCGTTGACCTTCTCGCCGGTGGCGTGATCGACCACTTCCACGTCGCTGGCAAACAGCTTGGGCATGCCGGTGCTGTAAAAATCGATGGTGAATTTTTTCAGGTTGATGGTGATCGGCAGATCCTGGATCAACACGCCGTCGGGACGCTGCAGCAACGCGCTCGAGCTATTCGAGCCTTCCGGGATCAGGGTATTGCCACGGAAGGTGGGGTTGGACGTGCTCAGGCGATGCTTGGCCGGCACTTCGGCGATCAGGCCGCTGCCGGCAAACGGCGTTTTGCCCAGCACCCACTCCTGGAAGCGGATAGGCAAGTCCGAATCGAACAGCGCCCCCACGCAGATCACCACGATCGACGCGTGGGCAAAGATGTAGCCGAACTTGTTGGCGCCGCCCTGCTTGGCAGCCAGCAAGGTGCCGTTGTCACGCTCGACGATTTTCACGCGGTAGCCGTTGTCGGCCAGGCGGGCGGCGGTTTGCTGCGCCAGTGCTGCGCGCGCCAGCGGTGCGCGCCAGTGCATGCGGTGCGGGAAGTTGAGCAGCGACTGTTCGCGCACGTTCTCGCGCCAGCTGCGCATGTCGCGCACCATCTTCGGTGCATTGCGCGCGATACACAAGCTGGTGGACGACACCAGCAGCGTCATCAGGAGCATGAACCACCACGACGAGTACACGGCGTAGAGGCCGGCCTTGTCGAACACCTCGAACCAGAACGGCCCGAACTGGTTGATGTAGTTGGACGTGGCCTCGCTCTGCTTCATCACGGTGCCGATCACGGCGGCAATGGCGATCATCGCCAGCATGGCGATGGCAAAGCGCATCGACGACATCAGTTCGATCGTCTCGCCGATGATGGGGCGGCGGGTCTTGATTTGGATACCGGTGGTGCTAGTCATGCATGGCGATCTAAAAAATGGGGCAACCGCGCAGCATACCAATAAAAAGGGCGGCCCGCTCACGCCGCCGCCCTCCCAATTGGTATAAAAACGCCCTTACAAGCGAATTACGAGGCAGCGCTATTTCAGCCCGGCGACATAGTCTGCTACTGCTTTCATTTCATCATCCGACATGCGGGCAGCGATGGTGGCCATTTCCGGGCTGTTCTTGCGGCCATGGCCCTTGAACAGTCCCAGCTGGGCGACCGTGTAATCCTGGTGCTGGCCGGCCAGGCGCGGGTACAGCGCGGGAATGCCACCGCCGGTGGCGCCATGACAGCTGGCACAGGCCGGCACGTTCTTCTCGGCGATGCCGCCGCGGTAGATTTTTTTACCAAGGTCGATGCTGTCGCGGTTCTTGGCCGCACCCGGTTTGGCCGGCTGCGTGGCCAGCCAGGCCGCCACGTTGTGCTTGTCGGCGTCGGTGAGCATCTTGGCGTACAGCGACATCACCGGCTGGTTGCGGGCGTCGGTGGTGAAGTTGACCAGCTGCTTGTACAGGTAGCTCTGGCTTTGCGCCGACAGCTTGGGATTGACCGCAATGGTCGAGTTGCCATTGGCGCCGTGGCAAGACACGCAGGCCGGCAGCCCGCGCGCGGCGTCCCCTTCCACGTACAGGACGCCGCCCTTGGCGGGATCGACCTTGGCGGGGGCCGCAGGTGCAGCAGGTGCGGCGGAAGCTTTATCTTGGGCGTATCCGCTGGCAGCGGAAAAGGCGATGGCGGCGATGAGCAGGGGTTTCAGCAAAGGAGAAAACGCACGTTTCATTCAAGCACCTTGGAAGGAGTCTATAAAGTTTTACGTCCGAATGAAGGCGTGGCATTCTCGAATGCCTGGCAACATTCCGTGACTAGGCATTGTACAATAGCTTACCTGCCTAACCGCCCCACTTTGTTGCATTTTCCCCCATCTTACGTTATCTCATGTCTAAACTCTGGCAAGCCCGCTTCTTTACGACCGTAAACCAACTGCGCGATCTCCCCGACACCACGGTGCCGGAGATTGCCTTTGCCGGTCGGTCCAACGCCGGCAAATCGACCGCCATCAATATCCTGTGCAACCAGAAGGGTTTGGCGTTCGCATCCAAGACCCCGGGCCGCACCCAGCACATCAATTATTTCTCGATCGGCGGCGCCCACGTGGCCCAGCACCGCAAGGACCCGACCATCGTCGAAGAGATCGAATGCCTGCTGGTCGACTTGCCCGGCTACGGCTACGCCGAAGTGTCGGGCTCGGCCAAGCTGCACTGGCAGCGCCTGCTGGGCGACTACGTCCAGCGCCGCGAACAGCTCGCTGCCCTGATCCTGATCATGGACTCGCGCCGCCCGTTCACCGACCTCGACATCCAGATGCTCGAATGGTTTGCCCCCACCGGCAAGCCGATCCACTGCATCCTGACCAAGGTCGACAAGCTCAACCGCAACGAATCGGTCAACGTGCTGCGCCAGGCGCGCGCCCGTCTCGACAGCTATGTCGATGAAGACGGCGAAGGCTTCCCGTTCACCGTGCAACTGTTCTCCGCGCTCAAGCGCGTGGGCATCGACGAAGCCAACGACAAGATCCTGGAACTGGCCGGCGTCAGCGCCGACGACGACGCCGCTGCGCAGATTGCCGCCCAGGTCGAACAGATCGACATCGCCGATGACGCTGAAGATGACGATGACGAAGTCAAAGAAGCCAAGTAACGTTCAATAAGGAAGTAACAAGATGCATACGCCTCACGCCCCCTCCTCGTTCCCGGCCCTGCGCCTGCGCCGCATGCGCCGCGATCCGTTTTCGCGCGCGCTGATGCGCGAGAATGTCATCACCGCCGCCGACCTGATCTACCCGGTGTTCATCCTCGAAGGCACGCAGCAGCGCGAAGCCGTGGCGTCGATGCCGGGCGTGGAGCGGGTGTCGGTGGACTTGCTGCTGAAAGTGGCGCAGGATTGCGTGGAGCTGGGCATCCCGGTAATGGCGTTGTTCCCGGTGATCGAGGCGTCGGGCAAGTCGCTCGACGGCGCCGAGGCGCACAACCCGGACGGCCTGGTGCCGCGCGCGATCCGCGCCCTCAAGCAGGCGTTCCCGGAACTGGGCATCCTCACCGACGTCGCGCTCGACCCGTACACGGTGCACGGCCAGGACGGCATCATCGACGAGCACGGCTACGTGATCAACGACATCACCACCACCGCGCTGGTCAAGCAGGCGCTGTGCCACGCCGAGGCCGGCGCCGACGTGGTGGCGCCGTCGGACATGATGGACGGTCGCATCGCCGCCATCCGCGCCGCACTGGAAGAACACGGCCACATCCACACCCGCATCATGGCTTACTCGGCCAAGTACGCCTCGGCCTTCTACGGCCCGTTCCGCGATGCGGTCGGCTCGGCTGCCAACCTGGGCAAGGGCGACAAGAACCAGTACCAGATGGACCCGGCCAACAGCGACGAAGCACTGCGCGAAGTGGCGCTCGACCTGGCCGAAGGCGCCGACATGGTGATGGTCAAGCCGGGCATGCCGTACCTCGACATCGTGCGCCGCGTGAAGGACGAATTCAAGGTGCCCACGTTTGCCTACCAGGTCAGCGGCGAATACGCGATGCTCAAGGCCGCCGCCCAGAACGGCTGGCTCGACCACGACAAGGTGATGATGGAGTCGATGATGGCGTTCAAGCGCGCCGGCGCCGACGCCGTGCTGACCTATTTCGCACTCGATATCGCGCGCCTGCTCAAGGCGGCCAAATAAGCCAGCGCAGGCGCAGGCACTGTCGGTCAGCCATCGCTGCGCAACGCAGCGATCGGATCAAGCGCCGCTGCCTGGCGCGCCGGGAACACGCCGAAGGCCAGGCCCACCGCCACGCATAGCAGCACTGCCGCCACCAGGCTCAGCGGTGACCACGCCACCGACCAGCCGGCCAACGCGGCGATGCTGTACGCGGCCACGGCGCCGAGCACCACGCCCAGCAGCGCGCCGCTGACGGCGATCACCAGCGCTTCGGCCAGGAACTGCTCGACCACGTCCCGGCGCCGGGCGCCCAGCGCCCGCTTCAGCCCCACTTCGCGGCGCCGCTCGAGCACATTGGCCAGCATGATGTTCATGATGCCGATCCCGCCCACCAGCAGCGACACCGCCGCAATCGAACTCATGACGATGGCGAAGATACGCTGGGTCTGCTGGTTCTGGCGGTACAAGCCCATCGGCACGATCAGGTTGGTGTCGTCGGCGCCACCGTGGCGGCGGGCGATCAATGCCTGCAACACGCGAGCGGCCTGGTCCGGCGCTACCTTGCCGTCGAGCCGCACGCTGATGCCGTCGACCTCGTCCTCGATGGCCTTGAAGCTGAACCGGGCACGCCCGGTCTCCCAGGCCACGAACAGGCGCTCGTCGTCGAGCCCGAGCTTGATGCCCTCGAAGTCGGACTTGCTTTGCGCGCGGTCTTGCAGCACGCCCACCACTTCCAGCCATACATGGTTGAGCTTGACGCGACGGCCCAGCGCCGGCGCAGCGCCGAACAGCGTGCGCGCCAGCCGCGCGCCAATCACGCAGACCGGCGCCAGGGTGGCGCTGTCGGCAGGCGTCAGCCAGCGCCCGGCAGCCAGTTGCAGGCCGCCGTGCGCGGCGTAGTCGGGCGAGACGGCGTAGGCGCGCGCCGGCACCACGCGCTGGTCGAGCACCAGCTGATCGACCTTGATTTCTTTTTTCAGCGCGACCGACACCGCGCCCGGCACCACCGACAGGGCCGCCGCGCCATCGGCTGCCGACAGGCCCAGCGAACGGGTGCGCAACTCCTTGAGCTGCTCGGGATCGATAGCCTTGCTTTCGAGCAGGACATTGTCGAGCCCCAGCTCGGCCACCAGCCGCAATGCTTCGCGCTTGCTGCCCTCGCCCACCGCCAGCATGGCGACAATCGCACCCACGCCGAACACCATGCCCAGCAAGGTCAGGCCGGTACGCAGCTTGCGCCGCCCCAGTTCGGTTAGCGCTTCGTGCAACAGGGCCAGGTTCATGATTTCTCCGTGGCGGCCGGCGGCAGCAACACGATGCGTGCGCCGGCCGCGATGCCGCTCTTCAGTTCGCTGCGCACGGGACCGCGCTGGCCCAGTTCCACCTTGTGCAGGACTGGGCGTCCATGTTCTTCGGTGTAGACGGCATGGCCGGCGCCATCCTGCACCACGGCGATATTGGGCACCGTCAGCGCGGTGCTGCGCGCCACCAGTTGCACCGTGCCGCGCAACGCCTGGCCGGGCTTGAGGCCGAGCTTGCGCGCGGTGGCGGTGTCGATGGCGGCGTCGAAATCGCTGTACTTGACCGGCGACTCCTGCGACGTGGTACTGGCGCTGCTGCCCACCCGCGTGACCGTCAGGGTCAGCTCGGTACCGGTGCCGGCCAGGCGCACCCGTACCGGCAAGCCGGTGCGCAGGCCGAACGCCTCGCCTTCGGCCACGCTGAAGTGGGCCACCAGTTGGTCGAGGTCGGGCAGGCTGCCGAACTCCTGGCCGGCCGACTGGCTGGCGCCGATCTGGGGCTTGGTGCCGTCCCACTTGGCAGCCAGCAGGAAGATGCCGTCATGCGGCGCCACCAGTTCCAGCGCGGCCAGGCTGTCGCGTTTTTGCCTGGCGGTCTGCACCACGCTGTCGCGCTGCGAATGCAGCACCGCGTCCTGGGCGGCGGTGCGCGCCTGCGACTGGCCTTCTTTCCAGTCCAGGTAGCTGCGCTTGGTGCTCAAAAAGCCGACATCGGCCAGCGCGTCGAGGACGGTGTTGCGCGCGAAAATACTCAGGTCGACGCTGGCATAGCGGCGGCTCAGTCCGAGGTCGTCTTCGACCTTGGCGCGGTCGCCAGCCAGCTTGTCGCGCTCGACGGCAGCGTTGCTGGCACTGGCCTGCTCGGCCAGCGCCTTGCGCAGCAATTCCAGTTCGGCCTGCGACAGCTCCATGCGCGACTGCGGGGCATCGAAGCGCGCCACCACCTGGCCTTTTTGCACGCTGCTGCCGTCGGCCACCATGTCCACCAGCACGCGGCGGCTCCAGCCGTTGCCGGGCACGTTGAGCGCGGTGCTGGCGGCAGCCTTGATTTCGCCATCGACCGCCAGGGTTTCGAGCCAGGCGCGCGGCGCCAGCGTTTCCGCGGCCACACTGCCCGCCGACGGGTCAACGTTGCAGCCGGCCAAAGCAGCCATCATGGCCACCGCTGCCATCGCAGCGGGTTTGAATACGTGCATGGTCATGGTTGGCTGGTTTTTCCTGGTTGCGACGCTACGGGCGGCACGGTCCGCGCGGTGTCGGCCACCAGCACCGCCTGCACTGCCGCGCCGGGTTTAAGTCCGGCCGGTTTGCCCTCGAACTGCAATTCGACATCGCGCACCACCAGGGCCTGCGCGCTCGATTTGCCATGGAACGCGCGCCCGAGCGCCACCACCCGCGCATCGAGCGTCTGGTTGCTGCCGGGGACCGTCACGCGCGCCGCCTGGCCCAGGCGCACCCGCGAGGACTGCGCTTCGGGCACACTGGCGGCCACGTACAACTGCTCGGGGTCGGCCAGCGTGGCGACTGACAGGCCCATCCATACCTGGCTGCCAGCGCTGAATTTTTGGCCGTCGAAGCTGGTGCGGTACACCACCATGCCCTTGCGCGGCGCCAGCACGGCCAGCGCTGCCTTGCCCTTGACCAGCGCGGCAAGCTGCGCCTGCAATTGGGCGATCTCCGCTTGCAGCCCGGTGCGCTCGGCGTGGCGGGCGCGGATCTGGGCCTGCTGCTGGGTCACTGCCAGCGTGGCCAGGCGGTTTTTCTCCACGCGGTCGATCACCAGCTTGTCGTAATCGACGCGCCGTATCAATTCCTTCGGCATGGTGGCCTTGCGGTCGGCCTTGTCGGCATTGCTGCGCGCCTCGGCCACCGCCAGTTCGCCGGCCCGGTCGGCCTCGGCCTGGTCCAGCTTGAGCTTGTCGAGTGCCCGCAGTTTTTCCTGCAGCGCGCCCTGTTGCGTGACCAGCCTGGTCGTGACGTCGTTCGACTCGAACTCGGCGATCGGCTGGCCGGCTTCGAGCAGCGTGCCTTCCGGCGCGAGTCGCGCCAGCTTGTATTGCCAGATGTAGGGAATGCTGGGCGGTGCTACCGGCAGCGCGCTGCGCGAGGCGATTTCGCCCTCGACGGCCAGCGCCTCGCCGGCCATTGGCGTCGGCGCTGCAGGTTGCGCTGCAGCCTGGTTTGAAGCACCCGCCCTGGGCAGGCGCGGTGCTACCTGCACGCTCATGCCCGGCACCAGCGCCAGTGCATGGCCGGCGGGCAAGCCGATCTTGACCCGGAAGTAGCGGCCCCGGCCCCAGCTGGCGCGTGCTTCCGGCGCGCTGGTGATGGACTTGATCACCCCCGCCACCGCACGGGTAAAGGTCGCCGGCAAGGCGTCGAACTGCAGATCGACCGCCTGGCCCTCGGCCAGGTAGGGCCGGTCCGCTTCCAGTGCCCACGCGGTCACCACCATCTCGCCACTCCCCAGCACGACGCCGGCGGCGTTGCCGGGCCAGGCCGACGACCCTTCCTCGAAACGCGTGCCCATCCATGGGCTATAGCCATGCACCACCACGCCGTCGCGCTGCGCGCGCACTTCCGCCTGCGCCAGCAGGGCAATCTGGAACGCCAGGTTGATTTGCAGCTTCTTGATTTCCAGCGCGCCGTCTTCGCGGCGGCGATCCACCGCCGCGCGCGCGCTGGCATCGGCGTCGCGCTTGATGGCCAGGTCGCGCGTGGCACGATCCAGTTCGGCCTGGTGGCGGTCGTAATCGAGTGCCGAGATCTGCACCTTGGGCAGCGCCGCATCGAGCCTGGCCTTGTCCAGCGCGGCCTGGGCGCTGACCAGCGCTTTGCCGGTCTCCACCACCGCAACGTCCAGGTTGGCGATTTCGCCCTCGGCGCGGGCGCGCGCCTGCTCCAGTTCGGTTTTATAGCGCTCGATATTGGCGGCATCGCCGGTCTCGATGCGCAGCACCAGGTCACCGGTCTTGACCTGGCTGCCTTCGGCGACGAAGTTGCGCAGCACCAGCGGCGACGAGTTCGACGGCGGCACCAGGATGGTTTGTGAGTCGAGCGCCTCGACTTCGCCGGTCAGCAGTACCGGTCGCGGCGCGGTGTCTTGGCCACGGCTGGCAGTGTCGGGCCGGCTCGCTGGCGCTGGCGCCGGGGCCGGGGCCGGAGGGCTGGCCGCGTCGGCCCGCCCCAGTTTCAGGCCGGCAGCGATGACCAGCGCCAGCAAACCGGCGCCCGAGAGCGCCAGCGTGGTGCGCGTCAGCCTGGCGCGCCTGAGCATGGTGAACTTCAGCGTGGCGAACCTCACGCGGCGTCCCCGGCAATGCGGCCGTCGCGTAAATGAATGGTGCGCTGGGCGCCGGCGGCGATCGCCGGATCGTGGGTCACCAGCACCACGGTCTGCCCGCCGGCGTGCAGTTCGTGCAGCAGGGCCAGCACATCGGCCGCGCTGCGCGAATCGAGATTGCCGGTCGGCTCATCGGCCAGCAGCAGCGCCGGCTGGTTCAACAAGGCCCGGGCGATGGCCGCGCGCTGCAACTGGCCGCCCGACAACTGGCCCGGCAAATAGCCGGTGCGCTGCCCGAGGCCGATGCGTTCGAGCAGCGCCACCGCGCGCGCTGCCGCACCCGGGTCAGGTTGGCGCGCATAGCGCTGCGGCAGCAGCACATTTTCCAGCACGCTCAAACGCGGCAGCAAGTGGAACGACTGGAACACGAAGCCGATGCGGCGGTTACGCACGTCGGACGCGGCATCGTCGTCGAGCGCGGAGACTTCGTCCTCGGCCAGCCGGTAGCGGCCGGTATCGGGCCGGTCCAGCGCACCGAGCACGTTCAGCAACGTCGATTTGCCGGAGCCGGACGGCCCCATGATGGCGACAAATTCACCGGGCGCCACGCGCAGGTCGATGCCATCGAGCGCGTGGATGGCGTTGCCGCCCTGGTGGTAAGTTTTGCGAATGTTGCTCAGCTCTATCATTGAACAAGTATCCGGGCGCCTTCAGGTTTTGTCAATTACTTAACTTGGTCCAATTGGTAACCGCCGCTGCAGCCGCCATCGCCGTCCGCATGAAGTCGCGCAGCGCCGGCGTGACGAAGCCGTCGTCGGTCAGCCCCGGTTCGTTCACCAGCGCCTGCCGCACCTTGTGCTGGGTGGCCGGGCTGTCGCCCGCGAACGAGCGGAACAGGTCGAACCAGTGGCGCGCCAGCGCCTGCACCTCGGGCGACTCGGGCGCCCTGCCCTCATCCATCGCAGTTTGCACCTGCGCCACCAGCGGCGGCCATTCGGACGCGCGCTTGCCGATGTTGTCGCGCAAGAAGGCAAACTCGTCGTCGTCCAGGTATTTGCGGTACAGCGCCAGCTTGCGCTGGCCGGAGGCGGCAATCACGAACTGCATGACTGCCGGCGTGATGCCGGTGTCGTCCTGCACCAGTGCTTCGCGCTCGTGCATCGTGTTGAGCTTGGCGAACAGGGCCGGGTTGGCGCCGGTGTCGCGCACCACCATTGCCATCCACTGGCGGGCATAGGCCTGTGCCTGCGGGTGGTCCGGTCCGGCGCCAGACGCCATCAGCGCACGCACGGCGGCCACCAGCGTGGTCCACTCGGCCTTGACGGCGTTGGCGGGGTTGTACAGCGGCAGTTGCTTGAGTTCTTCGGGGGTAAAGTATCGATCGTACATGGTCATGAGCTCCAGAGTGGTCAGCCAATCGGCCAGTCCGGGTTCCTGCTGCTGCGCCAGTTGCTCGTGCATCGCCACCAGGCGCGCACGCAAGGTGGCGGCCTGGTCGATCTGTCGCGTCAGCACGGTAATCTGCTGGGCAACCACGTCGGCAAGCGGCAGGTCCGGTCTGTCCAGGGAAGCACCGATGTCGGCCAGCGACAAGCCGAACTTGCGCAGCGCCTGGATGTGATGCAGCCGGGCGATGTCGGTTCGGTTGTAGAGCCGGTAGCCGGCATCGGTGCGCGCGGAAGGCTGGAGCAGGCCGATGGCGTCGTAATGGTGGAGCGTGCGCACCGTCAACCCCGTGCGTTTGGCCAGTTCACCTATTTTCAACAACATCGTCAAGCTCCCGTCTTTGTGCGTACAGACAGGTTGGCGCCTGACGTTGCGTGAGGGTCAAGGACTTTATACGAACTCGGCGCAACCGGCCGGTTTGAAGATGCGCTCGGTGGAAGCGGGATTGTTGACCAGCTTGGCCAGCGGGCGCCGTGGCCGCGCCACCAGTTCGCCGCCGCAGTTCGGGCACTTGCCCGCCAGTTTCGACGTGGCGCACGGTGCGCAGAACGTGCATTCGAACGAGCAGATGCGCGCCTCGGTGGACTCGGGCGGCAGGTCGGTGTCGCAGCATTCGCAGCTGGGTCGCAGTTGCAGCATGGCGTAGTCTCCTCAAGGTCAGTTGTGCAGTACCACATCGGTACCGACGATACGCACATCATGCATCTGGTTCAGATACGCTTCAAGATAAAACTTGTGCGATGCGCCCACGACCACCAGCATGCGCAGGCCGGGCGGACTCATGGCGTCGCGGATATTGGACGCCATGCGCAGGTTGCGCGTCTCCCAGTAGGCCACGTAACCACGGCCGTAGTGCCGGGGCGATGGCTCTTCCAGCGCCGCGCCGAAGTCGCTCTTGAAGACCAGCGCCGGTTCGCTGGGGTCGTTGTACGCCCGGTACATCGCCAGCACGCCGGCGGACGTGCCGATCCGGCTTTGCAGGACCTTGTCGTTGCGGCTGCGCTGGGCGGTGGCCGGGTTGTCCCAAGCGGCCATGATGGCCGCACCGGCCGCCTTCTGTTCTGCTGCGGATGGTTCCGGTCTGTCGGCCGTGTGGTCGTCCATTGCGTACAGCCGCTCGAGTCCCACCCGTGCGGCTACCTGCGCGGCGACCAGGTAGCTCTCGTCGGGCCGCACCATCAGCTTGTTGATGGTTTCCACCAGCGCGGCATCAAGGCTGTCGCCAGCGTGCCGCTCAGTCACCGGCAGGCGCAGCCACTGCACCAGGGCCGAACCGGGCTCGCCGGCGGCCAGGAACAGCGCTGCCAGTTCGCGCCGCTGGCCGGTGGTGGGAGCGGCCGGCCAGGCGGCCAGCAGACGCTCGGCCCGGTCGGTGGCCTCGAACACATCGAGACCGGTCGCCGCCTGGGCTGCCGAGGTATCGCGACAATAGGTCTTGACGCTATCGGCGTAACGCTGCGGGTAGCGCTGCATCATCGCGCACTGCACGCCAGACAGATGCTCGATGGCGATTGCCTGCGGCCGCCACGCCGCCAGCCGCGCGTTGAGCACCTGCAAGGTCGTGGCATCGAACGGCTTGGGCAGCTGCGAAAAATGCGGCGAACCCAGCACCATCACCTGGTTGATCTGCCCCCGCGCCAGCTTGAGGGTTGAAGGATCGAACTGCGGCTTGGGCGGTTCGGCGGCCAGTGCTGCCCCCTGCGTCACCACCGCTGCAACCAGTCCCGCCATCAACCTGCGCACCAGCGTCCTATTCATTGCCCACCTCCTTGCGGTTATCGCCCGGCACGCGGTCGATCATCTTGTTGTACGGATCGATGCCCACCTCGAACGGCTTGTCCTTGACCGTCACCGTCAAGACCGGGTCGCTGCCGCGCAGCAGGCGTTTTTCCAGGTACAGCACTTTTTCGTCGGCCTCCTTGGCGCCCGGGGCACGGGCGAAGATGCCGATTTCCACCGGCTCGTCGTAGGCGCGCGGCGTTTCCTTGCCCTTGCCGTCCGCTTCCAGCTTGGCCAGGTGCAGTTTCAGGGTGACGTCCCACTGGCCGTCCGGGCGCTTTTTGGCGCTCGCCTCGGTCACGCGGTTGTCGTACAGGACGATCTTTTCGAACAGGTCGGTGATCAGGGCCTGCTTGTCCTGCGGCGCTTCGGCGCGCAAATACTCGAGCAATTCGCGGCTGGTGGTGTACGGCGCCTGCTGGTAGCCCTTGTCCTGCAGGAAGCGCTTGAGCGCGCGGTTGACCGCGTCTTCGCCGATCTCGTCGCGCAGGCGGTAAAACACCAGGCTGCCCTTGCGGTAGTGGATGTAGTCCTGGTTTTCCACGCGGTACAGCGGCAGCTCCTCGATCACTTCGCCGCCACGGCCGCGCAAGTAGGCGTCGAGTTCGAAGCGCAGGAAGCGGCGCAGCTTGTTGCGGCCGTATTCCTTCTCCATCACCATCAGCGCCGAGTACTGCGCCAGCGATTCGATCAGCATCGACGCGCCCTGCACATTGGCGCCCACCACCTGGTGGCCCCACCACTGGTGCGCCATCTCGTGCGCGGTCACGTAGAACACGTAGTCGATATTGTCCCTGTCGCGCAGGTCGGCGATAAAGCCGATGCCTTCCGAATACGGGATGGTGTTGGCAAACGACTGGGCAAAGCTCTGGTACCTCGGGAACTCGAGGATGCGCACCTGGCGGAACTGGTACGGCGTGAAGTTGGCGACAAAGTAGTCGAGCGACTTTTGCGTCGAGGTGATCATGCGATCGACGTTGTAGCCGTGCCTGGCATCGTAATACACCTCGATCGGCAAGCCGCGCCATTCGCCCTTTTTGACGTTCCAGCGCGCCGACAGGTAGGCAAAGAAGCCCACCATCGGCCGGTCCATCTTGTAATGGAAATAGCGGCGGCCATCCTTTTCCCAGCTGTTTTGCAGGTAGCCGGGCGCCATCGCGATCTGGTCGGAGGACGTGGAGACGGTGGTCTCGAAGTTGATCCAGTCGGTGTCGCCGAAGACGTTGTTGGCGCGCGCTTTTTCATCTTCCAGCCTGGCCATGCGCTGCGGCTCGCCCAGTCCGCGCTTGCGGCGCTCGTTGCGGTCCTTGAGCTCCATGTCCGGCTGGTAGCCAAAGCGCGGGAAGAAGGCGCCGTTGTTGAAGAAAGTGCCTTTCAGGTTGATGCCATCGGGCGCGCCCTGGTTGGTGAACCCTTCGGGATGGACGTCGACCGTGAAGTCGAGCTCGAGCTGGGCGCCGGCGGCGATCGGCTGCGCCAGGCGCAGCACGCGAAAGCCCAGCGCCTGGTCGTCGCTGACGACCGTGTGCGCGGGCAGGTTGGCAAAGCGCGTGGTCACGTCCGGGTTCAGTTGCAGGCGCAGCTCGGCCAGCGGCGCGCCGCTCTTGTTTTCCATGCGGTAATGACCGCGCACGATCACGCGGCGCTGGTCCGGATAGATATCGACATCGGCGCGCACGTCGGTCACGCGCGGCTGCGGCAGGTCCTTGTAGCGACGGTACGATTTTTCGTAACGGGCCTGCTCGTCCATGCGCACATTGCCAGGCTGGTAGCGGTTGAGCTGATTGGTGTTGTGGAAGATCCAGGCGCCGGTGCCGGCAAAGCCGGCCAGGCACAGCGCCAGCAGCACGCCGGACGGCCCGCGCAGGCGGCTGCCTGCGGCGCGCACGCGGCGGCGCCACGGCAGTACCAGGCCACGCACCCAGAACGCCTGCGCCACCGCCAGCAGCGCCAGCGTGGCGCAGCCCCAGTACACGGCGAACCACGACCAGCCCAGCAGGAAGTGGCCGTAACCGTTCATGTCGGAATACTTGAGTTGCGGCAGCGAAGCGAAGTTGTAGAGGTTGTGGTCGAAATGCAGCGCGCCCAGCACCAGTTGCGCCACCATGTAGAGGACGATCGCCAGGTAACCGATGAACTTGTTGTTGACCAGCACCTGCAACACCAGCGCCAGCAAGCCGAGCATCACGAAGCTGGCCGAGTCGAGCAGCAGCGCCTGCAGGTACAGGCCCGGCTCCACCGGCACGCCGCCCTTGAGCAGCTGGACGCACATCGCCGTCAGCGCACCGACCAGCAAAAAGCCGAACACCACGCCCACCAGCGCCAGGCTCTTGGCCACCAGCGGGGCCCAGTCGGGCACCGGCAGCGCATCGCTCACGTCGGCCACCTTGAACTGGCGGTCGCGGAAGATCAGCTCACCGGCGTAGAAGGTCAGCACGATGATCAGCAGGAAACTGAAGCTGCCTTGCAGGGTCTCGAGCATCATGTACGTCACCGGGTAAATGGCGGTGCCGAACATCTTGCTGCCCTGGCTGGCGGCGCCGATAAAATTGGCCATGCCGAAGATCAGCATCACCAGGAACGGCACGCTCTTGAACACGGCCGCGGCGTCGAAGCGCAGGATGTGCCAGCATTGCTGCCAGGCGGTGCCCGGCCCGAAGCGCGGCACAATCGCCGGCAGGACGGTGGTGGCGGGCAGCACAGGCACGGCTGCGGCTGCGGCTGCGGCTGCGGTGCTGCGCTTGCGGCCCCACCAGCGGCGGCCGGTGCCGGCGCGCTGCGGCTTGAACAGCACCAGCGTGGCGCCAAAGCAGGCCAGCGCCACGCCCAGCCACAGCGCGCGGTTGGCCAGCAGGTAGCCGGCCACTGGCGGCACGATGGTATTCGCTTCGGCGGACGTGAAGTAGCGGGTAGCGCGGCCAAAGGCGCGCATGCCGAACGGATCGAGCAGCACCGCCACCCATTCATTGCTGACATCGCGCGTCAACACGCCGGCCACGCCCCACAGCACGAAGAAAGCCAGCACGCCCAGGTACACCATCATCATCGAGCGGGTGGTGGCCGCCAGCAGCATCAGGAGCGCACCGATGAACACCAGGTTGGGGATCACCAGCCAGGCGAACGCCCACAGGTAGGCGTGCAACGGCACCGGGCCCACGCGCACCGCGTCCACCCACGGCATCATCGGACCGATCACCGTGCCCAGTGCGATCACCACGAACATCGCCAGGCACGCTGCCAGGCCGGCCAGGAAGCGTCCGACCAGGTACTGGTACTTGCGCATCGGCGTGGCGAACAACATGTCGGAGATGCCCACCTCGGTATCGCGCAGCACGGCGCCGGCGATAAAGATGGTCACCGTGAGCATCGACAGCACGGTAAAGGCGCCCAGCAGCTGCACCACCACCACCGGCGCGTTGCGGTGGACGTTGCCGATCGCGCCGCCCACCACCACGGCGTCGCTGGTGGTGGCGCCGAAGGCCATCAGGCCCAGCACGAAGGCGGTGACCCACAGCAGCGGCTGGCGCAACTGGTAGCGCAGGTCGAACTTGAAGAATTCCATCAGCATGGCGTGCTCCTCAAGCCTGAACCACAGCCGCAGCGGCGCGGTGGGCGGCGCGCACGTGCAGGAAGTACACGTCTTCCAGGTTCGGCTCGACCGCGATGAAGCCGTCGTCGGGCTGGCTGTCCGCATACACGTGGATTTGCGGCTTGCCACCCACCAGGCGGGTGCGCAGCACGTTCATGCGCTCCTGGTAGCCAGGCAGCGCTTCGGCGCTCACGGTGCGGCGCCAGACCTTGTCGCGCAGGGTGTCGATGGCGGCCTGCGGCTCGCCCTGCACCAGTACCTGGCCCTTGACGATCACCGCCATCTGCGGGCACAGGTCGGTGACGTCTTCGACGATGTGGGTGGAGAGGATGACCACCACCTGTTCGCCGATGCGGGCCAGAAGATTGAGAAAACGGTTACGCTCGTCGGGATCGAGGCCGGCGGTCGGCTCGTCGACGATCACCAGTTTGGGCGCGCCCAGCAGCGCCTGGGCAATGCCGAAGCGCTGGCGCATGCCGCCCGAATACGTGCCCAGGTTGCGCTTGCGCGCGTCCCACAGGTTGGTTTGCTGCAGCAGCGCTTCGACCGCTTCCTTGCGCTCGCCGCGCGCGGTCAGGCCCTTGAGCACGGCAAAGTGGTTGAGCAGCACATCGGCGCTCACCTTGGGATAGACGCCGAAATCCTGCGGCAGGTAGCCAAGCTGGCGGCGCAGCGCCTGCGGCTCGGCCAATACATCGAGGCCGTTGAAGGTGATGGAGCCGCTGTCGGGGTCCTGCAGGGTGGCGATGGTGCGCATCAGCGACGACTTGCCGGCGCCGTTCGGACCCAGCAGGCCGAACATGCCATGGCCGATCTCCAGCGTGACGTCGTTGATGGCCTTGACGCCGTTGTCGTAGGTCTTGTTGAGCTGTTTGATCGAAAGCATGACGCCAGGTCTCCTGATAAGCCGGAGCCACACGCTCCGAAGCAACCTTACTATAGAGCAAAGTTGCAAACTTATCAGTGTCTTTCGATCAACGGCGGTTTTGTGCGACAGACGGCAGAAAACGCGGGGTGGACGTTAGTACTGGCGATACTCGGGGAACATTTCCTTGAGCAGGAAGGACAGCAATTCCGCCTCGTCTTCTTTGCGCGCACTCATCTTGACGGTACGGCCCAGGCGGCGCGATTCCCATTCGAAGTCGCCCGGCTTTTCCTTGCGGATGATCTTGATCATTTCCTTGGCCACGGCGGTCTCGATATCCTTCTCGCTGCCCTGCTCGACGTGGATCTGTTGCAGCCAGTTGCGCTTGAAGTTGGTATTCCAGCCACGGAATTTCACGTCGGCGCTGTTGGAGCGCTTGTCCACCGAGAACACGCCGCCGGTGTCGTTCGGATCCTGGCCGCCCCGGGCGTTGGCGCCGGCGATATTGGCCTTGGCGCGCGCCAGCGAGCGTTCGGCGGCCGACTGGGCCGGCTCGGCCGGCTGCGGCGACGGATTGGCCGCCTCGCGCTCGGCGCGGCGCTTGGCTAGCATCTGCGACATGTCCTGCTCTTGCGGCGGTGGTGGTGGCGGCGTCATGGTCGCCTGCACCGGCGGCACGAAGGTTTCCAGCTTGGGCTGGGCCGGCGTCGGCTTGGTACGCACGGTGCTCGGCTTGCTTGGCGCGGGCTTGACCGGCTTGGTCGGCTTGGGTTCAGCCTTCTTCGGTGACGGCTTGACGGTCGGCTTTTGCGGCGTAATCGGCAATGGCGAGATGTACACCATCTCGCCGCCCTTGGGCGCGGACTTGGTCTTCGGCGGTGGCGGCGACGGCGCGAACAGGTAGTACAGCACGAACGCCAGGTGCAGGGCGACGGTGAACGCCAGGCCGTAGCGGCGGGGAATCGATTTCTTCTGTTCCCACAAGGCGTACGCGTCCCCCGGCAGCGGCAAAGGCTGGCCGCAGGTTTCGCAATAACCGTTGGCGGAAAGGATGTGGGAGTCGTGGTGCAAGATACGGAACCTTGTGGAACGAAGTCTTCAAAATGCGGCCATAGTGCCAGACTCCCGGCATTTTGGGAATCGCTCGGGAATTCAAAGCCAGCCATCATAGCGCGCCGCACGAAACGGCGTGCGTGCTCCAAGTATCTACTTTACAAGTTACGGCTCTTGACGGGTGTTACCTTATGTATCCAAAGCAAGTAATTTGCATTACGGATGCGTAAGGATGCCACGGTTGCACCTCATATTGCGTGCGCGACGCCACATTCTTCGTCACTGAGCGGTCCAGTACCGCTGTACCGGTCCAGGTACAGGTAAATCACCGGCGTGATGTACAGCGTAATTGCTTGCGAAAAGATCAACCCACCCACCACGGCCAGACCCAGCGGCTGGCGCAATTCGGCGCCGGCGCCCAGGCCCAGGGCGATCGGCAGCGCGCCCATGATGGCTGCCAGCGTGGTCATCATGATCGGCCGGAAGCGCAGGATGCAAGCTTCGCGGATCGCGTCGGCCGGCGCCCTGCCCTCGGTGCGCTGCACGTGCAGGGCGAAGTCGATCATCATGATGGCGTTTTTCTTGACGATGCCGATCAGCATCAGGATGCCGATGATGGCGATCATGGTCAGGTCGAGATTAAAAATCCACAGCGTGATCAATGCCCCCACCGCTGCCGACGGCAAGCCGGCCAGGATGGTCAGCGGGTGGATATAGCTCTCGTACAGCACGCCCAGCAGCACGTAGATCACGCCCAGCGCCGCCAGGATCAGCACCACCTGGCTGCCTTGCGAACTCTGGAACACGGCCGCGTCGCCGCCATAGTTGGTGATGATCGATGGTGGCAGGCGCATGTCGATGCCCATCTGGTCGATCTTGGCGGTGGCCTTGCCCAGCGGTACATCGGGCGCCAGGTTGAACGACAGGGTAATCGCCTGCAACTGGCCCTGGTGGTTGACTGCCGTGGGGCCGACGGTGCGCTCCACGCTGGCAAAGCTCGACAATTTCACCAGTTGACCGGCCTTGTTGCGCACCGAGATTTTCGTCAGTGCATTATCGAACTGGCGATCGGCGTCGGCCGCTTCGAGGATCACGTAGTAGCTGGCCGCCGGCGAATAGATGGTCGAGACCTGCCGCTCACCAAAGGCCAGGTACAGCGCGGTGCGCACGTCGCCCAGCGCCACGCCCAGGTTGTTGGCCTTGTCGCGGTCGATCTTGAGCGAAGCTTGCAAACCGCGATTTTGCGTGTCGCTGGTGACGTCGCGGAAATCGGGATCGGCGCGCAGCAGCTCCTGGTATTTCTGCGCCCACTCGCCCAGCGCGCCGGGGCTGACCGACTGCAAGGTGTACTGGTAGCGGCTCTTGGACTGGCGCCCGCCCAGTTGCAGGTTCTGCACCGGGCTCAGGTATACGGCAATGCCCGGTATCGATCCGGTGGCCTTGCGCAGGCTGTCGAGCACTTGCGGCATCTTGTCGCGCTGGGCCCGTGGCTTCAATACCAGGAACATCCGGCCGGTATTGCCGCCGCCGGTAAAGGACGTCACATCCTGCACATTGGGGTCGGCGCGCAGCACGTCCACCACGCGGTCTTGCAGCGCCAGCATGGCCGACGTCGAGATATCTTCCGAGGCCTCGGTGTTGACGCGGATTTGCCCCAGGTCTTCCTCGGGGAAGAAGCCTTTCGGGATCGCCATGTACAGCACCACCGTCAGCGCAAAAGTGCCGAAGGCCAGCATCAGCACCGGGAAGCGATGGCGCAGCGCGATGTCGAGCGTGCTGGCGTAGCCATTGCGCAGCCTGGTAAAACCGGCCTCGAACCAGCGTCCCAGCCAGTTGCCTTTGTCATGCTCGGGGTCGATGGTATCGGCCGGCAGCAGGCGGCTGGCCAGCATCGGCACCAGCATCAGCGACACCGCCGCCGATACCAGCACCGCCAGCGCCACCACCACCGCAAATTCGTGGAACATCAGCCCGATCACACCGGGCATGAAGAAGATCGGAATGAACACGGCCACCAGCGACACGGAGATCGAGATAATCGTAAAACCCATTTCCTTCGAGCCGATCAGTGCCGCCTGCAGCGGTTTTTTGCCCAGCTCGATATGACGGACGATGTTTTCCAGTACCACGATGGCGTCATCGACCACCAGCCCCACGGCCAGCGTGATGCCGAGCAGCGAGATGTTGTCGAGGCTGTAGCCGAACGCGTACAGCAAGGCCAGCGCGCCCAGCAGCGAAATCGGCATGGTAATCGCCGGAATGAAGGTGGCGGCCGCGCGGCGCAGGAACAAAAAGATCACCAGCACCACCAGCACGATGGTCAGCAGCAAGGTCAGATTCACATCGTGGATCGCCTCGCGGATCGACACCGAGCGGTCATTGACCAGGTTGATGTTGACCGACGCCGGCAACTGCGACTGGAACCGCGGCAGCAGCGCGCGCACGCCATCGACCACCTGCACGGTGTTGGCGTCGGGCTGGCGCTGCACCAGCAGCACGATCGAGCGCTCGCCGTTGTAGCTGCCGGCCGCTTTGACCGACTGGAAGCTGTCTTCCACCGTCGCCACGTCTTTCAGGCGCACCGGCTCGCCGTTGCGCACCGCCACGATCAGGTCGGCGAACTCAGATGCCTTCATCAGTTGCGGATTGCCCTGGATGGTCAGGGTCTGGCTGGGACCGTCGAGGACACCGAGCGGCGTATTGGCGTTGGCCGACTTGATCGCCTGCTGCAGTTCTTCCAGGGTCAGGTCGCGGGCGTTGAGCAGGTCGGACCGGGCGCGGATACGCACCGCGAAACGCTTCTGGCCGTTGACACTCACCTGCGCCACGCCCGGCAAGGTGGACAGGCTGGGCGCCACCAGGTTTTCGGCGTAATCGTTCAGTTCGGCCAAGGTGAGCGACGGCGAATTCATGGTCATGAACAGCACCGGCGCGTCGGCCGGGTTGACCTTGCGGTACGACGGCAAATCGGTCATTTCGATCGGCAACTGGCGCTGGGCGCGCAGCAAGGCGGCCTGCACATCGACCGCCGCTTCGTTGACGTTGATGCTGGTATCGAATTCGAGCGTGAGAGAAGAATTACCCAGCGTGTTCGACGACGTGATCAGGGTCAGGCCGGCAATCGTGGAAAACTGCTTTTCCAGCGGCAGCGCCACCGACGACGCCATGGTCTCGGGCGACGCTCCCGGCAGGTCGGCCGAGACGTTGATCACCGGCGTGTTGTAACTGGGCAGCGCAGCCACCGGAATGTAGAAATACGACAGCACGCCAGCCAGCACCAGCGTGACCGACAGCAGCACCACCATCACCGGACGGCGAATGCACAACTCGGAAATATTCATGCTCAGCCCTTGGTGACGGTAGCATCAAGCGCCTTGTCGGCGGTGGCAATGCGGACCTTGCCGCCCGGGCGCAGGTTCTGCTTGCCGTCGACGATTACTTGCTCGTTGCCCTTGAGGCCGGAGACGGCGGCAAAGTCACCGAACGCGTGCAGGCGCTTGACCGGCACCACCCTGGCCGACTGGTCGCCATCGACCGCATAGATAAACGTGCCCTGGGTATTGCTGATGATGGCGTTTTGCGGGATCACCGTGGCGTTCGGCAGCACGTGCGACACCAGTTGCGCGTTGACGTACTGGCCCGGCCACAGGCTGGTGACCTTGTTGTCGAACTGGGCTTTGACGCGGATCACGCCGGCCACCGGATCGACCGTGCTGTCGATAAAGCTCAGTGCGCCGGTCAGTTCCTTGTCCGACGTCGGCTGCGTCACGCGCACCGGCACCGCGCCGCGCCGCTGCGCTTCAAGCAGGCCGCCCAGCGCCGACTCCGGCAAGGTAAAGGCGACGTTGATCGGGTCGAGCTGGGTGACGGTCGTGAGCGACGTGCTCATCTGCACCAGGCTGCCGGCATAGACGTTGATCGCGCCCACCCGGCCCGACATCGGTGCGCGGATGGTGTTGTAGCTGGCGTCCACGCCCACGGCACTGGCGGCGGCCAGGTCGGCGGCCAGCACGGCCTTTGCCGCCTCGACCTGGCTCTTGAGTGTATCGACTGCGCCTTGCGCCACGTATTTCTGTGCCAGCAAATCTTCGGCGCGCTGGTACTGGCGCTCGACGTCGGCTAGCGCGGCGCGGTCGCGCGCCACCTGGGCCGCTGCCTTTTCCACGTTGGCGCGGGCGCTGCGGTCGTCGAGCGAGAACATCAGCTCGCCCGCCTTGACGAACTGCCCTTCCTTGATGTGCACCCGGACGATGGTGCTGGTCGTTTGCGGATGCAGGTCCACGGTGCTGATCGGCGTGACGGTGCCGTTGGCCTGCAACACCACCGGCACGTCGCGCCGCTGCGGCGCCACCACGCTCACCGTGGTCGGGCCTTGGGGACCGCTGGCCTGCTTGCCAGCTGGCGCGGCGTGGTTGCCGCCGCTTTTCATGTACCAGCCGGATAAGCCGATGACGGCGGCCGTGGCCGCCAGGGTAACAATTGTCGATTTTTTCATGTTGGAACAGTCTTTGTGTTTTAGGTATGGCTGTTGTGTTTGGTACTGCGGGAGTGTTCTACAAGCGGCCTGCGTATGATTCCGGCAAGATCACCGTCACTTCCAGGCCGCCGGTGGGGTGGTTGTTGAGCGCCACGGTGGCGCCGTGCTGCTCGGCGATGTTGCGCGCGATGGTCAATCCCAGGCCGGTGCCGCCCGACTCGCGCGAGCGCGACGATTCGATCCGGTAAAACGGCTCGAACACGTGCGCCATCTGGTCCCTGGCGATGCCGGGGCCGCCGTCGCGGATGATCACGCGCGCCGCGCCGGCGATCCGCTCGACGGTGACGTTGGCGTAGTGGCCATACTTGACGGCGTTGTCGATCAGGTTCACCAGGCAACGGCGCATGTCGAGCGGCCGGCCCATCAGCGCCATGTTGGCGCGCCCGCGCAGTTCCACCGGCTGACCGCTGTCGGAGGCGTCGCTGCACACGCTGTCGAGCAGCGAATCGAGGTCGAGCGCCTGCATGGTTTCCGACGCGTCCATGCTGCGCGCCAGGTCCAGGCCCTCGCGCACCATTTGCTGCATGGCCGACAGGTCGTCGATCAGGCGCTGCTGCAATTCGTCGTCACGCACTTTTTCCAGCCGCAGCCGCAGCCGCGTGAGCGGCGTTTGCAGGTCGTGGGTGATGGCGGCGAGCATTTGCGTGCGCTGCATGATGTGCTGACGAATGCGCGCCTGCATGGCGTTGAAGGCCGCGCTGGCCTGGCGGATCTCGGCGGCGCCGCTGAGCACCACCGGCGGGTGGTTGATGTCGTTACCGAGGTCCTTGGCAGCCTTGGCCAGCAGCTTGAGCGGCCGCACGGCCATGCGCGTGACCAGGTAGGCCAGCGCCGCCACCGACAGCAAGAACGGCAGCAGCGAAATGTATTCGCTCAATGCTTTGGCTGGCACTTCAGGTGGCGGCAGGATCGACAGTTTGAGGCTGGTGCCGTCGCGCAGGGTGACGTACATCGCTTCGCAGGCGCCGCCCCACTGGCTGGGCGCGAAGATGGAGCGCTGGCGCGGCTGGCCGCACTCGACTGGCCGGCCGGCCACCGGCTGCAGTTGCACGCCCTTGGTCAGGCGCTGCTGCAAGGCGTGGGAAAATGCCGTCGCTGCGCCGGTCACCGCAGGCGCCCCGGCAATGCGCTCGAGCTTGATGGTGCCGCGCTCGGCCATGCGCAGATACGTGGGCCGCGATTCGGCCGCCAGCGTATCGGCCGTGGTAATGAGCTGCTCGGCGCGCTCCATGGCGTGAAAATCGCGGTAGCGCTCGAACGACCTGGTGCGCTCGCCAACCGACAGCCATTGTGTCAGCGCCGCCGAGGCCATCATGCCCAGCAGCAGCACCAGGAACACGCGGCCGGTCATCGACCCGAAAAAATCTTTCACGCGTGCGGCTCCACCGTGACCTGGCCGGCCAGCACGTAGCCGCCGTTGCGCACGGTCTTGATGATTTGCGGCACGCGCGCGTCCTCGCCGAGCTTCTGGCGCAGGCGGCTGATCTGGATGTCGATCGAGCGGTCGAACGGATCGGCGTCGCGCCCCTGGGTGAGGTTGAGCAGCTGGTCGCGGTTGAGCACGCGGTTCGGGTGTTCCAGGAACACCTTCAACAAGCGGAACTCGGCGCCCGACAGCATGATCACCAGGCCGTCCGGGTTGAGCAGGTGGCGCGCGGTCAGGTCCAGGGTCCAGTTGGAAAAGCGCATTTGCTGCGCCTTGTCGGCGCCGCTGCCGCTGGGCATGGCATTGCTGCGGCGCAGGACGCTGCGGATGCGCGCCAGCAGCTCGCGCGGCTCGAACGGCTTGGGCAGGTAGTCGTCGGCGCCCATTTCCAGGCCGAGGATACGGTCGAGCGGCTCGGCGCGGGCGGTCAGCATGATCACCGGCAGGGTCGATTGCGCGCGCAGCTTGCGGCACAGGGTCAGGCCATCGTCGCCGGGCAGGTTCAGGTCGAGCACGACCAGGTCCGGCTTGGACTCGTCGAGCAGCTTCCACATGGCGGTGCCGTCGGCGGCGCACAGCGCCCGGTAACTGTTCGACTCGAGGTAGTCGGCCAGCAGGGTGCGAATGTCGCGATCGTCGTCAACGATCAGAATTGTCGATGTAGGTTCCATGGACGTCATTATCCCCAGTTCATGCTTGCGCTACCAATGCCCAATTGTATCGGCTTGTATATGTGCCATGAAGAAATACGTCACATCTGGATACAAATACTGTGACTAGAGAAACGTCATGGCAATCTTTGGCAGCGAAGATGGTCTCAAGCGCAGAAACAACGCTGCGCTACTCCCCACCAAGACGAAAGGAACGACCATGAACATCATTCGCAAAAGCATCCTCATCGGTTTTACGGTACTGGGCATGGCGGCCGCGCAGGCACAGGACGCTGCACCGCAGACTAAACCCGAGCACAGCCAGCGCGCCACGCCGGAGCAGCGCCAGGCCAAGATGGAAGAAATGTACGCCAAGCGCCAGGCGCGCCTGCACGACCAGCTAAAACTGACGGCACAACAGGAATCGGCCTGGGCCGCTTACCAGGCGGCGATCAAGCCGGCAGCCCGCACGGGTGCACGGCCACCACGCGGCGAATTCGCCAAGCTGTCCTCGCCTGAACGTTTGAGCAAGATGATCGAAAGAACCAAGATGCGTGAAGACAAAATGCAACAGCATCTGACCGCGATGACGGCGTTCTACAACCAGCTCACGCCTGAACAGAAAGCCGCGTTCGACCAGCACAGCATGCGCGGCAAGCATGGTGGATGGGGTGGCCACCGTGGCTGGGGTGGCCAGCGCGGCCAGGACGTGAAGCGCGGTTAAGCGTCATCAAGCGTCACTAAGCGTCATCAAGCGTTGCCACGGTTCCCCGCTCCGGCGGGGAACCTGTTATTTCAACCGCTCCAGCGACTGCGCAAACTTCGCCGCATTCTGGTAGCCGATCACGCGCGAACCGGCAATCTCGCGCCCCTGTGCATCGAACAGGATGATCCCTGGCGGCCCGAACAGGCCAAAACGCTTGAGCATGGCCTTGTCGTCGGCATCGTTGGCCGTCACATCGACCTGCAGCAATAGCGTGTTGGCCAGCTTGGCCTGCACCTGGGGATCGACAAAAGTCAGCTTTTCCATCTCCTTGCACGACACGCACCAGTCGGCATAAAAATCGAGCATCACGGTCTTGCCGCCAGTCTGCGCCAGGATCGCGTCGAGCTGGGCCACGGTCTTGATGCGCTGGAATGCCAGGTGCTGGTCTTTCGAGCCGGTCACGTGCGCCAGCGGCGCCAGCGGGTCGCGCCCGCCCGTTACCATGCCGCCCAGTTGCACCACGCCCAGCGCCACCGCCACCACGCCCAGCGCCTTGGCCGGCCACTTGGCGCTGTTAAGGAGCAGATACATGCCGTAGCCGACCAACAGCGCCGCCCAGCCCATCATCTGTACCACCGGAGGTAACACCGGCGACACCAGCCACAAGGCCATCGCCAGCATCAGCACACCGAAGAAACGTTTAACCGCATCCATCCACTTGCCCGCCTTGGGCAGCAGCGCGCCGGCAGAGGCGCCGACCAGGATCAGCGGCACGCTCATGCCCACCGCCATGGCGAACAGCGCGCTGCCGCCAATGAACACGTCGCGCGTCTGGCTGATGTAGACCAGCGCAGCGGCCAGCGGCGCGGCCACGCACGGCCCGACGATCAGCGCGGAAATGGCGCCCATGACGAACACGCCGGCCAGCTTGCCCGACGACTGCTGGTTCGACACAGAACTGAGTTTCGATTGCAGCGCGGCCGGCACTTGCAACTCGTAAAAGCCGAACATCGACAGCGACAGCAGCACCATCAGCGCACCGAAGCTGCCCAGCACCCACGGATTTTGCAGTGCGGCCGACAACCCCTCGCCGGCCAGGCCTGCGGCCACGCCCAGCGCTGTGTACACGATGGCCATGCCCAATGCATAGGTGACCGATAACAGCAGGCCGCGCTTGCGGTTGCTGCGGTCGCCTTCGCCCACGATGATCGAGGACAGGATCGGCACCATCGGCAGTACGCATGGCGTGAACGACAGGCCCAGGCCCAGCAGCGCGAACAGCGGCAGGATCACCAGCAGGCTGCCAGTCTTGAGGGCGGCTTCGAGGCGGCCGCTGTCATTGGCTGGCGCGGCGGCTGCAGTGGCGGGAGCAGCAACGGGCGCCGGTGGCGGCACGATGTCTTCAGCGGTCGGTGGCGCAATCGGGAAAATGGTCACGCCGGGGCTGACGGCAGCGGGCTTGCCTTCGCCGACTGCGGCGGCTTTGGCCATCGCGGGCGACGCTGCGGCAGCGGTTGCGCCGGCTGCGGTGGCATTGGCTGCTGTGTCATTGGCTGCGGTGGCGTTGGCTGCACCGGTTGCGCCCGCTGCCGTGGGCGCTGCAGCCTTGCCGGCAGCAGCGGGCAACGGCACCGAACCGCTGCCGGTCAGTTGCGCCGTGTAGTCCTGCGGTGAATAGCACAGCCCCTTTTCGGAGCAGCCCTGGCCGCTCACCTGCAGGGTAAATGCACCGTTCACGTCCACCGGAATGGTGATGGTCACGCTCTTGCGGTAGGTTTCGACATCTTTTTCGAACGTCGGGTCGTAATGGATCTTGCCGGCCGGGATAACCGGCGTGCCCAGCCTGGCGCCAGTGGCGCTGAACTTGAACGGTTCGCGGTACATATAGTAGCCATCGGCGATCTGGAAATTGACCGCGATCGTGTGGCCATCGACCATGCTGGCGGAAAAGCGGAACGCCTTGGCCGGCTCGAGGAAATCCTGGGCGCGGGCGGCCCCGAAGAACAGTAACAACGCCAGCGGCAGCAGCGCGGCGACAAATCGGACAAGACGTGACATGAATACTTTCTCTCGGGGCGGGAAGTCAAAGCACTGGCATAGTACACCGGGCACGCATTTTCCGTCCGGGCCACGGCAGGGTCGAGACCGGGCACAGCGGCGGAATTTTGTGCGACACTCAACTTTTCGCCTTCCGGGAGTTTGCACGATGTCATCACCAAGTCCCCTGCTGTATTGCGCTCTTGCTGCGGCGCTCACCTTCAGCGCTGGCACCGTGCTGGCCCAGGACCAGGCCCCGGCCACGGCGCTGGCCACCATTTCTGCCGACGACCTGGTACGCCACATCAAGGTGCTGGCCTCCGACGAGTTCGAAGGCCGCGCGCCCGGCTCGAACGGCGAAACCAAGACTGTTGCCTACCTGACGCAGGAATTCAGGAAACTCGGCCTCAAGCCCGGCAACCCGGACGGCACCTGGGTGCAGGCAGTGCCGCTGCGCGGCCAGACACCGAAGCCGACCTTGACCTACACCATCGCCGGCAAGACCGTGGCGCTGAATTTTCCCGAGCAGTTCGTCGCCCATTCCACCAGCGCGCCCGACCAGGTGAGCGTCGATCAATCCGACCTGGTATTCGTCGGCTACGGCGTGCAGGCGCCCGAATACGGCTGGGACGACTACAAGGGCGTGGACGTCCGCGGCAAGACGCTGCTGATGCTGATCAACGACCCGGCCGTGCCCGATCCACGCAATCCGGCCGAGCTCGATCCCGCCATGTTCCGCGGCAAGGCCATGACCTATTACGGCCGCTGGACTTATAAATACGAGATTGCCGCCAAGCTCGGCGCCAAGGCCGCCCTGATCATCCACGAAACCAGGCCGGCCGCCTACCCGTGGGACGTGGTGCGCAGCGGCGGCAATGGCGAACAGTTCAGCCTGGTCCAGGCGACAGGAGGCGACGACCCGGACGCGCCCGCCATCGCCGGCTGGATCCAGCGCGACCAGGCCAGCGCCATGCTCGCTGCCGCCGGTTACAACTTCGAAACCTTGAAAAAGCAGGCAGTGACCAAGGCCTTCCGCCCGGTCGACCTGAAGGGAACGGCCAGCTTCAAGATCGCCAACACGTCGCGCACCATCGCGTCGAACAACGTGGTGGCGCTGATCGAAGGCAGCGATCCCAAGCTCAAGGACGAACTGGTGATTTACAGCGCCCACTGGGATCACCTGGGCATCGACGGGCGCCTGCCGGGGCCACGCAGCAAGCAGATCTACCATGGCGCGCTCGACAATGCCTCGGGCACGGCCGCCCTGCTTGCGCTGGCCAAAGCCTATCGGGCGCTGCCAACGCCACCGAAGCGCTCGATCCTGTTCCTGGCCACCACGGCCGAAGAACGCGGCCTCCTGGGCGCGAAGTATTACGCCAGTCACCCGCTGTACCCGCTCAAGAAAACCGTGGCCAACATCAACATCGACGGCATCAACGCCTGGGGCAAGACCGAGCAGATCGAAAACGTCACCTCGGGCCACTCGAGTATCGACGCGCTGTTGACCAAACACGCACAAGCGCAGGGCCGCAAAATGGCCAACGACTCGCGTCCCGAATTGGGCAGCTTCTACCGCGCCGACCAGCTGGAATTCGCCCGCGTGGGCGTGCCGGTGCTCTACACCAAGGCGCGCAGCGGCTACATCAACAAACCCGAAGGCTACGCTGCCAGGGTGGTCGATCACTACTTCGGCAAGGACTACCACCAGGTCACCGACGACGTGCGAACCGACTGGGACTTCAGCGGTGGCGTGCAGGACATCGGCCTGCTGTTCCAGGTCGGGCTCGATATCGCCCAGGGCGTCACCCCGACATGGAATGCCAGCTCGGAGTTCAAACCGAAGTGATGACCCCAAAAAAAAGCCAGGCAGAGCCTGGCTTTTTCGTAACGCTGTACTAACCGGGAAGATTACTCTTCGGCGGTTGGTGCTGCATCGATGTCGGTCGCTTCTGGACGGTCCAGCAGCTCAACGTAAGCCATTGGAGCGTTGTCGCCAACGCGGAAACCCATTTTCAGGATGCGCAGGTAGCCGCCGTTGCGGTTAGCGTAACGTGGGCCCAGTTCCGAGAACAGTTTGCCAACGATTTCGCGGTCGCGCAGACGGGAGAATGCCAGACGCTTGTTGGCCAGGGTGTCTACCTTGCCCAGGGTCAGGATAGGCTCGACAACGCGGCGCAGTTCCTTCGCTTTTGGCAGGGTGGTTTTGATGGCTTCATGACGCAGCAGGGAAACGGTCATGTTGCGCAGCATTGCCAGACGGTGGGACGAGGTACGATTGAGCTTACGGAGGCCGTGACGGTGACGCATGGTACTTCCTTTCAGGTGTTTAAATCCGAGTTCTTCGATCGCTCAACATGAGCGCGGACCGGTTCAAGTGTTTTACGCCGCGAACAACGCGTTCGCGGCGGTGGAACCGTCATACCCGCGAAGGCGGGTATCCATGCTGAGGCCGCGTTGCCACGGACTCGCATGAGTTCCCGCTTGCGCGGGAACGACAAACTGCTAACTGCTAATCAGTTGGTAACAGAGCAGAACATTGCTCCGCAATGTCCAGCTCTGTCACCGAATCTGTTGGCTTAACAGGACAGAGCATCGCTGCGCGATGTCCAGTCCTGTCCCCCAAGTTGTTACTTTTCCAGCCCTGCAGGTGGCCAGTTTTCCAGCTTCATGCCCAGGGTCAGGCCGCGCGAGGCAAGAACTTCCTTGATCTCGTTGAGCGACTTGCGGCCCAGGTTTGGCGTCTTGAGCAGTTCGTTTTCCGAACGCTGGATCAGGTCGCCAATGTAGTAGATGTTTTCTGCTTTCAGGCAGTTGGCCGAGCG
This sequence comes from Duganella phyllosphaerae, assembly GCF_001758785.1. GTDB lineage: Bacteria > Pseudomonadota > Gammaproteobacteria > Burkholderiales > Burkholderiaceae_D > Rugamonas > Rugamonas phyllosphaerae. The sequence goes on from NZ_LROM01000025.1 coordinate 47,156, forward strand.
CACGGTCAGTTCCAGGTCGTCCACTGGACGCAGCAGGATCGGATCGACCAGCGGAGCGCGCGATGGCGCTTCGGCAGCAGCTTCGGTGCCTTCCAGGGCAGCGAACACGTTCAACTGATCAACCAGGACGCGGGCCGATTGACGGATCGCTTCTTCCGGCGAGATCACGCCGTTGGTTTCGATGTTGATGATCAGCTTGTCCAGGTCGGTACGCTGTTCGACACGAGCGGACTCGACGAAATACGATACGCGGCGCACTGGCGAGAACGATGCATCGAGAATAATGCGGCCGATGGTCTTGTTGGTGTCTTCCGACAGGCGACGCACGTTACCAGGAACGTAGCCACGGCCTTTTTCGACCTTGATCTGCATGTCCAGCTTGCCGCCAGCGGTCAGGTGGGCAATCACGTGGTCCGGGTTGATCAGCTCCACGTCATGTGGCAGATCGATATCGGATGCCAGGACAGCGCCTTCGCCTTCTTTTTTCAGGGTCAGGGTAACGGAGTCACGGTTGTGGACCTTGAAGACGACACCCTTCAGGTTCAGCAACAGGTCTACGACGTCTTCCTGTACGCCGTCGAGCGACGAGTACTCGTGCACAACGCCGGCGATCGTCACTTCGGTTGGCGCGTAGCCAACCATCGACGACAGCAGTACGCGACGCAGCGCATTACCCAACGTATGGCCATAGCCGCGTTCGAACGGCTCCATCACGACTTTAGCGTGGCCGGCGCCGAGCGCCTCTACATCGATAATACGTGGCTTCAACAAACTGTTTTGCATGTACATGTCCTTTTCAATACCCTCGGCGCGTTAGGCCGATAAGGCTGATGGCATTAGTAAAAACGCCCGCTTAGATATTAAGCGGGCGGAAGAACAAAAATTGGATCCCCGCCTGCGCGGGGACGACGGCCTTGGCCGTCGCTTACGACTATTAACGCGAGTACAGTTCGACGATCAGCGATTCGTTGACGTCGTTGGCGATCTCGTTACGCTCTGGCAGGGACTTGAAAGTGCCTTCCATTTTCTTGGCATCAACCGACACCCAAGCTGGCATGCCGACTTGTTCAGCCAGCGACAGCGCTTCAACGATACGTACTTGCTTTTTCGATTTTTCACGAACAGCGATAACGTCGCCGACTTTGACAGCGTACGAAGCGATGTTGACCACTTGGCCGTTCACGGTGAACGCTTTGTGCGATACCAGCTGACGCGCTTCAGCGCGGGTCGAGCCGAAGCCCATGCGGTATGCAACGTTGTCCAGGCGGGTTTCCAGCAGCTTCAGCAGGGTTTCGCCGGTGTTGCCTTTGCGACGGTCAGCTTCTGCGAAGTAGCGACGGAACTGACGTTCCAGAACGCCGTACATACGCTTGACTTTTTGCTTTTCGCGCAGTTGGTTGCCGTAGTCCGAGGTGCGGGCACCCGACTTGACACCGTGCTGGCCTGGCTTGACGTCCAGTTTGCACTTGCTGTCGAGCGAGCGACGTGCGCTCTTCAGGAACAGGTCAGTACCTTCACGGCGGGAGAGTTTTGCTTTTGGTCCGATGTAACGTGCCACGATGCTTCCTTTGTTTTAAATAATGACGCCCCAGCCAAGCAACAAAATGGTTACCTGGTTAGGCGCTAGTCCGTGCCGCGAGGGGCCAGACGTGGCTAAAGTCTGCCAGTCTTGCGACATGACAGACGGCAATAGCCGGGCAGTATAACCGTTTCCGGTCATCTGCTCCAGCGATTTTTGACAGCTAGTAAGCTAGCTGAAAGGAACTCGCAAAAACCGTAGAGAGCGGTTCGCTATCGTCTCGAGTAGCGGAAGCGTACGGAGGTACGCTGAGCAACGGAGAGGCGATAGCGGATCGCGCAGTAGGTTTTCCGAGATTCCTTAGATGCGACGACGCTTAGGAGGACGGCAGCCGTTGTGTGGCACTGGGGTAACGTCCTGGATCTCGGTGATCTTGATGCCCAGGTTGTTCAGTGCGCGCACTGCGGACTCGCGACCAGGACCTGGGCCCTTGATACGCACTTCCAGGTTCTTCACGCCGCATTCCACTGCCACTTTACCAGCGGCTTCAGCTGCAACCTGCGCTGCAAACGGGGTCGATTTACGCGAACCCTTGAAGCCGGCGCCACCGGAGGTAGCCCACGACAGAGCATTGCCCTGACGGTCGGTAATGGTGATGATGGTGTTGTTGAAGGAAGCGTGAACGTGTGCGATACCTTCTGCAACGTTCTTCTTGACCTTCTTGCGCACGCGGGCTGCTGCTGCGCTGTTCTGTTGCTTAGCCATGTGATTTCCCTAGATTATTTCTTGAGCGACTGAGCGGCTTTGCGCGGGCCCTTGCGGGTACGTGCATTGGTGCGGGTGCGTTGACCGCGGACCGGCAGGCCCTTACGGTGACGCATACCACGGTAGCAACCCAGATCCATCAAACGCTTGATGTTCATGGACAGTTCGCGACGCAGATCGCCTTCGACGATGAATTTTGCTACTTCATCGCGCAGCTTTTCCAGTTCGCTGTCGTCCAGGTCTTTGACCTTTTTATCGGTCGCAATACCCGTCGCGGCGCAGATGAACTTTGCGCGCGGGCGGCCAACACCGTAGATGGCCGTCAGGCCGATAACGGTGTGCTGATGATTTGGGATATTAACCCCTGCAATACGTGCCATTCGTTATTCCTCGATAAATAACGGTTATTAACCTTGACGCTGCTTGTGACGTGGTTCGACGCAGATTACGCGAACAACGCCCTTGCGCTTGATGATCTTGCAGTTGCGGCAGATCCGCTTAACTGAGGCGTTAACTTTCATTATGAACTCTCTTCTAAAAGGTTCGATTAAATTTACTTGGTCCGGAACACAATGCGGGCACGGGACAGGTCGTAAGGTGTCAGTTCTACCGTCACCTTGTCGCCAGGGAGGATGCGGATATAGTTCATCCGCATTTTACCCGAAATATGTCCGAGCACCACGTGTCCGTTTTCCAGTTTCACTCGAAATGTTGCATTTGGGAGATTCTCAAGAATCTCGCCTTGCATCTGTATGACGTCGTCTTTTGCCATTCGGTATGTTTACCGCGCTTATCGCGTCGGAATTCCGCCCTTGAAGTTTGCTTTGCGCAGCAGCGATTCATATTGCTGCGACATCACGTAGTTTTGTACTTGCGCCATGAAATCCATGGTAACAACCACAATAATCAACAGAGAAGTACCGCCAAAATAGAAAGGTACTTTCCACTCAGCGACCATGAATTCCGGCAACAAGCACACCAAAGTGATGTAAATGGCGCCAGCCAGTGTCAGTCGTGTCAGGATCTTGTCGATGTAGCGGGCAGTCTGCTCACCGGGACGAATCCCTGGCACAAAGGCCCCGCTCTTCTTCAAGTTATCTGCTGTTTCCTTGCTGTTGAAAACCAGCGCGGTGTAAAAGAAGCAGAAGAACACGATGGCCACCGCGTACAACAGTGCGTGGATGGGCTCGCCTGGCCCCATCGATGCAGCCAAATCTTTCAGGAACCTGACCACCGGATTGGCGGTGTCGGCGCCTGTCGTGAACCAGCCCACGATCGTTGCCGGGAACAAGATAATCGACGAAGCGAAGATCGGTGGGATCACGCCGGCCATATTGAGCTTCAATGGCAGGTGCGACGTTTGTCCACCGTAAATCTTGTTACCCACCTGGCGTTTCGCATAGTTCACCAGAATCTTGCGTTGGCCACGTTCGACAAATACCACGAAGAACGTTACCGCCACTACCAGGATCATGATGATGATCGCCGAGAAAGCACCGATCGATCCGTTCGACACCGAGGAGCCCAAGCCACCCAGCGCGCCCGGCAAACCGGCTGCGATACCTGCGAAAATGATGATCGAGATGCCATTACCTAAGCCACGCTCGGTAATTTGCTCGCCCAACCACATCACGAACATGGTTCCGGTCAACAGCGTTACGACCGTTACGAAACGGAATGCATAACCAGGATCGAGCACCAGACCTTGTTGCGACTCCAGAGCGACGGCAATGCCGAGGGCCTGGAACGTAGCCAGAACAACCGTGAAATAACGGGTGTACTGGGTGATCTTGCGACGGCCTGCTTCGCCTTCCTTCTTGAGCGCTTCCATCTGCGGCGAAACGATCGACACCAACTGCATGATGATCGAGGCCGAGATGTACGGCGTGATACCCAGCGCAAACACCGTAAAGCGCGCGAGAGCGCCACCGCTGAACATGTTCAACATGCCCAGGATGCCGCCCTCTTGCGACTTGAACAGTGCGGCCAGCTGTACCGGATCAATCCCGGGGACCGGGATGTGAGCACCGATACGATATACCACCAATGCGCCAAGCAAGAACCAGAGCCGGCCCCAAGGGAACCCGGCTGCAGCGCTTTTTGCAAGTTGTGGATTAGTCGCCAATTTTCGCTCCGATCAAGCTGTTTAGCGGCAAGCTCAGGCTACCGAGCCGCCAGCTGCTTCGATGGCTGCTTTCGCGCCAGCGGTCACTTTCAGGCCTTTGAGGTTCACCGCTTTGGTGATCTCGCCGGACAGAATGACGCGCACGTCGCGTGCCAGCACGCTCAGAACGCCAGCTTGCTTCAGCACCAGGATGTCGACATCGCCAACAGCCAGGTTGTTCAGGTCGGACAGGCGCACTTCAGCTTTGAAGGTGGCGTTGAGCGACTTGAAACCGCGCTTAGGCAGACGGCGTTGCAGAGGCATCTGACCGCCTTCGAAGCCGACTTTGTGGAAGCCGCCCGAACGCGATTTTTGACCCTTGTGACCACGGCCCGAGGTTTTGCCCAGACCGGAGCCGATACCGCGGCCGACGCGACGCTTGTAGTGCTTGGCGCCGTCGGCTGGTTGAATGGTATTCAGTTCCATGATTTCTCCGTGTGTAAGCCTTGCGGCTTACCCAACTACTTTAACGAGGTACGAGACTTTATTGATCATGCCGCGCACGGATGGGGTGTCTTGCAGCTCGGAGACCGAGTTTACACGACGCAGGCCCAGGCCGCGTACGGTGGCACGGTGATCTTCACGCGTACCGATCAAGCCCTTGACCAGTTGTACTTTGACAGTTTTGTTAGTCATATCGTTCACCTTAGCCCAGGATCTCTTCAACCGACTTGCCGCGCTTGGCAGCGATATCGGAAGCAGTCGTCATTTTTGCCAGACCGTCGAGGGTCGCACGCACCAGATTGTAAGGGTTGCTCGAGCCGGTGGATTTCGCCACGACGTCGGTCACGCCCATTACTTCGAAGATAGCGCGCATGGCGCCACCAGCGATCACGCCGGTACCTGGTTTCGCAGGGATCATCATAACTTTCGATGCGCCATGACGACCGTGTACGGTGTGATGCAGGGTGCCGTTTTTCAACGGTACTTTGATCAGGTTGCGACGGGCTTCTTCCATTGCCTTCTGCACACCCACTGGTACTTCTTTCGACTTGCCCTTGCCCATGCCGATGCGGCCATCGCCGTCACCAACCACGGTCAGCGCGGCGAAACCCATGATACGACCACCCTTGACCACTTTGGTCACGCGGTTGATCGCGATCATTTTTTCGCGCATGCCGTCATCGGGCTTGTCGCTTGCCATTTTTGCTTGCATTTTTGCCATGATCGCTCCTTAGAACTTCAGACCGGCTTCACGCGCGGCTTCAGCCAGCGCCTTCACACGGCCATGGAAACGGAAACCGGAACGGTCGAAGGCGACTTCGGTGATTCCTGCTTTCAGTGCTTTCTCTGCGACACGCTTGCCCACCAGTGCGGCAGCAGCGGCGTTTCCGCCCTTGCCCGATTGGCCAGCCAGTTCAGCGCGTACTTCCGCTTCCAGGGTCGAGGCCGAAACCAATACTTTGGCTTCCGGGCTGATCAGGCTTGCGTAGATGTGCAGGTTAGTGCGGTGCACCGACAGGCGGTTCACTTTCTGCTGCGCAATCTTGATCCGGGTTTGACGTCCGCGACGCAGACGAGATTCTTTTTTATCCATCGTCAGCCCCTAATTACTTCTTCTTGGTTTCTTTAAGCTTAACCACTTCGTCCGAATAACGGACGCCCTTGCCCTTGTAAGGCTCAGGAGCGCGGTAAGCGCGAACTTCGGCAGCCACTTGGCCCACTTTTTGACGGTCGATGCCTTTGATGACGATCTCGGTCGGAGTGGCGGTAACAACCGTTACGCCTTCTGGCATGGCATGCACGACAGGGTGCGAGAAACCAAGCGACAGGTTCAGCTTGTCGCCCTGGGCTTGGGCTTTGTAGCCCACGCCGATCAGGTTCAGTTTTTTCTCGAAGCCTTTGGTGACGCCGTTGACCATGTTGTTGACCAGTGCGCGCAGCGTACCGGACATGGCGTTGGCTTCACGGCTGTCGTTCGCTGGCTCAAAGCTCAGCGTGCCGTCGTTGTTTTGTACTTTTACCAGGCCGTTCAGGTTCTGGGTCAGGACGCCCAGAGGGCCCTTGACGGTGATCGCTTGTGCGGAGATGGCGACATCAGCGCCAGCTGGCACAGCGATTGGCATTTTAGCTACACGGGACATGTGTTACTCCTTAAGCGACGTAGCAAATAACTTCGCCGCCGACACCGGTAGCGCGTGCTTTGCGATCGGTCATGACGCCTTGCGGAGTCGACACGATGGCCACACCCAGACCGTTCATCACCGTTGGGATCTCGTCCTTGCCTTTGTAGACGCGCAGGCCCGGACGGGATACGCGCTCCAAGCGCTCGATGACGGGACGACCGACATAATATTTCAAACCGATTTTCAGTTCCGCTTTGCCACCATCTTCGGCAACTGCGAAATCTTCAATGTAACCCTCGTCCTTGAGGACGTTGGCAATCGCTACTTTGACTTTCGACGATGGCATGGCCACGGTCGTTTTTTGAACGCCTTGGGCGTTGCGAATGCGGGTCAGCATATCGGCGATAGGATCGCTCATACTCATTGCATATTCTCCTATTACCAGCTAGCTTTAGTCATACCCGGAATTTCACCACGCATGGCGAATTCACGGAGCTTGATACGGCCCAGACCGAATTTACGGAAGGTGCCGCGTGGACGACCGGTGACGGCGCAGCGGTTACGCTGGCGGGTCGGAGCCGAGTTACGTGGCAGGGTCTGCAGTTTCAGACGCGCTTCGTAACGTTCTTCTTCCGATTTCGACTGGTCATCGATGATGGCCTTGAGCGAGGCGCGCTTGGCGGCGAATTTGTTCGCCAGTGCCACGCGTTTCGCTTCACGGTTAATCAGTGCGAGTTTTGCCATGATCTCTTAGTTCCTGAACGGGAATTTGAAGGCGGCGAGCAGAGCTTTCGCTTCGTCGTCGGTCTTAGCGGTGGTGGTGATCGAAATGTTCATACCACGCAGCGCATCGATCTTGTCGTACTCGATTTCCGGGAAGATGATCTGCTCTTTCACGCCGATGTTGTAGTTACCACGACCATCGAACGAACGGCCATTCACACCGCGGAAATCGCGCACGCGTGGCAGAGCCACGGTGATGAAGCGATCCAGGAACTCGTACATGCGAGCGCCACGCAGGGTGACCATGGTACCGATCGGATAGCCTTCACGGATTTTGAAACCCGCGATTGCTTTGCGCGACTTGGTGGTCACTGGCTTCTGGCCAGCGATCTTGGTCAGATCGCCAACAGCGTGCTCAAGGACTTTCTTGTCCGCAATTGCCTCACCAACACCCATGTTCAGGGTGATCTTGGTCAGACGGGGAACTTCCATCACCGACTTGTAACCGAATTTCTCGGTCAGATCGGAGACGACTTTTTCTTTATAGAACTCTTGGAGACGTGCCATGATTTCTTAAGCCTTCACTACTTCGCCGGTCGATTTGAAGACGCGGACTTTTTTGCCGTCAACATCTTTGAAACCTACGCGGTCTGCCTTGCCACTAGCTGCATTGAACAATGCAACGTTGGACACGTGAATCGGCATAGTCTTGTCGACGATACCACCTTGTACGCCAGTCATCGGGTTCGGCTTGGTCGCTTTTTTAGCAACGTTGACGCCTTCAACCACTACGTGTTCTGCGTCTACGCGACGCGAAACGACACCGCGTTTGCCCTTGTCTTTACCGGCCAGAACGATGACTTCGTCGTTTTTACGAATCTTATCCATTGCTGACTCCTTACAGTACTTCAGGTGCCAGGGACACGATCTTCATGAACTTTTCAGTGCGCAGCTCGCGCGTCACTGGTCCGAAGATACGGGTACCGATCGGTTCCAGCTTGGCGTTCAACAGAACGGCGGCATTGCCGTCGAACTTCACCAGGGAACCGTCTTGGCGGCGAACACCTTTAGCGGTGCGCACAACCACGGCGTTATAAATTTCACCTTTTTTGACACGACCACGTGGCGCAGCAACCTTAACGGTTACTTTGATCACGTCGCCAATGCCAGCATAACGGCGCTTGGAGCCACCCAATACCTTGATGCACAAAACTTCTTTTGCACCGGTATTGTCGGCAACTTCGAGCCGGCTTTCAGTTTGAATCATAGTATTCTCTTTCCCAACTTAAGCCGAAGAATCCACACAATGCGGACCTGCGGTCAGTCTTGGTCCCGCCAATGCGCTCTTGCAGAGCCCATTGTTTGGGTGCTTGACCTTCGTACTGCTACTGACCGCACGGTTCAGCGTCTGTGGCCAGACACTTTGCGGCGTTACATGAACGAAGCCCGCAAGTATTACATACCTTTTGCGGGCTTGCAAGAACTAATTGAAAAGCGCCGCCGAAACCACAGTTCCGGCGGCGATATCTTCAATTAAACGATTTGCGCGGCTTGCACCACGCGAGTCACGGTCCATGCCTTCGTTTTGGAGATCGGACGACCTTCCACGATTTCCACCGTGTCACCGGCTTTCACCTGGTTGGTCTCGTCGTGCGCGTGATACTTGTTCGAGCGCACGATGATCTTGCCGTACAAAGGATGTTTGACGTGACGTTCGATCAGAACGGTAACGGTTTTGTCCATTTTGTCGGACACCACTTTACCGATCAGGGTGCGCTTGAGCGACTTTACTGGTTCGGTCATTTGGCTTCCTTGGTGTTCATTACCGTTTTTACGCGTGCGATATCGCGACGTACCTTCTTGAGCTGCGAAGTGTTGCTCAGCTGCTGCGTAGCGATTTGCATACGCAGGCCGAACTGGGCCTTCAACAGGTCATTCAGCTCTTTTTGCAGAGCTGCCTGGTCTTTGCCGCGGAGTTCAGATGCTTTCATATTTCACTCCTGTTATTGGCCAACTTGACGGACCACGAAAGTGGTCGCCAGTGGCAGTTTGGCAGCGGCCAGGCGGAATGCTTCGCGCGCCAGGGTTTCGTCCACGCCGTCCATTTCGTACAGGACTTTGCCCGGACGGATTTCAGCGACGTAGTACTCTGGATTACCTTTACCGTTACCCATACGAACTTCAGCTGGCTTGTTCGAAATCGGCTTGTCCGGGAAAACGCGGATCCAGATACGACCGCCACGTTTGATGTGACGGGTCATGGCGCGACGAGCGGCTTCGATCTGGCGTGCCGTGATACGACCACGGGCAACTGCTTTCAGACCGAATTCACCGAACGACACCGAAGTGCCGGTGCCATGCGAAATGCCGGTGTTACGGCCTTTCTGCTCTTTACGATACTTTCTGCGTGCTGGTTGCAGCATGATTATTCTCCTGCTTTCTCAGCCGGCTTGGCAGCAGCACGACGGGCGCCTGCAGGACCAGCTGGACGTGGACGGCCCGATGGCTTGCCGTCGTCACGACGTGGGCCACGTGGCTTTTTCTCGTCAGGTGGGGTATCGATGACTGGTGCATCGCCGTTAGGCGCGCGGTCACCTTTGTATACCCAAACCTTGACACCGATGATGCCGTAGGTGGTCGAAGCTTCGCTGGTGCCGTAGTCGATGTCAGCGCGCAGGGTGTGCAGTGGCACACGGCCTTCGCGATACCATTCGGTACGAGCGATTTCGATGCCGTTCAGACGACCCGACGACATGATCTTGATGCCCAGGGCACCCAGACGCATGGCGTTTTGCATCGCGCGCTTCATGGCGCGACGGAACATGATGCGCTTTTCGAGCTGTTGCGAGATCGAATCGGCGATCAGTTGCGAATCGATTTCCGGCTTGCGGATTTCCTCGATATTGACGTGCACTGGCACGCCCATGATCTTGGTCAGCGCTGCCTTCAGCACTTCGATGTCTTCGCCTTTTTTACCGATGACCACGCCCGGACGCGAGCTGTAGATCGTGAAGCGCGCGTTCTTGGCTGGACGCTCGATCACGATGCGGCCGACCGAAGCGTTCTTCAGCTTGGTCTTCAGGTAAGCACGTGCTTTCAAGTCTTCGTTCAGCATGGCAGCGAAATTGCCGTTGCCTGCATACCAGCGCGAAGCCCAGTTACGGGTGACCGCCAGGCGGAAACCGGTTGGATGAATTTTCTGACCCATCGTAGCTCCTTAGTTACCGACGGTCACATAAATGTGACACGATTGTTTCGAGATACGATCGCCACGACCTTTAGCGCGTGCAGTGAAGCGCTTGAGGATCGGGCCCTTTTCAACGTAGATCGTTTTCACGAACAACTCGTCGATATCGGCACCATCGTTGTGCTCGGCGTTGGCGATTGCCGACTCGAGTACTTTCTTGATGATGGTGGCGCCTTTTTTCGGGCTGAATTGCAGAATGTTGAGTGCTGCGTCAACTTTCTTGCCACGAATCAGGTCAGCAACCAGACGGCCCTTTTGGTCCGACAGGCGCACGCCTTTGAGGATAGCTTTGGTTTCCATTATTTCTTCGCCTTCTTGTCAGCGGCATGGCCCTTGAACGTGCGGGTCAGTGCGAATTCACCGAGCTTGTGACCTACCATGTTCTCGGAAACGTACACAGGCACGTGCAGCTTGCCGTTGTGAACAGCGATCGTCAGGCCGATGAAGTCAGGCATGATGGTCGAACGACGGGACCAGGTTTTGATTGGCTTTTTGTCTTTGATCGCTTGCGCGGCTTCGACTTTTTTCACCAGGTGGGCGTCACAGAACGGCCCTTTTTTCAATGAACGAGTCATGATTTATCCTTATTTCTTGCCGCGGCGCGAGACGATCATGGAAGACGTACGCTTGTTGCTGCGAGTCTTCTTACCCTTGGTCTGCTGGCCCCATGGCGACACTGGGTGACGACCGGCTGCAGTTTTACCTTCACCACCACCGTGCGGGTGATCGACCGGGTTCATGACCACACCGCGAACGGTAGGACGAATACCGCGCCAACGCATGGCACCGGCTTTACCGATCTTGCGCAGGCTGTGTTCGGCATTGCCGACTTCGCCTACGGTCGCGCGGCACTCGATGTGCACGCGGCGCACTTCACCCGAACGCAGGCGAACCTGGGCGTAGGTGCCGTCACGGGCCATCAGAACAACGCCGGCGCCGGCGGTACGGGCCATTTGGGCACCCTTACCTGGCAGCATTTCGACGCAGTTCATCACGGTACCGACCGGGATGTTGCGGATTGGCAGGCAGTTACCGGCCTTGATCGGGGCTTCCGAACCGCTCATCACGGTGTCGCCTACAGCCATGCCTTTGGTGGCGATGATGTAAGCGCGGGCGCCGTCGGCGTAGCACAGCAGTGCGATGTGCGCGGTACGGTTTGGATCGTATTCGATACGTTCCACTTTCGCCGGGATGCCATCTTTGCTGTTACGCTTGAAGTCGATCAGACGGTAGTGCTGCTTGTGACCACCACCGATGTGACGGGTGGTGATGTGGCCGTTGTTGTTACGACCAGCAGTTTTCGATTTTTTCTCAACCAGGGCTGCCAGCGGACGACCTTTGAACAGGTCGCTGTTGACAACTTTCACCATGCCGCGACGGCCTGGGGAGGTTGGCTTCATCTTAACGAGTGCCATTATTTAGCCTCCTCGGTGAAATTGATTTCCTGGCCAGGCTTCAGGCACACGAAAGCACGCTTGGTGTGGTTGCGACGGCCAGTGTGGGCGCCCGAGCGCTTCTGCTTACCTTCGCGGTTCACGGTTTGCACCGATTCCACTTGCACTTTGAACAGCAGTTCAACGGCAGCCTTGATTTCTGGCTTGGTTGCGTCGGTGGTGACGCGGAACACGATCTGCTCGTTCTTTTCCGCGACCATGGTGGCCTTCTCGGAAATCACTGGAGCAACCAGCACCTTCATCAGGCGCTCTTCGCTAAATTTCAATGCGCTCATGCCAGCATCTCCTCAATCTTGGCCAATGCAGCTTTGGTGACCACGATCTTCTTGTAGAACACCAGGGACATCGGATCTGCGTGACGTGGTTCAACAACCAGTACGTTAGGCAGGTTACGCGATGCCAGTTCCAGGTTTTCGTTGGCGACGTCGGTGATGATCAGCACGGACTCGAGGCCCATACCGGTCAGCTTTTGCGACAGCAGCTTGGTTTTTGGAGCTTCGATAGCGAAGTCTTCAACAACAACCAGGCGCTCTTCACGAGCCAGCTGGGACAGGATCGAGCAGATACCTGCGCGATACATCTTCTTGTTCACTTTGTGGGTGAAGTTCTCGTCAGGCGAGTTCGGGAAGATGCGACCACCGCCGCGCCACAGTGGCGACGACGACATACCAGCACGAGCACGGCCGGTACCTTTTTGGCGCCATGGCTTCTTGGTCGTGTGGTGGACTTCTTCACGGTCTTTTTGTTTACGGTTGCCGCTGCGAGCATTGGCTTGGTAAGCAACGACGATCTGGTGGATCAGGGCTTCGTTGTAGTCACGGCCGAAAACGGAGTCGGCGGCAGCAACGTTAGAGGCGGCTTGACCTTGAGCATTCAAGAGCTTGAGTTCCATCGTTTAAGCTCCCTTCTTTGCTTTAACTTTGACAGCAGGCGATACCACTACCTGGCCGTTTTTGGCGCCAGGAATCGCACCTTTGACCAGCAGCAGCTGACGGTCGGCGTCGATACGGGCGATTTCGAGGTTCTGCACGGTGCAGGTAACGTCACCCATGTGACCGGTCATGCGCTTACCAGGGAATACACGACCTGGATCCTGCGCCATACCGATCGAGCCTGGTACGTTGTGCGAACGCGAGTTACCGTGGGTAGCGCGGCCCGAAGCGAAGTTGTGACGCTTGATGGTACCGGCGTAGCCTTTACCGATCGAAACACCTTGAACGTCGATTTTTTGACCGACTTCGAACAGGGAAGCAGCGATAACTTCGCCAGCTTTCAGTTCGGCAGCTTTGGCTGCGTCGATGCGGAACTCTTTCAACAGAGTACCAGCTTCAACACCGGCTTTAGCGTGGTGACCAGCAACAGCCTTCGTGACGCGGGAAGCGCGACGTTGACCGTATGCGACCTGAACTGCAGTGTAGCCATCAGTTTCAGGGGTTTTGATTTGTGCAACACGGTTGTTCGATACGTCGACAACGGTGACTGGGATCGAATCCCCGTCATCGGTGAAGATGCGCATCATACCAACCTTGCGACCGAGGAGGCCAAGGCTCATTTTTTCTCCAATTCCCACCTACGATTGGGCGGGGATATGTTGAACTACTAAATAAGTACGGTCCTGTAAAAAGAGGAATCCATACCGAAGCCGGCTAGTGTAGCGTGAAAAGACCCTTGACGCAACAACTTAGTACGAGGTATGTCAGGTTTTTGCGGCGCTGTTGTTGAGCGTTAGTTGCGGAGGGGAAAAGCTGTGGTGCGGATGACCATTCGGGCGCGCAAAACGTGGCGCCATGCGGGTTTGGCGGCGCTCCCTGCGTGTGCGCAAACGGCGCGGTGGACAGCGGCCTAGCATCGATCAGGCAGGCGCCGCCTGCCTCGTGCAACCGTCCACCCACCGGAGCTCCCATGAAAACCGTGCTACCCGCAGTGCTGCTGACCCTGGCAGCGCTGACCACCACCCTCGCCTCGCCGTCGGCCGCAGCGGGCGCCAATGGCGCCAGCCGCATCGACAACGTCACCCTCGGCGTGATCGACCTCACGCCGGACAACTTCGAACGGGCCGATTACGGCATCAACGATCTCAACGCGCGCCTGATGGCCTATTCCAACACGCTCAACAACGGCGGTAGTTACAGCCAGTTCGCGGTATGGCCGGAGCCGTTCATGGGCGGCCAGGCACAATTGCCGTCCAGCGCCGGACCTGGCACTGCAGTAGCCACCGCCAGCATCGCCGTAGGCAATGTCGCCGCCCGCGCCGCCGCCGACACCGCGCTTGGCGCGGGTAACTCGCTGGGCGCCGATGGCTACCAGCAGGTGGCGCTGACGCTCGCCCCGCACAGCCTGCTTACCGTCGGCGGCGACCTGTTCGCGCAGGCACGCCGCACCGTGGCGCCAGGCGAAAATTACTCGGTGTTCAGCTGGGCCTCGATCAGCATCAGCGACACCGACGGCACCACAGTAACCGAGCTCGACCGCGAGAGCGCGCTGCGCTGGGATGATCCCGGCGCAACCGAGGCAACCCGCCAGGAGCGCTTCCTGCTGGCATTCGCCAACCCCGGCGAGAGCGACCTGTATCTGACCCTGAGCTTCCTGGCCTACACCGACATCACGGTCAACCCGGTTGACGCCGGCGGCGGCGTGGCGCCGGTGCCGGAACCCGCAACCTGGGCCACGCTGCTGGCCGGCCTGGCCCTGACCGGCACCCTCCTCCGCCGCCGCCTTCGGGGTCAGTGCCGACATTCGGACACGGCCTCATCTTTTAACGGTCCAGCTCGTGTCTAAATGTCGGCACTGACCCCGGACCTAGGCACTGACCCCGAACCTAGGCGTCGGGGACGTGGATGCTGGCCTTGATGTGTTTGAGGTGGGCGATGATGGTGAACGTCATCACCACCAGCAGCGACCACGAACTCCATTTGCTGACGTGGACGGCGCTCCAGGCGCCGAGCTGGTTGGGGTAGCGCCAGACGCCCCAGAACGTGCTGATGTTTTCAGCCAGCCAGATGAACAGGCCGATCAGCACGAACGACAGCAGCAAAGGCATACGGCGGTCGCGGTCGAGCGGCCGGTAGATCACCATGGTGCGGGCGTACAGCCCCAGCGCGGCGGCGGCCAGGTACCAGCGGTAGTCGCCGATGTAGTGGTGGGTAAAGAAGTTTGCGTAGATCAGCAGCGCGATCAGCACCGCCATCCAGTACGGCGGATGGTGGCGGATGCGCAGATCGAACAGGCGCCAGGCCTGGATGATGTAGCTGCCCACGGCAGCGTACATAAAACCCGAGAATAGCGGCACGCCCCACAGCTTGGTGTAGGCAAAATCGGGGTAGCTCCACGAGGCGATCGCCCCGGACACCTTGAACACCTCGAGCGCAAAGCCCACCAGGTGGAACAGGCACACGGCCTTGAGCTCGTCCCATGTCTCGAGCTTCGACCACACCATGCCGGCCTGGATCGCCACCGCCGCCACCAGCAGCACGTCGTAGCGCGGCACGCCGAACAGGCCGGCGCGCGGCGTCAGGAACACGGCGCCAAAGAACAGCCCCACGAACAGGCAGGCGCGGGCGTTCTTGACGCCGAAATACAGGAACTCGAGCAGGAAGCGCGGGGCGCCGCGCAAGCCGCTGCGCGGCGCGCCGTCGAGTAAATGGGTGTCGAAACTGTTGAGTGTGCTTAACATGCGGCAACTCTAGCAAAAAAAAGACCAGGCGCGAAGGCCTGGTCTTTTTTCGGTCACCGGCACGGAGGCCGGCGGGTCAGCTCACGGTCAGCTCACAATCAGAAGAACTTGTAGCTGGCGCTCACGCCGATACGGCGGAACTGGAACGACTCGGCATAACCACGACGCCACTGGATCGGCGCAGCCTGGTCGAACAGGTTGTCGATGTACAGGCTCAACTTGGTGTTCGGGATGCCCGTGTACGCCAGGTTGTAGTCGACGGTGGTGTTGCTGCCCACGTGGCCGCAGGTACCCAGATTGGCAGCCGAGACGTTGTTGGTCTGGCAGTAGTTCATCGAGTCCAGGCTGTTGTTGCTGAAGCCACTGGCGTAGTTGATGGTCATGCCATTGTCGAAGTTACCCGACTTCAGGTAGCCACGCAGCTTGGTTTTCAGGCGCGAGCCCATGTCGTAGGTACCGGCCATGTTGACGTCGTAGGCATTGTCGGCAACGCTGAACTGCTGGTAGTTCTTCAGGTACGAACCTTCCAGTTTCAGACGGATCAGGCCCAGGTCGGTGTTGAAACGACCCGACGCGTCGAAGTCGAAGCCCGAAGCACGCGTTTTGCCGCTGTTGACGTATGGGTTGAACAGCAGGCCGATGGCACCGACGCCACCGAAGTTGAGGGTGTTCGCCGGAGCGTACTTGTTGACCAGCGCCAGGAACTGCGCATCCGAGACCGAGTTGTCCACGCGAACCAGCTGACCTGCTGGCAGGTTGGCTTCGCCACGCAGGATGTCGGACGTGGTGCGGGTGCCGATTTCATCCTTGCGTTCGATATGGAAGTAATCGAGTGCCAGGGTCCAGTTTTTGATCGGCTCGAACACGAAGCCGGCAGTGAACGAACGCGAGGTTTCCGGTTTCAGGTCCTTGTTGGCGGACACGAAGGTCGGGATACCGGCCAGGCAGTCGGCGTTTTGCAGCACGTTACCTTGGGTTTTGTCCGCTGGGGTCACGCCGGCGGCGTTCTGGATCAGCTTGTTCAGTGCACTGGCGGTAGCGCAGCGGCGTGGGTCGCTGATGCTGTTGGCAAACGAGCTGCGACCTAAGCCATTACCTGTTTCAACAATGTTCGGCGCACGGAAACCGCCGGCAGCCGTAGCACGCAGCAACAGGCTGTCGGTCGCGTTGTAACGCAGGCCCAGTTTTGGCGAGTAGTGCACGTCGCTGTTGGTCGACTTGTCAGCGCGTACCGCTGCGCTCAGTTCTACACGCTTGATCACTGGAATGGTCGCTTCCGCGAACAGCGCGTAGTGATCCATCTTGTCCTTGACCTGCAGTCCGGCGATGCCGATCAGCTCACCGCGCAGCACGTTGTCCGAGCTGGCCATTTCATATTTTTCCTGGCGGACGTCGGTACCGAACGCAACGCTCAGAGGGCCAGCCGGCAGCTGGGCCACTTCACCCGACACCACGGCATTGGCAAAACCGATTTTCGATTCGCCGATGGTGGTACGGACTGGGAACATCGAGTCCAGCAGCGCGTAGCTGTTGGTGCCGGCAGGACCGTTGAATTTGTAAGCGCCGCTGACGATGGCGTTGGCGTAACCGGTGGCGCTGGCAGCGCGGGTAGCCTTGCTGGCGTCCGAGGTCATGTATCCGACCGACGATTTCCAGTCGAAGCCTTTGACTTCGCCGGTCAGGCTCAGCATGACGCGCGACTGTTTCGATTCGGTGCGGTTGAAGTTGAAGCCATCGCCGGTGTCCATGAAGCGGGCACGGAATTCGACCGGGGCGCCGGTGGTATTGGCCGGGTTATTGGCTGGCAGCTTCGGATAGAAGAACGGACCAACCATTTTGCCTTCCAGCGCGTTGTACCAGGTGCTCGACGCAGTGGTCGGCTGCACGGCAAACGGTGCAACGATGTAATCGTTGCTGGCGCTGGCGTGGGTGATCTCGAAGTTGGCGTCGATATCTTTGCCGATGCGGAAGTGCGTATTGCTGGCCACTGCGTAACGCTTGGCGTTGGTGGTCAGGCCGGTATCGTTGAGGATATCGTATTTGCACAAGCCGTCGCGCGGGTCGATGCTGGTTGCAGGGCAACCTGGTGCTGGTTTGTAGTTGTTGGCGTTGACGTAGTAGTTACCGGTAGGCGAGTAGACGCTCGGGGTATCCCAGGTCGAACGGGCCGGGGTCTGGCGGTGCCATTCGGGGTAGTGGCTGCGCAGGTCGCCGGCCGAATAACCGTCGCTCTTGTACGCGTCGTACGTCAGGTAAGTATTGAACCCGTTGGTATCGATGTCGCCCCAGCCGATGATGCCGGAGATGTTGCGGTTGCGCTGGTCCTTGAAGCCATCGGACTCTTTGTAGTTGCCGGTGATCTTGGCGCCTTCGAAGTCCTTGTACAGGATGATGTTGACCACGCCGGCGATGGCGTCAGAGCCGTAAATAGCCGAGGCGCCGTCTTTCAGGATCTCGATGCGTTCGATCGCCGACGATGGAATCGCGTCGAGGTTGGTGAAGTTTTGTTGTGCACCATCGGCCAGGCCGTATTGCGCAATGCGCTGACCATTGACCAGTACCAGCGTGGCCACCTTGCCCAGGCCGCGCATGTCGACTGCGGACGAACCGGTGGCGAAGCTGCCCGAGCTGCTGTTTGCCGAGTTGATGTCGGTACCGATGGCGGACGAGGAACGCAGGATGTCCAGCGCGGTGGTCTGGCCGGTACGCTCGATATCGTCGCGGTTGAGGATCTGGATCGAACCGGCAGCTTCCTGTTCGGTGCGCTTGATGCTACTACCGGTGATTTCTACGCGCTGCATCTTCGGTTCCACGGCTGCGTCTTGCGCCGTTGCGTGCTGCGAAAATGCCAAACCGAGCGCCATCGCAATGGCGCTTTTTTTCATGGTGTGTTTCAAAACTACTCCCGAGAAATTGATGAATTCCATGCGCTTCTTAGTGCTGTTCGACCGGGTAAGGAGCTCAGCACTTTCGACGTCTGATCAGGAATTTCTCACAATATCAACGAGCAGGAAAAGACTTTATTTCAATTTTTATACGTCTTTCAGGAAATAAGTCCATATTTTGTTGTTTTTCAGTTCTTATTGGAAGTGAGATTATCAAGCTGGCAGCTATTCTTGATAACAGCCAAATCTTCGCCTCCACGGTACCTAACGTTTCATGCGGTTGAGCAAGTGGGCGCGCAACATGCGGGCGCCGGCGTCGTCGAGCGGGGCCAGCACGTGGCGCGCCGCCTCCGGGATATGCGCCGCCTCGCTGCCGTCGCTCTCGAACACGTAGTGGCGGAAGATCTCCTGCCATGCCTGGCGCTGCGCCGGCGGCAGGTCGCGCATGGTCAGCAGCGCGTGCAGCAGCGTGGTCGCCGGCGTGTCCATGTACGCGGGCGACTGCCGCCACCAGTAATTGACCAGCACGTTAAAACTGTCGAGCGCCTCGATATGGTGCCACCACATGCTGGGAATGAAGATGGCGTCGCCGGCCGCCAGTTCGGCCTGCTGCGCGTGGGCCCACGCGGTGGCAAAGCGCGGATAACGCTGCAAGTCCGGTGCGGCGAGATCGACCAGGCTGACGGCCTGGCCGGCGGGCGTCAGGTCGAGTGGGCCGATGTACAGGTTGGCCAGTTGCTCGGGCGGGAACAGCGTAAAGCGGCGCCGTCCGGCCGCCACGCAGGCCAGGTTGTCGGGCAAGTCGTAGTGGGCGGGAATGCGGGTGCGGTTGCCCACCCAGATGCTGGCCAGCGCATCGCGTTCGCCTAGCGTGACATCGTTTTCAGCCCTGAAGCCCGGCAGGCAGGCGTCGATCGTGGTCGAGCCCACGTACAGCGTCGGTGGACGCGCATCGCCCTGGTGCGCGCGCAAGGCGTCGAGCACGGCGTCGAAGCGCACCTGCTGCATGCTGAAGTTAAAGCCGGAGAGATCGTCGTTGTAAAAGATCCGGCCGTCGATCTCTGGCGCGCCATGCATGGCCATCACGGTGGCGTCGCGGTAAAAGCGGCGCAGGTAGGCGTCAGCCGCCTGCTGCGACTCGCGGGCGGCGCGCACCATGGGCCAGTGCGCCACCAGGCCGCGCAGCACCACCGGCGTGGTGGCCGTCAACAGCGCGTCGGGCAGCGGCGCGCCGTCGCTGCAATCGACCTCGGCAATCGGCTTAGCCACGGTTCTGCCGGTCGATCAGGGCGCGGAAGTTCGACAGCGACGCCACCACCATGTAAATCGGCAGCAGGTAGCCGGCGCGGTGCAGCCGATCGAGCGCGGCCGCGTCCAGCGCTGCCAGCTGTTCCTCGTTGATGGTGTAGAGGCCCTCGAGCCGGCGCTCGGCGCCGTCAGCGAGCTCGACCTCGAACACGAACGATTCGAGCAGCGCATGCTCGCGCAGCGCACCGATAAAACCGGCCATCTCCAGCATGCCCTGGTGCAGCGCGAACAGCATCGAATTGACGTGCTCGAGGTAAGGCGTGGGACTGCCCTCCTCCAGGAACACCGCTTCTCCTTCATCGGGGCCGCAGCGCAGGCGCGCATTGTCCTCGTCGACATGGACGGTCAGTTCCTGGCCAGCTACGCCAATCAGGAACGGCTGGCGGCGCACCGCCAGCGGCACGTAGTCGGCATCCCAGCCAGCATTGGTCAGGAACAGGTTTTCGCCGGCCGCCAGGCCGAACAGGGCCAGCGCTTCGAAACCGTTGCCGCCTTCGGTGGGGCGAAACACGATCGGGTAATGCGCCTGCACCTGGCGAAACTCGGCCGCCACGATCGGCGCGGCCATCTGGTTGTCACCGAATTCGGCGCTGTGGCCGGTACGCACCCGCAGGTGTTGATGGGTAATGTTATTGAGTAGGACTGGCTTGGCCATGGTTGCTCTGTGATTGCGTTGACTAAACAAGAAAGGGGCGACGCTTGTCAGCGCCGCCCCTGGTTACACCGCGATGTTTCCGATTAGAACTTGTAGCGCGCGCCCAGCATATACCGTGGGCCGGCTTGCGTCACGTTGATCGTTGCCATGCTGGTACGGCCATGCTGACGCTGGGTCTCGTCGGTCAGGTTGATCGCCTCGAGCTGGAAGCTCAGGTTCTTGGTGTAGTTGTAGCCGATGCTCACGTCGGTCTGGCCATAGCTGTCGGTGTAGATCGGCGCTGCCTTGCCCGAACCGTCCACGGTGGCGGCCAGGAACTCGCCGCGCCAGTTGTAGGCCAGGCGCACCGACCACTTCTCGTTTTCGAAGATGCCGACCACGTTGGCCGAATTGCTCAGCCCCAGGATTGCGAACTGGTCGCTGATATTGGCATTGTCGTACTTGAGCGGCGAACGCACGTAGGTGTAGTTCGCCTGTACGCCAAAGCCGGTGCGGGCGAACATGTGCTGGACGTTCACTTCGGCGCCACTGACACGCGCCGATTTCTGGTTGGCGTAGCTGGTGGTAAGGAAGTTGGCCAGCGGATCGCCTGGCAGGCCGGTGATACGACCCTTCAGGTTGCCGTCCGGGTTGACACCGGTACGCACCACGCCAGGCTGGCCGTCGTAGGTGCTCAGGATGTAGTTACGGATGCAGTTCGTGTCCGCCACCGTGCAGCCACCGGTTGCCAGCGCAGCCTTGTAGTAGGCGCCGCCGACCGGCGTGTGCAGGTCGTACAGCGAACCCGGGGTCACGATGGTGCCGGCGTAGTTATCCATTTCCTTGCGGAACAGGGCCAGCGAGAACACGCTCTGCTTGTCGTAGTACCACTCGTAGGACAAATCGAGGTTCTTCGACTTCACCGGTTTCAGGGCCGGGTTACCGACCGAGGCGGTGCCGTTGTAGGTGCTGGCGATCGTCCCCAGGCTCAGGCCGCCCTGCAGCTGGTCGTAGCGGGCGCGACCGATGGTGGCGCCGGCGCTGGCACGCAGTTTCATGTCGGCACGCAGGTCGACGTCAAAGTTCAGGCTAGGCAGCACGTTGTTATACGACGAGGCAGTGGTGGCCGATTCGGCGCGCGCCAACGTGATTGGTAATTCGTTCTGCGACTCCCACACCATGGCAGTGCCAGGCTGGAACTGGGCCACCGAGGTGACCTTGGTTTTCTCGAAACGCACGCCGGCCGACGTGTGCATCGGCATGGCCGTATCCCAGTCGGTACCGAACGAGGCATAGACCGACGAGGTTTTCTCCGTCAGCAGACGATCGGTATCGGCGCTGGCAAAGTTCGGCAGGTAACCGGCCTGGTTGCCGGTGGCATTGGCGGTCAAGGCGCGCACGGTCGCAAAGTCGAACGTGTAGAGCGTACCGAACAGGTTCGGCGAGCCGCCGATCTTGCTGAAGTAGTCGCCCAGCGGGTTGGCCTGGTAGGCGCTGGCCGGATAGTCGGATGCCTTGCTGGCGCCGCTCCAGGTGTTGTTCTGCACGTTCGAGTACGTCGAGCGGTTGGACGACTTGGTGTAGCCGGCGCCGAACTTGACGGTCGAGGCTTCCAGCACCTGCCAGTCGCCACCGGCCTGCACCTGGTCAACCTTGGCCTTCTGGTAGCTGTTGTGGAACCACGAACCGGTGCCCTGGATCGGCTGCGCTGCCAGGTTGGCGGCTGGCATCGACACGATCGGCAGCTTGTTGGTGAAGTCGATCGAAGTGGTACCACGGCTGAAGCTGGCGTTGGACAGGTTGTTCTCGGTACCCCAAGGGCTGTCTGCGCCAGACTCGGCGGTCGAATGATGGACGTCGAAATTGAGCTTGAGCGCGTTGCTGGCCTTCCATACCGTGTTGAAACCGATCGACTCGTTCTTGGTCTTGGTGGCGTAGTCGCCGCCGACGATCGAGATGTCCTGCGGCGAGTTATAGGTTTCCGAGTACGTCAGCGGCGACTGCACGTGGCCACCCGGCCAGCTGCTGGTCGAGGTCGGCGTCTGCGCAAACCATACGCTCAGTTCGTTACGCTTGGTCTGCACCTTGTTTTCCGAATAGGTCAGGTCGAGCGTGGTGGTAATGTCCTTGACGGGACGGAACTGCAAGGCCAGCTGGCCGTTGGTACGTTGACGCTGGATGCCGTTGACGCCGTAGCCGAAGTTTTGCGGAATCGAGTACACATCGGTCGGACCAGGACGGTTGGTGATGTTTTGCGAACCTGGCTGGCCAGGCTGCGGCAAAGTCGAACCGGCGGTCGTGTCCGAACCCAGGTACGGGCCCTGGTAGCCATTGGCCAGGCCGGCGCGGTTGAAGCCTGAATTGCGTTCCTGGTAGCTGGCGCTCACGGCCACGCCGAAGCGGCCATCTTCGCTGGTGTTGGTATAGATGCCCGATACTTCCGGGGTGGTGCTGTCGCCCTTGAGCATGCCTGGCAGGTGCTTGTTGGACGTGTCGTGCACGGCTTTCACACCGATGCTCGAGTGCATGCCCGGGTTGTCGAACGGACGCGCGGTCATCACGTTGATGGTAGCGCCAATGCCGCCGGTCGGGTTGTCGGCGCGGCCGGACTTGTACACCTGCAGCTGCGAAATCGCTTCCGAGGCCAGGTTCGAGAAGTCGAACGAACGGCCGCCCAGGTCGCCCAGGTCGGTGGTTGGCATCTGGCGGCCATTGAGCAGCACCAGGTTGAAGTCGGGACCGAGGCCGCGCACGGTGACCTTCTGCCCTTCGCCGTTGCTGCGGTCGATCGACACGCCGCTAATGCGCTGCAGCGATTCGGCCAGGTTGGTATCGGGGAATTTACCGATGTCGTCAGCGACGATGCCGTCAACGATGCCGTCGCTGTTGCGCTTCATGTTCATGGTGGACTGCATGCTGGCGCGGATGCCGGAGACGACCACTTTTGGACCGTCGACATCGCCAGGTACAGGGCCGGACTGCTGCTGCGCATGGGCTGGCGCGAAGGTTGCGAACGTAGCGCAAGCGCCCGCCACAGCCATGGAGATCAGGCGGCGTTGCTTCGGCAGGCGGCTTGAAAACGTTTTCAGATTTTGGTGCATTTTGTCTCCGTTGTTTGTCAGTTTATTTTTACAACTTATTTTCGGGTAAAGCAGGCGGGGCGGTGGTAGCCCCGGGGGGGCGGGTTACAACACGAGCTGCCGGGTGGCGTGCTTGGCGTGTAGATAGCGCTATCAAGAATATGATCAAAATAATTTTTAGTCAATTCAACTCGCTAAATTTGCATGGCAAACACGGCACTGACGTAAAGACGCAACACCTTTGTAACCGCAAGGCAATTTCTGATAAAAAAAAGCCGAACGGATCACCGTTCGGCTTTTTATCAGCTGGCAGCGCAGGCGCCGCCCGGCTTGAATGCAATTATTGCAGTTTGATTTCGACGTCAACACCAGCTGGCAGGTCCAGCTTCATCAGTGCATCAACGGTCTTGTCGGTTGGGTCAACGATGTCCATCAGGCGCTGGTGGGTACGGATCTCGAACTGGTCGCGCGAGGTCTTGTTGACGTGCGGGGAACGCAGTACGTCAAAACGCTGGATGCGGGTTGGCAGTGGAACTGGGCCCTTGACCACGGCGCCGGTACGCTTGGCGGTGTCAACGATTTCCAGTGCGGACTGGTCGATCAGCTTGTAGTCGAAAGCTTTCAGGCGGATACGGATTTTCTGGTTTGGTGCGGACATGATATTTCCTCGAAAAGAGCGAACTGGCTACTATGTAGCGCCAGCAAATTTAAAAAGAACGATGTTCTGCAATGAAGCCCGACATGGTATCACACCTTGCCGGGCTTCATTTATTCAGCGCTTAAAAATTAAGCGATGATTTTTGCAACAACGCCGGCGCCGACGGTACGGCCGCCTTCACGGATAGCGAAGCGCAGACCTTCTTCCATCGCGATCGGGTTGATCAGCTTGACGG
>NZ_LROM01000026.1 GCF_001758785.1 Duganella phyllosphaerae
ACAGGCCACTATTTTCATAGCGCCTATTTCATTACTTCTTGTGAACATTTGATATGTTAAGTATCACAGCGACTAGCGCTGTGTGCACTTTCATCAAACGCCCACACTTATCGACTGTTAATTTTTAAAGAACTGTATTTGATGTTGCGGTACTGCGTTTCGCTGCGATCGTTTTGTCAGCCGCGAAGAAGAAAGAGTATGAAGCATTTAGCTCGTTTCGTCAACCTTCTTTTTTCTCGTTTCACTCTGCATTTGCATGCGTTATTCTGCGAGGGGGCGAATTATAGCCAACCATCCGCCCCGTCGGCAAGGACTTTTTGAGGACTATAAATTTACGCCTCGGCCGGCCCCCTGGACGCCGGCCCCAGCTGCGCCAATTCCTCGTCCGTGAACAGGCGCGACCGGGTGAGGAAGCGGCGGCCGGTACCGTTATCGAGCGAGAACATGCCGCCGTTGCCATTGACCACGTCGATGATCAGCTGCGTATGTTCCCAGTACGCGAACTGCTCGCTGCCCATGTAGAACGGCGCGCCGTCGAGCTCGCCCAGGTAGACGTCGGTATCGGAGACGGCAAACTCGCCGGCCGCGTAGCACATCGGCGCGCTGCCATCGCAGCAGCCGCCCGACTGGAAGAACATCACCGGGCCATGCCGCGCGCGCAGCGTGGCCAGCATGTCGCGCGCGGCCGGCGTGGCCGTCACCCGTTCGATGGTGTCGATCATCGCCGCGCCCTAGAAGAAACCCAGCGCATTGGGGCTGTACGACACCAGCAGGTTCTTGGTTTGCTGATAGTGATCGAGCATCATCTTGTGATTCTCGCGGCCGATACCCGACTGCTTGTACCCACCGAACGCGGCGTGGGCCGGATACAGGTGGTAGCAATTGGTCCACACGCGACCGGCCTGGATGGCGCGGCCCACGCGGAACGCCCGCGAACCATCGCGCGTCCACAACCCTGCGCCCAGCCCGTACAAGGTATCGTTGGCGATGCGCAGCGCATCTTCCTCGTCCTTGAACGTGGTGACCGATACCACCGGGCCGAAAATCTCTTCCTGGAAGATGCGCATGCTGTTCTCGCCCTTGAACACCGTGGGCCGCACGTAGTAGCCTTCCTGCAGGTCGCCACCCTGCACATTGCGCTCACCACCGGCCAGCACTTCGGCGCCCTCCTGCTTGCCGATGTCGATATACGACAGGATTTTTTCCAGCTGTTCCTGCGAGGCCTGGGCGCCCAGCATGGTGCCGGCGTCGAGCGGATTGCCCTGCTTGATGGCCGCCACCCGGGCCAACGCGCGCTCGATGAATTTTTCGTAGATCGATTCCTCGATCAGCACGCGCGACGGGCAGGTGCATACCTCGCCCTGGTTCAGCGCGAACATGGCAAAGCCTTCCAGGCATTTATCGAAGAAGGCGTCGTCGGCGTCCATCACGTCGGCAAAGAAGATATTGGGCGACTTGCCACCCAGCTCCAGGGTGACGGGAATCAGGTTTTGCGCGGCGTATTGCATGATCAGGCGGCCGGTGCCGGTCTCGCCGGTAAACGCGATCTTGGCGATGCGCTTGTTCGATGCCAGCGGCTTGCCGGCCTCCAGGCCGTAGCCGTTGACGATGTTGAGCACGCCCGGTGGCAACAGGTCGCCGATCATCTCGATCAGTACCATGATCGAGGCCGGGGTTTGCTCGGCAGGTTTCAGCACCACGCAGTTGCCGGCGGCCAGCGCCGGCGCCAGTTTCCATACTGCCATCAGGATCGGGAAATTCCACGGGATGATCTGGCCGACCACGCCCAGCGGCTCGTGGAAGTGGTAGGCGTAAGTTTCCGAATCGATCTGCGCGACCGAGCCTTCCTGGGCGCGGATGCAGCCGGCAAAGTAGCGGAAGTGATCGATCGCCAGCGGGATGTCGGCATTGGTGGTTTCGCGGATCGGCTTGCCGTTGTCGATGGTCTCGGCGGTGGCCAGCACGGCCAGGTTGGCTTCCATGCGGTCGGCAATCTTGTTGAGCATGTTGGCGCGCTCGGCCTGCGACGTCTTGCCCCAGGCAACTTTGGCGGCGTGTGCGGCGTCAAGCGCCAGTTCCACGTCTTCCGCCGTGGAACGCGCCACTTCGCAAAACACCTGGCCGGTAATCGGCGTGATGTTGCCGAAGTACTCGCCCTTGACCGGCGCCACAAACTTGCCGCCGATGTAGTTGTCGTAGCGTTGTTTAAACGGATTGGCCACGCCCAGTTTGCTGATGTCTGCCAGATTCATGTCGTCCTCTTTCTCGTTGGATGTCATCAAAGATGCTGAAACCACGGTCTTGCCCCGATCGTCTAAACGCTAACGAACAGTGGGACGTCTACCCTGCCACAACTGGACCGTGGGTGGCGCACGCTGCGTCATGTTGCAGCGCACCGCAGGGCCGTGGTCAGCACAATGACAACAGCTACTTTATGATGGCGGCAACTTGTCACGTCATCTACCCGGAGTCTTTATGCAGCAGTACCCTGTTCGCTGGAATGCCATCGCCGCGCTGGTCGCGCTGGGCGGCACAGTCACCGTTACCCAGGCGGAAGAAGCGGTGCCCTTGCCGGCCGCCGACGTGGTGGTGGTCAGCGCCACCCGCATCGGCCACACCGTGTTCGACATGCCGGCATCGATCGACGTCATCGACGCCACCCGTATCCAGCAAAGCCAGCAGCGCGTCAATGCGTCCGAGGCGCTGGCCGCCGTGCCGGGCCTGGTGGCGCAGAACCGCCAGAATTACGCGCAGGATTTGCAGATCTCGTCGCGCGGCTTCGGCGCCCGCTCCACCTTCGGCGTGCGTGGCGTGCGCCTGATCGCCGACGGCATCCCGGCCAGCATGCCGGACGGCCAGGGCCAGGCCGCCACCTTCAATCTCGACATGGCCGAGCGCATCGAAGTGCTGCGCGGACCGTTCTCCGCCATTTACGGCAACCACTCTGGCGGCGTGATCCAGCTGTTTACGCGCGACGGTGAAGGCGCGCCCACCATCGAGGCCAGCTACAGTGCAGGTAGCTACGGCAGCCGCAAGGCCGATGTCAATGCACAAGGCAAGCAAGGCGATGTGGGTTATGTGCTCGATGCGTCGCGCTTCGAGACCGACGGCTACCGCGCCCACAGCGCCGCCACCCGCGACCAGGCCTTCGCCAAGCTCACGCTCACACCAATGCAGGACGCCAAGCTGACCATTGTCGCCAACGGCCTGCGCCAGAAGGATACGCAAGATCCGCTCGGCGTCACGTGGGCCACGTACCAGCGCGATCCGCGCGCCGGCGAAACCGACGCCACCGATACTCAAACGCCCAGACGCACGCTGGCCGACCGCTACGACACCCGCAAGAGTATCGATCACCAGCAGATCGGCGCAAACTGGGAGCAGCAATTCGGCGACGACCGCCTGCGCGTGATGGTCTACGGCGGCAACCGCCAGGTTATCCAGTACCAGTCGTTCTCGCGCGCGTTCCAGGCCCCTGCCACGCACTCGGGCGGCGTGATCGATTTCGACCGTGACTTCTACGGCGCCGATGTCAACTGGACCCACGTCAGCCAGCTGGCCGGCGGCAAACTGAGCACCACCTTCGGCCTCGAATACGGTCGGTCAGACGACGACCGCAAAGGCTACGAGAACTTCATCGGCACGCAGTTCGGCGTGAAAGGCGCGCTGCGCCGCGACGAGCAGGACGTGGTGTCCAACCTCGATCCCTACTTGCAGGCGGAATGGCAGTCCGGCGCCTGGATGCTGAGCGCGGGCGTGCGGCGCAGCACGGTCAAGGTGTCGGTGGATGACCGCTTTGTCAGCAACGGCAACGACAGCGGCAACCTCGAGTTCAGCCACACCACGCCGGTGCTGGGCGTGCTGTACCGCGTGTCGCCGAAGGTCAACGTGTACGCCAGCGCCGCGCGCGGTTTCGAAACGCCAACGCTCAACGAGCTGTTTTACGCGAGCGCGGGCGGCTTCAACTTCAACCTCAAGCCTGCCGAAAGCACGCACCTGGAAACCGGCATCAAGACCAGGCTGGACGAGCGAACCAGGCTCAACGCTGCCATCTTCCAGGTGCGCACCAGCGACGAAGTGGTGGTCGACAGCAGCGGCGGTGGCCGCACCAGCTACCGCAACGCCAGCAAGACGCTGCGCCGGGGGCTGGAAGTGTCGCTCGAGTCAAGCTGGCGCTACGGCCTGAGCACGCGGGTAGCACTCACCGCCTTGCGCGCCACTTACGACCAGGGCTTCGGCGCAGTACCGCAAGGCAGCCGCCTGCCGGGCGTGCCCAAGGCCAATGCTTATGCCGAGCTGGCGTGGAAGGACAGCGCCGACCGCTTCGGCGCAGCGCTGGAAGGCATCGCCACCAGCAAGATTTACGCGGACGACGCCAACGCCGACCAGGCCGCGCCCGGCTACGGCATCCTCAACGCGCGCATGAACGCCAGCCAGCAGTGGAACGGCTGGCGCTTCAGGCAGTTTGCGCGGCTGAACAACCTGCTGGGCAAAAACTACATCGGCTCGGTGATCGTGGGCGATACCAATAAACGCTATTACGAGGCAGCACCGCAGCGTAACTGGCTGCTGGGCGTGAGCGCGGCTTACCAGTTCTAGATCAGTTGACGGGTCACAAGACCTGGATAGTGACAGTGACGATACTCAGTGCTTTCCATTATTTCTTTCGGGAAGCTTATGAACCTTCGCATGGCGGTATTCGCGCTGGCTGACCAGCATCATTTGTCCTCGGCCGACGGCAAGCGGCTGAAAGAACTTGCCAACCTCGGCGCCATGCCCCCCTCGTTGCTGCGATCCGTCTCGTTCGGCATGGCGGTGCTGGCGGCAGTGTTGGCCGGACTTGGCATCGTGTTCTGGATTGCGGCCAACTGGCAGTCACTCCCGCGGTCCCTGCGTTTTGTCATGCTGCAGGCAATCGTGCTCGGCACCTTGCTTGGCGCATGGCGCCTGCCTGCGGCGCGATTGCCGTTGGGCTTGCTGGGATTCCTGGCCTGCGGCGGGCTGTTCGCCTTCTTTGGTCAGACCTACCAGGCCGGCGCCGATCCCTGGCAATTGTTTGCGTTGTGGGCCGCAGTCACCTTGCCCTTGTGTCTCGGCGTACGCCACGTTGTGCTGTGGGTGCCGTGGTTGATCGTTGCGCTGACCGGCGCCCAGCTGTTTTCGGAAGTCCACAGCGGACGCTGGTGGTGGCAGGCGCAGATGTCGCTGTACAGCAGCCTGGGTTCGTGGCTGCCGGCCATCGCACTGGCGTCAATGCTGCGGTTTGCGCCAACATCGCTGACCGGCGCTGGTCTGTGGCCTGTGCGGCTGAGCATGCTGTATGCGACCGTCAGCCTGACCACGCTGTCCCTCCATAATCTACTCTCCTCCGCACACGGATATCCATGGTTCGTGCTCATCGCGGCAGTGCTGGTCTATGCTTTCAGCTTGCGCAAGATGTTCGATATCGT
This sequence comes from Duganella phyllosphaerae, assembly GCF_001758785.1. Taxonomy (GTDB): domain Bacteria; phylum Pseudomonadota; class Gammaproteobacteria; order Burkholderiales; family Burkholderiaceae_D; genus Rugamonas; species Rugamonas phyllosphaerae. The sequence goes on from NZ_LROM01000026.1 coordinate 5,451, forward strand.
TATCTTCAGCGCCCTGTGCCTGAGCCTTAACATACTCGTGGTCTGTGGCCTGGCACTCGCCTTGTTCAGTGCATCCAACATGGACGCACTGGTCTTTTCATTAGCCGTCCTCGGCTGCGCCGCCACCGGGCTGTTGGCACTCACGTTCAAACTGGTCATGCATCTGACGCGCGTTTATCTTCGGGAGAAAATCTGATGAGTAGCGCCGCAACGAGAAGCTTGATCCGCTCGGCACGCGCGCAGGGCATCCTGCCTGCCGATGCCGTGCCGTTGGCGACGACGCGCCCCTGGCCCATCATTTTGCTCACCGCACTGGGCGCGTGGCTTGCCGCCGTGCCATTGTTCCTGCTTGTAGAACACCTGTTCGGGCAGCACCTGATCTACGGCGAAGGGTGCTATTTTCTGGCGAGTTTCACGCTTGTCGTCGCGATGTTCGCTTTTCGCGTCGAAGCTGGCAACGACTTTGTCGAGCAATTTGGCGTGCCCGCATTATTGGCCGGGCTGGGCCTGCTGGCTTTTGGCCTGTATCGCGATGTCGACGAGTGGTTCGCCAACGCGCTGCTGACCTTGCTCATCATCGGCATTGGCTGCTACCTGCGGCAGAACTGGCTGCGCATATTACTCGGTGCGCTTGCATGCGTGACATTCATGTTCATGACTTCCAACGCCCAAATACTACGGGATGTGACCTTCTGGAGCGCGGCGTCGTTTGCCTTGCTGGTCTGGCTGGCGACCATGCTGTGCATCGATCATTGCGAGCTATCCGGGAGCAATGCGGGCATCCTGCTGACCTGCGAATCACTGGCGACTGGCTGGCTCCTGGCGATGCTGGGAATGTTGTCTTACGGCGCCGGCCCGACCTTGCTCTCCGCCGCCGTGCTGGGTTTCGATCACAGCCACGACGGCGCCGCGCGGCTCGTGCTCGACTCGCTGCCCCGGGCGGTGTCTTGCACGCTGACGCTGGTCGCCATCGGATGGCTGCTACACCGCTGGCCAGCGTTGCGCGCTGTCCGCTACCTGGCAGCGGCGACCTTGCTGGCGGCAATGGCCTGGCTGATACCCGCCCTCGGTGTGCCCTTGCTGGCATTGTCCTGCTGCGCAACGAGCAGCCGCTGGCCCCACGCCGCAGCCAGCGGCAGCGCAGCGGCATCGGTGATCGGCAGCTTTTACTATCAGCTGGAGCTACCCTTGGCCACCAAGGGCATCATCATGGTGGGCGTGGGCACGGCTTTCGGCATCATTGCCTGGCGCTGCCAACTGGCGCTTCCGGTCAAGACTGAAACAGTAGAAGCTTCAGCGACAGCTACCGGCACGGCCGTGCGGATCCGTCCGCTCGGTGTCGCGGCCTCGCTGCTGATCATACTGTTGGGGGTAAACGCCGGGATCTGGCAGAAAAAGACGCAAATCAGCAACGGTCGACAAGTATTCATAGAGTTGCTGCCTGTCGATCCCCGTTCACTGATGCAGGGCGATTACATGGCGCTGAACTTCCAGCTGGCCGGTCTGCCTGACACCGCATTTGGGGACCGGCAGCGTGTCAAGGCCATCGCCAAAGTCGATGAGCGAGGCGTTGCTGTGATACAGGGCCAGCCTACCGACCGTCCTTTGCGGCAGGACGAGTTCCCTCTGGAACTGACGCCGACCCTAACCGGCTTGCGCCCCGCCACCGACGCCTGGTATTTCAAGGAAGGCGAAGCCGAGCGATGGGCCAAGGCCAGGTACGGCGAATTCCGGGTAGATCCGCAAGGCCACGCCGTGCTGATCGATCTTCGCGGGCCCAACCTGGAGAAGCTGTAGCCATTTCGCCCGCGCCGTGATGGCGCACCGCAGAAGTTAAAAAAAGAGTAATCTTGGCGTACCATAACTTGTGGAATGCCAATGAACCTCCGCGTTGCGATACTTACCCTGGCCGATCAGCACCAGATGTCGCCGGAAGCCGGCCGCCGGCTCAAACAACTGGCGGCGCTCGATGCACCGCCACCGTCATTGCAGCGTTACTTGCCATTCGGCATCGCGGTGCTGGCGGCAGTGCTCACCGGCCTCGGCATCATCTTCTGGGTGGCGGCCAACTGGTCCGAGCTGCCACGCGCCATCCGCTTCATGCTGCTCGAGGCAATTGTGCTGGCCACGTTGCTGGGCGCCTGGCGCTTGCCGGCCGCACGGATACCGCTATCGCTGCTGGGCTTTATCGCTTGCGGCGGCCTGTTCGCGTATTTCGGCCAAACTTACCAGACCGGCGCAGATCCGTGGCAGTTGTTCGCGCTGTGGGCGGTGCTCACCTTGCCGCTGTGCCTGAGCGTGCGCCACGATGTGCTGTGGGTGGCATGGACCATCGTGACGCTGACAGCAACCCAACTGTTTTCCGCCGTGCAGACCAACGGCTGGTGGTGGGACCAGGAGATCACCCTGCAAAACAGCCTGGGATCGTGGGTGCCGGCGCTGGTGCTGGCATTCCTGTTCAGGTTCGCACCGCGTGCCTGGATTGGGG
>NZ_LROM01000027.1 GCF_001758785.1 Duganella phyllosphaerae
GCGCCGAAGCCGTCGGCGCTGTCGGCGTCAGGGCTGGCGTACAGCGGGTTGCCCGGCTCGAGCTCGCGGCCCATGTGCGCCGCCTGCGTCCATTCGTCGCCCTGCCCGCGCGTGAGCGAATACAGTTCCGATGCCTGGCTCTCGAAGGACCGGGCGTCGTGGCGGTTGGCGTAAATTTCCAGCAGCTTCAGGCGCACAGCATGGCGCTCGGGGTGGTTACGCAGCGCTTCCTTGAGGATTTCCTCGGCTTGCGCGTCGCGACCGTAAGCGATGTACACATCGGCTTCGGCCACGGGATCGACTTCGTTATTGTCGAGCTGACTGGCGGACGGGGCAAACTGGTTATCCGCGCGGGTGTCGAAGACGCTGTGGTCGTCGCCCGCCACCGGCTCGACTGCGGCAGCGAAAGCGGTACCGGCGGCAGCGGCTGGCGCTGCCGGCGCCGGATCCCAGGCCGGCGCAGCAGCGAGGCCGTCGGGGCCCGACTCGTCGCGCGGCACCACGAATTTGCGGCGGCGCGCGGCCATGACGGCCAGCGCAGCCACCACGGCCACCAGCAAGGCGGCCACCAGCAACCCCACCATTTGCGAATTTGCCATCAGCTTGTCGAGCAGTCCAGGCTCCTCGAGCTTACGCGGCGGAATCACCGGCGCCATCTTGGTCGGGGCCGGGGCAGCAGCTACCGGTGCAGCCGGTGCAGCCGGTGCAGCGGGCACGGCAGGTGCAACCGGCGCGGTGGCGGCCGACTTGCTCTTGACCTCCATCAGCTTCTCGAGGTCGTTGACGTTCTTTTCCAGTTCCTTGACCCGCGACGAGGCGTCGTCGACCTGCTTCTTCTGGGCGATCTTGTCTTCGACGGCGGCGCCGGTCTTGCCTTCGCCCGGCTTGTCGGCCGTGGCCTTGGACAAGGTAAGCTTGTCGCGCGCGGCGTTGATTGCGTTCGGCTTTTCCTCGACTTTGGCGGTGATCTTGCCCGACGAGTTCTGGCCGGTGCCGGCATCCTTCGACGGCGTGCTGTTGGCGACCTGCCCGGCCAGGCGGGCGCGATAGGCGTTGAAGTCGCGCGCATGCGCCACCACCACGCCGCGCGCTTCGGACCGGGCGGCGGCATTGGCGTCAGCGGAACGGACGGCGCCGGCATCGGGCACGGCCAGCACCTGGCCCGACTTGAGGCGGTTCATATTGTTGCCCATGAACGCTTCCGGGTTGGCGCGGTACAGCGCCACCAGCATCACGTCGAGCGACACATCGACCGGCTTGACCTGGTTGGCGATGCCGGTCAGGGTGTCGCCGCGCTTGACGGTGACTTCCTCGACGGTGGCCTTGGCCGCCGGCCTGGCCGCCTTGGCGGCAGCAGCAGCGGACTCTCTAGCCGCGACTGGCGCGGTGGTGCCAGTGGTGCCAGTGGTGCCAGTGGTGCCAGTGGTGCCAGTGGTGCCAGCGGTGCCAGTGGTGCTGGTGGGCGTGCGAGCCGGGCCCAGGTCCACCGGCGCGGCCACCTGCGGCGACTGCGCGTTGCGCATTTCGGGCGGGTCGAGCAGGAAGGTGTATTCGCGCACCATGCGCCCGCCATTCCAGTTGAGCTCCAGCAGCAGGTCGACAAACGGTTCGTTGAGCGGCTGGCTCGACGACACCCGCACCACCTGGCGGCCGTTGCGCCGCTCGACCTCGAAGCGCAGCGCGGACAGCGCGGGGTTGAAGTCGATATTGGCGGTGCGGAAGGCCTCGGCTGGCGCCAGTCGCACCGACAGGCCGCTGGCCTCCTCGGGGGTGACTGCGCTCAGTTCGATTTCGGCGCGCAGCGGCTGGCCCAGTGCGGACAGCACGGTGAGCTTGCCCAGTCCAGCAGCGTGAGCCGATATCAATACTGCGCTGGCAACGGCGCCGACAAGGGTTTTCAACGCGAATGAGACGATGCTGGAGCGATTGTTTACGGACATAGTGGGCGGCAGTGGTAACGACAAATGGTTGGCAGAGGGAAAATGTTACTTTCCCAGATATATCAACATAACATCATGGCCCTACCGAGGCAAGCGTTGTACGTCCGCAGGCCACAACCCCGCATACTTTATACGTCAAAAAGGGGGTTTTCCTATCAGAATACATAGGAAAACCCCCTTCTGTTCAGAGCGATGGGCTTACGCGTCGAGCACGATGCGCAGCATGCGGCGCAGTGGTTCGGCCGCGCCCCACAGCAGCTGGTCGCCCACCGTGAAGGCCGACAGGTAGTCCGGCCCCATGCTCATCTTGCGCAGGCGCCCCACCGGAATGGTCAGGCTGCCGGTCACCGCTGCCGGCGACAGGTCTTTCACCGAGGCTTCACGGGTGTTCGGCACGACCTTGGCCCACTGGTTGGCAGACGCGATGATGTCGGTGATTTCGTCGAGCGGCACGTCGCGCTTCAGCTTGATGGTCAGCGCCTGCGAGTGGCAACGCATGGCGCCGATGCGCACGCACAGGCCATCGACCGGGATCGGCGTGGAACCGAAGTCCGCGCCCAGGCCCAGGATCTTGTTGGTCTCGGCGCCGGCTTTCCACTCTTCCTTCGACTGGCCGTTACCGAGGTCCTTGTCGATCCACGGGATCAGGTTGCCGGCCAGCGGCGCGCCGAACTGCTTGATCTCGTCAGCCGACAGGCCGTGCTGGGTGGCCAGCACCTGGCGGTCGATTTCCAGGATGGCCGAGGCCGGATCGTCGAGCAGCGGCTTGACCGCGCCGTTGATGGTGCCGAACTGGGTGAGCAGTTCGCGCATGTGCTGGGCGCCGCCGCCCGAGGCCGCCTGGTAGGTCATCGAAGTCATCCAGTCCACCAGGCCATGCTGGAACAGGCCGCCAAGGCCGATCAGCATGCACGACACCGTGCAATTGCCGCCGATGTAGTTTTTCACGCCCTTGCCCAGCGCGTCCTTGATCACGTGCATATTGACCGGATCGAGCACGATGACCGCGTCTTTTTCCATGCGCAGGGTCGATGCCGCATCGATCCAGTAGCCGTTCCAGCCGGCCGCGCGCAATTTCGGGAACACGTCGCTGGTGTAATCGCCGCCCTGGCACGAGATGATGATCTCGCACTTTTTCAGTTCGTCGATATCGGTGGCGCTTTTCAGTTTGGTTTCATTTTTTGCCATCGCCGGGGCATTGCCGCCCGGGTTCGATGTCGTGAAGAACACCGGTTCGATATGGGCGAAATCGCCCTCTTCCTGCATGCGCTGCATCAGGACCGAACCCACCATACCACGCCAACCTACGAGACCTACGAGTTTCATTTTTAATCCTTGAATATTATTTATACGATACGCCACCTGCATGACACCACCGCGTCATCCCCGCCTGCGCGGGGATGACGGCTTTGCGGCCTCAGGCTGCCAGCGCTTTCACCACCGCGTTGCCCATCTCTGCCGTACCCACTTTCGTGGTGCCCGGCTCGAAGATGTCGGCGGTGCGCAGGCCCTGGGCCAGCACCGACTTGACGGCGGTTTCGATGCGATCGGCCTGCTCGTTCTTGTTGAACGTATAGCGCAGCATCATGGCGGCCGACAAAATCGTCGCCAGCGGATTGGCGATGCCCTTGCCGGCGATGTCGGGCGCCGAGCCGTGCGACGGCTCGTACAGGCCCTTGTTGTTGGCGTCGAGCGAGGCCGATGGCAACATGCCGATCGAACCGGTGAGCATCGCTGCGCAGTCGCTGAGGATGTCGCCGAACATATTGCCGGTGACGATGACGTCGAATTTCTTCGGCGCGCGCACCAGCTGCATGGCGGCGTTATCGACATACATGTGGTCGAGCGCGACGTCCGGGTATTCTTTGTGCACGTCGGTGACGATGTCCTTCCAGAACTGGAACGTCTCGAGCACATTGGCTTTATCGACGCTGGTGAGGCGCTTGCCGCGCTTTTGCGCGGCCTGGAACGCCACGTGGGCGATGCGGCGGATTTCGCCTTCGGCGTAGCGCATGGTGTCGAAACCTTCGCGCTGGCCCTTGAACGGACCGTCCGGGCACTCGCGCACGCCGCGCGGCTGGCCGAAATAAATGTCGCCGGTCAGTTCGCGCACGATCAGGATGTCCAGGCCCGACACCACTTCAGGTTTTAACGTGGAAGCGCCGGCCAGTTCCGGGTACAGGATGGCCGGACGCAGGTTGCCGAACAGGCCCAGCTGCTTGCGCAGGCCGAGAATGGCTTGCTCGGGGCGCAGTGCACGTTCGAGATTGTCGTACTGGTAGTCGCCCACCGCGCCGAACAGCACGGCGTCGGCGGCCTTGGCCAGCGCCAGCGTGCCTTCTGGCAGCGGGTGGCCGTGAGCCGCGTAGCCGGCGCCGCCGACGGGGGCGGTTTCGAGCTCGAACGATTCGCCGAGCACGTTGAGGACTTTGACGGCCTGTTCAATGATTTCCGGGCCGATGCCGTCGCCCGGGAGGATTGCGATTTTCATGTGTTCTGTCTCAAGGTTCTGTCTCAGATAACGTTGGCCAACCAGGGTTGGGTTGCCAGATGGCGCTCTTCGAAGCCGCGGATAACGTCGGCATGACGCAGGGTCAGGCCGATATCGTCGAGCCCGTTCATCAGGCAATATTTGCGGAAGGCGTCGATCTCGAAGGGATACGAGACGCTGCCGTTGCTGGTGGAAATGCGTTGCTCTTCAAGGTCCACCACCAGGCGGTAACCGGGGAAGGCCTTGACTTCATTGAACAGATGATCGATCTGCGCTTCGGGTAAAACGATCGGCAGCAAGCCGCTCTTGTAGCAATTATTAAAGAAGATGTCGGCAAACGACGAGGCGATGATCGCGCGGAAGCCGTACTGGTCCAGCGCCCACGGCGCGTGCTCGCGCGACGAACCGCAACCGAAGTTTTTACGGGTGAGCAAAATTGATGCGCCCTGGTAACGCGCTTCGTTCAGCACGAAGTCAGGGTTCAGCGGGCGGTTGCTGTTGTCCATGCCCGGTTCGCCGTGGTCGAGGTAGCGCCACTCATCGAACAGGTTGGGGCCGAAACCGGTGCGGTGGATCGACTTCAAAAACTGCTTGGGAATGATGGCGTCGGTGTCGACATTGGCGCGGTCCAGCGGCGCGACCAGGCCTTCATAAATGGTAAATTTTTCCATGATCTCGTTCGGTAGGTTGGTCAGCGCACGCCGCGCACGTCGACAAAGTGGCCGGCAATGCCGGCAGCGGCGGCCATCGCCGGCGACACCAGGTGGGTGCGTCCGCCCTGGCCCTGGCGGCCTTCGAAATTGCGGTTCGACGTGGAAGCGCAGCGCTCGCCCGGTTCCAGGCGGTCGGCGTTCATCGCCAGGCACATCGAGCAGCCGGGCTCGCGCCATTCGAAGCCGGCATCCTTGAAGATGCGATCGAGGCCTTCGCGCTCGGCCTGCTCCTTGACCAGGCCCGAACCCGGCACCACCATCGCCAGCTTCACGTTGGACGCGCGCTGCTTGCCGCGCACCACGGCAGCAGCCGCACGCAAGTCTTCGATGCGCGAGTTGGTGCAGGAACCGATAAACACCTTGTCGATGCGGATGTCCTCGATCGCCGTGTTGGGCTTGAGGTTCATGTACACCAGCGCCTTTTCCATGGCGTCGCGCTTGACGCTGTCTTTTTCCTGGTCGGGATCCGGTACCCGGCCATCGATCGCCACGACCATCTCGGGCGAGGTGCCCCAGGTGACCTGCGGCTTGATCTGGGCGGCGTCGAGCGTGACCACCAGGTCGAATTTCGCGCCAGGGTCCGAGTGCAGCGTGCGCCAGTAGTTGACGGCCAGGTCCCAGTGCGGACCGGCGGGCGAGAACGGCCGGCCCTTGACGTAATCGATGGTGGTGTCGTCCACGCCGATGATGCCGGCGCGCGCGCCCGCTTCGATCGCCATATTGCAGACCGTCATGCGCCCTTCCATCGACAGCGCACGAATGGTGGAACCGCCGAACTCGATACAGTAACCGGTGCCGCCGGCCGTGCCGATCTTGCCGATAATGGCCAGCACGATGTCCTTGGCGGTGACGCCGGCCGGCAGCGCGCCGTCCACCTGCACCAGCATGGCTTTCGATTTCTTTTGCAGCAGCGTTTGCGTGGCCAGCACATGCTCGACTTCGGACGTGCCGATGCCGTGCGCCAGCGCGCCGAACGCGCCGTGGGTGGACGTGTGCGAGTCGCCGCAGACCACCGTCATGCCCGGCAAGGTGGCGCCCTGCTCCGGTCCGATCACGTGGACGATGCCCTGGCGCTTGTCGTTCATGTTGAAGTACGTGAGGCCGAACGCCTTGGCGTTCTTGTCGAGCGTTTCCACTTGCAGGCGCGAGACCGGATCGGCAATGCCGTCCACGCGCGCGGTGGTCGGCACGTTGTGGTCGGCCACGGCCAGGTTGGCCGAGACGCGCCACGGTGTGCGGCCCGCCTCGCGCAAGCCGTCGAAGGCTTGCGGACTGGTCACTTCGTGTACCAGGTGGCGGTCGATGTAGAGGATCGTGGTGCCGTCTTCTTCGGCCTTGACCACGTGCGAGTCCCAGAGTTTGTCGTAAAGCGTCTTCATCATGATGTGTGCAGCTACAGCCTGTGTGAGTGATGCTGTTTGATTATGCCATAGTGTGCAAATGGAAAGCAGCCGCCGGAGGCTGGCCTCGTGAGCCCGCGCGGTTCCGCTGATTCCCTGCCTTGGCTATGGCGCCCAAAAAATTCTGTAAAAAAAACTGCGAAAAAAAAGCCTGCGTGAACGCAGGCTTTTGATGTTGCTGGCTCGGTCTACCGACTCAAGCCGCCATGCGTACACTACCTCGACAACCATCCATTAGGAACGATAGGCCGACTACCAGTACCAGTTCGCCTTCGGCCGAACGCGCGGTACCGGTAATGCCCTCGACGGTAATCGCGGTCATCGGTTTAATTACCAGGTCGGCAGTGCCATCGACCGCTTCCACGGCCAGGATGTATGGCTGTGGTGCAGAGACAACAATACCGACCTTCTCGCGGCAGCTCTCGTAGCCGAGCGAGTCGGCCAGCGAGCGCACCGGCAGTGGACGACCCTGGTCCTTGAGGACCGGAGCGCCGCCCACTTCCATGAACACTTCCGGCAACTCCACCACGCGTTGCACCACCGCCATCGGCAGCGCCAGCGCCGCGCCCGAGGTGGACACCAGCATGGTCGGCACGATCGACAGCTCGATCGGCAGGCGGATCGAGAACTTGGTGCCCTTGCCGAGGCCGGACTCGATATTGATCGCGCCACGGTTTTTCTCGACAGCGGTTTTCACCACGTCCATGCCCACGCCACGGCCCGACACGCTCGACGCCACTTCCTTGGTCGAGAAGCCCGGCAGGAACACCAGCTGGTAGCACTCCTCGGTGGTCAGGTTGGCCGATTCGCTGATCAGCCCCTTTTGCTGCGCCTTGGCGCGCAACATCACCGGGTCCATGCCCTTGCCGTCATCCTGCAGCACGATCATCACGCTGTTGGCTTCCTGCCACGCCTTGAGCGAAATATACGACTTGGCGGGCTTGCCTGCAGCTAAGCGATCGGCCGGCGACTCCACGCCGTGGTCTAGCGAATTGCGCAACATGTGCACCAGAGGATCATACAGGCTGTCCACGACCACGCGATCGACTTCGGTCTCCGCGCCTTCGATGGTCAGTTCCACTTCCTTGCCCAAATCCTTGGCCAGCTCGCGCACCAGGCGCGGGAATTTCTGGAACAGGCGGCCCACCGGCTGCATGCGGGTGGCCAGCGTGGCGCGCTGCAACTCGGTCGAGTAGCGCGACGCCCGTTCCAGTGTTTCTGCCAGCGTGGCCATCAGGGTTTGTGCCTGGCCCTCGAATTTGAACTGCATCAGGCGTTCGAGCAGCACGGCAGCCTGGTTGGCGGCCTGCACCGATTCGCCCGCCACTTCGAGCAAGGCATCCAGTTTAACAGCATCGATGCGAATCGACTCTTCTTTGGCGGGGGCGCTTTGCGGACGTTCGTCACGTTTTTCCGGCGCTTCGCGGCGAGCAGCCACGACTGGTACCACCTCGGCAGTGGCTGCGACCGGCGCAGTAGCGGCAGAGGCAGCAACAGCAGGCGCGACCACTGCGGCGACCGGTACTG
>NZ_LROM01000028.1 GCF_001758785.1 Duganella phyllosphaerae
TAGTGCTGCAACCAGTGTGAAAGTAGGTTATCGTCAGGCTAGTTATATAGAAAAACCCCGTCTAGTGATCTAGGCGGGGTTTTTCGCATTTCAGAGTGCATCCCACTGCAGATCGAATTTAGCCAGATATTTCTTGAGGCGATCGGCATCGTTCGGTTTAGCTTTGGCGTCGCGCGATACTGCGAATAACTTGCGGCCCGCATCCGACAGCGATTTCGATTGGCGGCACACGGCAATCACCGCTTCCAACTGCATGCTGTCGAACAAATCCAACCCTTCCATGACGGCCGGCTGCGCGTCGTGTCGCCATAGCCTCTTCAGGCGCGCGATTTCGTCATCCACTTGCACGTCGGTGATGCGGCCAGCATCGGATAACGTGGCCAGCCGCGTGACCGAGGCCGCCAGGTCGCGGAAATTGCCGCTCCAGGCGGCGTCGCCGGACATGGCAAAGCGCATATACCGCGTGCGCGCTTCCTTGTTGAAGCTGACTTTCTCGCCGCTTTCCATGGCAGACAGCGCCAACTGGAAATCGACATTGGGCTCAATATCTTCGGGCCGCTCCGACAGCCGTGGCAGCGAATACGTCCACAGGTTGACACGTGCGTACAAATCTTCACGGAAGCGTCCGGCCAGTACCTCGGCGCCCAGGTCGCGGTTGGTGCCGGCGATGAGCTGGAAGTCGCTGGCCACTTCTTCATCACTGCCGACCGGCAAAAAACGCTTTTCCTCGAGCGCCTTGAGCAGCATGGCTTGCTCGTTCAGGCCCAGCTCGCCAATCTCGTCGAGGAACAGCAAACCCTTGTGAGCACTGCGCAGCAGCCCCGGTCGGTTGCTCGCCGCACCGGTAAACGCGCCTTTTATATGGCCGAACAAGGTGGATGCCGCGCCGTCGCCCTGCACGGTGGCGCAGTTAAGTTCGACAAATTTGCCATCGAGTTGATGGCGATTCCTTTTCAGTTCGAAGACGCGCCGCGCCAGGAAAGATTTGCCGGCGCCGGTCGGCCCCATCAATAGCATCGGCGCGCGCGATTTGACTGCCACCTTTTCGATTTCCTCGATCATGGAGTTGAAGCTGGCATTGCGCGTGGGGATGCCGGACTTTAAAAACGCCACGCCTTCCGCCTGTTCGCTTGAAAAGCGCTGGGCGATCTGGTCGTAGCGCGAAAGATCGAGGTCGATGAGCTGGTAGCTGCCCGGATCGCCGACGCCGCTGCGCCGGGGTGGCGACGTCTGCAGCAGGCGCCCGGGAAGGTAGCGCGCTTCCGTCAGCAGGAACAGGCAGATCTGCACAACGTGCGTACCGGTCGTAATGTGGATCCAGTAATCTTCGTGCTCGGTATCGAACCGATAGCGCTTGGAAAAATCGAATAACGCGCCATACACGTCTTCGAAATCCCACGCATCACGCATCGGGATGTCGTGCGTGACCACCGTGGTTTCAGGTGAAATGGTACGCATGTCGCGCGCCACATGGTGCGCCAGGTCCTGGAATTTGGCGTTATATAGCAGCTCGAAACGATCGACCAGCAGGTCCTCGTGCTGCATCAGCGACAGGCTGGGACGCCATTTTTCCCAGCGATCGCTGCGTCTCGCACCGTCGAGCTGGCTTCCCACGAAGCCGATCACCACCTTGCGCTTGATTTTCATGGATAAAAACTTATAAAAAAAGATAACTCATTATGCCTGAATGATGTTGGGGAAGTTCTGTAAAAACTGGGGAAAGAATAAATTATCGATTCAATTCAATGACTTATAAAGTAATTTAGCGCGTCTCCGTACGCTGGCATGGCGTTTGCAATAACAGGTGCATACCAGAGAAAGGGGAACGATATGAATTGGCTGATTAGTGCAGGTGCACTTGGCAAACACAAAGTAGAACCAGCGCCCGAACGCGGCGCGCCTTCGACGCTGCGAGTTAGCGCACACCGCAACGGTCAATGGCATTTGTTCCCTGCCTGCCCGGAATTGACGCACCGCCCCCAGGCGCAGAAGATGTGGCAGGACGTGCTGGCGGCCCTGGTCGACCAATAACAGCTGAAAGAAATAAAATGGAAAAACAGAACTACGACATCATCGCCACCGACAACGGCAGCTCGATCAAGATGTGGACCCAGGGCGTACCAGTCGAAGAGGCGGCCAAGCAGCAGCTGGCCAATACGGCCCGCATGCCCTTTATTTACAAGCACATCGCCGTCATGCCCGATGTTCACCTCGGTAAAGGCTCGACCATCGGCAGCGTGATTCCCACTTTGGGCGCCATCATTCCGGCGGCGGTCGGTGTCGATATCGGCTGCGGCATGATGGCGGCCAAGACCACGCTTTCCGCCAGCGATCTGCCCGACAACCTGGGACCGCTGCGCAGCGCCATCGAGCGCGCCATCCCGCACGGCATGACGCCGAAAACCCGTGGTTATCGTGGCCGCGACGAAGGCAGCTGGAATACGCCGCCAGCGCCGGTCGATGCCGCCTGGGCGCAATTGAAGGACGAGTTCGATGTGATTTGTCAGAAGACGCCCAAGCTGAGCAAAACCAACAACTACCGGCACCTCGGCACCCTCGGCGGCGGCAACCACTTCATCGAAGTGTGCCTCGATGAAACCGGCGCCGTGTGGTTCATGCTGCACTCGGGCTCGCGCGGCGTGGGCAATGCCATCGGCAGCCACTTCATCGAGCTGGCCAAGAAGGATATGCGCACCCACTTCATCAACCTGCCCGACGACGACCTGGCCTACCTGGAAGAAGGCACCAGCCACTACCAGGACTACGTGGAGGCAGTGGGCTGGGCCCAGCGCTTTGCCCGCTCCAACCGCGAAGTGATGATGCACAACCTGATTGCGGCCGTGCGTACCATCATCACCAAGCCATTCGAGACGCACGTGGAGGCCGTCAACTGCCACCACAACTACGTGCAGCGCGAACGTCACTTCGGCAAAGACGTGCTGATCACCCGAAAGGGCGCCGTGTCGGCGCGGCCGGGCGAGCTGGGCATCATTCCCGGCTCGATGGGCGCCAAGAGTTTTATTGTGCGCGGCAAGGGTAACGAGGAGAGCTTTAACAGCTGCAGCCACGGCGCCGGCCGTACCATGAGCCGCAACGAGGCCAAGCGGCGCTTCAATGCTGACGACCAGGCGCTGGCCACGGCCGGGGTGGAATGCCGCAAGGACGCCAGCGTGGTGGACGAGATCCCGATGGCCTACAAGGATATCGACGCGGTCATGCACGCCCAGCGCGACCTGGTGGAAGTGGTGCACACCCTCAAGCAGGTCGTGTGCGTGAAAGGATAGCGATGAACGTCATAGAACTTGACGGCGCGGCAGGCGAGGGCGGCGGCCAGATATTGCGCACGGCGCTAAGCCTGTCGATGATCACCGGCCAGCCGTTTCGCATCACCAATATCCGCGCGGGGCGCGCGCGCCCGGGCTTGCTGCGCCAGCACCTGGTGGCGGTGCAGGCGGCGGCGCGCATTTGCGGCGCAGACGTGGGCGACGTGGCGGTCGGCGCGCAAACGCTGGTGTTCGTCCCGGGCGCCATAAGTGCCGGCGAGTATGCGTTTGCGATCGGCAGCGCCGGCAGTTCCACGCTGGTGTTGCAGACCGTGCTTCCGGCCTTGCTGTTGGCCGGCCAGCCGTCACGGATAACGGTGACGGGTGGCACGCATAATTCGATGGCGCCGCCATCGCACTTCCTCGAGCGCGCCTATGTCCGCATGCTGGCGGCCATGGGCGCCGAGGTGGCCTTCGAGCTGCGGCGCTTCGGCTTTTATCCAGCCGGTGGCGGCGAACTGGTGGCGACAGTGCAGCCATGCGCCGGTTTGCAGCCGCTGGACTTGCTCGAGCGGGGAGCGCGCCTGCACGGCTATGCCGAGAGCTTCGTGGCGGGCGTGCCCGAGTCGGTGGCCAGGCGCGAACTGGAGTGCATAGGCCAGGGGATGGGCTGGGGCGAAGCGCAACTGCGGTGCCATCGCCTGCCAGAAGAAATGGGCCCAGGCAACGTGCTGCTGCTCACGCTCGAACACGAGCAGGTGACGGAAGTGTTTGCCGGATTCGGCGAAAAAATGGTCCGCGCCGAAACCGTGGCAAGGCAGACGCTGGAGCGCGCCCGCCGTTACATCGCTTCCGGCGCGGCAGTGAGCGAGTGCCTGGCGGACCAGTTGATGCTGCCCATGGCGCTGGCCGGCGCCGGCAGCTTTACCACGGACGTGCTGTCGTCGCACGCGCGGACCAACGCGCAAGTGATCGCCCGCTTTCTGCCGGTGCGCTTCGAGCACCAAGCGCTCGGCGACCGGCACCTGGTGCGGGTGGCACCTTGCAATCAGAGCGCCTGACAAACCTCCATAGCGCGGCGCAGCGACGAAGACAGTACGACTGTACGGCGAGGTGCTGCAACGAAGCTATGGAGGTTTTGTCTGCGCTCTTAAAACTGGAAGCGGCCACCGAACGAGTACAGCTTGACCTCGGTCTTGGTCAGGTAACTGCCTTCCACGTTGATCGACCATTGGCGGTTGAATTGGTAGCTCACGCCGACGCCCACCAGGCCGTCGGTCTCTTCCTTATCGCTCATGCCCGAGCGATTGCCTTTCAAGCTGGTGCGACCGATGCCTGCGCGGCCGAACAGGCTGAAGCGTTCGCTGACTGGCATTGTGCCTTGCGCGGCGATGCCGACAGTCTGGTCCGGGTAGAGACCGCGCTCACTGAAGACACCGGAATTTGAAATGAAGCTCAGGCTGCGGGCATAGACGTCGAAACCGAAATTGCGCGTGTACTGGTAGCCGACCTTGCCGCCGAAGGAAAGATCATCGCCGTCTGCCGCATATTTCGACGACGACGATGCCCCGCCTGTATCGACGGCCAAATAGACGCCCGGCTCGAAGGGGGCGGCCGTGGTGATGGCGGGGGCGGCGGCCAGCGCTGCCAGGGCGAGAATGAAACGTCGCATGCTATTCCTTTTAAGATGGTCATGGATGCGGCATTGAATTATTTGCAATGCCGACAGGCAAGCATACTAAATCCATCTTACTTTTAAAGCAACTGAGCCGGCTCCATTGCCGGTGGCGCCAGATAGCGGCGCAACACATCGGCTTCCTCGCCAGGGCTGCGGCCAAAAAAGCGTTTGAACTCGCGGCTGAATTGGGACGGGCTTTCATAGCCGACCTGGGCGCACGCCGCTTGCGCGGTCATGTCGTTGCGCGCCATTAGCAGCCGGGCCTGGTGCAGGCGCGCCGATTTCACATACTGGATCGGCGAGCAGTGCGTGACCGATTTGAAATGCACGTGGAAGGCAGGCACGCTCATATTGGCTTCGGCGGCCAGCATACCCACATCGATGCTGGCCGCGTAGTCGGCGTGGATGCGGCGCAGCGCCTTGGCGATTCTGCCAAACTGGCCCTGGCTGGTGAGCGCCGCGCGCATCGCTGCCCCTTGCTCCCCCATCAGCACCCGGAAACAGATCTCGCGCACGATGGCCGGCCCCAGCACGCGCGCCTCCAGCGGCGAGTTCAGTGTTTCGAGCAGGCGCAACACCGTGTCGCGCAGGCGATCATCCATGCGCGTGGTCATCATGCCCTTGGGGGCGGCCGGCACGTCGGTGTCGGTCTGGTCGATGGCGAACATCAGGTCGGCCAGGGTGGTGCGGTCAACCTGGATCGTCAGGCCCAGGAACGGTTCCTCCGGCGTGGCCTCGGTGGCGCTGGAAAAAGGCATCGGGATGGCCACCACCAGGTACTGGTCGGCATCAAACTGCAGCACGTCGGTGCCGAAAAAGGCACGCTTGCGTCCTTGCAGGGCGATGGCAATGCAGGGCTCCGACATGACCGGCGTCTTGGCCACGCTCTGGGTGGCGCGCGTCAGGCGCACGGCGGCGACATCGGTGTCGGTATAGCCGTCGTGCCGGGCCAGTTGGCGATGCAGTTCGATCAGGCGGTCCACGTGATTTCCTTTCGTGCTCTCATGAATAGGAATGATCCATCAAAAGGCGCTGGGCCGCCATGGCCGGTGAATCGAAGTATAGGATTAGGCAAGAATCGCATAGTCATGTGCATTTGCAGCATGGACGGGCGGCCGTAAGATGCATGCTCGTGTCATTGCCAGGGAAAGGACTGCATCATGAACCCACCGTTACAGCGTAAAGTCATCCTGATCGCCGGCGCCAGCCGGGGCAGCGGACCGGCCACCGCGCGCCAGCTGGCGCAGCAGGGCCACCACGTGGTGCTGGGTGCGCGTCGTTCGAACCGCTTGCAGGGCCTGGTGAACGAGATCCGCAAGGCTGGCGGCTCGGCCGAGTGGTATGCGCTCGATGTCAGTCAGCCGACGGAAATGGAGGCGTTCCTGGCGTTCGCCGAAGATGTCCACAAGCGCGTCGATGTCGTCATCCATAACGCCTGAAATTACTCGTCTTTCAACAGTAGTTGTATCAGGCTCTCCGCGGTGGCCCGGAGTTGTTCGGTGCCGTGGTAGATGCGCTCCATCACCACGTTACCCCGGGTGAAAGTAACCAGCAGACGGGCGGCGTCGGGCGGCGGAAGACGTAGCCGCGCCACCGCATCGGGCGCCGACAATCGTTCTTCCAGCACTTGCCCCAATCCTTCCAGCATGCCGCGCAAAGCGCTACGCACCGGCTCGTCCATGGCGGTTTCGTCGGTCGCGATCTTGGTGGTCAGGCAGCCGCGCGAGCGCGGCGCCGCAGTGTCGTCGAGTGCCGGCGCCAGTTCCGACATCGACTTGATCACGTAGTCGAAGTAGGCGCGCAGCGCTCCTACCGGATCGCGGAGCTGCATGTGCCCGCGCACTGTTTCGAGGTAGCGGCGCTGGTAGCGCGCAAATGCCAGCAGGAAGATCGCCTGCTTGTCGCCGTAGGCGTTGTAGAGCGAGCCGCGCAGCACGCCGGTCGCCTGCGCCAGCTCCTGCATCGAGGTCGCGCCGTAGCCACGGCGCCAGAACACATGCATCGCACGTTCCAGCGCTTCTTCTTCATTGAATTGTTTTATGCCAGCCATGGGCCGATTATCGGCATTCTTGAAGTTTGACTATGCTGTCAAACATCGTGAGGAGCTGTGAATGGACATCGTTGAAGATCGGGCCGCCACCGGGCGCGCCATATTTGCGGGCCTCTGCGCCAGTCTGGTGGGCATCGGACTGGCGCGCTTTGCTTACACGCCGTTGATCCCGCCGATGATCGAGGCGCACTGGTTCGTCGCCAGCGACGTGGTCTACCTGGGCGCGGCCAACCTGGTCGGCTACCTGGTGGGCGCCTTGCTGGGGCGGCCGCTGGCGCGCCGTTACGGCGCCCGGCCCACCCTGCGGGCGATGATGTTGCTGACCTCGTTGGCCTTCTTTGCCTGCGCGTTCCCGTTGTCGGTGGGCTGGTTCTTCGTCTGGCGCCTGTTGTCGGGCGTATCCGGCGGCGTGATCATGGTGCTGGCTGCATCGAGCGTGTTGCCGCATGTGCCAACTGCGCGCAAGGGCATGGCCAGCGGCGCGATTTTCCTCGGCATCGGCGTTGGTATTGCCATGTCGGGCACGCTGGTGCCGCTGTTGCTAGACGTGGGCATGCGCGCCACGTGGCTTGGGCTCGGCATGCTGTCGCTGCTGCTCACGTTGGCAAGCTGGGCCTGCTGGCCGCACGTCGCGCACATCCATCCGCCGGTGGGGTATGCGGCAATGACCATAGAGCTGGCCGCGCGCTCCGAACTCCTGCTGCTGTACGTGCAATACGCGTTGATGGCCGTGGGCCTGGTACCGTTGATGATGTTTCTGGTCGATTACGTGGCGCGCGGACTGGGCTGGGGCTCGCACGAGGCCGCGCTGTTCTGGATCGTGTATGGCGTGGGCGCGATGATCGGTCCGATGGCCTACGGCTGGATGTCCGATCGCCTGGGGGCGGCGGCCACCAGTCACCTGATGACCTGGCTTCAAATTGGCGCTGTGGGCGTGATGATGTTTTCGTCGCACCACCTGGTGCTGATGCTGGCGACACTGGTTGTCGGTTCCTACCCGCCGGGCGTGCCGCCGATTACCCTGGCGCGGGTGCACCGCATCTTGCCTGGTGACGCTCATGGGCAAAATATCGTTTGGAGCAAGGCCACCACGGTGTTCGCATTGACCCAGGCATTGGCCGGTTACGGCTACTCGTACCTGTTCGCACAAAGCGGTGGCGACCACCGGATATTGATGGGCGTGGGGGCGGCCGCATTGGGCATCATTATTTTGTCAGACGCCGCCAGAAAAGTCCTTGCCAAGCCTGCGAGGGCTGCCCTATAATTCGCCCCCTCGCAGAACAGCGCATGCAAATGCAGAGTGAAACGAGAAAAAAAGAAGGTTGACGAAACAAGCTAAACGCTTCATACTCTTTCTTCTTCGCGGCAGACAAAACGATCGCAGCGAAGCGTAGTGCAGGCAACACCGAATACAGTTCTTTAAAAATTAACAGTCGATAAGTGTGGACGTTTGA
>NZ_LROM01000029.1 GCF_001758785.1 Duganella phyllosphaerae
CCGCCTGGCGCGCCGGCTTTGCCGCCCGTAATTTCCGCCAGGCCTGGTCGGCGCGCTTTCGCTACTTTGCGCTGTGCGGCGGCGGCGCCTTCGTGCTGGGCCACTTCCTGCTGTCGTGGGGCACCAACCTGGCCATCTTCCCCATCATGGGCCAGCCCATGAGCTTCCTGTCGGCCGGCGGCAGCCACCTGCTGTTTTTCCTCTGCCCCCTGCTAGCGTTCAGTGCCGCCGGCGCACCATCTTTAGAAGGAGAATGACCATGCCGATCTACGTCCAACACGAGGTTCTGGGCCGCATCCCCGACGTCTTCAATGCCGAAGCGATCTGGCAGGCGCCGGGACTGGCGTTGTTCTCGCGCCGCCCGCTGCTGCGCGACCTGCTCGAGCGCAGCCCGCGCGAGCATCGCGGCCGCGCCGCCACCCGCTGCTTTTCGCACGTCACGCTGGTGCTGCCGCAGGAAGATGTCGATGACGACTACCACCTCACGCGCGGCGCCCGCGCCCGCGACCTGGCGCAAACGCTCGCCACGCTGCACCAGAAGGATTTCGGCGACCTGCTCGGCAGCGACCAGGTGCGCTACGACGTGGTGGGCGCCGAATCGCTGGCGCCCGGCGAGATCGAGGTACGCTTCGGCCACGCCGTCTACCTGCCCGCGCCCGGCGAAAAAGTGCTCTACAACGTCAGCGTGTCGCGCGACAGCGCCATCTGGCACCCGGTCTGCGCAATCTATCCCAACCAGCGCCTGGCCCTGATCGGCGGGCAAGCCGGCCAGGGCGCCGCCGACTGGCCCTTCGGCCCGGACGGCGCCATCCTGGTCATCAACGACGGCGCCGATACCGTGCCGGTGGTGGACATGCGTCCGCGCGGCGATTTCGACTGCCGCTACGATCCGCGCAGCGGCTACTACACCATCAAATCGCTGCGCGACATCGACGGCGGCGGCCCGCGCCTGCTGCTCAGGATTGCCCGCAATGCCGCGTTTGCCAGCGAACCGGTCGGCCCATCGGCCGCGCACGCAGCCGCGACGCCAGTCGTCGTACCGCAGCCGGCGCCGGCCGACCTGCCGCCACAGATGCCGGCGCAACGTGCTGCAGCGATAACTGCGGCCACAGCGGCGACCGCAGCGGCGGCCAGGCCCGCGCGGCCGGCGGTCTGGCAAAGCCGCGCCGACGGCATGCCGCTCGATCCCACCGCCACCCCCGCCATGTCGCTTAGCCACAAGCCGACAGCGCCGGCCACCTTGCCCGGTGAAAGCGATGCCACCTACGCGCCATTGGCGCAACAGCGCGTGCAACTGGTGGCGCTGGCCCTGCCGCGCCTGAGCCGCTATCGCGACACCGGCGCCCAGGCGCTGGTGCTGCCGTTCGACCGGTCGCTGTCGCTGTGCGCCGAGGAGCAAGCCGATACCGCCATCAGCTTCGCGATCGACGCCGCCGACGAACTCACCGCCTGCACGGCGGCCGGCCGCCAGCGCATCACGGCACCGGCCACCTTCGCCCCGGTCGATGCGCGCACCATGCGCCTGCTGCCGGCGGCGCCGGCCATGGCCGACCGCTACCACGCCCTGCTGTGCCTGGCGCAGCCTGTCGGCGCAGCGGTCGCCAGCGGCGCGCGCTTCACCTTCGGGCGCAGCTCAAACATGCTGGCGGCGCTGCGCGTGCTCGACTCGCCGCGCTTCATCCGCCGCGCCGATGGCGCCCCTGGCGCCGCCAGCGCCGACCGCATCGGCCTGTCGCGCAACGCCTTCAGTTTCGAGGCCACCGACCATGGTTACCGGATCGGCCGCCTGTCCACCAGCCAGGCGCTGTACCACCTGGACGAACGGATGACTTTCGTGGCAATGATCGCCGACACCGGCCCGGAGCGCCCCTACCTGCTGCCGCACGGTCACCACCTGGTGGCGGGCCACTACGTGCTGCGCTTCGACGCCTGAGGAGAGTCGCCATGAATACCGCGACGCTGACCACGGCCGCCGCCTTTGCGGCCGGCCTGGCGCTCACCTGGTGCCTGTGCGCGTGGCTCACCCCGCGCCGCTGGTGGCGCCGGCCAACTCTGCGCGCACTGGCCATTTCCGCTGCGGGCGCGTGGGGCTTCGGCAGCCTTATCTTTTCAGCCTTACCGGTGGCAGCCCTGCCCGCAGCAGCCCTCCCCGCAGCGGCGTCGCCCACTGCGGTAAACAGCAGCAGCGCTGCGCCAGCCACCGCCATCGGATCGGGCAGCGCGTTCCGGGTGCACCGCGACCTCAACCTGCGCCGCAGCGCCGGTGTCGACGCCCCGCGCTTGCTCACGGTGCCGGCCGGCGCCACCGTGGTCGCCACCGGCCGGCGCCATGGCGACTGGTGGCAAGTGACGGCCATTATCGAAGGCCGCGAGTGCAGCGGCTGGGCCAGCAGCCTGTGGCTGCGCCGCAGCGCAGAACCACCACGGCCGCGTCGATGAACGCAGACGCGCTCACAGGCGCCAGCGTCCATGTCGGCGCCAGCGCGCGCACCGGAAGCGAAACCGGGACCGCGACCGGGTCCGGGAGCGGATTTTCAGCTAAGCTGTGGTCTTTCGCCTCCTGCGCCCCGGCGCCCGCAACGATGACCCGCATCACCGATCCGCTCGATTTCGGCCCCGGCCTCGCCATCGCGGCGCGCAGTTGCGCCAGCATCTGCCCGTCGCAAGTCCCCGAAAACCAGGACAACCTGCTGCTGATCGACGCCACCGGCCGCGCCGCCTTCCTGCAGGACCAGGCGCCGCACAGCGTGCAGGTGCCAGGCTGGCCGGCCGGCCACGTGCGGGTGGCGGTGATGGATGGCATGGGTGGCCATGGCCACGGCCGTGAAGCTGCCGAGGCGGTGGCTACAGGCCTGTTGGGCGTGCCGGCATGCAGTACCCAGGCCGAACTCGATCAGCGGCTCGACGCCCTGCACACCAAGTTACAACAGCATTTTCGCCAGCCGCGCGACAGCCTGCGCCGGCCCGGCACCACGCTCACGCTGCTGGAAATCGCCCCGGGCAGCGCGCCACTGCTGTACCACGCCGGCGACTCGCGCCTGTACGAAATCTCGGCCCAGGCCGCGCGTCCGCTCACGGTGGACCATGTGCCGGCGACCTGCTTCGCCATGCACGGCCTGCTGGGCGAACAGGAATGGTGGCAGCAGGTGCACGGCGAACACCGGCCGCAAATCTCTCAGGCCTACATCCTCGGCAACGCCTTCGGCAATCCGCAGGTGCTGGAAGACCCCCTGCTGGCCCTCGACGCGCGGCGCCTGCCGCCGTTCCTGCGCGAGCTGGGCGACCGCCGCGCGCTGGCCGTGCGCGAGGACGCGCTGTACCTGCTGGCCACCGACGGTTTCTGGTCGTGCGGCCGGCCGCTGGAATGGACCGCGCGCTGGCCGGCGCTGATGGCGCGTCCCGGCCACGCGCCCGGCGCCGCGCTCGACGCCCTGTTCGCCGACTATACGGACAACCCGCCACGCGAACTGCACATCGATAACGTCACCGCCATCGTGCTGCGCTTTGGCACGGCACCCGCGCGGCCGCCTGACAACATTGACGAAACGGCACTGCCGGCGGCATCAATCGCGCCGCATTCGTGACAGCTGAACCGGCCGCAGTCGCGTGATCTGTTGCAGCATGTCCGCAGCAGGCGCCAGTCTGCAACAATATGCGGATCAGATGCACCTTTGATTGGCAATGCACGCCGAAACCGCATAAACTTACGGTTATCCCATCGGTCGGTTTGTCATGAAAAAATGCAGTAATGCCCAGCACCCGCACTGCACTCATTGGGTCATGCCAGGAAATCAAGCTTGCGAGGGCGGCCACGCCCAAGCCGATTCCTCGAGCTATGCCCTGCTGAGCGCCATGCGTACAACGCGTTCCGGCTTGCCCGTGACGACGCTGGGTGACGTCCATACCGGTCCGGCTGCACCCTCGACCACCACGCCAATCGCGCCAGTCGCGCCCGTTTCGCCAAACGGCTACGCCCGTCCCCTGCAACGCGCCCAGGCCGAGCGCCCGCAACTGCACATCAGCGGCTTCGACCCGCGCGCAGCCGGCGGCCGCCAAACCCTCAAAATGGAATTGCGCGGCATGCCCGAGGCCAGCGCGCCGCAACTGGCGCTGGCGGTGCAGTCGGAGCTGATTCCCCACGGCGCCGCGCGCCAGCAGTTCGTGCGCGCGGTCGGCGGCGACTGGCGGCCCGTGTTCGTCGAGTTTTCGTCGCGCGACAGGGAGCACGGTCAGTACCAGATCAGCATCGAAGTCCTGAGCCAGCACGCCGGCCAGGCGCCGCGCAAATGGGTGTGCACGTTCGTGATCCTGGTGCCGCGCCTGGACGCCACCCTTACCGAAATCCACCGCATCTTCCTCAGCACCCACAAGAACGTGCGGGTGATGGCGGACGACGCCTCGATTGCGCGCGTAAGCGCCAGCGGTGGCGACAGCCTCGATATCGACGTCACCGCGCGCAATGCCGGCATCGCCCACCTCGACCTGAACGCTCCGGCCGGCAAGGTGGACCTGGGCTTTTCCACCATCGCCTGGGACGAGGACCTGATCGAGATCGACATGCCGGCGGCCGGCGCGGTGCACCCGCACGCCAGTTGCGCGGCCTCGCTGGTCAATGCCGCGCCCGAAGCCGGCGCCCAGCGCCAGATCCGCTTGTTCGCGGTCGAAGAATGTGTATTCGGCCGGTTCGAGCTGGTCGATCCCGAAGCGCATGCGCTGCTCACGCACTACTCGGCCGACGGCCAGGACACCAATGGACTTACGCGCCGCCTGTCCGGCCGCCACGCGATCATCCGCCGCGCCGGCGCCGGATTTGAAATCGAAGACGTGTCGCGTTACGGCATCCTGCTCGACGGCGTATGGCCCGGCAAGCACAAGCCCACCGCGCTGCGCCTCGGCATGCGTATCGAACTGACCGCCAGCATCAAGGGCGTGGCGGTGTTGCAGGTCAGCGCCATCATGCCGCACGGCGTGATCCTGCATCGCATCGACCAAGGCGCCAGCGCCGAGTGCTACTACGTGCTGGCGCCCGACACCCATCCCGGTTTTCCGGTCAAGACCTTTGCGGCAGCACCGCATGCAGCCGCGCTGCCGCTGCTGTTCCACGGCGCCGGCGGTTTCTGGCACCTGGACCAGCTCACCGGCAAGGAAACCGCGCTGGCGCCCACCGTGTCGCTGGAAAAACTCAGCCGCGTGCCACGCCACAGCCGCTTTGCCAGCGATGCGTATCCCGAACACTGGATCATCCGCACCGCCGGCGGCGACGTCAGCGAAGCCTACCGGGCCAGCTCAGGCCACGCCTACCACGCCCAAACGGCGTAAAAGTCAGCTTAAAGGTAGCTCGGCGCCGGCTTCCTGGCCGGCAGCGGAATGAACTCCGTCTCGCCCGGCACCTTGGGAAAGCGTTGCGCTTCCCAGTCTTCTCCCGCCTGCACGATGCGCTCCTTGCTCGACGAGACAAAATTCCACGACATGAAGCGGCGGCCGTCCAGCGGTTCGCCACCGATCACCACGAAGTGGGCGGCGCTGTCGTCCGTGGCTTTCACCCGCTGCTGCTCGGCCGTGGCCAGCAGCGCCATGGTGTGCAGTTCGAGCGGGGCGCCATCGATTTCCACCGCGCCACTGATCGGATAGATCGCCGCTTCTTCCGGCAGGCCATTGAGCGCCAGCACCTGGCCGGCCTGCAGCACGATGTCGAGGTACAGCGTGCGGCTGTAAGTTTTGACCGGCGATGTGTGGCCGAAGGCGCTGCCCACCAGCACCCGGATCACGGCGCCATCGATTGCCAGTTGAGGTATGTCGGCGGCGGGCGTGTGACAAAAGCCCGGTTCGTCCTCTTCGTGCGCGACCGGCAGCGCGGCCCACAGTTGCAGGCCGTGCGTGCGGTGCGGCACCTCGATCAGGTCTTGCGGGGTGCGCTCGGAATGGACGATGCCGCGCCCGGCGGTCATCCAGTTGACGGCGCCCGGTTCGATGCGCTGGACCGTGCCGAGGCTGTCGCGGTGGTCCATCGCGCCTTCGAACAGGTAGGTGACGGTGGCCAGGCCGATGTGCGGATGCGGACGCACGTCGTGGTCGGCGTGGGCCGGGGCCTCGACCGGACCAAAATGGTCGAAGAAGATGAACGGCCCGACCGCCTGCTTGATGGCGGACGGCAGGTAGCGGCGCACCACGAAGCCGCCGCCCAGGTCCTTCTCGTGGCCCTTGAGCAGATTGGCGATGGTCATGGCTGTTCTCCTTGTTGACAGTGTACGATATGGGTCATGCGGGTTCCCCGTGCGGATGGTCGGAGCCGACAATGTACACCTTTCGGTGGCCGGCCGCCTCTCCTGAACGGGAGCTACACTACCTTGCGCACGAATTCGGTTTTCAGGCTCATCGCGCCGAAACCGTCGATCTTGCAATCGATATCGTGGTCGCTGTCCACCAGGCGAATGTTCTTGACCTTGGTGCCCACCTTGACGGTGCCGCCACCGCCCTTGAGCTTGAGGTCCTTGATGACGGTGACGGTGTCGCCGTCTGCCAGCACATTGCCGGCCGAGTCGCGGTACACGCGCGGGCCGTCTTCAGCAGCCGCCGCACCGGCAGTGGCGCTCCACTCGTGCGCGCACTCCGGGCATACCAGTTGCGCGCCATCTTCGTACGTATATTCGGAGTGACATTTGGGGCATGGTGGCAAGGCGCTCATGGTAGATCCTGGGTTGTTAAAAGAGGCGGCAGTATACACCCGCCCCCCGTGCCAGACCAACTAGGCCAGTTTGCGGGCCACGCGGAAGCCGACGATGTCGTTGGCCAGCAGCGCCGAGTAGCCGTTGCGCACCGCCGCGCGCAGGTAGCGCGGGTTGTACAGCCACGAGCCGCCGCGCAGGATGCGGCGCGCCTGGTCGCCACCGGCTTCCCACGCGCTGCCGTCGGCGGGCGCACCGTCGTAGGTGTCGTGCACCGCGTCCTGGGTCCATTCCCACACGTTGCCGTGCATGTCGAACAGGCCCCAGGGATTGGGCTGGAACGCATTCACCCTGGTGGTCCCCTGGCGGAACTCGCCGCGCGGGCCGCCGTTGTAGACGTAGTTACCGTCGTAGTTGGCCTGGTCGGTACCGATGGTGTCGCCGAAGCTGAAGGCGGTCTTGGTGCCGGCGCGGCACGCGTATTCCCACTCCGCCTCGCTGGGCAGGCGGTAGGTCTGGCCGGTTTGTTCGGACAGCCAGCGCAGGTAGCGCTGGACGTCGTGCCAGCTCACGCCCACCACCGGGTGCAGATCGTCCTGGGCGAAGCCGGGCGCCTGCCAGTCCACGTCCGACTGCGACTCCCAGCCAGTGGCGCGGGCGAACTGGCGCCACTGGCCGACGGTCACCGGGTAGCGGCCCATGGCGAACGAGTACGCGATGCCGACCCAGTGCTGCGGGCCCTCGCGCTGCAGCCATTTTTTTTCAGCGCCGGCTTTTATTGCCGCCGCCTGCTCCACCTCGTGCGATCCCATCTGGAAGCGGCCGGTGGGAATCAGCACCAGGTCGGGGCCGGCGCCGCTGCCATCAGCAAAGCGGTCGCGCAGCACGCCGCTGGCGTCGGCCACCGGGCTGGCGGGAGACGGAATGAGCGCCGCCAGTTCGGCCGCGTGGCGTTCGGCTTGCTGCTTGCGGTGGCGATCCTGTTCGGCCCGGTAAGCCGCTTCAGCCTTCAGTTGCGCGGCCTTGCGCTGCTGTTCTTCGCGCTCTTCGCGCGCCTGCCTGGCGTCAGCGTCACGGCGCGCCGCCAATTGCTCGCGCAGCACCTGCTTGCGCGCCAGCGCGGCCGCTTCCGCCTCGGCGCGCTGTTTCGCCTCCAATGCCCTGCGCTGCTGGTCGAGCCGCACTTTTTCAATCGCCGCCGCCCTGGCTTCGGCCTCGCGCCGCGCTGCCAGTTCGGCCGCTTGCACCACGCGTTCGCGCTCGGCCAGCCTGGCCTGCTCGGCCTGCGCTGCTGCTTGCTCCGCCTCTTGCTGCTGGCGTTGCGCAGCCTGTTCACGCTCGCGCACCAGCTGCTGCTGTTGTTCCTGCTGTTCGCGCTGCTGGCGCCGTTGCTGCTCCTGCTGGGCTCGCTCCCGCTCTTGCTCGCGCTGCGCCGCCTGCTCGGCCAGCTCCGCTGCGGAAGGACCGGCAGCGTCGCGCAGACTGGCCAGCAGTTCGGTGACGGACGCCTGGCGGCGCTCGGCCACGATCGCAAACCCCTGCTGCAGCACCTGCCACTGGCGCTCGTTCAGTCCCTTGGGCGCCGACGGCTGGAAGTCGGCCGGCCGCAGATCGTCGAACGGCACCCGGCCTTCGAGCAGCTGGTAGATCATCACCGCCACCGCGTAGACATCTAGCCTGGGCGACGGCTGCCGCTGGTGCACGCCCGCTTCGGGCGCGCGGTAGCCGACCGTGCCGGCATTGGGCGTTTGCAGCCCCAGGCTGCTGCCCGCGTTGCGCGCGCGCGAGGCGATGCCGAAGTCGAGCAGCTTGACCTCGCCCTTCTGCGTCAGGAACACGTTGCCGGGTTTCAGATCGCGGTGCACCAGCTTGTGCTTGTCCCAGGCGTAGGCCAGTGCGTCGCCGACCGGCGCAAGCAGGCGGAACACGGCATCGAGCGCCAGCGATCCTTGCTGCGCCAGGTAGGCGTCGAGGTCCTGGCCTTCGAGGTATTCCATGATGATGAAGTAGCTGGACGTGGCCGGATCCTGCGCCCACTCGTACACGCGCACGATGTTTTCGTGCGCCAGCCGGCGCGCCTGCGTGGCTTCCTCGATCAGCAGCTTGGCATGGGTGGCGCTCTGGGTGAGCTGCGGCGGCAGTATCTTGAGGGCCACCGTCTCGCTGTGGCCCAGCTCCGCGTGGGTGGCCAGGTCGGTGGCCTGCCACACCTGCCCCATGCCACCCATGCCGATCAGGCGCTCGAGCCGGTAGCGGCGGTGTTGCGGACCGATTTCCTGGCCGGTCATCAGGCCCAGTTCAGTACCCTGGCGCGGCGCGTGGATGGGCGCGGTCGGCGCGGCGGCGCCTCCCGGCGGCGCGTACTCCGCATCCAGGATGGCGTTCTTGCGGCGGTCGAACTCCTGCAAGCTCAATAAACCGTCTTCATGTAAGGCCCGCAGTTCGCGGATCTTGTCCCTTGCCGTTTGCATCATCGCAGTGTAACCAACCCTACGCCAATCCAGCGCCGCATTGCGGGCAGAACCTGTCTTCCGGGTGGCCTGGGCGCTGCGCGTGGCCGTTCGGGCAGCGGCGGGCCGGCGGCAGGCCCGCGTCGGCCCAGGCGCCATGGGCGTTGCCGGTGATGGCCGCCACGCCGCCCGCCACGCCGATGCCCAGCTGGCTCTGGGTGATCAGGGCGCTGGCGCTGGCCGCGTTCTGCACATTGAGCAGGTCGAGCTGGTGGCGCCGGTCCTTGTCCAGCTCCGCGTCGCGGTGGGTGCGCTCCTCGAACACGCGCTCATACGCCAGGCGCGCCGCCTCCGCCGGTGAGACGCCCTGCTCGGCCGCCACCACCTGCGACAGCGACTGGATCTGCTCCGGCGTCATGCCGCCCTGGATCTGCATGCGCATGATCTGGGCGACCGCCTGCGCGTTCGATTCGTTGGCAGTGGCCACCATGCCGATATCGCTCAGGCGCCCGATGGCCTCGATGCGGCTCAGTTCATGGCTTTGCTGCGACAGCAGCACGTCGTAATCGCCCTTCCAGCGCGCGAACTTTTCGTCGCGCTCGTGCTCGAGCTTTTTCAGTTCGTGCTGCCACTCCGCCTCGCGCTCGCGCTGGCGCAAGATCTGGCGCTGCTCGTCGAGCGCCAGCTGGTCGAGCGCGGCCTGCTTGCCCAACGACTGGTTCTGGCGTGCGTGGATGCCGTCGGCCTCGATGGTGCGCAGCAGCTTTTCGTACTGGGCGATGGCGTCGGCCTGCTCGCCGGTGCGGCGCAGGTCCTCGATCTTCTGGCTGATCTCGGCCACTTCCACCGCGTTGGCGGCATCCTTGACCGCATCGCCGCGCAGCAGTTCGCGCTGGCGCGCCAGCGCCAGCTGATCCTCCCATTCCTGCACCCGCTCCGCTTCGCGGCGACGCGCAGCCACGGCCACCGTCATGCCCTGGATACGGGCGTTGTGGGCTTCGGCCTCCAGTTCCAGCTCGCGCGACTTTTCGTCCTTTTCGCGCTGGCGCAGCGCTGCCAGTGCATTCCTGCGGTGCGACTCGTCCTCAATCTGCAGGGCCTGGGCAATCTGGTTTTCGATGGCCTGCTGGCGCAACTGGTGGCCCAGGCGCTGCTGTGCCAACTGGCGCTGCTCGGCGGCGGTTTGCTGCAGCACTTCGAGCTCGGTGCGCATCTTGATCTGGGCCAGGTGACGCACATGCTCCCAGTCGGCCTGTTCGCCGGCGCGCCCGGCTTTTTTGTGGGCCAGCTCGTGTTCGAGATCGGCCAGCACGGTGCCGGCGCCCTTGTCGATGGCCACCTTTCGGGTTTTCGCCTCCATCACCTGGCTGTAGAGTTCCACCTCGCGCGCGCGCAGCGCCTGCACCCGCTCGCTCTCCTTGAGCGTGAGCCCGGCCTTGTTGACGCTGGCGTCCTGGCGCAGCTCGGCGCGGCGAAAATCGGAACGCATCTTCTGCTCTTCGCGCCAGATCGCCTGCCATTCCTCTTCGTCGTAGATCTGGTCGAGCTGCTTGACGTGTTCGAGCTGCACGTGGCGCTCGTCGGCCACCAGCCACAGGGTGCCGATGCGGGCGCGGTTATGGTCGAATTTATCGTGGCGCAGCGCGGCCGTTTCCACCCGCTCCACCGCCAGGCCGTACGAGGCCAGGCGCTGCTTCAGGGCGCTTTGCAGGCGCTCGTCGAGTTGTGCGCGCAGGTCGGCGTTGCCGGCCATGTCGCGCATCGAACGGCTGCCCACGAATTCCGCCGCCAGTTGGCGCACCGAGGGCGCCAACAGCTCCTGCAGGTGCACGGTGCTCACCACGCCGGGCACGGTCATGAAGTGGCGGGCAAAGGCGGCCACGTTCTCGATCTTGATGGCGACCGTGAAGCGCGCCGACACCTTCAGGTGCTCGGCCGTGTGCAGATCGTCGAACGAGAACTCCACCGGCAGCGCGGCGCTGCGGGTGATCAGGATTTCGGCATCCTGGTTGCGCAGCAGGTGGTTCAGGCGGGTGAAAAATCCTTCGATTTCGTACTCGCCCTGCGGCACTTCGGTGGCCTTGTCGGCTTGCAGGATGTAGGCGCGGGTGGTGGCTGGCACGCGCAGGGTCTTGGTAAAAATGCCGGTCAGGGCGCTCACGCCGAAGTACACGGCCAGCTCGTCGTCGCCCGGTACCCAGCGGTTGTCGCGCAGCACCGGTTCGTTGCGGGGCGCGCCCAGGGTCAGTCCGCAATGGTTGCAGTAGCCCGACTGGTCGTCGCTCTTGTGCGCGCAGCGCGGGCATTTGACGCCGCCAAAACCAAACATTTGGAACATGTCAGACTCCTTCTTCGATTCATCTCGCGCGCCGCCCGCCGGCTGTCAGTGGACGATTTTAGCAGGGCGGCGCGATTCATTCAGCGTACTTCGTTTCAGATCATGCCGATGCGGTCGATGCAGGCGACACTCGCGCCTTTTTCGCGCAGCCGGACGGCAAAACCGGGCGGCAGCGAGGTCTCCCATTCGGCCGGCAGCAGTACCCGGTCGCCCGGTACGGCCATGGTCGCGATCAGGGCCAGTTTCGGTTCGCGCCCCGCCACCGACTCCACCACGCCGGCGTGCCAGGCGCTGGAGGTGCCGGTGGCGATCAGGCGCCCGCGCGGCACGAATTCGCGCCCGCGCGCCAGGCGATCGGCCATCACCAGCGCCAGCTGGTAAGAGCCGCCCTGGAAGCGCGGCTGGCCAAAGCGCACCACCGTGCGCCAGCGCCCCAGGCCATGGCCGTCGAAATGGCGGGCGCCGGCCAGCGCCTGGCGCACGTCCTGCTGGGCGGCCAGGTCCAGCTCCGGCGCGGTGATGGTG
Organism: Duganella phyllosphaerae; assembly: GCF_001758785.1. GTDB lineage: Bacteria > Pseudomonadota > Gammaproteobacteria > Burkholderiales > Burkholderiaceae_D > Rugamonas > Rugamonas phyllosphaerae. Next base: position 11,979 of record NZ_LROM01000029.1, read on the forward strand.
TCCTCCTCGGAGGCGTTGGCACCGGCATCGGCATCGATGGCGAACACGCTCACCTCCACCCACGCCAGCGCATCGTTGATGCCGCCGCTGTGTAGCGGAAACCAGGTGCGCACGCTGGAGACGGCCGACGCCAGGTCGGCATGGCCGTCCAGCGCACCGAGGTGACCGATGACCACGCCGTCCACCAGCGCGTCGCTCACCTGGCCCAGGTGCCAGCGGTCTGACCAGCCCTGCGCTGTCAAGGGCGCGTCCGCAGGCACCGGGCGCAGGCCGCGCACCATGCGGTCGGCCAGCACGGCCGCCAGCTCCCATTCACGCTGGCCGGCATCCGGACTGAAATCCATGCTCAGCACCACCTGGTCGCGGCTGTCGAGGAACGGCTCGGTGTGGCGTGCCAGCCGCACCACTTGCTGCATCCGTTCCGCCATGGCAGGCGCGCCGGGTACCGTGCATTTGACATCGGCGCGATTGGCGCGCGGACGGCGGCTGGCCGTAATCGTCAACCGGCGGCCATCGGCGAGCACGCAGGCGCAGGCCGCATTGAGCGGCAGCGGGGTTTTGGCAAGGCTGGTCATAGTGCAGGCTCCTGGCGCGGCACATGCGCGGCGCGGCGCAACGCCAGGCCGGTTTCGAGGTTGGCGCACAAGCGGTCCGCTTCGTCGAGCAGCGCTGGCCAGTCATCATCGCCCGCCAGGTGCAGGCGCGCCAGCAGCAGCGACCATGCCTCGTCGAGCGCCGCCACGGCAATCGCAGTGGCGCCAGCGCGGCGGGCCTGGTCGGCAGCGTCCAGCGGCTGGTCGGGCGCAGCCCACGCCAGTGACGGCATGGTGTCCACGTTCAGGCTGGCCATGCCCAGGCGCAGCAGCAGCGACTGGTGCTGCTGGAAGATCGCCGGCCCTGCGGGCAGCACCAGCACGCGCAGGTCGCGGCTGAGTACCGGCAGCTCCAGGAACAGCCGGCGCAAGCCGGCGGCGTCCTGCCGGTCGGGTTTGTCGTGCAGGGCCGGCTGCGGATGGAACAGCGGCTGTGGTGCGGGGGATAACGCGGGTTCCCGTGACGTCACGGGAGGCGCACCAGCTTGCGGCGGGGCCGACATGGTGTGCAGCACCGCAGCCGCTGGCGCAGTCTCGGCCACCAGCGCAGCTGCGGCCTGCGCCCGCGCCTGCAATACCTGGGCAAAATCGACTTGCCCGGCCAGGTCAACCGGCACGCAGTCATCCACGGTCAGGCCATAGCGCGTGTACAGCAGCTGGTTGAAGCCGGCGCGGAACGCGTGCCATTCGTCCAGCGTGGTGCAAGGCGGCAGGTCGAGCGCGCCCTGCGCCAGCTGGCTTTGCAAGGCGGTTTGCAGGATCGAGCCCAACGCTGCCAGCGACAACTGGCCGCCATGATCGTGGTGTTCGGCGAACAGGAACAAGTCGAAACGCTGCTGTTCGGCGTGCGGATTGGGCGCATCGACCAGCACGCGCACGCGCAGTCCCCACTCGGGCGCGGCGGCAAACGGCGCCAGGTCCAGCACGTAGGGGCCGGGATGGAAGCAGAATGCGGTCTCGCCGGGTGCACAGGCCACCTTGCCGGGCCGCAGCCGGCGCGCCTGCCCGGACGCGCCGAACACCACCAGTACAGTAGCCGACGGCGCCACGTCGCCGGCGTCCAGCCGCAACGCCACCAAGTCCGCGCCCAGGTTGACGCTGGCGGCGGTGTTGGCGGACGGCTTGCCGCGCAGCGAAAACCAGCCCATGCTAGCGCGCCACCGGCGGCGCCGGCTGCACCGTGAAGCCGGCGCCATGCAGCTGAAAATGCGGCACCGGGGCGGTGGCAAACGGCCAGGCGCACTCGCATTCGCCGTCGGCGTCGAGCTGGCCCTGCAGCACGGTGGCGCCGGCGCCGTCGATTACGCGCAGCAGCGGTTGCTCGCCGAGCAGGCGCGCGGCGAACGGCGCCTGCGCCGACAGCGCCAGGATCACCTGCCAGCCGCCGTCGTGCACGACGAAATGCAGGGTCCAGTACTTGTCGTCGGTGACCAGCGAGGCCAGCGCCTCCGGCGTGGTGGACGCGGCGCGCAACATGCCGGCGCTGCCGGACCAGTCGGCATCGTTGGCGGCGACTGGTCCAGTCAAGCTGCCGACACCGGTGCCGGCTCCGCTGGCAGCGTTGGCTGACGCGCTGCCGCCGGCCCTGGTAGCGTTGGTGCTCGCAACGCCGGAGTTGGCAACTGGCTTGCCCTCTGCAATCGGGGCTGCGGCCTGCCCTTGCAACGATAACTGGCGCAACCGCCGCAGCGTGAGCGGCGAGGCGGCCAGCGCTGCGCGCTCGTTGGGCGTGAGCACGCGGGTGCCGGCCAGCGCCGCCAGCAGGGTGGCGTCGGCCAGCACCAGGCGGTCGTCCGCCGCCGCGCGCCCGGCCATCAGCAGCGCGCGCTCTTGCAGGCGCAGCGCCAGCGCTTCCCGTTCATCCTGTGTCGTCAACTCGTTCTCCTTCATGGCGCCGGCGCGGCATCGTGTGATTTGGCCGCGCGCAGCTTGTCGATGGCCTGGTCGCGGCGCTTGCGCAGGGTGGGCATCGAAATACCGTCGAGCGCCGCCAGCTGCGCCAGCGTGGGCAATTCGCCGGTGGCCGGATCGCACCAGGCGTCCGGGTACGTATCGTCGGCCGCACCCAGCAGCTTCTGGTAGACCGCCAGCCGGATCGGCAGCGATTCCGCGCACAAAATGCGCAGCAGCCGGCTGCCAGACGCCTGCGCACTGCGCGCCAGTTCCATGTAGCGGGGGGGCAGGGAAAGCCCGACCGCTACCTGCCGCTCGGCGGCCTGCCGGGCGGCATCCACTGGCATGGTTACCCACGCCGGATCACAGTCCGCGTCCAGGTCTTGATCCTGGTCCTGACCCCATTCGCCTGCCGCCAGCTCCTCCTCCGTCTGGTCCGGTACCCGCGCGGGCAAGATGCGGTCGTCGTCGAACGTCCCGCCGCCCGCTTCGTGTGCCTCCGAGTCGCCCACCACGCGCCAGTAGTCCTCCAGCCAGGCAGCGGCCGCGCCGGCTTCGCCCTGCCAGCCTTCGGCATGGTCGAGATTGGAGGACAGTTCCTCGTAGTCGCCGATCTCCACCAGCATCGCGGCGATCTTGTCCGGGCTGTTTTTCAGGCTGGCGAAGCGCTTGGAGCGCGTGTGCAGCGGCCCCGGGGCGCCGCCATGCTGTTCCAGCGACGCGCTCCAGGCGATGATCCACTCGGCCTTGCAGCCGGCGATCGATTTCATCTGGCGCGCCTCGATGGGCATCGCCTCGATCGCTCGGCCCAGGATGGCGCCCACCTGCGCGCGATGTGCGTGCCAGTCGGCGAACAGGCGGGCAATGTCGCGGTAGGCGGTATCGAGCATGCGGTACGTGTACATCCTGTTGGGCGAGCAGTCGCGTCCCGTGGCGGCGATGTAGTTGTCGGCATCCACCCGGTCGCGCAGGCCGGCATACATGTCGTTGACCTTTTTGCGCAGCACGCCGTCAGCGCCGGGGTCCAGCCAGAAAGCGCCGCTGCGGCCATGTTCGGCAACCAGCGTGGCGACAAACGCCTCCCAGAACGGTGGATACGCCTGCAATTCGAACGCCAGGGCCAGCGCCAGTTCGGCTACCGTTTCGCCGTAGCTGTTGCCATCGGCCTCACCACGCGCCGTGCGCGCATGTGCGCGCAGTGAGGCTGCCAGCGCCTCGACGTAGGCGTCGCGTAGCGCATCCACAGGCGCGTCAGGCTGCACCGGGTCCTGCACCGGCGCCAGGTCGAGGCGGCGCAACACCTGCAGGGAGCACAATCCCAGCAGCTTGCGCACTTGTTCCCAGCCGTGCTCCTGGTACCGGGTTCCTGGCAAACGCATACAGTCCTATCCTGAGTGGCAATCGAAAAGCACGGGCTGGCACCAGCCGCGCGCCCGATCATCATGCCACAGGCGCGCCGCGCCATTGTCGCGTTTACAAGGCTATTTGCCCCTCTGTTCGGGCTTCTGCGCGGCCAGCGTGGACAGCACCGCCGCGACCACCGGCGCCGCGTGGCCGCCACCGGTACTGTCCGAGTGGCTGACAAAGGCGGCAAACGCCAGCCGGTGCGCCTGGCCCGGCAAGGTACCCGGCTCCAGCCAGCCGGTGAACCACACGGTGGCGGTATCGTCGCCGGTGGGCGCGGTGCCGGTCTTGCCGTACAGGCCGCGGCGCACGGCAGCCAGTGCCGGCCCGCCGAAGGCCCCGGCGCCGGTGCCGGCATCGACCACGCCCTTCATGCCGGCGCGAATGCGGTCGAGTCGCACGCCGGTGGGCGCCATGGCGGGCACTTTGCCGGCCTTGCCGTCCAGCTCCAGCAGCAGCCGGGGCACTACCAGCTTGCCCTGCCCCACCGCCGCCGAGGCCAGCGCCATGTGCAGCGGCGTGACCTGCATGCGCAGTCCGATCGCCATCTGGCGCAGCTCGTGGCGGGTGTGGATGGTGTCGATGTGGGCCGGCGTCGCCAGCAAGGCATCCCAGTTGCGCCAGTCGAAGTCCACCGGCAGCAGGCCGCCGTCGAGCCGCACCGGCAGCTCGAAACCGAGGCGGTGGGCCGCTGCGACGATCGGACGCACGCCGTCCAGCGCATCGGCATCGAGCGCCTGTACGCCGGGCGTACCGCCGTCGGGCCGGCCGAACAGGCTGCGGTCGCTCAACTCGCCGGTCCAGGCGAACCAGGTATTGAGACTGTAGGTGAGCGCCTGCGCCAGGCCCAGGCGGCCATCCTGCGCGCGCCGGTCGAGGCCCTGCTCGCGGTAGTTGGTGATGCGCGCCCGCCGGGGCTCCTGCGGATACGTGGGGGCGCCGGTCTCGAAGCCGAAGCCGCGCTGGCGCGCCAGCGCGTTGATCGCCGGCAGCGGCAGACCGCCCAGCAGCGCGTCGAGCTGCGGGTCCTTGCGCGCCGCCATTTCCAGCCCCAGCGCGCTGATCACCTTGAAGGTGGAGCCGGGACTCTGGTGGGCGCCGCCGTCGTGCTGCAAGGCCGGCAGGCGCAACGCGCTGCGGGCGGGATTGGTGCGGTCGTGGTCGCGCACCTCGGCCCAGTTGGCGGCATTGACCGCGCCGCCACCGGCTCCCGCCGCCGCCAGCACGTCGCCGGTGTCGGTATCGAGGATGACCAGGCCCGCGCGCCGTCCGGCGGGCACGGCCTGCCTGCCCGCACAGCCGAAACCAGCGCCGGCGCCGGTCCAGCGGCCCTGGCGCATGCCCACGCAGTCGAGGATGCGCTGGCTCAGCGCCTGCAGCGGCAGGTCGAGCGTGAGCGTGGCGGTGACGGGCTCACCCGCCGCTGGCAACCGGGCCAGCATGCCGGCCACGCTGCTGGCGTGCTCGGGCCCTACGCCCAGCAACGGCGCCAGGCCGGCATTGCTGGCTGCTTCGGTCGGTGCACCGTCGTCCCACAGCGGCGCGCCGTAGCGATCGAACAGCCGGACCGACGAGGGCGCCGGCGACGGCATCGAAGCGCCGCCAGCCAGCGCCCGCCACACCAGCTTGCCACCGGCCAGGCGCAGGTGCCGATACCGCTCGTCGTCCGGGGCGCTGAAGGCCAGCGGACGCACGGTCACTGCCACCTCGCGTGCGCCGGCGTGCAAGGTCAGCGACACGTCCTGCACATCGGCGGCGCTGGCACAGGCGCGGCCGGTACAGGCCTCGACCGACCGCATGGCGGCGCCGCTGCTGGCCACCACGGTTCCCGCCACGAACAGGCGCAACACCTCGCCGCCTGCTGCCGCTTGCGGCAAGGTGACGGCCAGCCGTATCAGCGGCGCCGGTCTGCCATTGATGCCGTTGATGCCGTTGATGCCATTGCTGCCATTGTTACCGTTACCATCGGCATTGCCCCGTGCGCCATTGCCGTCACTGCCGCCATCGCCCACCTCGCCAGCCGGCGGCCAGCGCGCCACCCGTGTCCACGGCTGCCAGCCCTGCGGCAAGGTGGCGAACAGGCGCGCGGCCGCCACCGGCATGCCCGTGGTGGTCGCGACCATCACCGGACCGCTGTCGGCGCTGCTGCCACTGTCATTTCCCGCGCCGCCGTCCGTACTGGCGCGCCACTCCGGCGCGGCGGCGGCATCGCTGCGCACGCGCCATGCCAGCAGGCGCCGCTCGCCGTTGAAGATATCGACCTGTTGCCGCACGTAGGCGCCGTCGGCCTGGTAGTACAGGCGCTTGAGCAGTTTGTCGGTGGCCGCGCCGGATGCGACATGGCGCCAGTCGTCCAGGCGCGCCACGCGGTCGGCGGGACCGGCGGCCCG
>NZ_LROM01000030.1 GCF_001758785.1 Duganella phyllosphaerae
GGTGGGTGCGGTAGCGGGCGGGGGCTGCTCGGCGGCCAGGGCGGACGCGCCGGTGAAGGTGAAGGACAAGCTGAGTGCCAGGGGCAGGCAGCGGCGGGCAAGGCGAGTTTGGTACATTTCGTCTCCTTCTCGTTATATTTGCGATGTCAACATTATCACAACGATTCCGGAGTGCACGACTTCTGTCCAAATAGTCCCGGGTTTGCCCCGCTTTGTTGCGTAAACCTTGATTGCAAGCTGAAACTACGAATGTGCCCGCATCACATCAAAATGATGTCGTACTGCTCCTGATGATACGCCGTCTCCACCTGCAGCGAAATCTTCTTGCCGATAAAATCCCCCAGCATGGCCAGGTGCTGCGACTCTTCTTCCAGGAACATGTCCACCACCTCCTGCGACGCCAGGATGCGGAATTCGCGGGGGTTGAACTGCTTCGCTTCGCGCAGCAGTTCGCGCAGGATTTCGTAGCAGATGGTGCGCGAGGTTTTGACTTGTCCCTTGCCGCTGCACGCCGGGCACGGTTCGCACAGGATGTGGGCCAGCGACTCGCGGGTGCGCTTGCGCGTCATTTCCACCAGGCCCAGCGCCGAGAAGTTCGACACCGACACCTTGGTGCGGTCGCGCGCCAGCGCCTTTTTCAATTCCGACAGCACGGCCGCGCGGTGCTCGGTGTTGTCCATGTCGATGAAGTCGAGGATGATGATGCCGCCCAGGTTGCGCAGGCGCAGCTGGCGGGCGATCGCGTGCGCCGCTTCCAGGTTGGTCTTGAAAATCGTGTCGGCGAAATTGCGGCCACCGACAAAACCGCCGGTGTTGACGTCGATGGTGGTCATCGCCTCGGTCTGGTCAACGATCAGGTAGCCGCCGGACTTGAGGTCCACGCGGCGGCCCAGCGCGCGCAGGATTTCTTCTTCCACGCCGTACAGGTCGAACAGCGGGCGCTCACCCGTGTAGTGCTGCAAGCGCGGCAGCACGCCGGGCGTGTAGGCCTGGCCGAATTCCTGCAGCATCAGGTGGTTCTCGCGCGAGTCGACCTGGATGGTGGCGGTGTGTTCGTGGACGAAGTCGCGCAGCACGCGCTGGGCCAGGCTCAAGTCCTGGTGCAGCAGCGTGGTGGCGGGCAGGGTGCGCGCGCCGTGCGTGATCGCGCCCCAGGTCTTGCGCAGGTATTCGACGTCGGCGGCGATGTCGGCGTCGGACGCGTCCTCGGCCTGGGTGCGGACGATGTAGCCGCCTTTTTCGTCGGCGGGCAGCAGCTTTTGCAGGCGCGTGCGCAGCGCTTCGCGCTCGGACTCTTTTTCGATCTTTTGCGAGATGCCGATGTGGTTATCCTGCGGCAGGTACACCAGCATGCGGCCGGCGATGGAAATTTGCGTGGACAGCCGTGCGCCCTTGGTGCCGATTGGGTCCTTGATCACTTGTACCGTCAGCACCTGGCCGTCGAACAGGATTTTTTCGATCGGGGTAGGGACCACGCTGGCGGAACTGGCGGGGGCATCGTGCGGACGCGCTTCCCAGATGTCGGCCACGTGCAGGAACGCTGCGCGTTCCAGGCCGATGTCGATGAACGCCGACTGCATGCCGGGCAGTACCCGCACCACTTTGCCGGAATAGACATTGCCCGCCAGGCCGCGCGTGAGCGTGCGTTCGATGTGCAGTTCCTGCACCGCGCCCTGCAATATCAGGGCGACACGGGTCTCTTGCGGGGTGATGTTGATCAGGATGTCTTCGTTCATGTGTCTCCGCGGGTTGCGCTGGCTATTTGAACGCCGATCATACACGCCCATCTGGGCGCCCGCTAGGGCAGCGGCAAACCCGCCTGGCGCAGCAGTTGCGCGGTTTCGTACAGGGGCAGGCCCATGATGCCGGAGTGGCTGCCGGCGATGTGTTCGATGAATTGCGCGGCCGGGCCCTGGATGCCGTAGCCGCCGGCCTTGTCGTACGGTTCGGAGCTGGCGCAGTAGGCGGCAATCGCCTCGGGCGTGAGCACGCCGAAGCGCACTTCCGACACCTGCGTTACCTGGTCCTGGAAGCCGGCGCTGCACACCGCAATGGACGTGAGCACCTGGTGGGTGCGGCCCGACAGCTGTTCGAGCATGGCGGCCGCTTCCTGGGCGTTGGCGGGCTTGCCGAGAATGTGGCCGTCGATGGTGACGGTGGTGTCGGCGGTGAGCACGGGGCGCGGCGTCAGGTGGCGGCGTTTGACCAGGTTGTGCGCGAACACGGCCTTTTCCAGCGCCACGCGCGCCACGTAGTCGAGCGGCGCTTCGCCGGGCAGCACTACTTCGGTGACGTCGGCGCCGCGCGGGCCGTCGGCGCGCAGCAGCAGCAGTTCGAAGTCGATGCCCACCTGGCGCAGCAGTTCGCGTCGGCGCGGACTCTTGGAAGCGAGGTAGATTTTTTTATCAGCCGGTTTGGTGGCCATGGTCACACCCGGTGGTAGGGATGGTTTTGCGTGATGGTCCAGGCACGATACAGCTGCTCGGCGAGCAGCACGCGCACCATGCCGTGGGGGAGGGTCATGCTGGAGATGCGGATCAGGCCCTCGGCCCGCGCCTTGAGCGCAGGATCGAGGCCGTCGGCGCCGCCGATCAGGAAGGCCGTGTCGCGGCCATCCTGCTGCCATGCTTCAAGCTGCTGCGACAAACCCACCGAGGTGAGGTCCTTGCCGCGTTCGTCGAGCGCGATGATGCGTACCGACTTCGGCAAGGCCGCTTCGATGCGTTCGCGCTCGAGCGCCATCGCGGTGGCGGCGGTCTTGCTGCCCGAACGTTCGACCGGCTTGATTTCCTTGAGCACGATCTTCAGTTCAGGCGGCATGCGCTTGACGTATTCGGCATAGCCGTTTTCGATCCAGGCCGGCATTTTGTGGCCGACCGCAGCGATGATCAGCTGCATACGGCGTTATTCCGCTGCTGGTTTCTTGATACGCTTGATGACGGTCTTGGCCGGCGCTTCTTCGGCTTTCGGCTTGACGGCGCGTGGCTTCGGCGTGGCTTTCAACGCTTTCACGGCAGCGACGGTAGCTTTCGGCTGGGAGACCTTGATCTTTTTACCGGCCGGGACGGCTGCCGGCTTGGCGGCTTTCTTCTCGCCGGTAGCGGAGGCTTTGGCAGCAGCAGGCTTGCGCGCAGGCGTCTTCTTCTCGACCACTGGCGACGCATCGACCGCTTTTTTGCCGGCGGCCAGGTGGCTGCTGACTTTCTTCGGTGCTGCCTCGTCGGCTTCGGCGGTGCCCTTGCGCTTGGCGGCGCCCAGTTTCACCGGCTTGTCGCCCCAGATTTCTTCCAGGCGGTAGTAGGCGCGGATCGGTGCCTGCATGATGTGGACGATCATGTCGCCCAGGTCGACCAGCACCCATTCACCGGTGTCCTCGCCTTCCATGCCGTAGACGTCGCCGCCGGCGGCTTTGACCTTGTCGCGTACCGAAGCGGCCAGCGCCTTGGTCTGGCGGTTGGAGGTACCGGAGGCGATGGCGATGCGGTCGAACAGGCTGGTCAGGTGAACGGTGTCGAACACCGTGATGTCTTGTGCCTTGACGTCTTCGAGGGCGTCAACGACGAGGGCTTGCAGTTTTTTGATGTCCATTAGCTTCTGTATAAATTATGTTGTTCAATATAGTCTAGCACTAGCGGCGGGATAAGCGAATTTGCCTGCTCCCCCCGTTGTAATGCCGCACGTATCTGAGTGGCGGAAATATCCACCGCGAAGTCTTGTGCCAGATACGTCAGACCGTGCGGCGTGTTGCGGATGTTGTCGGGCGTTCCCAGTCGGCTGGAAAACGCTTCGGCGACGGCGGCTGGTAGCCCTGCGCCGTCGATACTGAAACCTGGTCGCGCGGCCACGCAGATATGGGCGTGGTCGAACAGCGCGTGCCATTGGTGCCAGGTGTCGAGCCGCTGCAACTGGTCGGCTCCCATCAGAAAAGTAATCGAGGCCTGCGGGCCCAGTTCTGCGCGCACGGCGCGCAGGGTGTCGATGGTGTAGGTCGGCTGGCCCAGTGCGGACCGCTCGATTTCCTGCAGGTCCACCACCACCGGGAACGGCTGTCCTGCAAACGCCAGCGTCACCATCTCGGCGCGCTGTTCGGGCGTGGCCTTGAGCGTGGATTTTTGCCACGGCAAACCGGCAGGCACCACGCGTAACTGGTCCACTTGCAGCAACAGCGCGAAATGCGCGCCAAGTGCTACATGGCCAAGGTGAACCGGATCGTAGCTGCCGCCCAGCAGAGCGATCCGCTGTGCGTGCGGCCCGGTCACGCAGCGAGCCAGTCGCGATGCGGCAGGAAGTCGGTGTACAGCGCCGCCTCGGGCGTGCCGTCGGCCGGCTCCCAGCGATAGCGCCACTTGACCACCGGCGGCATCGACATCAGGATCGCCTCGGTACGGCCACCGGACTGCAGGCCGAACAGGGTGCCGCGGTCGAACACCAGGTTGAACTCCACGTACCGGCCGCGCCGGTAAGCCTGGAAGTCGCGTTCGCGTTCGCCGTACGGCGTATCCTTGCGGCGCTCGAGCAGCGGCAGGTACGCAGCCAGGAAGGCGTCGCCCACGCTGCGCTCCATGGCGAAGCATTCGTCGAAACTGCCTTCGTTGACATCGTCAAAGAAGATACCGCCCACGCCGCGCGCTTCCTGGCGGTGCTTCAGGTAGAAATACTCGTCGCACCACTTCTTGAAGCGCGCATGCAGGTCGGCGCCAAAAGGCGCCAGCGCATCGTGGCAGGTCTGGTGGAAGTGCCTGGCGTCTTCCACGAAGCCGTAGTAAGGCGTCAAATCCATGCCGCCGCCAAACCACCATACGGGCTCGCCTTCGGCGGTGGTGGTGCTGAAAAAGCGCACATTCATGTGCACGGTCGGTGCATACGGATTGCGCGGATGGATCACCAGCGACACGCCCATCGCCTGCCACGGCTGGCCGCCCAGGTGCGGACGCAGGGCGCTGGCCGAGGGCGGCAGCTTGGAACCCATCACGTGCGAAAAATTCACGCCGCCGCGCTCGATCACCGGACCGTCTTCCACCAGGCGCGAAATGCCGCCACCACCTTCGGGCCGGTCCCATGCGTCGCGCAGGAACGCAGTGCCGTCCACCGTCTCGAGCGCGGCAACGATGCGCTCCTGCAGGTCGAGCAGCCAGGCCTTGACGGCGGCGGTGTCGGGTGCGTCGGCGAGTATGGCAGACATATCAGTGCTTCAGGCCGCGCCAGCCGATGTCGCGGCGGCACTGCATGCCGTCGAACGAGATCTGGTCCACCACGTCGTACGCCTGGCGCTGCGCCAGCTTGACGCTGTCGCCGAGGCCCACGGAACACAGCACGCGGCCACCGGTGACCACCAGCTGGTTGCCGCCGTTGTTACCTTCGCCACCCAACGCTGTACCGGCGTGGAAGGTGACCGACTCCGGCGTTTCGGCCGGAATTGCGCTGATCACGGCGCCTTTCACAGGCGCATCCGGGTAGCCGGCGGCGGCCAGCACCACGCCCACGGCGGTGCGGCGGTCCCATTCCAGTTCGACCTGGTTCAGGGTGCCGTTGACGGCGTGTTCCATCACGGAGAGCAGGTCGGTTTTCAGGCGCGCCATGATCGGCTGGGTTTCCGGGTCGCCCATGCGGCAGTTGAATTCCAGCGTGCGCGGATTGCCTTCGGCGTCGATCATCAGGCCGGCGTAGAGGAAGCCGGTAAACACGATGCCGTCGCGGGTCATGCCGGCAATCGTCGGGTTGATGATCTCGCGCATCACGCGTGCATGCATGGCCGGGGTGACGATCGGCGCAGGGGAGTAGGCGCCCATGCCGCCCGTGTTCGGGCCTTCGTCGTGATCCTTGAGGCGCTTGTGGTCCTGGCTGGTGGCCAGCGGCAGCACGTTTTTACCGTCGCACATGACGATGAAGCTCGCTTCTTCGCCGGCCAGGAATTCTTCGATGACGATGCGCGCGCCGGCGTCGCCGAAGCGGTTATCGGCCAGCATGTCGTCCACGGCGCGGTGCGCTTCTTCGAGCGACAGGGCCACGACCACGCCTTTGCCGGCAGCCAGGCCGTCGGCCTTGATGACGATCGGCGCGCCGTTGGCGTTGATGTAGGCGTGCGCCTGCGCCACGTCCGAGAAGGTCTGGTACTTGGCAGTCGGGATGCCGTGGCGCTGCATGAACGCCTTGGCGAAGTCTTTCGAGGACTCGAGCTGCGCCGCTTCCTTGGTGGGTCCGAAGATCTTCAGGCCACGGGCGCGGAACAGGTTGACGATGCCGCCGGCCAGCGGGGTTTCCGGGCCGACCACGGTCAGGCCGATGTGCTCTTTTTCGACGAAGTTGGCCAGCTCGTGCAGGTCGGTGATGTTGACATTGACCAGGCGCGAGTCGTGCGCGGTGCCGCCGTTACCGGGGGCCACGTACACCATCTGGATGCGTTCGGACTGCGCCAGTTTCCAGGCCAGCGCGTGCTCACGGCCACCGGAGCCGACTACCAAAATTTTCATAAGTCCTCAGTCTTCAATCAGTGCGTTGGAATACACTTCCTGCACGTCGTCCAGGTTTTCCAGGGCGTCGAGCAGCTTTTGCATCTTGAGCGCATCGTCGCCGGTGAATACCGTCTCGGTGGCAGGCTTCATGATGATTTCGGCCACTTCGGCCTTGAACCCGGCCGCTTCCAGCGCGTCTTTCACGCCGGCGAAGTCGTGCGGGCCGCACAGCACTTCGATACCGCCTTCGTCGTCGGTGAGCACGTCTTCGGCGCCGGCTTCCAGTGCCGCTTCCATCAGCGCATCTTCATTGGTGCCCGGTGCGAACAGGAACTGGCCGCAGTGCTTGAACATGAACGAGACCGAGTTCTCGGTGCCCATGTTGCCGCCGTTCTTGTTGAACGCGTGGCGTACTTCGGCCACCGTGCGCACGCGGTTGTCGGTCATGCAGTCAACGATGATGGCTGCGCCGCCGATGCCGTAGCCTTCGTAGCGGACTTCTTCGTAGCTGGCGCCGTCTTCGCCGCCGGTGCCGCGCGTGATCGCGCGTTGCACGTTATCTTTCGGCATATTGGCGTCGGCCGCCTTGTCGATGGCCAGGCGCAGGCGCGGGTTGGCCGCGATGTCGCCGCCGCCCATGCGGGCGGCAACGGTGATTTCCTTGATCAAGCGCGTCCAGATCTTGCCCCGTTTTGCGTCGGTGGCAGCCTTTTTATGCTTGATATTGGCCCATTTGCTGTGTCCAGCCATGTTCGGTCGTCCTTTGGCGGTAGATTTGAGGTATCCGGTGAGGGCGGTATTCTAGCACAAGACCCCTGGCCAAAACCGCCGGCAGGGCAGGGTAGCCGCCGCTGCCGTTTACTAATGGGAACCACGAAAAATCGTCAAGTTCTTGTAGAGATGCTGTCATATAACGGTGTTAGCCTTTATTTTTTAACACTGTTGTAGAGGCGGAGCGGACATGGACAGAAGGCGGTTTTTGAAGTGGGGCGGTTTTATTACGGCGTCGGTGGCGACCGGTGCGGGCCTGGCCGGCTGCGGCGGCAGCGATAACACGGTGGTAGTCGGCGACGCCGGCGCGTCGCTGGTCACGGGCGCCTGGAAGTTCCCGCAGAGCGTGGCCTCGGGCGACCCGCGCGCCGACAGCGTCCTGCTGTGGACTCGCGCCGTGCCGTCCAGCGCCGACAACGTGGCCACCGCACCTGCGGGCCAGGACGGCGCCATCCGCCTGCTGGTCACCGCAGCCGACAACAACGCTGCACTCGGTTCGAACGCCGTGCTGGCCGGCGCCGCGGTGGTGGACGTGCACCTGCCTTTGCTCAGCCAGTACGACAACACCGTGCGCCACAAGGTCAGTGGCCTGGCGCCCGGCGCCGTCTATTTCTACCAGTTCGTCGCCGGCGACACCCGCTCCAATGTCGGCCGCTTCAAGACCGCGCCTGCCGCCACCGCCGATGTGGCGCAACTGCAGTTTGCCTACATGACCTGCCAGGACTGGAGCGTGAACCACTGGGGTGCGATGACGTCGATCGCCGCCGAGCAGCTCGACTTCATCGTTCACCTGGGCGACTACATCTACGAGACCGTGGGCGAAGATTTTCAGTCGGGCGCAGTGGAAAGCCGCCACGGCGCGCTCACCCTGCCGGACGGCGCGGCCAAGGCCGGATCGAGCAAGGCCAAGTACGCCAATACCCTGGCCGACTACCGCTACCTGTATAAACAGTACCGCACCGACCCGCGTTTGCAGGCGCTGCACGAGCGCTTCGCCTTTATCGCCGTGTGGGACGACCACGAGTTCACCGACGACGCCTGGCAGGATGCGCAAACCTACGACGGCAGCAGCAACGCCGACGGCACCGACCTGCACCAATCGAACCGCCGCCGCAATGCCAACCAGGCGTGGTTCGAGTTCATGCCGGCCGACGTGTCGTTCGACGCGGCCGACGCCTCGTTCCAGAACATCCGCATTTATCGCGATTTCCAGTTCGGCAAGCTGATGCAGCTGGTGATGACCGACCAGCGCCTGTACCGCTCCGACCACATCATTCCCGAATCGACCATCAACCCGGCCACCGGCAAGCCGCTGGGCCGTATCGGCGCGCGCTACCTGGTGCCGCAGCAAACCCTGGCGGCCGTCGAAGCGCAAAAGATCGCCGCCACCACGGCTGCCGGCCAGCCGCCGCTGACCAACGTCTCCATCCTCGGCAACACCCAGCGCCAGTGGTGGATGGACAAGATGAAGGCTGCCACGTCCACCTGGAAGTTGTGGGGCAATGAAGTGTCCCTGCTGCGCATGGGCATGAACGGCATCGATGCGATTGCCACGCTGCTGGCGTTGAACGCCGTGCCCACGGTAGCCGCACAGGTGGGCACGACCGCCGGCGCCACCGGTGGCAACGTGGCGCTGGCCGGGGCCATCGTCGCTGCCGCCATTGCCAG
>NZ_LROM01000031.1 GCF_001758785.1 Duganella phyllosphaerae
CTACCGCACCCACCCCCGCCCTCGGCGACAACTGGACCTACCAGTACACCGACGCCCGCAACGGCGTCAAAGGCAATATCAGCCGCCTAGAAGTGTCGGCCATCGATAATGCCGGCGTGCACGTGGACATCCACCGGCCGGGCAACACCGCGCCGATCGGCAAGCAATTGTTCAGCGCCGACATGAATCCGATCGACCGCGGCAGCATGCACTTCGCGCCGTCGTTCGCGCGCTACGCCTTCCCGCTGGCGCCCGGCAAGGAATGGAGCAGCGAAGCCGTGGCCGAGAATACCAAGCTCGGCAAGCAGTGGCGCTACGCCATCCGTGGCAAGGTGGTGGACTGGGAAAAAGTGAAGGTACCGGCCGGCGAATTCCACGCGCTCAAGGTGATCGTGGAAGCTGAATATCGCGGCAAGGAAACCGGCCCCGACAGCGGCAACGGCAACCTGGTGGAAACCGTGTGGTTCGTCCCCGAGATCAACAACTTCGTCAAGCTCGACTACCGCGACACCGACTGGCAAGGCCGCACCGTCAACCGCGACGGCTGGGAGCTGGTATCGTACGGCCACAAGCCACCTGCCCCGATGCCCCCGGCAGCACCTGCCGCCCCGGCAGCACCGGCCCCGCTGGCAGCCCCGCCAGTAGCCAGCACCACCCGCTAACCAGCCACTACAGTATCAAGCGCTAGCGGGAGATGCGCATGATGGCTGATGCCAGTTTGGAGAAGCACGGCGTCAGGTCACTGGTGGTAGCAGCGTAACAGTACAGACCGACGGGCTTGGCTGCGTTGAAGCAGCGCGCCGGGGCGTCGGTCGAATTGGCCATGCACTTGAGGGTGTCTTCGCCCTTCTCCCCGTCCACGCCGGTGCCCGACTTGAGCGCCGCGCCGAGTCCCAGCGTAAACACGTAAATCCCCTCGTCCTGCGACTTGCGCGCCATCGCTTCGACGATGTTGCGCGCGGCGCGATTGATGTTGGTGAAGGTGACGGCATTGGTGACCTTGCGCGGCGTATCGGTCACCACCGCGAACTCGCGCGCATTGATATCGTTGGGCTTGCTCTCAAGATTGTGGCCGTTGTACCAGTCGGGCAAGGTGCTGGCCTTGTCGTCGAGGTCGTAGTAGTAGCGGCCGTAGCGGTCGTAACCATAGGCGTAGTTGGGATTGCATCGCTGCTCGGTCAGCACGGCGGACTGGACGTCGGTGCGGTACATGCCGCCCGGGGTGCCGGAACTGTCGTCATCGGTGGTGATCACGCCGGCCTTGGTGCAATCGGTCGGGGTTTTCCAGGTCAGGTAGCTGGCAAACGAGTTCGGCGCACCGTCCGAGAAGAATACGATCACGCGCAGGTTGGAGCGATTGTTATTGGAGGTCGGTACGCTGTTGAGCTGCTGGCGCGCCCAGAACATGCCTTCCGGCGAGGCCGTGGAGCCGCTGAAGTCGAAGTCGTTGATGTGCCTGACCATCGAGGCGCGGTCGAAGCCGCGCGCCACCGGCCGGATCGGATCATCGATCACCGCGCCGTACGAAAAATGGATCAGCCCCACGCGGTCCTGGTCGGCGTTGAACTGGTTGAGAAAGGTCTTGGCCGAGGCGATCACGTTGTTGCCCTGGTTGTAAAGCGAGCCCGAGGTATCGAGCACCACCGCCATGTCGAGATCCTTGCGTACCGCCTGCGAGGCCACGGCCGGCGTCAGCGGCGACACGCCCAGCAAGCCCAGGAACGAGACCGGCAGCGTCGCGCTGGCGCTCACCGACACCGTCACCATGCCGTTGTTGAACACCACGCTCGGGGCGTTGAGCTTGGCTGTGGAGCCCATGTAGTTGGTCGGGTAATTGGCATTGAAAAAGCGGATCGCCGCCGCCTGCGCATTGGCGCGCTGGGTGGCTTCGTCCTTGCCCTGCGAGACCGCGCGCGCGGCCGCCAGGCTGGCGGCGTCGGTGGCCGCGTTGAGCTTGTCGCGCACCATGTAGGTGACGCCGGTATCGACCACCAGGCCCACCGCGGCCACCAGCACCGCCATCGACAGCGCCATCATGACCACCACGCTGCCCCCTTGCCTGGAACGTTTATGACCCATATCAGAACACCGTCATCGAATAGAGATTGGTGCCGAAACTCGGCACGGTCAGCGGGCCCAGCGAAACATTGCCGAACAACACATTAAATTTATAAAAGCTCTCGGCTGCGTAAATGATTTCGCCCTCGAACAGCACGCCGCTCATCAGCGCAATGCGCGGCGCGGCAGCGCCGGTGGCGATGTTGTTGCAGGCGCCGGTGGTGCTGTTCCAGCTGGGGCAGCTCCACAGGCGGCTGGGCGGCGCATAGCCGCTCACGCGGAAGCCAAGCCGGTTGACGCTGTCGTCCCAGCGGTACTGTTCCAGCACCACGGTGGTGATGGCGCCGGAACTGTCCTTGTAGCCCATCAGCTTGGTGATGTAGAGCATGCCGCGCGCATTCATGTCCAATGGCGGCGCCGAGGCCGCCACTGCGCGCATGATGGCCTGGCTGTTGTCGGTCAGTTGCAGCTTGCTGCGCGCGGCCAGGTTGGCAGACTCGCGGCTCAGGTTGATCAGCACGGAACTCGCTTGCAGGCCACGGGCGAAGTCGGTCACCGCCATGATCAGGAACACCAGCAGCGGCAGCAATAAGGCGAATTCGAGGGCGGCGATGCCGCGCTGCTGGCGCCAGCCTTTGCAATCGGACAGCATCAGTTCACCCCCGCATAATTTTCGTTGAGCATGGTGACTGCCACCGTGAACCGGTATTTGCCGTCCTTGAAGAACGGCTTGAGCAACGGCGTGGCCAGCGGCCACGAACAGTCGAGCTTGATCACCAGGATGTCGCCGGCCTGGCCGAACATGGCGGCGTTGTACGAGCTGCTGTCGGTATAGGTGACGTTGTTGGTGGTGATCACCGGCGACGTCTTGGCGTACATGCCGACCGAGCTGGTTTTCATGCGCGCCAGGATGGCCTGATAGCGTTGCTGGTTGGAAACATTGGGGTCGGCGTCGGACAGGCCGGTAATGGCGTAGCGGCCGCCTTCGCGCACCGCGTACTGCATGGTGAGGTTGGCGAAAAACATCAGGCTCAGCTCGATCACGCCGACCAGCAGCAGCAAAAATACCGGCATCACCAGCGCCATTTCGACCACGGTGGCGCCGCCCTGGCGTTGCCCCACGCGCGCAGGAACGCACTGGCGCAATCGGTCTGTCGAACGAAAAGCTGTCATGTCATCTTCTGGGTGAAAAAGCAACTGTGGCGGTTGCATGCTTGCTATGGCGCTGTGCTTGGGCGGCCCGGGGATATCGGCGACGGATCGAGGGTGCCGATGGCCGCATTGTAGCCCGGTCAAAATATTTCAGGTAGCAATTTAATGTTTTTGTTGCGTAATTATCCGGGCAAGCTCACGCCATGACGATACCGTACCTTGCGGCCATTTGACATTTCCCGCCTGATAAGATGCGTGAATAAACAACAGCTTAGCTTATTGAAGTCACGTATTTTTTTGTACAATGCAACACTGCTTAACAGCCGGGAGACACGGTGGTAACAACCAGCAAGCCAGCGAAAGGCTCCAGCACGGCAGACCCGGCTGCCGACGCCACCAGCGCGACCATGGTGTTCGGCATGCGCCTGGTGCTGGCCATTTCCGCATTGGTGACGCTGTACATCGCACCTGCCGACCTCGACTTCAAGTCCGGGCTTGGCGCTGTCATCTTCTCCGCTTACGCCATCCACAGCGCGGTGCTCTACCTGGCCGCGCGCCTGCACCGCAATCCTTTCTGGCATGGCAGGACGGTGTACTGGCTGGACCTGGGCTGGTATGCGCTGATGGTGTATTTCAGCGGCGGCAACAACAGCTTCTTCGTGCCGTTTTTCTTCTTCGTGATCCTGACCACGTCGTTCCAGTGGGGCTTCGAGGAAGGCGCACGCATGTCGCTGGCCTCGGCCGCCGTGCTGGCCGTCGCCGCGCTGACCGTCAATCCCGATACCGACCTGGCTCACCTGCTGTTGCGCATCACCTTCGTGCTGGTGCTCGGCTACATGATCGCCTACTGGGGCGAGATGGGCATCGTCCAGCGCCGCCGGCTGGGCCTGCTGCGCCACGTGAGCCGGATGTTCAATCCGCGCTTCGGCGTGGCGCAAACGCTGACGTCGCTGCTTGAGGAAACCCGCGCCTTTTACCAGGCCAGCACCTGCATCCTCCTGATGCGCGAGGACGACGACGCCAACTGGCTGCTGCGCTCGGTCAGCGCGCAGCACGCGGGCCGCGCCGCCACCGTGGCGCGCATGTCCGATGCGGCTGCTGCGCCGCTGCTGGGTTTCCCGGCCGGCCACAAGGTGCTGTACAACCAGCCGCTCGATGCGCGCCTGCCGTGGAGCGGCGAAGCGCGCTCGCGCGCCAGCGACGGCCGCTGGGAGACCATCGACGCCGCGCCTTGTGAACAGCTGGCCGACCTGTTCGAGGCCTGCTCGTTCATCAGCGCGCCGTTGCCGCTGCGCCGCGGCGCCGGGCGTATCTACGTGGTCTCGGCCAGCCGCCGCTTCAACCGCAGCGACGCCGCCTTCCTGGCGCAGGTGGTGGGCCAGGCCTTTCCCGTGATCGAAAATATCGCACTGCTCGACAGCATGGCCTCGGAGGCGGCCTTCCGCGAGCGCCAGAAAATCGCCCGCGACCTGCACGACACCACGATTCAGCCGTACATCGGCCTGCGCCACGCCTTGTCCGCCATGCGCCACGGCGCCACCCCGGACAACCCGCTGCTCGACGACCTCGACAAGCTGATCGCCATGAGCGGCGAAGTGATCGGCGACATGCGCAACTTTGCCCGCAACGTGCGCAAGAACGACGGCGGCGGCGAACCGGAGCTGATGACCGCGCTGCGCCGCCAGGCACGGCAAATCCGCGAATTCTATGGTCTGGACATCGAACTGCGCATCGTGCCCGAAGTCGATATCAGCGACCGCCTGGCGGCGGAAGTGTTCCAGATTGTTAACGAGGGCATGAGCAATATCCGCAAGCACACACGTGCGCGGGTCGGTGCGGTTACACTAGCGACTGTCAGCCGTTGCCTGCAGATCGATATCGACAACGAGAACCCGGACGGTACGCCGGGTGCATTCCTGCCTGGTTCGATTGCCGAGCGGGCGGCCGCGCTCGGTGGCGGAATCGAGATCACGCATCCCGACGGCACCACCCGGGTCCGGGTCAGCATTCCCTTGTAAGAAAGGAACCACAGTGAGTAGTCCCGCCGCACCGATCCGCGTGATGCTGGTCGATGACCACGCCACCCTGCTCTGGGGCTTGCGCAAGCTGATCGAGGGCACCGCGCCCGAGATGGAGCTGGTGGCCACCGCTGGCGACCCCGACCAGGCCCTGGTCGAGGCGGCGCGCACCCGGCCCGACATCGTGCTGCTCGACCTCGACCTGGGCGGGCGCAGCTCGCTTGAAATCCTGCCCGACCTGCTGACGGGACGCGCCGCGCGCGTGCTGATCCTGTCCGGCAACCGCGACGAGGCCCTGCTGGGCCAGGCCATGCGGCTGGGCGCGCGCGGGGTGGTGGGCAAGGATGCCGACGCCGAAGTGGTGCTGGCGGCCGTGCGCAAGGTCCACGGCGGCGAGATGTGGATGTCGCAAACCATGATGTCGGCCATGCTGGGCGCCTTCATCAACCCGGCTGCCGCCGACTACCGCAATCTCGAAGCGGAGAAGATCGCCTCGCTCACGCTCAAGGAGCGCAAGATCGTCCAGGCGGTCGTGCACAGCAACGGCGCCGCCAACAAGGACCTGGCCCAGCAGCTGTTCATCGCCGAACCCACGCTGCGCAACTACCTCACCTCGATCTACCAGAAGCTCGACGTCGCCAACCGGCTCGAGCTCTATGTCTACGCCACCAAGAACCGCCTGGGCTGACAGAGCGCTCAACAAAACCTCCATGGCTGCGTTGCAACGCTTCGCCGTACATTCGTACTGTCTTCGTCGCCGCGCCTTGCCCTGCAGGCTTTGTTAAGCGCTCCCCCTTTCCCCCACCGTGACAAATGTCACGGTCAAATCCACCGCTTTGTCACAGTCATTTCAGGAGCATTGTCCGATGTGGCGGGAAAGGCGCGTCTCTATAATTCATTACATCAGCTCAGGTGTTGTTAAGTAGCTGAAGCCCACCAGGGCAGGCAACATTAACCCACTCAAGGAAACCAACATGAACGCCATCAAAAACTTCATCGCCGACGAATCCGGTGTCACCGCTATCGAATACGCCATGATCGCCGCGCTGGTCGCCGTGGTCGGCCTGACCGCCGTGAAAACCCTGGGCACCCAGATCCAGACGCTGTTCGGCAGAGTCGTTACCGCGACCGCCTGATCACCGCAGCATCGCACACGCTCCACCTGATACTTAACGAATAATTTTTCAAGGAAAACATCATGAACGCCATCAAAAACTTCTTCAACGACGAATCCGGTGTCACCGCTATCGAATACGCCATGATCGCCGCACTGGTCGCCGTGGTTGGCCTGACCGCCGTCAAAACCCTGGGCACCCAGATCCAGACGCTGTTCGGCAGAGTGGTTACCGCCACCGCCTAAGCAACTGCTCTACCCCGGATGTCCGGTACGGTTCACACCGGCCGGGCATTTTTTTATTTCCTCACCGAGACGAGACCTGGCCATGAAATGGTTGCCCTTCATCGTGTTGTCGCTGTTGCTCGCTGGCGCTGTCTGGCAGGACGTGCGCAGCCGCCGCATTCCCAACGTGCTCGTGCTGGTGGGCCTGGTCCTCGCTTTCGCCTTGCAGGCGGTGCTGCCCGAAGGTGACGGCCTGTTCCTGGCGCCGTTCGGCAGCATTGGTCTGCTGTGGTCGCTGGCAGGCGTGGCAACCGGGCTGGCGCTGCTGTTGCCCATGTATGCGCTGCGTGCGCTGGGCGCCGGTGATGTAAAACTGCTGGCCATGATCGGCGCCTTTGTCGGTCCCGGCGCGGTGATCGGCATCGCCGCCTGCACCTTGCTCGCTGGCGGCATGCTGGCGCTGGTGGTGTCGCTGTACCTGGGCACGCTCAAGCGCATGCTCGGCAACTCCATGCATCTGGTCACCCATAGCGTGTTCGGCGCCCTCAACGGTCAGTCGGCGGCGATCGAAGCGCCGGCCGCACCGAGCGGCAAGCTGCCGTACGCGATTGCGATTGCGGCCGGGGCCGCGCCCTACCTGGTCTACGCTGCGCTCAACGGCGCGAGCCTGTTCGCGTGAGCGGGCCTGCCGCCCTCGACGCCACGGCGATGGCGCCAGCCTTCATGCGCGCGCCGCGCACGGTGGACGAGACCGGTTTGCCGTTCCTGTTCCTGGTCGAATTGCTGATCAAGGTGCTGGCCCAGCGCGGCCAGCTCAAGCTGCCGGAACTGGCGGGCCACATCAAGCTGGCAGTGGGCGTGATCGATCCGCTCATCGCTTTCATGCGCACGGAAAAACTGTGCGAAGTCACGCGCCGGGGCGTCAGCGGCACCGACGCCGACCTTGCATATCATCTGACCGAACTCGGTCGCGAACGCGCGCAGCAGTGCCTGGCGCGCAATGCCTATGCGGGTCCGGCGCCGGTCACGCTGGCCGACTACCGGCGCCAGGTGGCGCTGCAAAGCGTGGCTGACCTGCATGTCACGCGCGCCGATGTCACGCGCGTGTTCGACGACATCGTCGTCAACCAGCACGTGCTCGACCAGCTGGGTGCGGCCATGAACTCGGGCCGTGCGATCTTCATCCACGGCCTGGCCGGCAGCGGCAAGACCTATCTTGCCGAACGCCTGCGCGGCCTGCTGCATGGCGATATCGCCCTGCCCTACGCCATCATGATCGACGGCGAAGTGGTGCCGTTTTACGATCCGGTACAGCACCGCGCCAGCCACGAAAACCAGGAGCCAGCGGACCACGCCGCCATCGACAAGCTGCGCAGCATCGACCTGCGCTGGGTGCGCGGCGTGCAGCGCCCGGCCACCCTGACCGGCGGCGAACTGACGCTGGAAATGCTCGACCTGCGCTTCGATCCCAATACGCGCCTGTACCAAGCGCCTCCCCATTTGAAAGCCAATAACGGCATCTTCATCATCGACGACCTCGGTCGGCAGCGCTGCTCGCCGCTGGAATTGATGAACCGCTGGATCGTGCCGATGGATCGTGGAATCGACTATCTTTCGTTGCATACAGGCCACGTTTTCGAAGTTCCGTTTGATGTAGTCGTGGTATTCTCATCGAACTTCTTACCCGAGCGCTTGTCCGATGGCGCTTTCCTGCGCCGCCTCGGTTACAAGATCGAAGTGCCGCCGCAAACAGAGGCTGAATATGAACGCATTTTCCGTCAAGTCTGCCAGCAAGCGGACCTCGACTTCGAGCCCGACACCTACCACTACCTGCTCCAGGAAAAACACCGCCGCGAAGATGTGCCACTCCTCGCATGCTATCCACGCGACCTGATACGACAACTGCTGGACCTGGCCCGCTACGAATCAGCGCCGCCAGTGATGACGCGCGCCGCGCTCGACTGGGCCTGGCATAACTATTTCGCCGGCGCCGGCGTGCGCCGCATGGCCGCAGTCCAGCAACAGCATCAGCAACAATCCGGCGCCGGCGCTGCCGACCGGGAGCGCCGTGACAGCGGCGCGCCGTTCAATCCGATGAAAGCGAATTCATGAGAAATACACGGGCCCTGGTGATGATTGCCGTTGCGCTGGTACTGGCGCTGGTGGCGGTGGTGGTGGCGGCGCAGTGGATCAACGACCAGGGCGCCGCCGGCAACAAGAAGGTGGCGGTGGCGCTGGTCGATATTCCGATGGGCGCGCGCATCACGCCCGAGATGCTCAACCTGATCGAGTGGCCCGGCAACGCCATGCCGCCCGGCGCCATTACCGACATCAAGCAGCTCGACAACCGTGTCTCGCGCAGCGCCATCGAACACGGCGAACCCATCATGGAAAGCAAGCTGGCGCCGGCCGGCACCACCGGCGGCCTGTCGGCCGTGGTGGCGCAAGGCAAGCGCGCAATGACGGTGCGCGTCAATGACGTGGTCGGCGTGGCCGGCTTCGCCCTGCCCGGCAATTTCGTCGACATCCTGGTCAACACCCAGGAAGAAGCGCGCGGCGACTTCGGCAACGACCGCGCACGCGAACAGGCGATTTCCAAGATCGTGCTGGAACGGATACTGGTGCTGGCCGTGGCGCAGGAATCGAACCGCGACGACACCAAGCCCAAGGTGGTCAACGCCGTCACGCTGGAGCTCACGCCTGACCAGGTGGAAAAGCTCGACCTGGCGCGCAGCGTGGGCACGCTGTCACTGGTGCTGCGCAACCAGATCGATCCCAAGACCGCCGACACCGCCGGCGCTACCAAGGACACCCTGCTCGACCCCGACGGCGCGCGCGCCGCACTGCTGGGCCGCAATCGCCCGCAGCCGCAGCAGTCGGTGGCGAAGGCCACGGCAGCGGCGCCAACACAAGCCCCAGCACCAGCGCCGGCGCCACGCCCGGCCACGCCGCACGGTGACAAGGTGGAAGTGATCAAGGGCCTCGACCGCAGCATCCAGCAATTCTGATGTCCGCGCTACGCTTCGCTCAACCACGCACAAGGATGCCATCGATGACCGTTTTTAGCATGACCGCCAAGCCGGCGCCCGCTGCAATGATGACGCTGGCCGTGCTGGCCGCACTGGCAGCAATGCCGCTTGCGGCAACCGTGGCCCACGCGCAGGGCAAGGCCAAGGCGCCTGCTACCGCCGCTCCCGCTGCCTCTGCCGCAATTGCCACCACGCCCCCGGGCCTGGCCGGCACCCCGGCCGGCAACGCCAGCAGCGTGCAGATGGCGCAGCAGATCGAGCTGTCCGAAGGCAAATCGACGCTGATGCACCTGCCCTACCCGGCGGCGCGGCTGGCGGTGGGCGATGCGCGCGTGGCCGACGTCATCCTGATCAATCCCAGCGAGGTGTACATGCTGGGCAAGGCCACCGGCACCACCAACCTGATCCTGTGGAACAAGGCCAACCAGGCCACCATCATCGACATCAGCGTGGGCATCGACGCGGCGCCCTTGCGCCAGCAGTTCGCTGCGCTGTTCCCGACCGAGCGCGACATCGTGGTCACCGTCTCCGGCAATGCCCTGATCCTGTCGGGCAGCGTGGCCGACACCATCCGCGCCGGCCAGGTGGTGGCGGTCGCCACCGCCTACCTGCAACGCGGCGCGCGCGGCGCCATGAGCCAGGCGCCGGTCCAGGCTGGTGCCGGTGCCGGTGCGGGTACAGCCAACAACGCCGGCAACGGCGGCCCCGGCACCGCTGGCGCACCGTTGACGGCGGTCGATTCCGGCGCCAGCCTGCTGGTGGGCGGCAGCGCCGTCGGCAGTGCCGCCAGCCGCGTGGTTAACATGTTGTCGGTGGCGGCGCCGCAGCAGGTGATGCTGGAAGTGAAAATTGCCGAAGTGTCGAAAAGCCTGGTGGACCAGCTGGGCGCGAGCATCGGCGTGGCTGGCACCGCCGGCAACTGGACCTACAGCCTGCTGTCGAATCTGCTGACCGGCAACAGCGGCAAGCTCGATGCATTCAACGGCAAGAACGGCAACTTCGCCACGCTCGACGCCCAGAAACGCGATGGCCTGGTCAAGATCCTGGCCGAGCCGACCTTGCTGGCGATCAGCGGCCAGGAGGCCAGTTTCCTGGCTGGCGGCAAGATCTACATCCCGGTGGCGCAGGACGGCTCCGGCGGCTCCACCCGCATCACGCTCGAGGAAAAGGAATACGGCGTGGCCGTCAAATTCACGCCCACCGTGCTCGAAGGCGGCCGCATCAACCTGCGCGTGGCGCCCGAGGTCTCCGAGATCAACCGCGAAGGCATCGGCATCAGCGCCACCGGCAGCACTGCCACCGCCATCCTGCCGGCGTTTACCACGCGCCGCGCCAGCACCACGGTGCAGCTGTACGACGGCCAGAGCTTCGCCATCGGTGGCCTGATCAAGAACAACGTCACCACCAGCATCAAGGCCTTCCCGGGCCTGGGCGAGATTCCGATCCTCGGTGCGCTGTTTCGCAGCAGCGATTTCCAGAGCGACCGCACCGAGCTGGTATTCATCGTCACGCCGCACCTGGCGCGCCCGCTGGCGCCAAATCCCAAGCTGCCGACCGACGACTACGTGCCGCCGAACCGCCTCGACTTTTTCGGCATGGGCAAGCTGGAAGGCCGCGCGCCTGCGCCTGCACCGGCACCGGCACCGGCTGAACCGAAACCCGCCGCTGCCGGCTTCGACGTCAAATAGGAGACCGCATGGCCCGCATACTTTTTTACGCTACGCTCTGCGCCACGCTGCTGCTTGGCGGCTGCGCGCAGTCGCCCCGGCTGGACCGCCAGTTCGGCGCCAGCGTGCAGCAGGCACTGGCGCAGCAGACGCTGAACCCGCAGGCCGGCGCCAACCGCTCGCCGGTCAACGGCATGGACGGCAAGGCCGCCGAGTCGGTCTATGAAAACTATCAGAAGTCGTACCGCACGCCGGAAGCCCAGGGCAGTTCGCTGACCACGGGCACGGGCGCCAGCTCCGGCACGCGCTGAACCAACGCCAAGGACAACCATTGAAAATCGCCGTCATTTCCAAGGATGAACGCCACCTGCTGGACCTGGGCCGCCTGCTGCGCGCGCGCCCGACTGGCGACGAAGTGGACCTGCTGTCGGGCGGCCTGATACGGCTGGCCGGCATGGCCGACGAACAGCTGCCCGACGTGCTGATCATCGACCAGCCTTCAGTCGAGGACGGCGACCTGGTACAGGTCGAACGCCTCAGCGGCCTGCATCCGGCCATGGCCTTCATCGCCCTGAGCAGCGAGAGTTCGTCCGAGTTCCTGCTGCACGCCATGCGCGCCGGCGTGCGCGAAGTGCTGCCGGTCCCGGTCACGTCCGCCACGCTGTACCCGGTGCTCGACCGTATCGCCGAAAAGCTGGGCCGGCGCCACCACGCCAGCGGCAAGGTGCTGGCGTTCATTTCCTGCAAGGGCGGCAGCGGCGCCACGTTTTTGGCAACTAACCTTGGCTACGCGCTGGCCGCCAGCGGCGCCAAGCGGGTGGCGCTGATCGACATGAATCTGCAGTTCGGCGATGCCTCGCTGTTCGTCTCCGACCACAAGCCGCTGGCCACCCTGTCGGACGTGGCCAGCCAGATCCACCGGCTCGATCCGTCGTTCCTGGCCTCGAGCATGCTGAGCATCCTGCCCAACTACGGCGTGCTGGCGGCGCCGTCCGACCCGGCCCACACCAGCGACGTCAAGCCCGATCATATCGACGCCATCATCAAGCTGGCGCGCCAGCAGTACGACTTCATCATCCTCGACGTCGGTCGCAGCCTGGACGCGGTAACCATCCGCGCGCTCGACCACGCCGACCTGATTTTCCCGATCCTGCAAACCACCTTGCCGTACATCCGTGACAGCAAGCGCCTGCTGACGGTATTCCGTTCGCTCGAATACGCGAAAGAGAAAATCCAGCTGATCGTCAACCGCCACGACAAGGGCGGAGAGATACGTTTGAAAGACCTCGAGGCCGCGTTCGACACCGACCAGATGCAGACCATTCCCAACCACTACGATGCCGCTGCCGCCTCGGTCAACCAGGGCGTGCCGGTGATGAAGCTCGCGCCTGTCAGTCCGCTGAGTAAAGCCCTGGAAGAATTCGCGCGCAGCCTCAGTGGCGAAGCGGCTGCCGTCAAACCGGCCAGCTGGATCGACAAGCTGCGCGGCCGCAAGGAATAAGGAGCCACCATGAACACCCCTATCTCGCTGCGCGAGCGGCTCGAAACCGGCACCACCCGCGTGGTGGCCCAGCGCGTGACCGGCATCGACAACCGCGCCTACCAGGACCTAAAGCACCGGCTGCACCAGACCCTGCTCGACCGGGTGGACCTGGAAAGCATCCAGCGCCTGACCCAGGACCAGATCAAGCTCGAGCTGCGCACGCTGGTCGAACGGCTGCTGGAAGAAGAAGCGGTGGTCATCAACGACGCCGAGCGCAAAAATCTCACGCGCGATATCCAGAACGAGATGCTGGGCTTTGGCCCGCTGGAGCCGCTGCTGGAAGACCCCACCGTCTCCGACATCCTGGTCAATACCCACCGCCAGATTTACGTCGAGCGGCGCGGCAAGCTGGAGCTGACCGACGTCACCTTTACCGACAGCGCCCACCTGATGAAGATCATCGACAAGATCGTCTCGCGCGTGGGCCGCCGCATCGACGAATCGAGCCCGATGGTCGATGCCCGCCTGCCCGACGGCTCGCGCGTGAACGCCATCATTCCGCCGCTGGCGATCGACGGCCCGATCGTGTCGATCCGGCGCTTTTCTGCCGACCCGCTGCGCCTGGCCGACCTGGTGGCCTACGGTTCGATGACGGCCGACATGGCCGAGGTGCTGCAAGGCCTGGGCCGCGCCAAGGTCAACATCCTGATCTCGGGCGGTACCGGCTCCGGCAAGACCACCATGCTCAACGTGATCTCCGGCTTCATCGGCCAGACCGAGCGTATCGTCACGGTGGAAGATGCGGCCGAGCTGCAACTGCAACAGCCGCACGTGGTGCGGCTGGAAACCCGGCCACCGAATATCGAGGGCAAGGGCGAAGTGACCCAGCGCGCGCTGGTGCGCAATGCGCTGCGCATGCGTCCCGACCGCATCATCCTCGGCGAGGTGCGCGGCGCCGAAGCGCTCGACATGCTGGGCGCGATGAACACCGGCCACGAAGGCTCGATGGCCACCATCCACGCCAACACGCCGCGCGACGCGCTCACCCGCCTGGAAAACATGATCAGCATGGCGGCCGCCAACCTGCCCACCAAGGCCATGCGCCAGCAGATCAGTTCTGCCGTGGGCGTGGTGGTGCAGGTCTCGCGCCTGCCCGACGGCAAGCGCAAGGTGATGTCGATCCAGGAAGTGACCGGCATGGAAGGCGAAATGATCACCATGCAGGAGATTTTCAGCTACAAGCAGACCGGCCTGGGCGACGATGGTACCGTGCACGGCCATCACAGCCCGAGCGGCATCCGGCCGCGCTTCATCGACCGCCTGCGCAATTTCGGCGTGACGGTGTCGAACACCGTGTTCGAGCCATCCTGAGGACGTCATGGACACCCGTTTGATTGTCTTCGGTCTGTGCGTATTCGGCGCCGTGGCGCTGCTCGTATGGGGCATCTACAGCAGCGTGCATAACGTCAAGGGCGAGCAGGCCAAGCGCGTGGCGCGGCGCCTGCGCACTGCGATTGGCGACGACAGCGTGGAACTGGCTGTGTCCATCACCAAGGACCGCATGCTCAGCCGCGATCCCGCCACCCACCGCATGCTGCTGCGGGTGCCCGGCATGCTGCTGCTCGACCAGGTGCTGCTGCAGTCGGGCCGCAGCTGGACCGCCGCGCGCATGCTGGCCATCATCGCCGTGGCGGCGGCCACCGGCGTGGTGCTGGCGATGGTGCTGCGCCTGCCCACCAGCGGGGCGCTGGTGCTGGGCCTGTGCGGCGCCGGCCTGCCGTGGTGGGAACTCAATCGCGCCAAGCGCCGCCGCATCACCCGCATCGAACTGCTGCTGCCCGAGGCGCTCGACATGATGAGCCGCGCCATGCGCGCCGGCCACGCGTTTCCCACCGCGCTCAAGATGGTGGCCGACGAAATGCCGATGCCGCTGTCGGCGGAGTTTCGCGCCGTGTTCGACGAAGTCAATTTCGGCATCAGCATGCCGGATGCGCTGATGGGCATGGCGCAGCGCGTGCCCAGCGCCGACCTGCGCTACTTCGTGGTGGCAGTGCTGATCCAGCGCGAGACCGGCGGCAATCTGACCGAGCTGCTGGCGTCGATCAGCGCCATCATCCGCGACCGCCTGCGCCTGCTGGCGCAGGTGCGCGTGATGTCGGCCGAGGGCAAGATGTCGGCCTGGGTGCTGGGCCTCTTGCCGTTCGGCGTGGGCGGCATCATGTTCGCGCTCAACCGCGAATTTCTCACCATCCTGTTCGTCGATCCGCAGGGCCAGCGCCTGCTGATGGGCGCGGCGGGGATGATGCTGCTCGGTTTCCTGGTGATCCGCAAGATCACCAAGATCAGGATTTAAGCCCATGACAACGGTTCAACTGATTTTCCTGGCGGTGATCTTCATCGGCGTGTTCGGCGCCGCGCTGGTGGCCGCGCGCCTGCTGACCAACAACGCCGTGCGCGACCGCCTCGACGCCCTGTCCGAGCAGCCCGAGTCCAGCTTCGACAAGGGCCGCTGGCTGCAGCAGCTGGTCAACATCGCCTCGCCGCTGGCCAAGCTGTCGGTGCCGGCCGAAGGCTGGGAAACCTCGGCCGTGCGGCGCCGCTTCATCAACGCCGGCTGGCGCACGCCGGCCGCACCGGGCCTGTTCTATGCCGCCAAGACCGGGCTGGCGCTGCTGCTGCCGCTGCTGGTATTCCTGTACCTGAGCAGCACCGGCAGCCAGGCCGAGGGCATGACCAAGCTCAGTTACCTGCTGGTGGGCGCCGCCATCGGCTACTACGTGCCCGGCCTGGTGCTCAACCACGTGATCAAGCGCCGCCAGCGCGACATTTTCGAGAGTTTTCCCGATGCGCTCGACCTGATGACGGTGTGCGTGGAAGCGGGCCTGGCGATGGATGCGGCGCTGGCGCGGGTGGCGCAGGAGATCGGCCTGAAAAGCGTGATCCTGGCCGAGGAACTGCAACTGGTGACGCTGGAACTGCGCGCCGGCAGCGCCAAGGAAAAGGCGCTGCGCAACCTGTCGCTGCGCACCGGCGTGGAAGACGTCGATGCGCTGGTGACGATGCTGATCCAGGCCGATCGCTTCGGCACCAGCGTGGCCGACTCGCTGCGGGTGCAGTCGGAACTGCTGCGCACCAAGCGCCGCCAGCGCGCCGAGGAGCAGGCCGCCAAGATCGCCCTGAAGCTGCTGTTCCCGCTGATTTTCTTCATCTTCCCCAGCCTGCTGGTGGTGTTGCTGGGCCCGGCGCTGTTGCAGCTGTACCAGGGCCTGGGCGCCGCCAATCTTTAAACGGAAACCTGCATGCGATTAAGCCAGCCCAGTTTTCAACCAGGAGTCTTCATGAAACGAACCACGTCCGGCCGGCGTTCCAGCGGCTACCTGTTGCAGGTGTTCCTGGCATTCGCACTGGCCGCCATGCTGGCCGCCTGCGGCGGTGGCGGCGCCAGCGGCGACAAGGGCTGCACCACGCTCGATCCGAACCGCGATCCGGCGTTGCCCGGCTGCGCCACCACCGCGCCGGTCACGCCCGTCGCCCCCGCCCCCGTGATGACGCTGGCGCTGACCGACAGCACCGGCGCTGCCTTGAGCACCATCACCAGCGAGCGTCCCGGCACCCTGGTGGCGCTGTTCAAGACCGGCGCCAACGTGGCTGTCGCCAACACCCTGGTCACCTTCACCAGTACCGACCGCACCGCCGTGTTCCTGCCCGGCGCCGGCACGGCGATCACCAACGCCGCCGGCGTGGCCAGCATCAGCCTGCCGATTGGCGCGACGGCCGGCGCCTTCGGCGTGACGGCCACCGCCAGCGTCGATGGCAAAACCGCCACCGCCACCGTCAACTACAACGTCAGCTTGCCGCCAGCGGCGGGCAGCGCCTCGCTGGTGCTGGCCTTGAATGACGTCAACGGCGTGCCCACCAATGCGGTCACGCCGGCCCGGCCGGGCAGCCTGGCCGCCACCGTGCGCGACGCCGCTGGCGCCGTGATCCCGAATGCGCTGGTACGCTTCGTGACCACCGACACCACCGCCACGCTGGTGCCATCGACCGGCACCGCGCTGACCAATGCAGCCGGGGTGGCGCAGGTGGCCGTACCGGCCGGCAGCGTTACCGGCGCCTATGCCGCCACTGCCAGCATCACGGTCGGTGGCCGCGCGCTGACGGCCAGCGCCAATTACACGGCAACCATTCCGCCGGTGGCGCCGGTGCCGACGCCACCGCCGCCAACACTGACGCTCACGCTCATCAACCCGGCCGGCGCCAGCACCATCAACGTGGCCCCGGACAGCCCAGGCACGCTGGTGGCGACCGTGCGCGACACCGCCAGCGCGCCGGTGGCCAATGCGCTGGTCACCTTCACCAGCAACGACCGCACCGCCAGCCTCACACCGGTCAGCGGCACCGCCCTGACCGACGCCAACGGCCGCGCCACGCTGGCCGTCAACGCCGGCACCAGCCCGGGCGGCTACAGCGCCACCGCCGGCGCCACCGTGGCCGGCCTTTCACTCAGCGCCAGCACCAATTACGCCGTCACCTTCCCGACGCTGACCTTGTCCACGCCAGCGCTGGCGCCTGCCTCGCTTGCCGCCGGCGGCACCGCCAGTGTGAGCGCCACCCTGTTCAACGGCGGCACGCCGTACCTGCCGGTGCAGTCGGTGGCCTTCAGTTCGCCGTGCGCTGCCGCCGGCAAGGCGCGCCTGGTCACGCCGGTCAACACCGTCAACGGCGTGGCCACCACGTCCTACACCGACCTCGGTTGCGGCGCCAGCGATCCGGTCACTGCCAGCGTCGCCTACAACGGCAGCACGCTCACCACCAGCGCCACGCTGACCGTGCGCCTGGCCACCACCGGCCAGTTGCTGTTCGTCTCGGCACTGCCGCAGAACATCGCGCTCAAGGGCACCGGCGGCGCCGGCCGCCAGGAAACCGCCACCGTCACCTTCAAGGTGCTCGACGGCGCCGGCAAGCCGTTCGCCGGCCAGGTGGTCAACTTCGCGTTGGACACCAGCGTGGGCGGCCTGGCCCTGAGCCCGGCCACCGCCACCACCGGCGCCGACGGCACCGTCTCGACCGTCGTCTCCTCCGGCACCATCAATACGCCGGTGCGGGTGTCGGCGCTGTTGCCGGGCGGTGGCATCAGCACCGTCTCGGACCAGCTGGTCGTGTCCACCGGCGTGCCGGAACAAGCGAGTTTTTCGCTCAGCGCGCTGGTGCGCAATGTCGAAGGCGGCTCGTTCAACGGTTGTACTGCGCCAGCGGGCACCACGCTGACCGCGCGACTGGCCGACCGCTTCCACAATCCGGCGCCGGACGGCACCGCAGTGAGCTTCACGGCCGAAGGCGGCACGGTCGATGCCTCGTGCCTGACCGGCGAAACCTCGACCACGCTCACCGACGGCACCGTGATCAAGCAAAAAGGCACGCCCGGCGAATGCACGGTGCGCTTCTGCGCAGCCAGCCCGCGGCCGGCCGATGGCCGCGTGACGGTGCTCGCCTATGCGCTGGGAGAAGAGAGTTTTGTCGATGCCAACGGCAACAACCGTTATGACGCCGGCGAAGTGTTCACCGACCTGGACGAGCCGTTCCGCAACGACCGCGCCGTCACCGACGCCAACGCCGCCGGCAGCAACGACGCTTACGCCAGCAACAGCGCCACCCGCGTGGCCGGTGAGCCGTTCATCGACACCGATGGCAACGGCGCCTGGACCACCGCCGGCAATGGCGTCTACAACGGCGTGCTGCGTGCACCGGGCGCGGGCAGCGGCGCCACCGTGCACCTGCGCCAGGCGATGGTGATGGTACTGTCGAACAGCACACCGGCGGTGAGCCTGCTCGACCAGGCATTGAATGGCGCGCCGACCATTGGCACGCTGGCGCTGAGCCAGTGCGTCAGTGGCCAGCCGTTCGTCAACCAGACCCGCACCTTCCGCTTCGCCATCCGCGACAACAATCCGACCGTCTTCGCTGCCAACGTGCGCGCGGCCCACCCGGACTGGCTGTTCGACCTGCCCGGCAATCCGCTGCCGGCCGGTACCCGCATCAACTTCTCCACGTCCAACGGTCGGCTGCTGTCGGCCGCCAACGCCGTGGTGCAGAACACCGTGTCGCCCGATGCGGCCGGCTGGATCTACAGCGTGCAGATGGTCAGCGATGCGTCCAGCGCGCTCGGCTCGAACGCCTGCATCAACGAGGTCACCAGCGGCGCCCTGACCATCACGGTCACCACGCCGAACGGCGTGGCCACCAGCGTTGCTTACCCGGTCACCGATTGAGGCGGCGCGGTCAGGCACAGTCCGGCCAGCATGAACACCGTGAGCGCATAGAACACGCTGCTGTGGATGGTCCAGAAAATCACTTCGGTCAGGCCGAAGCCGAAGTAGCAGACCACCAGCAACATGCCGGCCAGCGCCGGCGCCGTGACGTCGCGGCGCCGGGCCCTGCCCTGGTGCAGTTGACGGCGGAAAAACAGGAACGGCAGCAGCAGCGTGCCGGCCCAGGCCAGCAGCCCGACCACGCCGCCGAACACGGTGGCGTGCAGTGCGTCGTTATGGAAATGGTCGAGTTCGAGCACGTAGGCCGGCGCCTCGCCGCGGTCCACCATGGCCTGCTTGGCGCGCACCACGGCGGGCACGCTGCGGCCCAGCCAAGGACGCTCGGCGATCAGCACGGTGGCTGTGTGCCACAGCTCGAGCCGTATGCCCATATTGGTATAGGTATTGCCTCCGGCGAAATATTGCTCGACATCGGCCACGCCCTGCATGGCCCGTTCGCGCGCCCCGGTTTGCGGCACCAGGAACGACAGCGCCAGCAGCACCGGCACCAGCAGCGTCGCGCCCTTGCGGTAGCGGCCGCCGAGGACATTGCCATAGCGCAGCAGCAGCACCACGGCCAGGACTGCCGCCACCCAGCCGCCACGGGTGCCGGTAGCGACTGAGCCCACCAGGCCGGCCACTGCCCCCAGCACCGGCCACAGCACGGCGCGGCCGTGGAAATCGCGCGAAGCGGCCAGGCACATCAGGCCCATGCACAGCGAGATATCGCCGAAGGTAATCGCGTTGATCAAGCCGCCGGGACGGTCCATGCCCAGCACCCAGCGCTGGTAGCTGATGAACAGCGCGCCGGCCACGGCGCCGCCGATCAGGCCCCACCACAGGAAGCGCCGTGCCGGCCGCATCGCCACCACCACCAGCAGCGCGGCGACGGCCGCCAGCGAGCGTACCGGGCGCTCGAGATCGCGCAGCCGCACTTCGGGATCGAACAGGTAGTAACCGAGCGCCAGCAGCAAGGGAAAAGCGAAGGCCAGCAGCAGCGGCGCCATGTCGCGCCAGTGCGGTGCGGCGGCCGCGCGGACGGCGCGCCAGCAGGCGATCGCAGCGAGCAAGTAGACCAGGCTGAACAAGCCGGTACCGCCGCGCGCGATCAGGAACAGGAACGGTGGAGCAAACAACAGGCTGTTGAAAAAGACAGTGCCGTGGGACTTTTGCGATAGGGTATTATGCATCATTCTTCTTGGGGTTCTTTCCGCGAGAGGTCACCGTTCCCGCCGCCATTCATGCAACAAACAATCAATATTTCAGTCGTCATTGCGACCTACAATCGCCCCGATGCACTGCGCGCAGTCATCGAGGCGTTCTTTCTCCAGGACGAGAAAAATTTCGAGCTCATTGTCGCCGATGACGGCTCGACCGACAACACACGCGCCTGCGTGGCGGAGCTGCAAGCGCGCTCGCCGGTACCGCTGCGGCACATCTGGCAGGAAGACCTCGGTTTCCGCCTGGCGCGGGTGCGCAACCTCGGCATTGCGGCGGCCACCGGCGACTACCTGATCTTCCTCGACGGCGACTGTATCCCGCAGAGCAGCTTTATCAGCCAGCACAGGCACCTGGCCGAGCCGGGCTGCATGGTAACTGGCAGTCGTATTTTGCTCAGCGAAGCGCTGACCGCGCAGGTGCTCAGCGGCGCGATCCACCCGTTGCAATTGTCGCCGTGGGGACAATTGAAGCTGCGGTTGAACGGCGGATTGAACAAATTGTTACAACTTTGGTGGCACTTTCCGGACGTAAAACGCACATCCGACCGGTTTACCTGGCGCCGCATCAAGGGCTGCAATATGGCGGCGTGGCGCAGCGACATCGAGCGCATCAACGGTTTCGATGAAAGCTTTACCGGCTGGGGCCACGAAGATGCCGACATCGTGCTGCGCCTGTTTAACGCCGGCATCCTGCGCAAGGATGGCGCATTCGCCACCGAGGTGCTGCACCTGTGGCACCGCGAAGCGGTGCGCGACCAGGCCAGCAGCAACAAGGCGCGGGTGGAGGCGCGCATGCACGACAAGACCGTGCGCGCCACCGTGGGGCTGGCGCCATGAGCGGCGGGCTGCGGCTCAGCATCGTGGTGCCTGCCTACAATGTGCAGGACTTCATCGCCCAGACGCTCGACTGCATCCTGCCGCAAATGCGCGACGGCCACGAACTGGTGCTGATCGACGACGGTTCCACCGACGCCACCGTGGACCGCGCCCGCGCGGTCTTTGCCGCGTGGCCGCAGTGCCTGGTGCGCGTGATCGAGCAGACCAATGCCGGCGTGGCCGACGCCCGCAACAACGGCGTGGCGCAGGCGCAGGGCGACTACATCCTGTTCGTCGACAGCGACGACCTGCTGCAACCGGGTGCGCTGGACGGCATCGACGCCGCCATTGCCAGCCATGCGCCGGACGTGATCGCCACCGATTTCTGCATCTGGTACCCGGGCCGCACCGCCAGGCCGCTCGAATACCACCACCTGAGCTATCCGCAGAACGTGCTGGTGCAGGGCCAGGAAGCGATCCTGTCGACCTATTTCTCCGACCGCCACATGTACGTATGGTGCAAGATCATCCGGCGCGACATCTATCTGCAACTGGGCCTGCCGCTGTTCCCGTCGGGCCGGCTGTTCGAGGACATGGCCGTGGTGCCGCGCCTGCTGGCGGCGTGCCGCACGCTGGTGTACGTGCCGGTGGTGCTGCTGCATTACCGCCAGCATCCGCGCAGCATCACGCGGGTGATCACGCCGCGCTGGTGCACCGACTTCGTGGGCGCGCTGGCCTCGGCCAGGCCGTACCTCGAAGCTGCCGGCGCCAGTGCCAGCGCGAGCGTGCGCACCGAATTCGACGCCGCCGCCAGCCTGTTCTACCTGTGCGCAATCAAGACCTCGTTCGAGCTGCCTGCCTCGACGCAACCGGACCGGGTACGCGCAGAAGTGCGCACCATCTTCCTGGCCAGCCTGTTCGGCACGGTGGAGCAGACGCTGCATCAACTGGAAACCGGTCAAATCGCCTCGGTCTCCGTGCGCAAGGGCCGCCGCGTTGCACACCAAATACGCCAGGCCCTGAACGACAGCACCATCTTCCGGATCCGCCAGACCGTCAACCGGGCCTACAAGGTGTGGCAAATAGGCAGGCAACAACGCCGTCAACAACGCAGTGATGTTAGCTGACATGCCCGCCCAGCTTGCCATCAGCATCATCGTTCCGGCCCACAATGCCACCGAATTTATCGACGAATGCCTGGCGCATATCTTGCGGCAAATGGGGACGGCGCATGAGCTGATCGTGATCGACGATGGCTCGTACGACGATACTGCCGCGCGCGTAGAGGCCCAGGCTGCCGCTGCGCCACATTGCGCGGTGCGCCTGGTCCGGCAAGCCAACCAGGGCGTGGCGGTGGCGCGCAACGCGGGACTGCAGCAAGCACGCGGCGACTACATCCTGTTCGTCGATAGTGACGACCTGCTGCAACCCGGCATGCTGGAATGTCTCGAAGCGGCCATCGCCACCCACGCGCCCGATGCCATCGCCACCGATTTTTGTTTCTGGCATCCGCACCGCACCGACCAGCCGCTCGAACTTACGCGCCTGAGCTACCCCGCCGGCGTGGTCTTGCACGGCCACGACGCCATCCTGGTGCCCTATTTCGCCGACCGCCGCATGTATGCGTGGAGCAAGATCATTCGGCGCCAGATCTACCTCGACCTGGGCATGCCACTGTTCCCGTCCGGTCGCCTGTTCGAGGACATGGCGACGGTGCCACGCGTGCTCGCTGCCTGCAACACGCTGGTGTACCTGCCGCTGGTGCTGCTGCATTACCGCCAGCATGCGGTCAGCATCACGCACCTGACTTCGCCAAGCTGGTGTATCGACTACGTGCTGGCACTGGCCTCGCTCAAACCGCACCTCGAGCGGGCCGGCGTCAGCCCCATGGTGCGCGCCGAGTTCGACGGCGCGTCCTGCCTGTTCTACCTGTGTTCGATCAAGACCTCGTTCGGACTGCCGACCTGCAGCGAGACCCGGCAGCTGCGCGCCGAGGTACGGGCGATTTTTCTCGGCGGTCTGTTCGGGACCATCGAACAGTCGCTGCACAACCTGGAAAGCGGCAAGATCACGTCGCTCAACCTGCGCTCCGGCCGCCGCGTTGCGTACCAGGTGAAACAGGCGCTGACCGACAGCACCGTGTTCCAGATCCGCCAGACCATCAACCGCGCCTACAAAACCTGGCAACTGGCCAGGCAAAAACGCCTTAGCAAAAGCAACTGACCATGCCTGCACCGTTTTCCATCAGCATCATCGTTCCGGCCTATAACGCGGGCGGCTTCATCGACGAGTGCCTGGCCCACATCCTGCCGCACATGACACCGGCCCACGAACTGATCGTCATCGACGACGGCTCGCGCGACGACACCGCCGCGCGCGTGCAGGCGCAAGCGGCCGCAGCGCCGCAGTGCGCGCTGCGGCTGATACGGCAAGCCAACCAGGGCCTGGCCCAGGTGCGCAACGTGGGTCTGCAGGAAGCGCGCGGCGACTACATCCTGTTCATCGACAGCGACGACCTGCTGCAAGCCGGCATCCTGGCGCGGCTGGACGCGGTGATCGCCAGCCACCGGCCCGACGCCATCGCGCTCGATTTTTCGATGTGGCACCCGGACCGGCCCGACAAGAATCGCGCCGTGCACATGGGCTACGCGCCCGACACCCTGGTGACCGATGCCGACACCATTCTCGACGTGTTTTTTGCCGACCGCCACCTGTATGCCTGGGCGCGCGTGATACGGCGCGAGATCTATGCCAGCTTCGAGCAGCCGCTGTATCCCACCAACCGCCTGTTCGAGGACGTGGCGGTGACGCCGCGCCTGCTGGCGCGCTGCCATTCGCTGTACTACCTGCCGCACCAGCTGCTGGCCTATCGCCAGCATCCGGTCAGCATCACCAAGTCGGTCAGCGCCGACTATTGCCGCGATTTTACGGCGGCGCTCGGGTTGACCAAGCCGGCGCTGGAACAGGCCGGCGTGAGCGCCAGCGTGCGCGACCACTTCGATGCGGTGGTCAGCTATTTCTATATCGGCGCGGTGAAGAACTCGTACCAGCTGCCGGGGGCAACCGGCCGCACGGTGCGGCGCGAGCTGCAAGAGATTTACCGCGCCACGCTGTTCGGCACGCCGGACAATGTGCTGGGCAAGATGGAGCAAGGCAGCCTGCGCTCGACCAGCCGCCGCGACGACCTGCGCGCAGCGCGGCAGGTACGGCAGGCGCTGGCCAACAGCCTGGTGTTCCGCTTCAAGCAGACGCTGAGCCGCAAGGTCAAGCTGTGGCAGCGCCAGGCCAAGGTACGGGCGCTGCGGAAAGCGTAGTTTCCTGTGCGAACCTATACTTTAAGAGGGCGCGCCGAGTAGGAGAATTCCGTTACCATGGGTTTTTCGCTTAAGGAGGCACCCCGTGCGTGTAGATATTTATTACCGAGACGAAGCAGCTGGCAAGCACACTTACCTGGCTGTGCCGGAAGGCAAGACCATTCCGGAAGAAGCGACCAGCACCGACTGGCATGTGGAAGCCCACAAGGTCGAAATCGACGACAACAACGGCGACCTGTCGCGTTACCATATCGCCGATCCGATTGCCCAGATCGGCGCAAAAGGCTATGCCATCACGAGCGTAGCCGCTCAGTGCTAACGTTAACTAAAGCCGTAGCGAGCGGCCCGATACCGTCTTGAGTAGCGCAAGCGTACGGAGGTACGCTGAGCAACGGAGAGGCGGTAGCGGGACGCGCAGTAGGCTTTGCCCGTTAATACTCGATAAGGACGTCCTGCGCTCCTAGCTGTTGGCGCAGGGCTTGCTGCAAGTCGTCCGACGGCGCCACGCGCCACCCTTCCCCCAGTTGCACCGTGCAGGCCACGCCCTGCGGCATGATGCGCGCCGACACCGGCAAGCCGTCGGCATGGCGGTATGGCGCCAGCACTTCGGCCATCTTGCGCACGTCGAGCGTGGTGGGCAGCGCCATCGCCAGTTGCTTGCCGTGCTTGACGCGGGCGCTGACGATGTCGAACACCTTTTCGGCCGAGATGCGCAGCCCGCCCGAGAACCGGTCTTCCGAGACCTTGCCGATCACGGCCAGAAACTCGTCTTCCTTGATCATGTGCTTGCACTCCTCGAACACCTCGGCGTACACCGTCACTTCCACCACTGCGCTCTTGTCGTCGAGCGTGACGATCAGGAGTTTACCGCGCTGTGTCATCTGCGGGCGGATGCCGGTGATGACGCCGCACAGGATGCGTGGATCGCGCGACGGCTCGAGGTCGGCGAGCTTGGTGCGCGAGAAGCGCCGTGCCTCGGGTGCGAACGAATCGAACATGTGGCCCGACAGGTAAAAGCCCAGCGCCATCTTCTCTTCGGCCAGGCGCTGGCGGTCGGTGAAGATTTCGGCTTTGACGTAGTCCGGTGGCGGTTCGAGGTCGCTGTCGTCGCCGCCGAACAGGCTGACCTGGTTGGCGGACTTGAGTTGCTGGTCGGCGTATTCCATGGCGAAGCTGACCGACGCCAGCAGGATCGCGCGGTCGACAGCCAGGCAGTCGAACGCGCCGGCGCGGATCAGGGACTCGATGGTGCGGCGGTTGATCTGTTTTTTGTCGACCCGTTTGCAGAAGTCGAACAGGCTGACAAACGGGCCGTCGGCATTGCGCGCGGCAATGATTGCCTCGATGGCGTTCTGGCCCGCGCCCTTGCAGGCGCCCAGGCCGTAACGGATCTGCGTGACTTTCTTGCCGGTGACCGACGGCGCCGGGCCATCCGGCACGAAGCGGTACTCGGACTTGTTGATATCGGGCGGCAGGATGGTGAGACCGCAGATGTCGATCGCATCCTCGACCAGGATTTTGACCTTTTCCGTGTCTTCCATCGCCAGCGACATATTGGCTGCCATGAACGCGGCCGGATGGTGCGCCTTCAGGTATGCGGTGTGGTACGACAGCAGCGCGTACGCGGCGGCGTGCGATTTATTAAAACCGTAGCCCGCGAACTTTTCCATCAAGTCGAAGATCTCGTCGGCCTTCTGTGCCGACAGGCCGTCCTTGGCGGCGCCCGCGCGGAAAATCTCGCGGTGCTCGGCCATCTCTTCGGCCTTCTTTTTACCCATCGCGCGGCGCAGCATGTCGGCGCCGCCCAGCGAGTAGCCGCCGACGATCTGCGCCATCTGCATCACCTGCTCCTGGTACACCATGATGCCGTAGGTTTCGGACAAAATGGACTCGGTGCGCGGATCGGGATAGTCGAATTTTTCGCCGTGCTTGCGCTTGCAGAAGTCCGGGATCAGGTCCATCGGGCCCGGGCGATACAAGGCCACCAGCGCGATAATATCCTCGAAGCGGTCGGGCCGCGCATCCTTCAACATGCCCTGCATGCCGCGCGACTCGAGCTGGAATACCGCGACCGTCTTGGCCTTGGTGAGCAGGTCGTACGACGGCCGGTCGTTCAGCGGCAGCTTGGACAGATCGAAATCTTTTTCGACCGGGTCGAGCGCCTTGATGTAGCGTACCGCGCGATCGAGAATGGTCAGCGTGGTCAGGCCCAGGAAGTCGAACTTGACCAGGCCCACGGCCTCGACGTCGTCCTTGTCGTACTGCGACACCACGCCGCCGTCGCCGCCCTGGGTGTACAGCGGGCAGAAGTCGGTGAGCTTGCCCGGGGCGATCAGTACGCCACCGGCGTGCATGCCGATGTTACGGGTGATGCCCTCGACCTGTTGCGCCAGGTCCAGCAGTTGCGACACTTCTTCCTCGTTCTGCTGACGCTCCTTGAGCATCGGTTCTTCTTCGATGGCCTCGGCGATCGACACCGGCTTGCCCGGCTTGAACGGAATCAGCTTGGAGACGCCATCGCAGAAGTTGTAGCCGAAGTCCATCACGCGGCCCACGTCGCGGATCGCGCCCTTGGCCGCCATGGTACCGAACGTGGCGATCTGCGAGACCGCGTCGCGCCCGTACAGGTCTTTCACGTGCTGGATCACCAGCTCGCGCTTTTCCTGGCAAAAGTCGATATCGAAGTCGGGCATCGAAACCCGTTCCGGGTTCAGAAAACGTTCGAACAGCAGGTTGTATTTCAGTGGATCGAGGTCGGTAATCTTCAGTGCATACGCGACCAGCGAACCGGCGCCCGACCCCCGGCCCGGCCCGATCGGCACGTCGTTGTTCTTGCCCCACTGGATGAACTCGGCCACGATCAGGAAGTAGCCGGGGAACTTCATGTTGATGATGGTCTTGTTCTCGAAGTCGAGCCGCTCTTCGTAGCGCGGCCGTTCCTTCTCGCGCCGCACCGGGTCCGGGTACAGCTGTTCGAGCCGCTCTTCCAGGCCTTTTTTCGTTTCGGCGATCAGGAACTCGTCGATGGTCATGCCCGGCGTGGGGAAGTTCGGCAGTTGCGGCTTGCCCAGCGTGAGCGTGAGGTTGCAGCGCTTGGCGATTTCCACCGAGTTGTGCAGCGCGGCCGGCAGATCGTGGAACAGCTCGCGCATCTCGGCCTGCGTGAGAAAACGCATCTGCTCGTTGAACTTGCGCACGCGCTTGCCGTTGGCGAGCATCTCGCCCTCGGCGATACACACGCGCGCTTCGTGGGCGATGAACTCGTCCTTGGAAATGAACTGCACCGGGTGGGTGGCCACCACGGGCAAGCCCAGCTTGGACGCCAGCGACACCGCGTGGCGCACCTGCGCTTCCTGGTTGGCCTGGCCGGCGCGCTGGATTTCGATATAAAAATGGCCGGGGAAAATCGCCGCCCATTTTTGCGCATTCTGCTCGGCCAGCTCCGGGTTGCCGTTTTCGATGGCCTGGCCGACGTCGCCGAAGTGGGCGCCGGACAGCGCAATCAGACCGTTCGCTGGCGAGTCATTGGGCAGCAGCGCGTATTGCTGGTTGACCAGGTTGACCAGCCACTCGGTGCGGATCTCGGCGCGGCCCTTGTACTGGTTGGTGAGCCAGGCCTGCGACAGCAGTTCGCACAGCTGCAAGTAGCCCATGCGGTTCTTGGCCAGCAGCATCAGGCGCGATGGCTTGTCGCGGTTGTCGTCATTGGTGATCCAGACATCGACACCGACCACCGGTTTGACGCCCTTGCCGCGCGCGGCCTTGTAGAACTTGACCATGCCGAACATATTGGACAGGTCGGTGACGGCCAGCGCCACCTGCTTGTCCTTGGCAGCCGTCTTGACCAGGTCGTCGATACGCACCAGGCCATCGACGATCGAGTACTCGGAGTGGACCCGCAGGTGGACAAAAGCCGGCCCGACCGGTACGACCGCGCCTTCGTCGGGCGAGATGACAGTTCCTGCCACTTGTTCGTTTGCTACCATGTTCATACGCTGCTCGATGCTGGTTCAGTAACCTGCTATTTTACCGCGCAGCGGCCAGTTCCATCTATCTGTGTGCGAGAACCGGGATATCAGCGTTTAATGTCTCGATAGAAATTTTCATGCGGACCGACGGCTTCCAGGTACACCAACTCGAGGCCATCGTTGAGCGTATAGCCCAGCAAGTAGAGCTGACTGCCGCTGCGGAATTTATGAACCCAGAGGCTGGCCAAATCACCGTTCTTGCGTTCCCCGCCGTGCGGATCGGACTGCACAACCAACACCGCCGCATCAACGTCAGCGGCAGTATTGTCGCGCAGCTTCTTGTACTGGCGAGCGAACCGCTTGGTTTGCCGCACCGACCACACTATGCCCTCCGGGTGCTACGAGGCACAAATGGCTCCGCAAGTTCACGTGGCTCAGCAAGCGAGGCAAGCGACTCGGCGATAAAACCTACTGGCAGGTCAGGATTATCAAGCGCTGCGCGGCCAACACGCGCCCAAAATTCAATTTGGCCGGAAATCGTGCGCTGCGCTAGCAGGGCATCATGCCTGGCCTGCTCGTATAGTTCCTGGTTGATACGAATCGAAGTGCTTGTTGACATATAACCTCCTTCACCACGTCATGGTGACAATCTTAGCACTGAGCGATTTATCTACCGTGGAAGTCACGCGTATAATGTCGCCTTCCCCTCTTTTT
Source organism: Duganella phyllosphaerae (assembly GCF_001758785.1). Classification (GTDB taxonomy): domain Bacteria; phylum Pseudomonadota; class Gammaproteobacteria; order Burkholderiales; family Burkholderiaceae_D; genus Rugamonas; species Rugamonas phyllosphaerae. The sequence goes on from NZ_LROM01000031.1 coordinate 29,087, forward strand.
TGAATCTTAACCACCATGTCCGCTAATACTGCTTTACAAGCTGAAGCGCATGCTGGCGCTCCTGTCGCCGCTGCCGCTATCGCTACCGATCTTGCCCCCCACGTCAATATCGCTGCCTACAAGTTCATCACCTTCGACGATACCGAAACGATGCGGCCGCAATACCAGGACATCTGCGCGCGCCTGGGCCTCAAGGGCACGATTCTTTTGACCCCGGAAGGCATCAATATGTTCCTCTCCGGCCCGCGCGAAAACATCGACGAGTTCCTGGCGTGGGTGCGCAGCGATGCACGGTTTGCCGACCTGGAAGTGAAAGAAAGTTTGTCGTCCGAGCAGTCGCACAAGCGCATGCTGGTCAAGATCAAAAAAGAAATCATCACCATGCGCATGCCGCTGATCAAGCCGGAGGAAGGCCGCGCGCCGTTCGTCGAGGCGCACACGCTCAAGCGCTGGCTCGACAATGGCGTCGATGACAACGGCAAGCCGGTGGTGATGGTCGATACCCGCAACGATTTCGAAGTGGACGTGGGCACGTTCGACAACACGGTCGACTACCGCATCAAGAAATTCACCGAGTTCCCGGAACTGATCGCCGCCCACAAGGACGACTTCGAGGGCAAGACCGTGGTGACCTTCTGCACCGGCGGCATCCGCTGCGAAAAAGCCGCGATCCACATGCAGAACATCGGCTACGACAATGTGTACCAGCTCGAAGGCGGCATCCTGAAATACTTCGAGGAAGTCGGCGGCGCCCACTACACGGGCGACTGCTTCGTGTTCGACTACCGCACCGCGCTCAACCCCAAGTTGGAGCCAACGGAAACCGTGCAATGCTTCGTGTGCCGCGCCGTGGTCACCCCGCGCCAGCAACTCGCCCCCGAATACGTCTACGAAAAATCCTGCCCCGCCTGCTACCAGGCATAAAGTTCAGGGTCAGTGCCGACAATTGGACACGAGCTAAGCCATACTGCTGTTGGGCTCGTG
>NZ_LROM01000032.1 GCF_001758785.1 Duganella phyllosphaerae
CCGCGCCGGCCGGCCGTGGTACCACCATGGACAGCGGCTTTGTCACCGTCAAGGACGGTTCGCAGATCTTCTACAAGGACTGGGGTCCGCGCGACGGCCAGGTGATCTGGTTCCACCACGGCTGGCCGTTGACCGCCGACGACTGGGATGCGCAGATGATGTTCTTCCTGCAAAACGGCTACCGCGTGATCGCCCATGACCGTCGCGGCCATGGCCGTTCCACCCAGACCGACAAGGGCAACGACATGGACACCTACAGCGCGGATACCGCCGAGCTGGTCGCGGCGCTGAAAGTGAAAAAAGCCATCCACGTCGGCCACTCCACCGGCGGCGGCGAAGTCGCCCGCTACACGCGCCAGCACGGCAAGGGCCTGGTCACCAAGGCAGTTCTGATCAGCTCGGTGCCTCCGATCATGGTCAAGTCCGCCACCAACCCGGACGGCGTGCCGCTGTCGGTGTTCGACGATATCCGCAAGGGTACCGCCTTCAACCGTCCGCAGTTCTACATGGACCTGACGCTGCCGTTCTACGGCTTCAACCGTCCCGGCGCAAAAGTGTCGGAAGCGGTGCGCAACAACTGGTGGCGCCAGGGCATGATGGGCGGCGTCAAAGCGGCCTACGATTGCGTGTTCCAGTTCGCCCAGGTGGACTTTACCGAAGACCTGCGCGCGATGGACATGCCGGTGCTGGTACTGCACGGTGAAGACGACCAGATCGTACCGTTTGCCAACAGCGGCGCCAAGTCGGTCAAGCTGGTCAAGAACGGCAAGCTGATTTCGTATCCGGGCTTCCCGCACGGCATGCCAACCACGCATGCCGACGTGATCAACGCCGACCTGCTGAAGTTCTTCAAGTCGTAATTACCTGCCCGACGTTGGCGGTGCGCCGTAGTGGTCGGGGGCGCCGTCGGCGAGGATGTCGATGCGGTCCAGGATGAAGCCCGGGTCCAGCGCCATCACCTCGATACGGTGCGCACCTGCGGCCAATTGTGGCCGCGTGACGGTGCGCACCGCCGTATTGCTCAGCACATTCTGTTTCCATTCATCGCTGCGTCCAAACGTGCGGAAGTCCAGCACTTCCCAGGCGCCGTCGTCGATGCGCACGCCGATGCGCAGGCCGTTGGCGGACGTCAACCGATGCACGGGCACCGCCACCAGCCTGATCTTCGCGCCACCGGCACTTTTGTGTTCGAAGCGGTAGACCAGCGGGACCGTTGCGGCAGCGTCCACTGTCGTGGCAGACGCCAACTCGAGCCGGCTGCGCAAGGCGTCACCGTTGCTGCCCAGTCCCGGCACCACTTCCCACGATGCATTCTCGCCGGCCGCTGCGGCCGCCAGCGATATCACCGCCACTTTGCTGGCCGGTATGGCGATCGCCTTGACTGGCTCCGGATAATCCGGAAACACCGGTGCCTGGAACACCGGCAGCCGGCGCGGCGCCAGGTCCATCATGTGGTTCCACTTGCCGCCGGCCAGCGCATTGTAGTGCGCGGTGTCGGCCACCAAGGCCGCGTGTGCGGCCTTGGCTTGCTCCACCTGCTGCCGGGCGCCGGTCTGGCTCTGGCGCGCCATCGCAGCGGCGAGCTCGAGCTTGAGAATACGCGCGTTCAAATTGGCGCTGGCGCGCACCGGGTACAGCACCAGTTCGAAGTACGCGTCCTGGCGGTCGGCTGGCAGCGCGGCGCCCAGCTGTTCGGTTTGCTTGACGAGGGCGTCGTAGCGGGCCAGGCGGCGGCGGGCTTCGTCGCCGCCGGTGCGCAGGTAGGCGTTGACGCCGTTGGGCGTGGTTGGTTCGGTCTGGCCAAAACCCATGAATTCGGGCCGGCGTTCCCAGGCCAGGTCGTAATATTCGCGCTTGAGTGCGGCCAGGGCCTCGGCATGGTTGGCGCCAAATTGCGCCGCCAACCAGGCGCGCAGGTGCTGGTCCGGAGTCTGGGCGATCTGCGTGTGGTCGAAGGCGATGTCGAGGAAATACTGGGTCAGGTATTCGAGCGGCTTGATGTCGCCGACATTGGCGATCCACATGGTGCGCGCGCCGGTCTGCCAGGCGCGGTCGAGCTGTTCGCGCACCAGCGCCGGGCGGGTGCTGCCCAGCCACAGGTAGTCGTGCGGGCGGCCCCAGTACGACAGGTGGTAATAGATGCCGGCGCCGCCTGCGCGCGTGCGCTCCTGCGCCGTGCTCAGCTGCGCCAGGTAGCCGTAGTTGTCGTCGGGCCAGACGATGGTGGCGTTGCCAGGTACCTGCAGGCCGGCCTGGTACAGGTCCAGCACTTCCTTGTACAGCGTGAGCGCCTGCGGGATTTCGCCCACCGGCTTGCCGGTGGACCTGGCCAGCATCCGGCGTTGCAGTCCTATCACTTCGGCCACGGCGTCGCGCGCCTGTTCGGTGGACCTGGCGCCTTCCATCGGCGAATCGTGCACGCCGCGCACGCCCAGGCTGTAGATGTTTTCGTCGTCCTTCACTTCATCGACGCGGCGTTGCCAGTAAGCGAGCATGCGGTCGCGGTTGGTGAAGTAATTGAACTCGCCGTCTTGCTGCTGGCGCCACTCGCGCACATTGTTGCGCATCATCGGTTCCGCGTGCGAGGTGCCGACCACGATGGCGTAGTCGCGCGCCGTTTGCGGGTTGCCGGCGATCTGGTAAAACGGCTTGGTGCTGTCGTGCATGGCCGGCCAGATGGTGTTGGCTTTCAGGCGCCACAGCAGTTCGTAGATGCGGGCGTAGGCGGCCGGGCCGATATCCTGCGCTTGCTTGTCGTAGGTCTTGGCGGCCCACGGTTGCAGGCCCCAGTCCTCGTCGTTGAGGAAGATGCCGCGGTATTTGACCGATGGCGGCTTCGAGAGCACAGTGCGGTCATCGACCGTGATGTTCGCTTGCCGGCGTGGCGCCACATCGGCCCACCATTCCCAGCTCGAGACGCCGAGTTCGCGCGTGAGATCGACCACGCCCCAGGTGGCGCCGCGCGCGTCCGAGCCGGCGATCAGCAGGTAGGTGGTGGCGCCGGCTGGCACCACCGCGCGCCGGTAGCGTTCCCACTGGCCGGGTAACTCGCCGAGCGACAGCTGGGCAGCGGCTGCAACCGAGGCCACCTGCGGCGCATCGTGGCGGCCCAGGACGATGCACACAGGGCCGCAGTCGGCCAGGCTGGTGGTAACCTTCGGCGCCATGCCGCTGACCGCTTGCAGGTCGCGGGCCAGCAGGCGGGCGGCGAGGGCGGCGGTGGCGTTATCTTCGTGGACCACGGTGGCGACCTGCTTGCCGTCGTACAGCGTGATTGCGCTGGCAGGCAGGGCGGCCAGCAGCGCCAGGGGCCAGGCCAGGTGCCCGAAGCGCAGCGTCATGTCAGCGACCCCGTTCCTTGTGCTGCGATCATGGTAGGAGTGCTCATGCGGTTCCTGCAAGGTCAATGGCGATGGCAGATAGTACAAGAAGCGAAATTGCCGTTCGTATGTTTTACCGAAGTGCTCAGTTGAATGATTAAATAGACCCGCGTCGGAATTTTCTGCGCAATATCCTTAATGCAATTTAGTTGCGTTCCATGTAGAATGCAAGTCTGTTGCGTTTAATCCCTGGAGCATTCATGTCTGTAGTTCGTCCTTCGCGGCTGGCGGTTTGCCTGGCTGCCGCCTATCCTTGGTTTGCCGTCGCGGCCCCTGCTGCCGATGCCACCGAAGTCACCGAGGTGGTCAACGTGGTGGCCGCGCGCCAGCCGTATCGGAGCCTGTCGGCCACCGGCGCCACCAAGACCGAGACCGACCTGAAAGACTTGCCGCAATCGGCCCGCGTGCTCACCGCCGACATGCTGGGCGACGCCGGCGTCACCCGCCTGGCCGATGCGCTCGACATGGGCAGTAGCATCGCCCGCCAGAACAACTTCGGCGGCGTGTGGGACAGCTACTCGGTGCGCGGCTTCACGGGCGACCCCAACTACGGCTCCGACTTCCTGGTCAACGGCTTCAGCTCCAGCCGTGGTTACAATGGCCTGCGCGATATCGCCAACGTGGGCAGTATCGAAATCCTCAAGGGCCCGGCCGCCGCGCTGTATGGCCGTGGTGAACCCGGCGGCATCATCAATATCGCCACCAAGAAGCCGCTGTTCCAGCCGGCCTACATGCTCGAGCAATCGGTCGGCAGCCATGATACTTACCGCACGGCGGTGGACCTGACCGGCCCGCTGAGCGAGAACGTGGCGTATCGCCTGAACGGCTCGTACGAAAAAGGCGACAGCTTCCGCGATTTCGTCACCAGCGAGCGCCATTTGCTGTCGCCGTCGGTGATCTGGCGACTTTCCGACGCCACTACGCTGTCGTACGAGCTCGAGCAAGTCGAGCAGAAGGGCAATTTCGACCGTGGCGTGGTGGCCGTGAAAGGCGTGCTGGGGCTGATACCGAATTCGCGTTTCCTCGGCGACCCGGCCGATGGTCCCACCACCATCAAGTCCACCGGCCACCAGGTGTTTGTGCAGCACGACTTCCAGGAAGGCTGGTCGCTGCAAAGCGGCCTGTCGTACCGCAGCAGCCAGATGAAAGGTTTTTCCAGCGAGGCCTCGGTATTGCAATCGGACGGCCGTACCCTGTGGCGCCAGCGCCGTTTCCGCGATTTTTCCGGTCAGGACTGGTCCGGCCGCGTGGAACTGCTGGGCAAACTCAGTACCGGTGCGGTGCGCCACAACGTGCTGTTCGGTGTCGATGGCTACCGTTTCGTCGACGACCGCCTGCAACTGCGACGTAATCCGAGCGCGGCGGCGCCGTACAGCATCGACATATTCAACCCGGTGTATGGCGGCCCGCAACCGACCAACCTGGCGCGCTCGCTCGATACCCGCGAGCAGCAGTGGTCCACCGGCATGTACGTGCAGGACCAGATCGATTTGAATGCGCAGTGGAAGGCACTGCTAGGCGTCCGCCGCGACGCCTATCGCCAGCGCATCACGAACGCGCTGCTGGCCGGCCGCGTCAATGAACAGCGCATCGAAGCGACCAGCCCGCGCGCCGGCCTGGTGTACCAGCCAACCAGGCAGGTGTCGCTGTACGTATCGGCCGCCAAGTCGTTCCGTCCCAACAGCGGCATCAGCATTTCCAATGAGTCATTCCCGGCCGAGAGCAGCCGCGCCTACGAGGCCGGTGTCAAGTTCGACACGCCTGACGGAAAGCTCAGCAGCACCCTGGCCGTGTACTCGATCAAGAAGGAAAACGTGTTGACCGTCAACCCGGCCGATACCAATTTCTCGCTCGCCGCCGGTGAAGTGGGCAGCAAGGGCGTGGAACTGGACGTGGCGGGCGAGGTCGCGCGCAAGTTGCAGCTGTCGTTCTCATACGCCTACACCGACGCCAAGATCTTGCGCGACAACGTGCTGGCGGTCGGCGGCACGGTGGCCAATGTGCCCAAGCAAAGCGCCAACCTGCTGCTGGTGCGCGAATTGAACGTGCTGGGCAAGCGCGCCTCGTTCGGTGGCGGGTTCAACTACGTGGGCGAGCGCAACGGCGACGTCGCGATCAGCCGCAGTTTCACCCTGCCGGCGTACACCACGGCCAAGCTGGTGTCGTCCTTCGACGCCACGCGCCAGCTGCGCCTCTCGCTCGACATCGACAACCTGTTCAACAAGGTCTACTATCCGAGCGCCTACCAGCAAACCTGGGTGGCGCCCGGCGACGAGCGCCGCGTGACCTTGAAAGCGCAATATAAATTTTAACGGGTGGTGATGAAGGTTTTTCCTGCGCTGGCAGGTCACCGATCCGATGGACGCGGCGCAGACCGAGCCGGCGCTGTTCTTCAGCCGCTCTGCCGCGCATTTTTGCGCGTTCCTGTTCGTGTTCTTACCGCCCTGTCGGCGTGACTGTCTGCCCCCCCTTCGGGGTCAGTGCCCACCTTCGGGGTCAGTGCCGACATTTAGACACGAACCGATCACTACAACGACCAATACCGTGCGGTTAAGTTCAATAATGTCCGAATGTCGGCACTGACCCTAATGCCGTTAAGTTAAGCTGAAGTTTTAATTTTTTTAGCATCGAAACGTCGTCCCCGCGCAGGCGGGGACCCAATTTGGCGGGCATTTCGACGAATTTCGTAGAACTTGGGTACCCGCCTTCGCGGGTACGACGGGTACGCTGAGCTTAACTTAGCGGCATTAGGCACTGACCCCGAAGCTCGGAGCTTACGTTCGATACCGCTTGACGAAGGACATAGGGACACCCCTCGGCAGGGCCGCGCTCTGCCACCGGCTTGCTGCTCAAGCGTGGCCGGTTCCTGGTCGTGTCCGAAGTGCTGGTGGTGAGCGTGGCCTGGGCCGGCGTGTTTCCACTACGGCGAAACACTGGACTGGACCCCGGGCGAGACGGCGCTGCGCACCGTGATGTCGTTCCTCAACCTGGCCAAGCACCCGCCATCGCTGGTGTTCCTGCTGCTGACCCTGGGTGTGGGCCTGGTGGTGCTGGGCTGGCCTGGCCGTGCAAGGCGTTCGGTGCGTTCGAGCGTCGCACCAGCATGGCGTGGGTCAGATATCTGTGATGTCGGGCTGAATCCACACCGGTTCGATACGGCTAAGTAATTGTGCATCATCCAACGTTGAGATAACGTCAATTACACCACTTGATCGTCACGCGGTTTAACATTTGAGAACAGGCCATGACCGCCGATGACAAGCAATACCTGCTCGACAGCCTCGATGGTATCGACGGACTGACCGATTTCAATGTCGTCGATGTTCTCACCAGCCCCGAGGCAGTCGCAGCCTACATCAACGATGTGATTTCAGCCGGTAACGCCGACCTGATGAAGCAAGCGATCAAGAACGTCCTGCAAGCGAAGGGCGTTGCCAAGATTGCCGAGCAATCGGGCCTCACCCGCGAGGGCGTCTATAAAGCCCTGCGGCCCGCGAGCAAACCGCAATGGGACACCATACGCAGCCTGCTCGCGGGCCTCGGTCTCGAAGTGCGCGTGGTCGCCATCGGTGCAGAGGGCACAGGCCAGGCCCTGGCCGCCTGATAGCCGAGCGCAGTCTGACAAGCGGCCGCCAGATCGCTCCGGCGGCCGCCTGCTGTTTTGCACGATGAGCTGGTTCAGGCGCGGGTAACCGGCGTCTTGAACTCGAAGCGCTTGATCTCGCCCACCATGAACACGTAGCACAGGATGGCCACGGCGGCGTTGGCGCCGACGAACACCAGGGCGCCGGCGAACGAGCCGGTCGCTTCCAGAATGTAGCCGATCACGATCGGCGTCGTGATGCCGGCGGTGTTGCCGAAGCTGTTGAACAGTGCGCCGCTCAGGCCGCCTGCTTCTTTCGGCGACGTGTCTGCCACCACCGCCCAGCCCAGCGCGCCGATGCCCTTGCCGAAGAAGGCCAGCGCCATCACGGTCACGATCAGCCAGTCCGCATCGACGTAGTTACAGATAATCATGGTCATGGCCAGCAGCATGCCGCCAACGATGGGGATCTTGCGCGCCTTCGACTGGGAATAGCCGCGCTTGATCAGGCGATCGGAGATCACGCCGCCGAGGACGCCGCCGAGGAAACCAGCCAGCGCCGGCAGCGCCGCCACGAAGCCTACCTTCAGGATTGTCATATGACGTTCCTTGACCAGGTAGATCGGGAACCATGTCAGGAAGAAATAGGTCAGCGTGTTGATGCTGTACTGCGCGATGTACACGCCCAGCAGCATGCGGCTGCCCAGCAGCTGGCGGATGGCCGACCAGGTATCGATCTTGGCGCTGGGAGCGTTCTTGTCCTTGGTCTCCAGGTCGACCAGCGCGCCGCCGGCGGAAATATAGTCGAGTTCGGCCTTGTTGATGTTCGGATGGTCTTTCGGACCATACACCAGCTTGAGCCAGAAGAACGACATCACCACGCCCAGTCCGCCCATCACGTAGAACACGCTTTCCCAGCCGTGCGCGTGGACCAGCCAGCCCATCAGCGGGCCGAACAACACCGTGGCGAAATACTGCGCCGAGTTGAAGATGGCGGCGGCCGTGCCGCGTTCAGCAGTCGGGAACCACGACGAGGCCAGGCGGCTGTTGCCGGGGAAGGAGGGGGCTTCGGCCGCGCCAATCGCCAAGCGCAGGCAGAACAGCGTGGTGAGCGCGGCGGCGCCGGTCAGGAAGCCCACGGTGCCCATCAGCATGGTGAACACGGACCACAGGAAAATACTGAAGAAATAGACGATCTTGGTGCCGAAGCGGTCGAGCATCCAGCCGCCGGGCAACTGCGCCACCACGTACGACCACGAGAAGGCCGAGAACACATAACCCATTTGCACCGGCGTCAAGCCGAGCACACGCGTAAGTTCGGGCCCGGCGATGCCGATGGTGGAGCGGTCGGCGTAATTGATGGTGGTAATGGCGAACAGGATGGCCAATATCAGCCAGCGTACCCGCGTTGCTTTTTGTTGCTGCGTTGCCATGCGTGGATCTCCTTCTTATCGATATGCGAAGGATCATAGCGCACATATCAGACATCATACAACTGGATATGTAAAATAGTCATACCTGTTATATTAATTTGTCTGAAGACTTACTTAAACCTTACGAATCAAGAGGTTAAACGTTTTACCTGCGCTATCTAGGTTGTACGATAACGTAAGAACATGGCGTGGAGGGGGGCGCTACGGAAGGAGCCGGTCGTCGCCCTGCGACGGCCGGCCAGGGAAAACTTAGTGGCCGGCGTGGGCGGCGGCGTTCAACGGTTTGACGATGGCGTCGACCTTGACGGTGGTGCGCACCTTGGCGGCGTCTTCCACTTCCAGCACCAGCGGCACCTTGTCACCGTCCTTGAGCTGCTGCTTGAGCTGGAATAGCATCAGGTGGTAGCCGCCCGGCGTCAGCGCTACCGGCTTGCCGGCTGGCAGCTCCAGCGCCGGCACCTGGCGCATGCGCATGACGTCGTCCACCATTTTCATTTCGTGCACTTCCACCGCCCCGGCCACCGGCGAGCTGACCGCCACCAGGCGGCTGCCCTTGGCGGAGGTCAAGGTCATGAACGCGCCGGTGACTTTTTGCGCGGCCACGGTGCCGCGCACCCACGGCTGATCGACGGTCACTTGCGACCAGGCGGGGGCAGCGGCCAGGATGGTGGCGCCCAACATCAGGGAAATCATGGTTTTCATTGGAACAGTCCTTGTAAGAATTCGGAGAAGCCGGATTTTTTCGGGTTGATCAGTTGGCGCAGGTCGTCGGCGCACTGCCGGGCGGTCTGGTCGTGCTTGAGGCCGAGGCGGATCTTGCCGTTGGCGTCGAACACATAGGTAATCGCCGTGTGGTCCATGGTGTACGACTCGCCGCTCGGCACTTTTCGATACATGATCTTGAAGTCCTTCGCTGTCTTGGCAGTTTGCTCGGCGGTGCCGCGCACGGCGATGAAGGTCGGGTCGAACGCCGCCATGTAGTCGCGCAGCAGCGGGCCGGTGTCGCGCTCGGGGTCGATGGTGGCAAACACGATTTGCACTTTGTTGCCGTCGGCGCCCAGCAGACGCTTGATTTCCACCGCTCGCGACAGGGCGGTCGGGCACACGTCCGGGCACTGGGTAAAGCCGAAGAACAGCAGCACCAGCTTGCCGCGAAAATCGCGCAGCGTGGCCGGCTTGCCGTCCGGGTAGGACAGCAGGTAATCGGGGCCGATGGCGGCGCCGGCGAGGTCGATCGCGGTGTATCCGCGCGCGTGGGCCGCCAGCGTAAATCCGGCCAGCGGCATTGCCGCCGCAGCCGAGAGGAAGGAACGTCGTCGCATAAAACTCCTGTAGTGTCTGGATGGCGCCGGTGCTGGCACCGGCGCAAGGGCAGGCGTCAGGCGAGCGAGGGCGGGGCGCGCGGCCGGGCGTCGGGCCAGCTGCGATGCGGCGTAGGCGCCGTGTAGCCGGCTGCCGGGCCGGGCGCGGTGGCGGTGAGGGCCGTGCGCAAGGTAAACGGCGCCGGCGGCGGCGCAGCGGCCAGGCTGGCGCACAGCGCGCAGTGTTTCAGGTGGTGGCCGGCAGTTGGCCCTGGTGGCTGGTGCTGGCTGGCGGGGCTGCTGTAGACAGTGCCGCGGGCGCTGCAGATCTCGGCGCCGATGGCGTCCAGGCCCGGCGCCACCGTTGCCTGGCCCAGTGCTGGCCACAGCAGATTGAGCATGATCGAAAAACAGAGGATCACGCTGATGTGGCGACGCTGGGAAAGAAACGGGTGCATCGCACGATTATAAGGTAAAAGAGCCAGGTAAAAAAAAGCCGCCACCGCTGGCGCGGAGGCGGCTTTGGCCGGAGCGATGCTGCTTACTTCAAGGCCAGGCGCGACTGGCTATGGACTGGTGCTCTGGCCGCACCGCCATCGCTGCCGAGGTTGAAGATGCGCACCACTTCCACCAGGTCGTGCGCCTGGTCCTGCAGCGCGGCGGCGGCGGCGGCCGCTTGCTCCACCAGCGCAGCGTTTTGCTGGGTCACTTCGTCCATTTGATGGATGGCGTCGTGCACCTGGCCGATGCCGGTGCGCTGCTCGTCGCTGGCGCTGCTGATCTCGGCCATGATGTCGGTCACGCGGCGCACGCTCTCCACCACTTCCTGGATGGTGCTGCCCGCCTCGGCCACCTGGCGGCTGCCGATGTCCACCTTGCTGACCGAATCGTCGATCAATTCCTTGATTTCCTTCGCTGCCGTGGCCGAGCGCTGCGCCAGGTTGCGCACTTCGGTGGCGACCACCGCGAAACCACGGCCCTGTTCGCCGGCTCGGGCCGCTTCCACTGCCGCGTTCAGCGCCAGGATATCCC
>NZ_LROM01000033.1 GCF_001758785.1 Duganella phyllosphaerae
ATTCTTTGTTCATCCATCCAATTTTGTATTATTCGTGACCGTCGGCTCCTGGCCGTTAGCGGCCTATCGCTGCTTTCACATTTTGAGTCCGCATAGTTCCAGCACCCACCATTGTTCAGGCATCGGTCAATTGCAATCTCACGCCACGTCGATGCATTACAGCAGAAACGCCTACCGCCGCCCCATTCAAGAGAATATAACGATTTCTATTCATACTGGGCTCCCCCAATTTGTCTGCTGATGCCTGCAAACAGTCAACGATATCAGATTTTCCACGTGAAAAAATCACAAATTCTCACAAATGCTTTCAACGATCTTGTTGAGCGCATCCTGCGGATCGACGCGAATGTCCAGCGCGGCCGCACAAACGTGCTGCTGGCCGAGCGACCAAGTTATGGGGGCAAATCCGAATCGCTGGAAGGTTTCCAAAATGCCAGCCGATGGTCGTGACAATTCAGTCTTGGCCAAACCCTGCCCAAACCGTGCTCAAACCGATCAGGCTACCGGACTCTTTCGTGAATTAATCGGTGCGAAGAGCCGGGCAGGATAGGTGATGTAGGCCTACACGCAAGCGTGTATTCCTCCATCACAACTCCTTATTCGCACTTCGTGCTCAACGGAATCCTGCTCTGCGAGGCCAGGTGGCTACCGCCACCGATGCAATACCTTTCTCTTACGCCAAAGAGGATGTGCTCGGGTAGCCACCGACCTGAGATACGTGTGCTCTCTGCGGGTGCCGGCAACTCGACGATGAACGCGGCCATCGCCGCGCCGAGCATTGCTCAGCAAGGGCGCACCATTTCGCGTGCGTCGTCGGCCAGGAACGTCTTTGCTAGCGGCGGAAACACCGTAGGTGCCTCTGGGGGCAAGCAGGCATAGCAGCACTGTCGCCGACCATGGAGGTCACGCCATCACCGGTGTCCTCGGTGTAACGCCGGCGCCTTGACCCCGTCCGCATCACCAACGGCCTTGGACCACTCAGCAGAGGTTCGGAGGGAGGGTACGTGCGAGCCTGCCGATGTCAGCCCTGTTGCGTTGCAAAAAGGAATCAAAAAAGTCCGGTAGTAATAATAAGAATAATATTATTCCTATTATTACTATTACCACGCGGAGCGATGGGCGCTGTAGAGTCAGCTCTCCGCACACAGACGATACGGCCGGCGGAGCCATCTTGGCGGTGCGCGTCACGGTCACCGACGTGACCTCTCGTGTCAAGGATAGTCGGCGCCACATCGGCACCAAGCTCGGCGACAGGGGAAATTTAGCCGCTAAAAAAGTCGAGCAATCTTTCAGCGGCTAAAGCCCGGAACACCAGCGCCCTGCCCGCTTTGATCTAATCGGCATTTGCTTCGCTTTTCGGTAGGCACGCTGTGCAGGCAGGCTCATACTTCAAGCATTCGTTTCGACATATCGATCGCGCGGCAACCGCGCTCTGCTTGGGAGACAATGATGAGCAACCGAACTTTGCAATCCATAACCGCGCTGCGGGCGGGATTGGCGCCGCCGGTGGTCGAAGACAAGCAGGCAGCACCACGGCGCCCAGTTCTCAGCGAGGCCAGGATTTCTGGCGTAGCAGCGCCTGCCGCAGAACGGCGAGCAATTAGCCGCCAGGGTAGCCTGCGGCTGGTGCGTATGCCGGAGGTAAAGGCGATCTGCGGTCTGTCGCGCAGCAGCATTTACCACCTGATCCAGGAGGGACGCTTTCCGGCGCCGGTCGCCATTGGCGGGCGGGCGCGGGCGTGGATAAAGCACGAAGTCGAAGGCTGGGTGGCGCAGCGGATACGCGCCAGTCGTCCACACGCATAACTGCGCGACGCTGGCAGCGCCATGGCTGATCTTGCTTTTCGAACTGTACGATGTCTACAACTGAGCGCTTGGCGGGTCGCTCTTCGCTTTCAAACTGTCGAGGTAATCGGACCACTGCTGCATCATTTTCCTGCGCTCGGGCAGGTGCGCAGTGCGGTTGTAGGCTCGGCCGTTGGGGTCTTTCACCGCGTGGGCCAGCTGGTGCTCGATCAGGTCCGGTCGGGCGCCCAGCACTTCGTCAAGAATGGTGCGCGCCATAGCGCGGAAGCCGTGGCCGCTCATCTCGTCTTTCTCGATTCCCATCCGGCGCATCGCCGCCAGAATTGCGTTGTCGCTCATCGGGCGATCGTTCGTTCTGGCGCTGGGGAAAACATAGGTGCTGTCACCGGTCCGGGCATGCACCTCCCGCAAGATCGCCATCGCTTGCGTGGACAGCGGCACGATGTGCTGGGTCTTCGTCTTCGTCACAAGAAACCGCCACTCGGCCGCCTCCAGGTCGATGTCGGCCCACTTGGCCTTGCGTAGTTCGCCAGGACGCACGAACACCAGCGGCGCAAGGCGCAGCGCGCACGAGACGATCATGGAACCCTCGTAACGGTCAAAGGTCTTGAGCAGCGCGCCCACCTTGGCCGGGTCGGTGACGGATGCAAAATGCTCGGCCCTCACCGGTGCTAAAGCACCGCGCAAACCGCCCGTAGGATCGCGCTGGGCGCGTCCGGTGGCCACGGCATAGCGGAACACCTGCCCGCAGTTGGCAAGCGCCCTGTGGGCCGTTTCAAGCGCGCCGCGCTGCTCGATGCGGCGAACGGCAGACAGCAGATCGGGCGCGGTAATATCCGACATCGACTTGCTGCCGATCCAGGGAAAAATGTCGCGCTCAAGTCGGCTCAAAATGCGCCCACCATGGTTCTCGGCCCAGGTCGGCGAAAACTTGGCGTGCCATTCACGCGCCACCACCTCGAAGCTATCGGCCGCATTCTCCGGCTTGGCGGCTTTCTGGGCCTGGCGCTGCGCACTCGGATCAATCGCTTGCGCCACCAGCTTACGCGCCTGGTCACGCCTTTCCCTGGCGTCCTTCAATCCAATATCAGGGTAAGTCCCCAAGGACAATAATTTTTCTTTCCCATCAAAACGGTACCGGAAGCGCCACCACTTGCCGCCCTGCGGCGTCACCAGCAGATGAAGTCCGCGCTCATCGGGCAGCTTGTAGGGCTTGGCTTCAGGCTTGGCGATTTTGATTTTCGTCTCGGTAAGGGCCATGTCGTATCTCCGCGTGGGATAGCTTAGATACAGGCTTTAGCCGAATAGTTCCGGGAGCGGTTTGAACGCTCTCATGCTCAGGCCACGTCATTACAGCCGGGTTTGATGCGGGACAGGCCGTTCTGGATGCGGGTAACCGGGGTGCGGGTAACTGGGGTGTGGGTAACTCAAAACGCATACCCTCAGTTACCCGTAAACCTCCCCCAGTTACCCACTGGCTGTCACCGGACGCCTTTGAACCAAGCTGGACTGGCCCCCATAGAGAAAAACCCGCACGGGGCGGGTTTTTTAGGTCTTGCTGAGCCTGCTTGAAACGAATAAGTGGTGGAGACGGCGGGAATCGAACCCACGGAATTTGAGCAAACATGCGGGTTTCCAGCCCTACGCTGGCTTTAAGCTGCCATTGTCCGTACGTCCGCAATTTGCGTGAACTCCGCAGTTGGCCGAAGCGAAGGAGGGCTCCCGCCCTCCTCATCCTATTAGCGCTTGCCCCGTGTGCTATCGGGGGTTACGTTCGTTGGCACCCAAACACTACCGGGCTTGCTCGTAGGAGGCGCACGGTGATTGTCAGGGATTGCAGCAAAGTTATCACGCATGCCGCCGCGAGGACCTTGCTCTTGGAAAATGCCACCTTGGCGGCCTGGAGTTTGGCCGGGTTTAATACCTGTACTCATAATTGACTCACTTGCCTAAGCTTCCCCGATCGCTAGAATTAGATTGGCGCTATCGGTTCAACAGATTAAAATGGAGTCCTCGAGCGGTTCTGCACCATTCGAGGATGGTTTGCTTCCTTTTGCCGTTAAGGCTTTATGTTTGCTTTCCTATCAGATCCCTGCCTTCCAGCTCAACATTGCTGGGTTTGTTCCGCGGCTAGCGGCGGGTTCAAATTGTGAGGCCCCGGTCTTGACCACCGGGGACCTCCACCTCCTCAGAGCTTCCAGTACTACATCTAGTACCTTTCCTCCTGACTTGAGCTAATTGTAGTAGTCCTCCCTATCGACCACAAGGGTAATTTTTTGTGCTTAAGGCAATTTTTCGATTGACTTTATCAAACGCCTTTCACCATGCGCAGTCCGGGGTTAGCGGGTACTAACGATTCACATGATTCACTATATTTTTGCCAATGGAAATACAAAGATACGCCCCGTTTTTTGAGAATTTTGCACGCTATAGTGAGAAGGCGGGAGCCGAACCCCGCGTAATTTGAGCAAAGATGCGGGTTCCAACTGGTATGCTGGCATCACTTTGTCATTATGCAGACGTCTGCACAGGGAAGGTGACAAGCCACGCTTGCCTGTATTGAGCGCCATTTTCGCTGCTCTCCCACCCCTGCAGTATTACCCCGTCCGAATCCCACTTGATGATCTGCGGATCAAATAAAGGTAGAGAGCTTCCCATCAGTCGATCTTGCGAGCGATACAAGGTCGCGGAACTACATGCCGGCCGATGCGTGATTTCGGGGGTGATCACGAGCTGCTCGAGCACCAAGTAGCCGTGTTCTGGCGCCGATCGCTTCTTGACACCCTGCTCGCGCAAACGCTCAACGATGACGAGCTGACCTGGCGCGCCAGGGCTACGTGGAGGGGTTACGGGGCCTGATAATGTACTGTGCATAAACACAGTATATCAGGCCGTTTTGCTTAGCCTTAGAAAAGGCCTGCTGGCTCAGCAGCCCGATCCCAACTGTAGATAATAAGCTCGTTGCGCTCGACACCCTTCCCGCCGCCACCCACGATGTAGTTGATGCCCGTGCTGTCCATCTGGAACCGCGCAAATACCCGACGGATGTCCGGATGATCGTTTAGGCTCAGAATCGCCTTACCCTTCAGCCGGGACATCAATTCCGCCATCTTCTCGTACTGCTCGAACTGGAAGTCCACGCCGTAGCCAGCAGTCTCCCAATACGGCGGATCAAGGTAGAACAGCGTATGCGGCCGGTCGTAACGCTCCATGCACTCGTACCAGTCCAGGTTCTCGATATAGGCGCCAGTAAGCCGCAGGTGCGCAGCCGACAGGTTCTCCTCAATGCGCAGCAGATTGACCGGTGGCGCCGTTGTAGCAGTGCCCCAAGTCTGCCCTTCTACCTTGCCACCAAACGCCTGCTGCTGGAGGTAGAAAAACCGCGCAGCACGCTGGATGTCGGTGAGCGTATGCGGTGGTGTCTGCTGCAACCACTTGAACACGTCCCGGCTCGACAGCGCGTATTTGAACTGCCGTACAAATTCCTCGAGGTGATTCTTCACCACCCGGTACAAGTTGACCAGCTCGCCGTTGACGTCGTTGATCACTTCTACCTCGGCAGGCGGACGCATGAAATACAGCGCCGCACCGCCGGCGAACACCTCGACATAGCACTTGTGCGCAGGGAACTGGGGAATGATGCGGTCAGCAAGACGACGCTTGCCGCCGATCCAGGGAATGATTGGCATTGCCATGTGTAAACCTTTTTACATTATTTTGTGCTAGACTCGCGCCGCCTCCGGAGGTAGCAGAGCCTTGCTCGGTTTACTGGTACTGTCAGTGAATTGAGGCCTGGCCAGGTTGTTAGCGCAATCTGACCAGGCGCTCTGTTTTTACTGCGGGGTGTCCTGAACGCAGCCAGCTAGCGCTGCCTCCAACTCACCCTCGTATTTCCGCCCTGCCAACCAGTCCCGCGCCAGGGCCAGAACTTTGGCACCGGCCGGCGCATCGAGCGGCAACTTGTCGAACTTGTACACCGGCGCCACCGGCTCATTCTTCACGCAAGGCGTGTGCACCGGCACGTAGACGGTCTGCGGCGCCGGCGGCGCGGTGCCGCAGCCAGCCAGCAGCACGGCGCCCAAGAAGATCACGAGTTTCATTTGACGTCCTTAAGCAGCTGATCGACGAACGGCATGGCCTCATCGCAGGTGGTGGCGTGCGCACCGGCCAGCTTGGCCTGCGCGGCATCGTATCGGCGGCCTTTGGCTGCGGCCAGCGCCTGGGCGGCACGACCGCGTGCGTCGGACTCCACAGTAGCGCGATGCATGGACTGGACCGCCTCGTTCTGGACGCCGAGCGAGGTGCGCAGGGTGGCGTTGACGCCCTGCTCCGCTACGAGCCTGGCCAGCGCCTTGTCGCGCGCGGCCGCCGCCAGCCACCAGCCGGTGCCGGCGCCAGTGGTCACCACCAGCAGCAGGATGGTCAGCACCACCGTTGCCACTTTCCAGATGCCGGAGACTATTGCGCCGCCGGCAAGGCTGAGCGCGCTCACGGCACGCCCGTCAGGCACAGGCTGCGCTCGGCGGCGCGGCGCTTGGTCAGCCCCGGCAGCGCCACCATGGCGCCAAGCACGCGCGCCTTGTCCCAGCGCGGCAGCTGGTTGCACGCGCCGACCAGGTCGCCGGCGTACAGCATGCGCGCGGCCGTGGACGTGGTGCGGCTACAGGCCAGGCCCGGGCCCAGGTTAAACACGGCGTCGGAGAAAGCGGCCAGCACCGGTACCGGCAGGCCGGGCACGCAGCGCTCGACGTGCGCGACGGCTTTCTGCATGTCGGCGGTCAGCAGCGCGCGGCATTCGTCCATCGAGTATTTGCGCTTCGCCACCACGTCGGCGCCGGTGTGGCCGTAGCACACGGTCAGGATCCCGGGCGGGTCGTAATACGCGAACTGCCGGATGCCCTCGGCAGGGATGGCGATGATGGTGGCCAGCGCAGCAGCTGCGGCCGCGCGTTGTTTAGGCGTTGTTGCCATTGGCGCCTCCCGACAGTTCGCGCTGCGCGACCAGGCGTGCCACGGCGGCCGAAAGCGACACCGCCGAAGCGATGCCGGCGAACACGCCGTTCGGGATGCCAGCCGGCTGCACTAACTGCACGCCCACTTCCAGGCCACCGAGGATGGCAGCGAGGATGCTGAATTTCATGGACCATGCCCGGGTGAGCACGGCGCGCCAGTCTTCGATCAGTTCGAGTTTTTTCATTTGAGTTTCCACAGTCCATAAATTGAAGCGGCCAGCGCCGCCATTACCGTCAGCCACTTGGCTGGCCGTTCAAGCCAGCCCAGCACCCGGATCCCGCCCTTCATCGTGTTCATCGCGTCGGCCATCTCGCGCAGCGCCGGAACATCCAGCTGGTCGATCAGACCTTTGATAGCGCCCAGCACGTCCAGCGTCTCTTGCGCGCGCGCGTCGAGGCGGTTGATCGTCGCTACTGCCGCTGCCAACTCTTCCTCCAGCGCTTTGATTCGATGCTGGTTGTCCGCGTGGCGCGCGTCTTCTACTGCCTCATCTGCTGGCATGCTTCCCCTTTCATGGGACGTAAAAAAACCCGCCGGAGCGGGTTGTGGTGGAGTGGGGATCTGCTACGCCGCCTCGAGCGCAGCAAGGCGCTGCTCGAGCGCATCCTGGCGCGCAGCTTGGCCAGCGGCGATGAACATGGACAGCTCGGCATAGCGGAACGCGTAGCGATCACCGGCCTCGCGCACGACCTCGGTGTAGGCCTCCCGCGCCTCGACAGCTGGCCAGCCGGGCGTGGCCGGTACCGCAGGGGTTACGACATTGCCCGCGCCATCGAGGACAGCCGCCACCTCATCTGAAGGCGGCACCGCCGCGCGCGCCTCGACGGCCGGGTGATCAACTACCTGCCGGTCCCACGCGTCGTAGCAGACGAATCCGTAGTTGAACGGGTCGAGGCCGTGAGCCGCCATGATCTCGATTGCGCGCTGCACGGTCGGGCCGATGTGTTCCCGGGCGTCTGACGACTTCTCGTCAACAGCATCCCGCCAGCGGTAGATCTGCACGGCGCGGGCCAGATCACAGGCCGCCGCGATCTCTGCTGGCGTCAGGTCGCGGAATTGGCATTTCAGTCGGGCATCCGACGTGTTGATGGTGCCAGTGCGTGCGTAGATGGTGCGATAGGACTGTGATGGCAGTCCTATGTCATACTGGTTGTCCAATCGAGGGATCAAATACTTTCCTCGGAAATTGCAGGTAGTAGTGATGTCATCCCCGTCCACAGTATCGGTATGGGAGATACTGAAAATCTGCATATACGCAGATTCCTGCTCGGCTGTGCCGAATGCGCCCACTTTCGAAAACTGCAAGCGGAGCGTGCCATTGCTATTTACGAACGTCCACACGTAGTCATTACTTCCCTGCCCAGTCCAGCGAGCCATGCTAATGGATGGCTCTTGCCCCCCCGGGTATCCCAGCACTGAGCGTGGCCGCGATGACGCATTTGTTTCGCCAGTGCCAGTTACGAGCGGAGAAGCCAGAGGGCCGGTCAACACGCCACCGATCAACGGCAGCGCATTGAATGGGCCGACCGCGAACGCATCCCACATCTGGTTCAGCACCTCAACAAAATTGGTCATGCCTGCGAAAAATTTAAATGCCATGTTAGATCCCTTCGATTTGGAGTGGTGCGGAGTAGATGTCAAAACTCGATGCGCTGATGGCGTCGAGATTGGTGGCGCGGCCGTACAGCGTGTGGTCCTGCTCAATCAACGGGTCGGGATTTTCCGGGAACAGGCTGAATAGCAGTGGCCGCACTGCGCCGCACTCGCGCACGATGCGCATCAGCCGCGCGCGGTCTGTGGGTGTGATGTAGGCCAAGCTGACGCTCAGCTGCGAGCTGATGGTGCCGACGGCCGTTTTCTGTTCACCGGCTGCCGTACGGTAGCTCTCGCTACTGTCCTGGATCTGCAACTGGGCGCCATATTCCGCGTTGTATTCTGGCGACCAGTAATTGCCGATCACCAGGCGCGAGATTTCGATGTACGGCTCGATGCTCTGCTCTGCCCAAATCTCGACCACCAGGCGCCGCACATGCACCGGATCGAACCAGACTGCAGCATCGGCGCCGCCGCCTCGCGCCCAGGTGTTCACTCCACCCCAGCGATGGGCATTCCAACCCAGGGGGAGCACGCCGAACGGATAGGTGTCCAGCGGCGCCTCGCGGCACGGCTGCACCCAGCCAGTGTCGATAGCCGGCGATGCATCACCCGGCACCGACCAGCCACGCACCCGCACCCGCGCGCAGCTGCGGAGGTTGGTGCGGACGAGGGCCAGGCACGCCAGCAGTTCGGGGGCCGCCCAGTTGACGTCCAGCAGCACCGACCGGCCCTGTGTGCGCCAAACAGCTGACCGCTCATCGCGCTGCAGATTGGCCGGCCCCAGCGCGCCGGCCTGGCTCGTTGCCGCCAGCACTGCGCGGTCACCCGCATTGTCGTGAAGGATTCGTAAATTGTTCATGTCACTCCGTGGAAATGAGGCTCAGCGATTGACGCATGTTCGACATCGACTGGCCGATCCCGCCCGGCATCGGGTTGAACGTAATGGTGCGCAGCGATCTGGTCACCAGCACGGCGCGGAACGTACGATCCTGGCTACCGCCCACCGTATCCGTGTATGTGATCGATCCCTCGATCACGCGCTGGTAGAACGACAGCTCGTCGAACACGCCATTGTTCTGGATGTATGTGGAGCCGGTGACGCTGAAGGTCTGCACGAGCTCCTCGGCAGTGTCGCGGATCGTCCGATAAAGTTGGATCGTTGCCGAGTTCTCTGGGCCAGACGCGCTGTAGGTGCCACCGTCGCGCCCTGCCTCCTCGCTGTACCAATAGCTGCACACCACGGTGATCGGACCGCCGTTGGTACCGAATGGACCGTCGGTAACCTGGCTGTTTGCATCCAGCGTAGGGTTCGTCACCGATGTACGCAAAATGCCTGCCGACAGCGCGCCGCCGAAATACCCAGCGCCCGAGCGTTTTAAATAGAAAATTGCGTTCGTGTCCGTCTTGGCTCCGGATCCCGCCCACATTGCATAGACGGGATCGTCTGGCCCCATCTCAATGCGGAACCCAGCACCCATGCCGGTGTTCACGTTGCCGGAAAAACTCGCGCGGCCATTCTCGATCGACAGGCCTGGTGCGTACAGCGTTCCATCGCTGGCAATCTGGATATAGCGCCCGGTGCTGGGGTTGCCCAGCAGCAGCCCCTCGGGGCCGAGGTAGTATCCGGTGCCATTGTTCGGCGGCCAGGCATAGCCGCTGTACGCACCGCCGGCGATGTTGCCGCGCAGGCGCACGCTGTTACCGAAGAAATCACCGCCGCGTTGCAGATACCAGCCGGCCACGCCTGGCGCCCAGTTGCTCGACCAAATATCGCCGCCAATTTTGGCGTTGGTTATCGACGCGTTCTGAATGAATGCGTCGGCGATGTAGACGCCGATGGGGATGGTGACGCCGCCGATTACCGTTTCCGTGGTGCGCACGATGAACGGTATCGCTGACGGCACACCGCTGCCCGCCGGCCCAGCGATGAAGAAGCCGCTGGCGCGCACGCCGAAATCGATGCGCC
>NZ_LROM01000034.1 GCF_001758785.1 Duganella phyllosphaerae
TGTTGGTGCGCAGTGGCGTAGTCGGCGATGGCGTAGCCGGCTAACCTCGGCAAAGCACTGTATTTTAAGGTAATTCCCTATTTCTCACAAACGGCGCTTATATACAATACATATAAGCAAATGCGACTGGAATCGGCGCAGGACCGCATTCTACCGTCCTGGGGTGGCGCGGCACGGTCGCAACTGGCATGATGCAGCCTTTGTTTTATTGATGAGGAAGTGCATGTCGGACATCAACATCGTCCAGGAACACCACCTGGCGCCCGAACAAGCGCGTGCGGCGGCGCAACAAGTCGCGGACAAACTGTCCGAACAATTCGAATTGACGTCGCGCTGGGATGGCGATGTGCTGCGCTTCGAGCGCAGCGGCGTGAATGGTACGCTCAGTTTGCTGCCGAACCAGGCGCAGCTGCATATCGCGCTGGGCTTTCCGATCAGCGCGTTCGCGGCGCAGATCGAGAGCAAGGTGGCGGACAAGATGCGGCGGGTGTTCAGCGCGTAACCCGCACATCCTGTCGGGTGACTTACTTCAGGTCTTCGATCAGGTCGATGTACTGCTGCTTGGCGTCGTCGGCGCTGGTGCCCTTGAGGGCATCCCAGGCGTCGAACTTGGCGCGGCCGACCATGTCGGTAAAGCCAGGGCGCTCGCCGGTGGCGTCGCCCACCGACGCCTGCTTGAACAGTGCGTAGATTTTCAGCAGGGTCATATTGTCCGGGCGTTCCGGCAGGTTTTTCGAGTCCGCCTGGGCTTGTTCGAATTGTGCTTGTAAGCTCATGTCTTCTCCTGGTATTGGGGGGCAATCGTCCATCATACCCGCAGCCTCCGCGAAACCCGCTAGAGGAACCCCTCAAAAACACAACGGCGGCCATGACAGGTGTGCGCCTGGCATGAACCGCCGTGTTACTTGCTGCCAGCGACGCTGCTGCGTCCCGGCATCGTGATGATTACTTGGCTTTTTTAGCCGGGTTGACAGCCGACTTCAGGGTCGCGCCCGCCGAGAATTTCGGGGTTTTCGACGCCGCGATCTTGATCGCTTCGCCGGTAGCTGGATTGCGACCTTTGCGCGCAGCACGCTTGGCAACGGAGAAGGTGCCGAAGCCGGTGATGCCTACCGTGTCGCCTTTTTTCAGACGCTCGGTCACGATGGCGATCAAGGTGTTTACTGCGGTGTTGGCGGCAGCAGCAGACATCTCGGTGCGTTTCGCAAATTCAGCAATCAGTTCGCCTTTTTTCATTACTACCTCCTTGGTTATTAGAGCGCGCAGATTAGCATAAATATTGTCAGATGTAATGGTTTCCGCGCGAAGAGTTTCAAAGTAACCCTTGCTGCACCTGCCGTGCGTCGATGTGCACCGGTTTATCCCTTGTACTTAAAGGGCTTACGCAATCCTGACGGACTCGCATCATGAGCAAAAAGGTTTATCATGACACGACTTGCGCAGCATTGACGAGCGGGATGATGAGCTTTTCAGACGACACACTGATTGCCTACGCCGATGGCCAGCTCGACGCCGCGACCCGCCGCGCCATCGAGCATGCCATGCAGCGCGACGCCAGCCTGCAGCGCCGGGTGGCGCGCCTGCGCGCGACGCGCGACGTCTTCATGCATGCGCCACGCTTTACCTCGCATTCATCCCCAACCCCACCGGCATCAGCGCCGCACCACGGCAAGGTCGTCCACCTGGCGGCCGTGCGCGCGCAGCGCGTGGCCGTGCAGCAAGCGGCGCGCAAGGCCCAGGCGGCGCGCTGGAGCTGGCGCGTCTGGACCGCGCTTGGCGTCACGCTGGTCGCGGGCTTGCTGGCAGGGCGCTTCGCCCTGATTTACTGGCAGCCGGCCTGGCTGGGCGAATCACCAGCCGCACCCACCACCATCATCAGCCGCAACGGCATGCTGGTGGCGCAGGGCAAGCTCGACCTGGCGCTGAGCCAGCAAATGGGCGGCGCCGCGCCGTCCGAGGGCGATGTGCGGGTGGGCTTGAGTTTCCTGTCCAACCAGAGCGGTTACTGCCGCACCTTTACGCTGGTGGGCCTGAGCCAGGATTTGGTGGGCGTGGCCTGCCGCGCCAGCGCGGAGTGGCGGGTGCCGGTGCTGGTGCAAAACATGCGGCCGGCGCCGCAAATGAGCGCGCAGCGCGTGGCGGGCACGGAGATGCCAACGGCGGTGCTCGAGGCGATCGACCAGAGAATCGTGGGGGGGATGATGGATGCGCGCGCGGAGCAGGAGGCGTTGCGGCGGAACTGGCAGCGGTAGAGGGGGAAGGGCGGTAATTGGATCCCCGCCTGCGCGGGGATGACGGATCTGGCGTTCCGGTGTTACGTTACTTAATTAAACGCCCAGCAGTTCCACGTCGAAGATCAGGGTGGCGTTGGGCGGGATCACGCCGCCGGCGCCGCGTGCACCGTAGCCCAGTTCGGCTGGAATGATCAGCTGGCGGGCGCCGCCGATTTTCATGCCTTGCACGCCTTCGTCCCAGCCGCGGATGACCATGCCCGCGCCCAGCGCGAACTCGAACGGGTCGTTGCGGTCTTTGCTCGAATCGAACTTGGCGCCCTTGGTGCCGTCGTCGTTGCGCAGCCAGCCGGTGTAATGCACGGTGACGTTTTGACCAGCTTTGGCTTCGGCGCCTTCGCCAACCGTCAGTTCGATGAATTGCAGGCCGGAGTCGGTAGTGATGGTGGACATAGCTATTCCTTCTATTGTTGGGTACAAGTCATCAATTGTAGCAGCAGCGACAAGGTGCAGTCGCAGCCCGTGTCGCGTGGGCGCCCTCACGGCAGAATAATTGTGACTTTCTCCCTCGGTACGGTTGGGTTTGCACGTAAAATAAAGTCTTTGCTCCTACAAGCGATTTCTTCATGTTCAGCAGTCTCCGCCGTATTGTTTTTTCCAGCGTTTGCGCCATCGCTTGCCTGCCGAGCGCGCAGGCCAACGTCGTGGTCGTGCTCAACTCGCGTGATGCGACCGTGCAGCTGCTGGACCAGGCCACGTACCAGAGCTTGTCGACCTTCCCGGTCGGCAAGGAGCCGCACCACCTGATGGCCACGCCCGACAACAAGTCGCTGATCGTCGCCAGCTCGGTCGGCAACGAGCTGATCTTCCTCGATCCGAAGACGGGCCAGATCCAGCGCACCCTCAAGGACATCCTCGACCCGTACCAGATCGGCTTCTCGCCCGACCAGAAGTGGTTCGTCTCGAACTCGCTGCGCCTGGACCGGGTCGATATCTACCGCTACAACGGCACCAACCTGACCCTGAACAAGCGCATTCCGCTGGCCAAGCTGCCGAGCCACATGGCATTCGACACGGCCAGCACCACCGCCTTCATCACCCAGCAGGGCAGCGACCAGGTCAGCGCCATCGACCTGGCCAGCGGCGTGGTCAAATGGACCATGTCGGTCGGCAAGCTGCCGGCCGGGATCGCCATGACGCCCGACGACAAGTACCTGCTCGTTGGCATCATGGGCAGCGACTACGTCGAAGTGATCGACTGGAAAACCCAGAAGACAGTCAAGCGCATCAAGACCGGCATGGGCGCGCACAATTTCCGCTCGGCCGGCGACGGCCGTTACACCTATGTCTCGAACCGGGTCTCGAACTCGATCAACATCATCGACCAGAAGACCCTGGAAAACGTCGGCCAGATCAACGTGCCCGGCGGCCCCGACTGCATGGAAATCACCGACGACGGCAAGACCATGTGGGTGACGCTGCGCTGGATTAAAAAAGTGGCGGTGATCGACCTCAAGACCCGCAAGATCACCAAGCTGATCCCGGTGGGCCGCTCGCCGCACGGTGTGTTCTTCATGAACGCCGCCCAGCGCTGATGGGCCGCATGACTGCCAGGCCGCTGCTGGCGCTGCTGACCGCGCTGGCGTTGCCGGCGCTCGCTGCCGCCCCTGCTACGCCAGCCGGTGTTTGCAAAGGCACCATTTATCTCACCTTCGACACCGGCAGCCAGTCGCAGGCCGAGCTGATCGCCGACGTTCTGAAGCGCCACCACATCAAGGCCACGTTCTTCCTGGCCAACGAGAAAACCGTGCGCGGCGACTATTCGCTCGACCCGGCCTGGTCGGCGTACTGGAAGGCGCGCGTGGCCGAGGGCCATGCGTTCGGCTCGCACACGTTCGACCACGACGTGCTGGCCGGCGAAAAAGACGGCCAGTTCCGCGTCAAGCCCGGCTTCGGTGCCTCTGCCGGCAAGCTGCGCAGCCTGACCCCCGACCAGTATTGCGACGAAATCAAGCGCGTCGATCGCCGCTTCGTCGAGTTGACGGGCGTCCATCTCGACCCGCTGTGGCGTGCACCGGCCGGCCGCACGTCGCCGCGCACGGTGGCGGCCGCCAAGGCGTGCGGCTATGCGCACGTGGGCTGGGCGCCGGCAGGCTTCTCCGGCGATGAGCTGTCGAGCACGGCTTACCCGAATCCGGTATTGTTGCAAAAGTCCTTGCGCGACCTGCGCAGCGGCGACATCTTCGTGGCCCACATGGGCATCTGGTCGCGCAAGGATGCGTGGGCGCCCGCCAACCTGGAGCCGCTCATTAGCGGCCTGGAGCAAAAAGGTTTTTGCTTTGCCACGCTGCGCGAGCACCCTGACTATTCTTCACTGTTCAAATCGCGATGATGCAGACAATTTCTGACTGGTTCGGCGCCGCCCAGGGGTGGTTGTTCGAAACGGTGATCCAGCCGCTGGTATTCCAGCTCGGCTTTGGCGAATACATCGAGGAAGCGTTCGAGGGCACCGAGTGGCTGATGATCGGCGTGCTCGAATTGTTGCTGCTGTTCCTGGTGCTGCGGCCGATGGAAGCCTTGATCCCGGTGCACAAGTTTACCGACCCGCGCGCGCGCTGGAACGACTTTATCTACACGGTGCTGCACCGCATCGGCCTGTTCTCGGTGCTGATCTTCTTCACGCTCGATCCGCTGCTCGACTCGCTGGCCGGCGTGCTGCGCTTCGAGAGCTTCCAGCCGTTCAACCTCGAGTCGCTGATACCCAACATCAGTCCGCTCGGGGCGTTCCTGGTGTACTTCGTGGTGCTGGACTTTTTCGATTACTGGTACCACCGCGCCTCGCACCAGTTCAACTGGTGGTGGGCGCTGCATGGCCTGCACCACAGCCAGCAGAACATGAACCTGTGGAGCGACAACCGCAACCACGTGCTCGACGACTTCCTGCGCGACATTTACATGGGCGTGATCGCGCTGTGCATCGGCGTGGAGCCGTCGCAGTACGTAATGCTGGTGTCGGTCTCGCGCATCCTGCAAAGCCTGCAGCACGCCAACGTGCGCATCCATTTCGGCTGGCTCGGCGAGCGCCTGCTGGTGTCGCCGCGCTACCATCGCATGCACCACGCGATTGGCGTCGGCCACGAATCGAAAGGCGCCGGCACCCTGGGCGGCTGTAATTTCGCCGTGCTGCTGCCGGTGTGGGATATCATTTTCAGGACCGCCAACTTCACGCCGGAATTCGTCACCACCGGCATCCGCGACCAGCTGCCGAAAACCGCAGCGGACGGCACTGTGGTGCCGGGGCGCGAATACGGCAAGGGTTTCTGGTCGCAGCACTGGCTGGCGCTCAAACGCCTGGTGGAATACGCACGAAAGGATGTGGTCTGATGAGCAATGTCGTACGCGCCTGGGGACGCGCCTTCCTGTCGCAATGGCATGGCAAGCTGCTGGCGATGAGCCTGGCGCCGTTCCTGCTGGCCGTGGGCGTGTGGGCCGTGCTGCTGTACTTCGGCCTGCAACCGCTGATCGACGCCATGCAGGGCCTGTTCGCCGAACATAACCTGTTCTCCACCAGCACCAGCTGGCTGCGCTCGCTCGGACTGGGCACCTTGACCACGGTGGTGGTGCCGCTGATTTCCATGTTGCTGCTGTTGCCGCTGATGATCATGACCGCGCTGATTTTCATCGGCGTGGTGGCCATGCCGGTCATCTGCCGCCACGTGGGCCTGCGCCATTATCCGCAGCTCGAGCAGCGCCAGGGCGGCAGCCTGATGGGCAGCGTCGGCACGGCGGTCGGCGGCATGCTGATCTTTATCGGCTTGTGGCTGCTGACCTTGCCGCTGTACGTGTTTCCGCCGCTGGCGGTCCTGGTGCAAGCCATGTTGTGGGGCTGGCTGACGTGCCGCGTGATGGTCTATGACGTGCTGGCCGACTATGCCAGCGCGGAGGAACGCCGCACCATCCTGGCCGAGCACCGCTGGCGCTTGCTGGTGATCGGCATGGTGTCCGGCGCGGCCGGCGCCTTGCCGGGCGCGATCTGGCTCGGCGGCGTAATGGCGGTGGTATTCTTCCCGTTCCTGGCGGCTGCGTCGATCTGGCTGTACGTGCTGGTATTTATCTTTACCGGGTTGTGGTTTGCCTATTACTGCCTGGAAGCGCTGGCGCGCCTGCGCGCCCAGGCACCTGCGGTGGCCGACCCCACCCCGATTGAACTCTGAGAAAGCGGGACCTTATGGCGATCGGACTTATCATCATCGGCGACGAAATCCTGTCCGGCAGGCGCGTCGACCAGCATTTTTCCAAGGTCGTGCAACTGCTGGCCGCGCGCGGCATGAAGCTCGACTGGGCTGAAATCCTCGGCGACGAGCCGCCGCGCATCGTCGCCACCTTGAAGCGCACCTTTGCCAGCGGCGACATCGTGTTCTGCTGCGGCGGCATCGGCGCCACTCCGGACGACCACACGCGCCAGGCCGTGGCCGACGCGCTGGGCCTGCCGCTGGTGCTGCACGAACAGGGCAAGCGCAACATCGAGCAGCGCATCGTGCAAATGGGCGAGGAGGCGGGCCAGCCGGCGGATCTGAATTCGCCGGAAAACCTGCACCGCCTGAAAATGGCCGAGTTTGCCCAAGGCGCGGACCTGATCCCGAACCCGTACAACAACATCGCCGGCTTCTCGCTGCACCAGCACTATTTTGTGCCGGGCTTCCCGGTCATGGCCTGGCCCATGATCGAATGGGTGCTGGACAACAAGTACGCCAACCTGTTCAACCGCGAGCCGCACCTGGAGCAGTCGGTGCTGGTGTACGAGGCGGCCGAGTCGTCGCTCACGCCGCTGATGGTGGCGCTGGAAAAACAGTATGCGCGCGTCAAAGTGTTCAGCCTGCCCAGCGTGGGCGACGCCAATACCCGCCGCCATATCGAACTGGGCGTGAAGGGCGAGCCGGCGCAGACGTTAGAGGCGTTCCAGCAACTGCGCGACGAGCTCACGCGCCTGGGCGTGGAGTTCGCGGCGCCGTAAAACCTGCAGCTTCTCCAGCAGCGGCGCATGCCTATCACTTAAGGAAGTCAGGGGTAGGCCTGGCCGTTGTTTTTTTGCGAAAATGCGCACCGTAAAGCAATTATTCTGCGAACGTTCCGGTCTGTAAGGTCGCCATGTGGTGCAATGGTGACTAGCAGTCTTTACTGAATAGCTGACCCTGATTTTCGACGCACGCATCACCTTCGAGTTGTCCCCCCATGTCCATAGAAGATTCCGAAGCGCCTCTCGCGCCGGCGCAGCCTGACGCGCCACCGTCCGAACCACCACGGAAGAGCAAGCGCACACGCAATGCCTTCATCCTCGTGCTGCTGGTCGGCGCCTCGTTTGCCGTGTACCTCGGCGTCCAGGAAAGCCGTACCTCCGCCATGCAGGCGCGCATCTTTACCGACCTGGCCGGCAAGATGACCTGGAAGGTCGAGCCGGGCCTGAGCAAGGCGATCCGCTTCCCGCACGACAGCCCGTACGACGAGCGCCTCGGTTATTCCAACCTGCCCGACTACATTGGCCGCTTGAGCGAGCGCGAGTACAAGGTCAGCGCGCAGTCGCGCATGTCGCCCAAGATGCTGGAGCTGGCCGAGCGCGGCATCTTCCCGGTGTACCACGAGAAGACCAAGACCGGCCTGACGATCTACGATTGCCGCGCCCAGCAGTTGTACGCCACCGCTTACCCGGAACGTATCTACGGCAAGTTCGAGCAGGCGCCGATGGCGCTGATCAGCTCCCTGCTATACATCGAAAACCGCGAACTGCTCGACAATACTTACCCCAAGCGCAACCCGGCAGTGGAATGGGACCGCCTGGCCAAGGCCGTGCTCGAGAAAAGCTTGAGTGCACTGGGCGCCGGCCACCGCGCCGCCGGCGGCAGCACGCTGGCCACGCAAATCGAGAAATACCGCCATTCGCCCGAAGGGCGCACCGGTTCCATGACCGACAAGCTGCAGCAGATGATCTCGGCCAGCCTGCGTTCGTACCAGGACGGCCCGGATACCACCAAGGCCCGCCGCCGCATCGTCATCGAATACCTGAACACGGTGCCGCTGTCGGCCAAGCCCGGCTATGGCGAAGTCAATGGCGTCGGCGACGGCATGTGGGTGTGGTACGGCCGTGCCTTCGACGACTTCAACCGCATCATGGCGCGCGACCTGGAAAAGCCGGACGCCGATACCGCGCTGGTGTACAAGGAAGCGCTGAGCCTGATGATCGCGCAGCGCCGCCCCAGCTACTACCTGGGCGACGGCGCCGACGACCTCGACCAGCTGGCCGACGCCCACCTGCGCATCCTGGCCAAGGACGGCGTAATCACGGCCGCCATGCGCGACATGGCCCTGAAACAGAAGCTGCATCCGGCCAAGGGCAACGGCCTGCAAGCGGCGCCGCCGATGACCTTTGTCTCGCGCAAGGCCACCAATGCGATCCGCAACCACCTGGCCAACCTGCTGGGCGACAACCGGATGTACAACCTCGACCGCCTGGACCTGGACGTGACCAGCACGCTGGACGCGCAGGCGCAAACAGCGGTCACGCAAGTATTGAACGACCTGCGCGACCCCGAGCGCGCCAAGGCTGCCGGCCTGACCGGCAAGGGCATGCTCGGCAATGGCGACCCGGCCAACGTGGTGTACAGCTTTACCCTGCTGGAAAAGGGCAAGGACACCAACTTCCTGCGCCTGCAAACCGACAACTACGACCAGCCGCTCGACATCAACGAAGGCGCCAAGCTCGACCTGGGCTCGACGGCCAAGCTGCGCACCCTGGTCAGCTACCTCGACATCATGGACCAGCTGCACAAGAAGTACGCGGGCATGGGTGCCGCCGAGCTGGGCAAGGCGGTGGTCGATCCGCAGGACAAGCTGTCGCTGTGGGCCATCGATTACTTCAAGGGCTTGCCGGTGGGCGGCGAAGCGCGCGCCCTGACGCCGATGCTGCACGCGGCCATGGAGCGCAAGTATTCGGGCAACCCAGGCGAAGGCTTCTTCACCGGTGGCGGCCTGCATTACTTCGGCAACTTCTCCAAGGAAGACAACGGCAAGATCCTGACCGTGACCGAGGCGCTGCGCCGTTCGACCAACCTGGTGTTCGTGCGCCTGATGCGCGACGTCGCCAAGTTCTACATGTTCCAGACGCCGGGCTCGTCCGCCTCGCTGCTGGCCGACGCCGACGATCCGCGCCGCGCCCAGTACCTGGCGCGCTTCGCGGACAAGGAAGGCAAGGAGTTCCTGGCGCGCTTCTGGGCCAAGTACAAGGGCAAGCCGGTCTCCGAGTTCGACAACATCATGCTGGCCAACCTGCGCCGCACGCCGGTGCGCCTGGCCGTGATCCACCGCACCGTGTATCCGAAAGCGAGCCAGCAGGAGTTTGCCTCGTTCCTGCGCGCCAACCTGTCGTCGCAAAACGAAGTGTCGGACGAACGCGTGGCCAAGCTGTACGACCAGTACGCCATCGACCAGTGGTCGCTGGCCGACCGTGGCTACCTGGCCAGCGTGCACCCGCTGGAATTGTGGATGGTGGCTTACCTGCACGCCAACCCGGGCGCCACGCTCACGCAGATGAACGCGGCCAGCGAGAAGGAGCGCCAGGAGGTGTACGAGTGGCTGCTGAAAACCAAGCGCAAGCACGCCCAGGACCGCCGCATTGCCGGCCTGTTGGAAGTGGAAGGCTTCATGGAAGTGCACAAGCAGTGGAAGAAGATGGGTTACCCGTTCGATTCGCTGGTGCCGTCGTACGCGACCACGCTGGGCGCTTCGGCCGACCGGCCGGCCGCGCTGGCCGAGCTGATGGGCATCATCGTCAACGGCGGCGTGCGCAAGACCAGCCAGCGCGTCACCAGTTTGCACTTTGCCAAGAACACCCCGTACGACACCACCGTCAGCCGCGCCAAGCCCGTCAGCAACGAGCAGGTGCTGGCGCCGGAAGTGGCGCAGGTGGTGGCCGAAGCGATCCGGGGCGTGGTGTCGGACGGCACCGCCAAGCGCGCGCGCGGGGCGTTCACCACGTCCGACGGCACCTTGCTGCCGGTGGGCGGCAAGACCGGTACCGGCGACCAGCGATTTGACGTGTATGGCGGCGGCGGGCGCCTGATCGAGTCGCGCTACGTGAACCGGTCGGCCACGTTCGTGTTCAATATCGGCGAGCGTTTCTTCGGCAGCATGACCGCGTACGTGCACGGGCCGGAGTCGAAGAACTATGACTTCACCAGCGCGCTGCCGGTGCAGTTGCTGGTGGTGCTGGCGCCGCATTTGATGCCTTTGATCGATCCGCATCCGGTCGCGAAACCGGCGGTGGCGCCGGCAGCGGTGCCGGGCACGGCGCCGGAAGTGGCGGCCGATCGGTC
>NZ_LROM01000035.1 GCF_001758785.1 Duganella phyllosphaerae
GCGCGGCCCTCGGCGTCGCTGGGGAGCCACAACACCATGCGCGGCGAAGAGCACGCCATCTGGTCGAACCAGTAGGCGTCGTTGTAGAACGCCGTGGCCAGCGCGTCTTTCTGTTGATCGTCGCTGGCCAGCCAGCGCTGCGCATGCAGCAGCGCCAGCGAATACTTGTTGCTGAAGGCAACCTCGCTGGCGGTGGGCGCCAGCGGCACCGCGCGGATCTGTCTGACCGTGCTGTCGCCGCCCCAGATCACGCGCACGTCGCACACGGCCGACAGGCGCGCGGTGATGCGGTCGTCCGGCGCATAGCGCAGCAGCAGCGTGCGCGCAGCGATGGCCGCGTGCTCGGGCCTGGCCAGCAGGCTGCCGATGGCCTCGACCAGCACCTCGGCCTGCGGCGACGGCTTGCTCGACAGGCGGACGATGTTGCAGTTACCGCTGAGCAGGGACAGGAACCACGAATAGACGAAGATGGTATCGACATTGCCGGGCGCGATGTGGAAGGCGACGCCGCGCGGCACCAGCAGCGCGTCGCCGCGGCGGCGCTCGAGGTCTTGCCGCAGCCGCTCCAGGTTGGCCTTGCGCATCCAGTAGCCGAGCGCCACCAGTTCCGGATAGGTGCGGATGTGCGGCGAGCGCATCAGCACTGCCGACAGGCCATCGACCAGCGCCACCGCCTCGGGCGAAAACGGCGCCAGCGGCGTGGTCTGCGCCAGTTGCTCCGGCGTCGGCGCGTTGGCCAGCAGGGCCCGGTAGCCTGCTTGTTCTGCAATCACGTTCATGCTGCCTCCGCCGCGCTCGGGCGCGGGCTTTCGTGGGTGTCGCTGCAGCCGCGCACTTCAGCGCGGGCAACCCGGCCGTGCACGCGCAGCGTGTGGCCAAGCCGACCGCACGGGCAGTCGTCGACGCCGACCAGCTCGCCCACGTCCTCGGTCAGCAGGCTATGGCCCGGGTAACTGTGCGGCAGCACCGACAGCACCTGGATCAGGCCACTCTGGCCCGGTGGCAGCACCTGCCAGGTGCGGGCGTCGCGGATCAAGACGTCGGCAAATACCGGCGCGTGCAGCCGGCCGGCCTCGCACTCCATGAAGATCGAGCCGACCTGCTCGACCATGCCGTAAAAATTGTGCACGCGGTCGATATTCAGGACCTCGCCCAGCGCCTGCTTGAATTCGTCGTTGCCGACCGCCTCGTCCTGCAGCTTCTTCCAGCCGCCGCTGTGGATCAGCACGGCGTTTTCGAAACGCGGCGGATCGGGCAACGCGCGCAGCGCCTGCAGCAGGTATTTCCAGACCATGAAGGTAAAGCCGAACAGGAACACCTGCTTGCCGCGGTGGCGCTCGATGAAGGCGCGGATCGCCTCGACGTCGGGCGTCATGTCCTCGTCGCGCAGCGCGTAGGTATGGTCGCGGCCAAAGTTGGACAGGCCGAGGATGCCGGCGCCGCGCGCCGAGAACGACTGCCGGTTCTTGATCACACCGGGGTGGTCGATCACCAGCATCGGCAGGCGCGCCTTGCCGAGGAACTGCTGGACGATGCGCACCAGCGCCCTGGTCTGGGCCTGGGCGGTATCGCGGTCGAGCACGATGCGCGACACCTGCTGCGAAGTGGTGCCCGACGACGTCAGCACCTTGAATACCTGCTCCGGCGGCACCGAGCTCAGTTCGTAGCGCTTGAACAGCTGC
Organism: Duganella phyllosphaerae; assembly: GCF_001758785.1. Taxonomy (GTDB): domain Bacteria; phylum Pseudomonadota; class Gammaproteobacteria; order Burkholderiales; family Burkholderiaceae_D; genus Rugamonas; species Rugamonas phyllosphaerae. The sequence continues at coordinate 1,683 of NZ_LROM01000035.1, forward strand.
ACTGGGATGAACGGCAACTGCTCCAGCGTGTACTGGCGTCCAAGCACCTCGCCACGCGCGGTCAGCAGCTGGTCGTACGGCGCGCAATGCTGGCGGTGGTGCTCGGTCAGCGCGCTCAAGGCGGCCGCCATGCCGGCCGCCTTCTCGGCCTGCGGCACGCCATACGGCGGCATCTCGAAATAGTTGCCGTCGGCGGCTCTGCTGGTGATATCGGTGCTCATCGGGATCTCTCCGGGGTGGGCGGCGCCAGCTGCTCGAGCAGCGCCGCGTATTGCAGCTTGCCAGCCGACGACAGCGGGAATGCGTCCACCGCATTCACCCGTAGCGCCGAGTGGTGCAGACGGTACCAACCCGGCAGCAACGCCGCCAGCGCGCCGGCCTGTTCGGCGTCGCCGCGCAGCGCCACCACCATCAGGTCGTCGCGGCCGGTCACAGCCACCTCGTAGCCCTTGGCGCGCAACTGCATTTCCACTTCGTCGAGGCCGATGCGGTTGCCGAACACCTTGATGAAACGACTGCGGCGGCCGCGCACGTAGTAATAGCCGTCGGCATCGCGCTCGGCCAGGTCCCCGGTCAGCAGCACGCCGCCATTGCCATCGGGCCTGGCCAGGTCGGCCGCGCATTCGGCATAGCCGAGCATGACGTTGGTGCCACGGTAGCGCAGCTCGCCGACCACGCCGGCCGCCTCGATCACGGCGCCGTCGTCGGCCACCAGTTCCAGCGTGCCGCCGGGGATGGCGATGCCGATCGCACCCGGCTTGTCGAGCAGCCGCTCGGGCGGAACGTAGGCGATGCGGGGCGCCGCCTCGGTCTGTCCGTACATCACGATGAAGCGCTGGCCGCGCGACTGCGCCAGCGTGGCGTACCATTCGACGTGCTGCTCGGCCAGGCGGCCGCCGGCCTGCGTCATGGTGCGCAAGGTGGGCAGGTCCATGCGTTCGAAGCGCAACTGGCGCAGCAGCGTGTAGGTGGTGGGCACGCCAGCCAGGCTGGTGGCGCCGGCGGCGCGGAAAAAGTCCCAAAAGCCGCGCCCGGTCACCGGTTCGGCCGTCAGCAGCACGGCCGCGCCGCGCGCCAGGTGGCTGTTAAGTACCGACATGCCGTACGAATAATGGAAAGGCAGCGCCATGATCGGCCGCTCGTGCTCGTCAATGTCCAAATAGGTGGCGATCGACTCGGCGTTGGCCTGCAGGTTGCCCAAGCTCAGGCGCACCAGCTTGGGGGCGCCGGTGCTGCCCGAGGTGGACAGCAGCAGGGCAACATCGGGGTGGACTTCGGCGGCGATGTTGCCGCTGCGCGCCTGCCAGTTGCCGTCCGCGCCCCACACCCAGCCGATGCCGTAGTGGGCGTACAGCCGCTCGCGCAGCTCCGGCGCCAGCGCGCTGTCGATCAGCAGCGCAGGCTGGCCGCGCCGCAGCGCGCCAAGATAGCCGGCCACGGCGGCAACGCCGTTGTCGGCCTCGATCGCCACGACCGCGTTCGCAGCGTTCACCGCTGGCGGCGCGTCGGCGCGCGCGTAGACGGCGTCGGCCCGTTGCGCCAGTGCGGCGTAGCTGACCGCGTCGGCGCCGTCCAGCAGCAGCGCCGGGCGCTCGCCGTATTGTTCCAGACCGGTGGCGAAGTTCAAACCAGCATCCCCCCGTCCACGCCGATGACCTGGCCGGTGACATAGGCAGCCATCGGGCTCGCCAGGAACAGCGCCACCTGCGCCACGTCGTCGGCGCTGCCGATGCGGCCCATGACGATGGCGGCCTGTTTGGCGGCCAGCTTGTCGGCGCCGACCGACTGCGTCAGTTCGGTGTCGATCAGGCCCGGCGCGATGGCGTTGACGCGGATTTGCTGCGGCCCCAGCTCCTTGGCCAGCGAGGTGGTGATGCCGATCACGGCCGCCTTGCTGCCGGCATAGGCCGACTGCCCGGCATTGCCGCGCACGCCCATGATCGAGGTGATGTTGATGATGCTGCCGCCGCCGTTGCGCGCCATCAGGCGGCTGGCGTATTGCGCGCAGTACAGCACGCCGAAGGCATTGGTCTGGAAGGTGCGCTCGACTTGGTCGGGCGTGACCATCCCGATCAGCGCGTCCTGCATGACGCCGGCGTTGGCCACCAGCACGTCGAGGCGACGGGCCTGCTTGAACACTTGCTGGAAGGCGTCGCGCACGCTGTCGGGACGGCTGACGTCGAGCAGCACGGTGTCGATGCGGGGCTCAAGTCTGGACTCAGGTCTGGATTCATCCCCGGTCCCTTCGGCATGCAGCGTGTCGAGGATGGCCTGGCGCGCCTGCGCCAGCGCCTCGGGATCGCGGCCGGACAGGAATACATGCGCGCCTTGCCGGGCATACAGCCGGGCGGTGGCAAAACCGATGCCGCGCGCGGCGCCGGTGATCAGGGCGACCTTGTGTTGCAGAAGCATCTGTAACCTCGAAATAAGCTATAAAAACCGCGTGGACATTTTACCGCAAGCCTGTCCGCCGACTTGCCGTATGATGATGGCTGCCGTCACGGCCAGCCACTTTCATCTAGATACCTATGAACAATACAGAAAAACTCCATGCCGCCTTCGCCCAGTCGCTGCAAATCGACGCCAACCTGATCACCGACGAGATGGCCTACAACCAGCAACCGGAATGGGATTCTGTGGCCCACATGGCGCTGGTGGCGGAACTGGAAAGCGTGTTCGACATCATGCTCGACACCGACGACATCCTGGCCATGAGCTCGGTTGCCAAGGCACGCGAGATCTTGCAAAAATACGACGTCGCTTTCTAACCGCCCCAAGGCGGCGCCATGATTACGGCTCGCGAATCGACTCGTCCAGCGCCCGCGTGAGCGGGTACAGCAGGTACGACATGACGGTGCGCTCGCCCACCACGATTTCCGCCGAGACCGTCATGCCGGGCATCAGCTGCGTGCCCGGCGCCACCTTCTTGAGCGCCCCGGTGTACGGAATCCGGCTCAGGTAATAGGTATCCATGCCGCCGCCGTTCTTGTCGGCGGTGTCGCGCTTGAACGAGTCCTGGCTGACCGTGCGCACTTTCCCTTCCAGCATGCCGTGCTTCATGAAGGTGAACGCATCGACCTTGATATGGGCTGGCATGCCGGTCTTGATGAAGCCGATATCGACCGAGTCGATCTGCACTTCCGCCTCCAGCTCGGCGCCCAGGGGCACCAGGGTGAACATCTGCTCGGCCTCGCGCACCACCGACCCTACCGAGAACTTGGCAATTTCCAGCACCACGGCGTCGGCCGGCGCCACCATCTGCACCATTTTCAGGCGCTTGTCGGCCTTGGCCAGCTGCTCGTTGATGCCGTCACGGTCGCGCGTCGCCGACAGCAGGTCTTCCATCGCCTTTTGGCGCCAGCTGCGCTCGAAGGCGGCGCGCTCGGCCTGCACCGAGGCCAGCTCGCTGGCCATCTCGATGGCCTTGTTGCGCTGCATGTCCATGTCGCGCTCCACTTCCAGCCGGCGGTCGCGCGCCTGCAACAGCTGCATCTTGGCGCCGAAGTTTTCGGCCACCAGCTGCTCCTGCATGCTCTCCACTTCCCGCAGCGATTTGACGCGCTGGGCCAGCACCACCTGGTCGTGCTTGTTGGTTTCCAGGCCGGCCCGCAGGCGCGCGATGTTCTGGTCCATTTTCGATTTTTGCGCATCGTAGTTGCCGCGCCGCTCAGCCGACAGCTGCTGCTGCAGGCGGGCATCGTCGCTGCCAGCTTCGCTGCTGCCGGCCTTGCCGCCCAGTTCCGCTTTGAGGCCGGCGGTCTGGTTGTTCAGGCTGTCGAGGCGGATGCGCAGCTGGGTTTCATCGGCCGCGCTGAAGGTGGGGTCAAGCGTGGCCAGCAATTGACCCTTCTTGACCACCTGCCCCACGCGCACGTCGATGCTCTGGATGATCGACGTGTCGAGCGGCTGCACCACGATATTGGGCAGCGGGTTGACCAGGCGGCCGTGGGCGATCACGACCTTGTCGATCGGCGAGACGCTGGCCCAGATGATGAAGCCGACCAGCGTGAGCACCAGCAAGTGCAAGGTCAGTTGCACGAAGCGCGGCAGCGGGCCGCGCTCGATGGCGTCGGCGTCCGGCAGGAAGTCGATCTCGGTCTGATCCTTCTTGCGCCGGCTTAGAGGTGGCTTGTTTGCTGGTTCCATAAATGCTGGTAGGTGTCGCTACGGGTGAGCAGTTCTTCATGCCGGCCGGCGTCCACCAGGGAGCCTTGCTGCATGACCATGATTTTGTCGGCATTGACCAGCGTGGACAGGCGGTGCGAAATCATCACCACCGTGCGGCCCACCGCGATCTTCGACAAGTTTTTAATGAAGATCGCTTCCGATTCCGGGTCCAGCGCGGATGCCGCTTCGTCCAGGATCAGGATGCGCGGCCGCGCCACCAGGGTGCGTGCAATCGACAGCCGCTGCTTCTGGCCGCCCGACAGGTTCGAAGCATTCTCTTCCAGGACGGTGTCGTAGCCCTGCGGCAGGCGCTCGATGAACTCGTCGGCGCCGGCCGCCACCGCCGCCGCCACCAGTTCTTCGAAGGCGGCGTCGGGCTTGGTGACGGACAGGTTTTCGCGCACCGTGCCACGGAACAGGAAGTTCTCCTGCAATACCACGCCAATCTGGCGCCGCAGGTGCGCCAGCTCGATCTCGCGGGCGTCGATGCCGTCGAACCGCACGATGCCTTCCTGCAGCGGATACAGGCCCTGGATCAACTTGGTCAGGGTGGTCTTGCCGGAACCGGAACGGCCGACGATGCCGACCACCGTGCCCTGCTCGATGGTGAAGCTGGCCTTGTTGAGGGCCAGGTTCTGCGCGCCCGGATAGCGGAAGATCACGTTGTCGAACTTGATCTCGCCATCGAGTTGCGGGCGCAGGCCGGTGGCGCCGGCGCGTCCTTCCGGTGCGCGGTTCATCACCTCGCCCAGCATGCGCACCGACAGCGCGGTTTCCTGGTACTCGTTGATCAGGCCGACGAGCGAAATCAGCGGCTGCGTGACGCGGCCCGACAACATCTGGAACGCGATCAGGCCGCCGACGGTGAGCGTGTTATCGAACACGTCGCCGGCGCCCACCACGATCAGGGTCACCGGCAGCATCTTGCCGAGGAAGTCGGTCACCGCATTGCCGGCGATCGAAATCTGCCCGACGCGGAAGTGCATGGTGATCGCCTCGGCCGAGCGCTGGTCCCAGGTGCGGCGCTGCGACGGCTCGATGGCCAGCGCCTTGACGGTGCGCATGCCGTGGATGGTTTCCACCAGCATGCCCTGGCGCTGGCCTTCGGCCGTGTACAGCGCGTTCAGGCGGCGCTGGAAGGTGGGCACCATGGCCAGCACCACGCCGCAGATCATGGCGGCGAACAGCAGCACGATCAGGGTCAGCTTGAACGAATAGCTGAACAGGATCGGAATGAATACCAGCAGCGAGATCACGTCGAGCGCGGTGAAGAACATGCGGCCGGTGAGGAAGTTGCGGATCTTTTCCAGCTGCTGCATGTGGCGCGTGATGACACCGGCGCTGGTGGTCTCGAAAAAGTCGATCGGCAGCGACAGCAGGTGGCCGAACACGCGGCGCGTCAGGCGCATGTCGATCTTGTTGCTGGCGGCAAGCGTGAGGGTCTGGCGCAGGAAGCCGAACAAGGCGTCGAACACCAGCGCCATGGTGATGCCCACGGCCAGCACCTGCAGGGTGGTCACGCTCTGGTGGGTGAGCACCTTGTCGATCACCAGCTGGAAGAAGATGGGCGAGGCGAGCGCCAGGATCTGCATGGCGATGGCAGCGATGAAGATGTCGCGGAACGCCGCCTTCTGGCGCAGGATCTCGGGAATGAACCAGCGCAGGCCGAATGGCTGGTGCGGGTCGGTAAATTTGTGTTCGCGCTTGATGAACAGCACGTCGCCGCGCCAGCGCTGCTCGAACTCGGCGCGCGCGACCATGATCACGGTGGCGTTGGCCAGCGCCGGGTTCAGTACCGCCACGTGGTCGGGCGCGCCGTCCTCGCCCGGCTTGACGCCGACGATGATGACCATGTTGCCGCTGACCAGGCGCGCCATCAGCGGAAACACGCCGCCCTGCGCCAGCAGGCGCGACCAGGTCAGCTTGTCGGCCTTGGCTTTCAGGCCGATCTCGGACGCCATGCGCAACAGCACGCCGTTGCCCGGTTCTTCCGCGCGCAGCGCGTACTCGTCGATCAGGCGTTCGGGATTGATTTGCAGGCCGTGATGCTGCGCGATCGCCGTCAGGCACTGTACCGCGGTATGGGGAAATTTATCTTGCATAGGGCCTGGTGGGAAAGGAAACCGGCGTGGTGCCGATCATGGAATTTTACCCCGCCAAGGTGTTGCCTCGGGGATTTTGTTGTTTGCAAGCACAGGTGGTTTTACATTTCTATTCGGCAGATGAAAGCGCTGCGCGGGCCGAAAAAAAACGGCAAGACCCGCAGGTCTTGCCGCTTTCACGGTACTACCGGTTCAGCTTACGTCATCGCTTACTTGGCAGCCAGGATGCCCTGGGTATGGCCGCCTTGCAGTGCCTTGAGGCGCAGCGAGTCGTCGGTGCCCGCCTGATGCGTCGAAGCGGTCAGCTTGTTCTCGAAGTTGCCGATGGCGCTGGCCATGGCGGCAACCGAGGCGTTCACGCCCGATGGCAGTTCCAGCTTGCCCGTGTTGGCGGTGCTGGTGGCTGCCGCGCCAAAGCTCGACAGCGCGTTCGACAGGCTGCTGACCGACGAGGTCAGGCTGCTGCCCGACTTGCTGCTGTCCTGGAACCAGACGTCCGCTGCCTGGTGCACAGCGCCGTCGGTGGTTTCGAAGGTCGAGACCATGCCGATCAGGTTGCCGTTATCGACGATCGAGGTTTTCTGCACGTCGAGGTTCAGCTTGGCGATGTTGAGGTCGGCCAGCGACTTCAGTTCCTCGCCCTGGCTGACGCCGTCGGCATTGCCGTCCACCCACACGCGCAGGTTGTTGAACTGTGCATCCTTGGCGTCGATCACGCTGTCGCCGTTGGAGTCGAGTTCTGCCAGCGCCTGGTAGCCGTTGGCCGCTTTCTGGCCGTTGGCCAGCGTGGTGCCTTCGCCGAACAGTTCGCTACCGTTGTTGATCACGCCATCGCCATTGCGGTCCAGGACCAGCAGGCCGTCGCCGCCACCCACCCAACCGACGTTGGATTTGTTGCCGGTGGCCAGCAGGTCGAACTGCACGCCGGCCGACAGGTTCAGGGTGTTGATGCCGTTGCCGTTCAAATCGAGCACCAGTGGGCTCGACAGTGGCATTGCCGCTTGCTGGTCGGCGGTGATCGCCGCTTTCAGCGTGGTATTGGCGTACAGCGCATCGACCTGGGCCATGGTCAGCGACTTGATCTGGTCGGTGGACAGGGTTACGAACTGGTCGGTGGTCAGCTTGGTGAACTGCTGCGTGGTCAGCGCTGCCAGCGACGCGGTTTTCAGCGCAGCGATGTCGGCCGTCTCCAGGGCAGCGATGCTGCTGGTGGACAGCGCGCGCAGCTGGGTGCTGGTGAGCGCGTTGATCTGGTCGCTCGACAGCGCCACCGCTTGCGCAGTGGTCAGGCCGGCAGCCAGGGCGGCGGTGCTCAGGCTGGCGATCTGGGTCGTGGACAGCGCGGCCAGCTGGTCGGTGGTGATGGCGGCGAGCTGGTTGGTGCGCAGGGCGGCAACCGCTTCCGTTTTCAGCGCGTTCAGGTCTTGCGTTTCGAGTGCAGCGACACTGGTCGTGCTCAGCGACGATACCTGGACCGAGCTCAGCGCAGCGGCCTGGCTGGTGCTCAGCGCAACGACCTGGTCGGTCGTCAGGCCGCCGGCCATTTGCGCCGTGGTCAGCGCGCCCAGCGACGTGGTCGTCAGGCTGCCGATCTGGTCGGTGGTCAGTGCACGCAGCTGGGTGGTGGTCAGCGCGGCGATCGACGACGATTTCAGCGCATTCAGGTCAGCCGTTTCCAGCGCGGCAACCGAGGCGGTGGACAGCGCAGCCACTTGCATCGTGCCCAGTGCACCGGCCTGGGCCGTGGTCAGCGCCACGACCTGGTCGGTGGTCAGCGCGCGGATGCCGGCCGTGGTGAACGCTGCCAGCTGGGTGCTGGAGAGCGTTGCGATCTGGTCGGTGGTCAGTGCGGCGATCTGGTTCGATTTCAGGGCGGCGATGCCGGCGGTGGTGATGCCGGCCAGGTCGGCCAGCTCGATCGCCACCAGGTTGCTGGTCGACAGCGCACCAACTTGCGCGGTGGTCAGGCCGGCGATCTGGTTCGACGACAGCGCGACGATCTGGTCGGAGGTCAGGCCGTTGGCGACGTTGGCCGTGGACAGGGCCGACAACGACGCGGTGGTCAGCGCCTGCACCTGGGCGGTGGTGATTGCCGCCACTTGCGACGAGGTCAGACCGGCGAACGCGGCGGTTTTCAGCGCAGCCATGTCAGCCGTTTCCAGCGCGACGATGGCGTCGGTGGTCAGGGCCGCGACTTGCTGGGTGGTCAGCGCGTTGGCGGCGGTGGTGGAGAGCGCCACGATCTGGTCGGTGGTCAGCGCACGCACCTGGTTGGTGGTCAGCGCGGCCAGGCTGGCGGTTTTCAGCGCAGCGAAGTCGGACGTTTCCAGCGCGACGATGGCGTTGGTGGACAAGGCAGCAACTTGCTGGCTGGTCAACGCGCCGGCCTGGGTCGTGGTCAGCGCCACGATCTGGTCGGTGGTCAGCGCGGCAGCGCCGGCCGTGGTCAAGGCAGCCACCTGGCCGGCCGACAGCGCGACCAGCTGTTCGGTGGTCAGCGCGGCAACCTGTACCGTGCGCAGCGCGGCGATGTCGCCGGTGGACAGGCCAGCCAGGTCGGCTATTTCGATAGCCACCAGGCCACTGGTCGACAGTGCGGCCACTTGCGCGGTGGTCAGGCCGGCGACCTGGTTCGACGACAACGCGACGATCTGGTCGGTGGTCAGGCCGTTGGCGATGTTGGCGGTCGAGATGGCCGACAGCGACGCGGTGGTCAGCGCCTGCACCTGGGCGGTGGTGATTGCTGCCACTTGCGTCGAGGTCAGGCCGGCAAACGCGGCGGTTTTCAGCGCAGCCATGTCAGCCGTTTCCAGCGCGACGATGGCGTCGGTGGTCAGGGCAGCGACTTGCGCGGTGGTCAGCGCGTTGGCGGCGGTGGTGGAGAGCGCCACCACCTGGTCGGTGGTCAACGCACGCACCTGGTTGGTGGTCAGCGCGGCCAGGCTGGCGGTTTTCAGCGC
>NZ_LROM01000036.1 GCF_001758785.1 Duganella phyllosphaerae
TGCGCAAGTGGGCACGATAGACCGGAATGGGTGGGCACGTTCACCGAAATACGCAGCCGGGAGCGACGGCATACCGCAGCTCACCATTTGTGCGATTACCTGACCTACTACATCACTCACTATGCTTTGCTCCTGCCAACGAACTGGTGACCACGTGCGGCCGACGCACATCGCCAACCCGCGACGGAATACTCGCGTAGTCGTGCGCGCCTTCGCGCAGTGTGGTCATCCGCATCATGTGACGTGGCGAAAGGTTTGCAGCGCCCTTGTGCGTGCGAGGGCCTGCAGCGGCCGGCGATTCAACGTCTGGCACTTCATCAACGGCGCTCATTCCGCACGCTCGTCTGTCTTGCAGTAGACGCGGAACGAGAGCGCGAGCAACTCGGCTATGGTCCGCTGCATGTCGGCACCCTGCCGCTCCAAGTCGTTCCGTTCCTTTGCATTGATCTCGTCGTCGTCAATGGCACTGTCGAAAGTGGACGCGAACGCGCCTAAGCGGACGTTCAACTCGCGAAACTTCTTGCCCAGGTCTTCGTTGCGGTGGTCGATGTCGGTCGGCATCTTGAGGAAAACGCCGCCGCTTTGAATTGCGACAGCCTCAGCGAAGTGTGTGGTGCCTGCGAATGTCTGCATGAGCATCGCAAGCTCCACATCGACTCCCTGCCCCTTGCGCTCGTAGATGCGGTTTTCCAGCGCGTTGCGAGTCATCCCGACCGCACCCGTCATTGCGTCCCAGCCGCCCGGGAAAGCCTTGATTATTGCTAAGTAAGATTTCCTGATTTCCACTACGTTCCGCCTCTCTTGGTGGTTTGCCAATTACTTTTTTCTCAATACCATTCGTCAATGTGTCGCCGGTCGTGCAGTTGAGCTGTCCAAGGCCGGCGTGGCTCTCACGTACGCCCAGTCCACCTTGCTGTTGAGGTGCTCACACCGAACCTTTCCGCTAGTGAGACGCTCGATGGTCGGACAGTGTTCGGCGGGGACGCCGTTGACGAGCCACTGCTGAACAACCTGATAACGAACGCCGACTGCCTGAGCGAAAGCCTTAAGGGTGGGATACATGGCGATGGCCGAAACCAGCGCTTCATTGACGGGAGATTTATCCATGGGCGAGATCATACTAGAAAAACTAGTGCATACAAGAAAATTCTGTATTGGCACAATAAAATCTTGTACTCATACTCGGGGGATGAGCATTCACAAACGAATTAAAGAGCGACGGCTAGCCTTAGGCTTAACAAGTCATAAGGCCTTGGCAGATCTGCTAGGCGTGGCCTGGCAAACCGTGCAGCTATGGGAGAAGGAAGATGGGACCGCTCCCAACCGGAAGCGGATAGACGATGTTGCGCGCGCGCTGCAGACCACTCCAGAGTGGCTCATTCATGGGACGGCTGAAGCCGCCGCTGCCGACAGCAATGGTCCGAAGACAAACGCCATCCCACCCGCACGCATGCAGTGGGTAAGTGACGAGGAGTATCACCTGCTGAGCTTGTACCGCACAACCGACGATGAGGGGCGGGAGAAGATAAGGGACACGGCGGAGGCGATGCCCAGGGTCTTACTTCCCTTTGTTGTTAGCAACTAACTTTAGCGACACCCGTTGTTTCTCGAGGTGCTTCTTCGCGTCCAACTCCAGAAGCCGGAGGTTTTCGTCCTTGCGGCGCTGATCCATTGCTTTGTAGGCAGCTATAACTCTTGCCAAGTTTTCCATTGCTTAGAGTAAATCTTATTTCAAAAGAACCAACTATACCCCGTAGTGACAATGCTGGTATAGCCCAGTAAGAGCAGCTTTACACCTCCAATTGTGATTTGAAAAATCACACATTCTCACAATTCTAGTAACTTCCTCTATGACAGTTGGTAGTCTGACGATGGTCGCGCTCGAGATATTCCTGCAACTTCAATGCCTCCAATTTGGAGGCGAAAACAACACTTTCGGGACTAGGCGCGTGAAAATTGCGCGATGCAAACCCCACCCACCCAAAAAAGTCTTCAACAGAGTTACATCAAAACGGCACTTCGCCTCCCTCCTGCGCTTAAAGAAGATCTTGCGGACGCGGCCGCTCGTGCTGGTCACTCACTAAACGCCGAGATTATTGCTCGATGTCAGGCCTTGCCACTTATTGAGCAGATTAGGCTCATTTCTGCGGAGAATGCCGAACTGCGAGCACTGCTACGAGAATTGCTAGCTACCCTATCAACAAAATAACAGTTAGTTTAAAACAACAAAAGCCCGTATTTACGGGCTTTTTTTTCTCCTCACGACACAAGAAATCTCTGCCGCTTCGCTAGTTTTTCTTGTATTACTAGTTTTTCTAGCATAGAATCGGCCCCATCAACTACCGGTGGGGTGATCATGCGAAACACGACAGTCAAGGATTTGAAGGCAAGCATCGAGCGCGCAGCCACAGCTGCACGCTCCACTTTCCCCCGCGATGCAGGATTGCGCTCCCGGGCATTTTGCTCACTCCTCAGCGACGATATTGATTTTGCAGATACAGCACTGGCGGCGTTGCTCAAAGAAGTCGCCGGCATTGCGCCCTCCACTCAAGCCGATGAGAGCGCCTCGTGAGAGCCTTCATCGTCAAGGTGCGGACCGCCACCTACACAAACACCTACACCGCCCTCGCCGCCCACGCAGCTGACGCCCAGGACGAAGCACGCGACTTGCATGGCGTTGACTGCTACATCTTCGTGACGCCTCACCATGCGGTCGTCCAGTGAAGACGGCCACCAAATCACCTGAGCTCCAGGCGGCGCTCAAGGCCGCGAAGCTGGCCGCAGCCGTGAGCCGCGTTGCAGACGCCACTGGCATGGACAGGTCCGAGATCACCACACAGGACGGCACCCAGCTTGACACGTTTAAGTTCCTAGATGCGATGCGCGCGCGAGGCTACCAGGTCAGCGAACCACGCATACCGCAGGCACAGACCCGGCGCGGGCACACCGCCTGGAAAGTGGACATCACCGTCCCTGCCGGCGTCAGCGTGCAGCTGGTGTTCTTTACGCCTGGCGTGACGCAATGACTGCGCCGACCCATCCCCTCGCCGTCGACGTCCGTGCGCTCCTGCAGCGGCCGCTCAGCGAACTGCGCGGATTCACCGACCCGGATGGCCGGCCGCTGTCGCCGCGCCAGGTGCGAATCGCACTCGTCGCGGAGCTGGCCAGCGGCCACGAGCTGCTGCCCATCGGCAGCGCCCACCAATTCAATTTCATCAAGAAGTAACCCACCCGCATTAACCAGGAGAGCACCATGAGCAAAGCAAAGAGCCCTGCGCGCGCAGCTGCGGCACCGCCGCCGCCTGCAGCAGCACTGTTGGACCAGGGTACGTATGGCGTCTACGACCTAAGCGACATTCGCAAGTCGCCGACCAATCGCAAACGCTTCAATGAGGTTGCGCTGCAGCAGCTGGCCGCCAACATCAAGGAAATGGGCGTGGTGCAGCCCATCCTGATCCGCCCTGTCACGCCAACCACCGAGCAGCCCGAGCCGTACGAACTGGTCGCTGGTGAACGCCGCTGGCGCGCCTCAGGCATCGCCGAGGTCGCAACGATCCCGGCGATGTGCCGCACGCTCAGCGACAAGCAGGCAGCGGAAATCCAGATCCTCGAGAACCTCCAGCGCGAAGATCCGCACCCGCTCGAGGAAGCCGAGGGCTACGAGCAGTTGATGATGAATCACGGCTATAACGCCGACCAGCTGGCCGACAAAATCAAGAAGAGTCGCGCCTACATTTACGGCCGCTTAAAACTGTGTGCGCTCACCACCGAAGCTCGCGAAAAATTTCTCACTGATGAAATCTCGGCGTCCACGGCACTGCTGGTCGCTCGTATCCCCGTTCCGGCTCTGCAGGTGCGCGCACTGGCCGAGATCACAGCGACGAGCCATTACCAACCAGAGCCGATGTCCTACCGAAGCGCGCAAAAACATATCCAGCAGCGGTACACACTGGACCTGAATAACGCAAATTTCGACGTGGATGACGCCAAGCTACTGGCCGCCGCCGGCTCATGCGCTAAGTGCCCGAAGCGCTCCGGCAACCAGCCGCTCATTTATGAGGACATCAAGAGTGCAGACGTCTGCACAGACCCGGATTGTTTTTCGGAAAAGCGGGCCGCGCATTGCGCCCAGGTGATCGTCATCGCGAATAAGACCGGCGTCCCCGTCATCGACGGCGAAGAGGCAAGAAAAATTGTTCTGCACGGCCGAGGCACTGAATTCGTTTACGAAAACACTTCGCTTTTCTCCTTTGAGCGCAATGCTCCATCCACCGGCAACGCAGGTAAAGCCGGCGACTACCTCGGCAAGGAGAACATGCCGAAGCCGGCAAGGTATCTCAAGGATAGCTCGGGCAACGTCACCCCGATCTACGACCGCGCTGCAGTCCAAGCCGCCTTGGAAAAAGTTGGGGCGTGCGAAAAGGTCGCCGAGCATGCAGCGCGCATGGCTGAGATCGAACGTGCCGACCAAGCGAAAGGTGGAACACCACCCACAGCGCAACAATTGATGCGCGAGAAGTACGAAAAAATGGCCACCCGCGAGACTGATTTCCGCATTGCGCTCTACCGACAACTCCGCCAGCGCGGCGCCAACGGATTTAGCCTTGAATCATTGCGCGACTTCGTCAAACTCATGGTGCGCAGTAACAACGACTACGCCATCCCAGATGACCTTATCGGCGACGTGTATCCATTCCCGGATGCCACTGACGATGCGGTGTGCACATACATCGACCAGGCATCGCTTCCCGAGGTACAACTCGTACTGGTTGACCTGGTGATGGGCGAGTGCCTGGGCGTTGATGCCATGGATATGGACGACCTGGAATATGCCGATCAGGCTCCAACGTGGAGAGTGCTCACGGAGATGGCGCGGCACGAAGGTATCGACACCGAACAGGAGCGACGCAAGTTTGAACTCGGCAATACTCCAATCGATGAACTCCCACCTGAGGACTTCGCCGACCTGATACGCCTGTCACCGGAGCGCCTGGCCGACTTGACGGCCTTGGTGATGGCTGACCAGCCGCACAACGTTTCGGCGCTGCAGCGCGCCGCGAACGCCAACGGTTACACCTGGACCCAATGGCAGACGCCATCCCCTGGGAGCGCGTGGACAAAAGGCGACGGGAGCATTGTGCTGCTCACGGAAGAAATTACCGTGCAACCTGCCGCGTCAGCCGACCAGGCAGCGTCTGTTGTGACGATCGAGGACGGCGACTATGTGGATGCCGGCGACTTCGAGCAGCCGGCACCCGAGACCGCAAGGCGCGCCAGCAAAGCGAAGACGCAGAAGGCCAAGCCTGCTGCGCCGGCGCTGGAGCCAACCACCGCTACCGACACCATCACGCCGCCCCAGACAACGAAGCAGGTCCCGGTCGAGGCTTGGCCATTTCCTAAATCCCGCAACTAAAACCAATTAAGCGAGACACTCCATGAGCACCATCACCAACATCAAATCTGCTTTATCCCGCATCGCTGCCGCGATCGTGGCAGCGTACAAGACCGGCGCCGGCCAGCCTGCCCTCGGCCCAGCCGCGACTCCGAACATCAACGCGCTGCTTCTAAACCTCTGCGACGGTGATCGTGACCGCGCTCTCTGGGTGCTGCGCTGGCTGGCTTACCCGCTGCGCAACGAAGGCGCCAAGATGGCCACAGCGCTGCTGGTGAGCGGAGTATCAGGTAGCGGCAAGTCCCTCTTCTTCGAACAGGTCATCAAGCCGCTATATGGCAACCGTGCGATCACGCCTCGCAAGCCGCTAAACAGCCCATTCAATGACTGGATGAACAGTAAGCTTTTTGTTCTGGTCGATGAGTTCCGTCTGTCACCATCAATCGCTCCACGAGTAAAGCAATTGATCTCCAACCCCACGATCCTCATCAACTCGAAAGGCCGCCAAGAGACAGTCGAGCGAAATAGCATGAATTTCGTCTTCATGAGCGGCGCGTCTGATCCATTAATCAACGATACGAACAACCGCCGCTTCATGGTGATCGAGCCGCGTAAAGCCCTGCCACAGGCGGTCTACGCGGGCGTGGCGCAGGAGATCGCAAGCGGCGGCATCGAGGCGTTCTACCACTTCCTCCTGCAGCAGCTGGACACTGACGACTTCTGCACCCGCACCGCACCGCTCAACAAAAAATCCACCATGAAGGAAGCCGCATGAACGCCCCACTCGACGCCATCACCCTCGCGGCACACGCCGATGCGACCGCCATCATGGACTTCTCCGCAGCCATGGCCACCAAAATGCACCAGGCCGCGATGAAAGGGCATGCTGGATGGGATAACCCCACCCTGTGCAGCGACGCCTCCCTGCGCGTCCTGCTACGCGAGGCGGTCGCAAAAGGCGACCCGATTGACGTCGGCAACTACGCCATGATGATGCACACGCGCGGCATAGGTACCGCGATGCCCGAGGCCTACACCACCATCGTTATGCAGAACCAGGACATGCGCGCCGCCCTGCGCGCCGTGCTTGATGAAGTGGCACCAGGCAGCACGCCGATCAGCATCGACTCGTCCCTCCCCCGCAGCGTGATCGACCAGGTCGCGCGCGCGGCCGACCCAAAATCTTTCGGAGCCTAATCCATGTCGCATCAAGACCAAACGACTCAAGAGACCATGATCACGCTGCTCCGCGCATGTGGCTTCGATATGCATAACATCAAGCACGGTCAGCACCAGGTCAAAGGCACTATCGAGAATGCCACTGCATTTTTCAAACTCATCACTGCAGGTGCCGATGCTAATGCCAGCGCATCGCAGGACGCCGAGGCCGAGTTGCTGGATATGCTGGGTCGAATCCACCCTATGGCGATGAAGCGCGAGGACGACATCGGCGGTGGGAAAGAGAGGCTTACACGAGCATATACCAGGCAGCAGCCTTGGCCCGTTCCAGATCAAGCATGCATCGTGTGGCGCGCTGACCTGATGCGTATGTCAAACGACCTCACACACAAGCAGGCGTTCTTCGACCATACCCTCAAGCAGGAACACGATGTGGTCGCCGGCATGCCACCGGACAGCGGAAGCGACGCGGCGCTGCTGGAGGTCGGCACCATGTACATAACCAAGGACGGGTCGCGAATCCCCTCACTCCGCTGGCCATGCCGGTTACTGGACGGAGGCGAGTACACACTGTACGTGAAGCGCGACCTCGGCGCGCAAATACCGAAGAGTGAAGCCGGCGCAGCACCTATGACGCTGGAGCGCTTCAACGAAAAAATGGACGCGCTGGATGCCGCCAATCCCGCACCGTTGGCAAAACTCGAAAAATCGCAACCACAACGCTGATACGCGTCCGGTGGTTGCTGCCGCCGGTCAGTTCAACTAAAAACGAGAAGCACGAAATGCGCTACATGACCATCCCTAAATTTGCCGTGGAATCGGGCTACACCGAGGACGCTATCCGCACCAAAATCAGGGATGGTATCTGGCCACAAGGCGACGTCTGGATCAAGGCTCCGGACGGCCGCAACCTTATTGATGTACAGGGATTTGAAAAATGGGTAGAGACGGGCGGGGCGTTAAAGCTGCATCGCAAAGCAGCATCGAAATCACATTCACCTATAAGGGCGCTAGGTGCCGTGAGCGCATCGCGCTCCAGCCCACCCCCGCTAACCTGAAGCGCGCCGAGCACCACCGCTCGGCCATCATGCACGCTATCGCCACCGATAGCTTCGATTACACAGCGACTTTCCCTAACTCCAACAACGCGGCAAAATTTGCCGACCAGCGCGGTGACGTCGAGCTGATCGAGTCCTACCTAGAAGCTTGGCTGAAGCGCCAGAAGCCCCACCTCAAGGCCAGCGGATGGGACGGCTACCGCAAGATCGTGGACGGCAAGCTGATCCCCTGGTTCGGGAAACTCAAGGTGTCGGAATTGAAGAAGAAGCACATGCGGGAAAAGCTACAGGAGAGCACCGCCAGCAACAAGACCCTCGCCAACATTCAGAGCGTCATGCGGAAGGCCCTGGACGACGCCATCAACGACGAGCTGATCGATATCAATCCACTGGCCAACTGGTGCTTCTCCAAGATCGAGCCGCCGAAGGAAGAGGATGAGATCGACCCATTCAGCAAAGACGAGCAAGCCATCATACTCGAGCAGCTAACCGGCCAGGCCCGTAACCTGATCCAGTTCGCGTTCTGGACCGGCATGCGTACGTCTGAGCTAGTGGCGCTGGACTGGGGCGACATTGATTTCGTACGCAGCGTGGTCAGGGTTACTCGCGCCCTCACGCAAAAGTCCAAGGAAGCGGAGAGTACCAAGACGGCGGCAGGCCGCCGCGACATCAAGCTGCTGCAGCCGGCAGTCGACGCACTGAAGCTACAGAAGCAGCACACCTGGCTTCGTGGTGCCGAGGTGTTTCAGAACCCGCAGACTGGCCAGCGCTGGACTGGCGATCAGTCGATCCGTAAAACACTTTGGACATGGGCTCTAAAGCGCGGCGGGGTACGGTACCGGAAACCGTACCAGACGCGCCACACCTACGCCAGTATGATGCTCTCAGCTGGTGAGCATCCAATGTGGGTTGCCAAGCAGATGGGGCATAAGGACTGGACAATGATTGCTCGCGTGTATGGGCGCTGGATGCCTGACGCAGATGCGACAGCCGGTAACAAAGCCGTAGGCGTATTTGCGAGGTCACCGAGCGAACTACTCAGCAATGCAACCGTGTAGTCATTTTACTTTACGGCGCACAGCCTTGATGTATGCCAGCAGTTGATCACCTTGGGGCGTAAGCTTCCATCTCCGTATTACACCTTCGGTTGCGATGACGATGAGGCCCAAGCTGCGAAATTGATAAACTACAGTATAAAAATCTTCTTGATGAACAGTAAAATTAAAAAGAGAAACGTCCCGGAAGTTTCTTTGGGACTTTAGGTCGGCCTCCACCTCCTGCTTGATCCGAGAACCAATACTCGCCTTCAAAACGCTCTCGGTCGTCCCATTCAGTAAATCGGGACCAACGACAGCAAATATTGTGTTCCAAGTTAGCATGACTGTGCTGTCGTGGCTGCTCGCGCCTTGACCCACCCTGGCCGATTGAAAGTTATAGCGCAATTCACACAGTTCATCCCCTTGCGAGAGGTCCTCGATCGGGAACGGGGGCGGCGCAGATGCCAGAAGCAGTGCCTCAAGTTCGTCAATCCGACGACGATACTTGATTAACTCTTCGGCATTAACCTCCCCACTTGGAGTTGCTTTCACCCAACCAACAGCCGGATTATTCCGCATCAGATGTAAAACACCCACGATTACACCACTCTGCAAATCAGCGGGGCTGCTCCACCGCCGACAGAGCTTCTTCAACACTAGTTCCTTGAATAATTGAAGCTTGTCGCGTCCCTCGGCAGATTGTTCCGTCTTCGCACTAGGTATCTGGCCTGGGTCGGCATGAACGAAGCCGATTATTGGCTTTCGTTGCTCAAGAGCGTAGCGATACTCCATCTCGGTATAACTCATTCCGTCCGGGCCTAGTGAGCCATACCGCCCACCGACCACAACCACATAGTAATCGCTATCATCGATTACTTTCTTTATCAGGGTCCATTGATCGGAGTCAGCGGCCGAAAACAACTCCATAGCCGCCGGAAAACAATCCAATTCCAGAAGTCCCTGCATAACTGCCTTCCGTTCCTCCCTGAGGTCATCATAAGTGGAGCTGACAAATACTTGATAACGTTTCTGCATGAAGGCCTCTTGAAAAGCGGACGAAAAAGAGGCTGTCATTATGTTGTCATTCCGAAGCCAAACCAGCCCCAGAATACCCCAACTAATGACAGCCTCAATTTACTAACTACTTGATTCTAAAGTGTTTTTTGGTGGAGACGGCGGGAATCGAACCCGCGTCCGCAAGCACTCCACAGACAGTTCTACATACTTAGCACTATCATTTAATTTAACCAGTACAACACGGACGTGCACGTTTTGGACTAGCGATTCACCTTAGATTTAGCGCTGATTGAAGTGACCCCTCACAGCGCGAGTCCCTGTAAATGACTCCACAGCTTTTAACGGCCCACCCCAGGGACGAGGTGTTGTGGAGCTAACAGCAATTAAGCTGCCAGTGCGTACGAGTTATCGTTTGCAGTTAAGTTTTTTCAGGTTGTATTTACGAGGTAGCCCGCCCTCGGTATGCCCTGCTCTGCTTTGCAACCCACGTCGAAACCAGGTCGTCCCCACAGACCTGTGATTCTACCCCACTTTGACCACGAACGCACTCACCACACGTCACCGCGTCAAACGCCCGTCACAATCGGTCGCTATGATGGCTTCAGTTCTCACATGGAACGACTCATTAGCACTCTACGGGGCGCTTCTACCGGCGCCGGCGGTCGGGAAATATACCGGCACCATCTTCCTGCGGGATCGGGTCCATGACCCGATCCCGCCTCCCCTCATACTAAGTAACGAGCGTGACTGCGCAGTTGGCTGTTGCAACGCAACACAAACTGATCAACTTCCAGAATAAAAGCGTCAAAATCACGCGGATTGTTGATTGGTTCGTGATTGCCTGCATTAGAATCAACGGTGACACGACTTTCTTGAACGATTTTCCATATATGCCACTCCCAGACGTCATCGACGCAACCCGACCGAAAAAACGGGGCCGGCCACTCAAGGGAGAAGGCGGGGGGTTGCGCGCGGAGCTGATCGAGAAGTCTGCCGTGCTGTTCCGCACAAAAGGTTATGAAAATACCACCGTGCGCGATATCGCAGCGGCGGCCGGCGTGCAGGCGGGCAGCTGGTTTTATCACTTCAAGTCCAAGCAGGATATCCTGGCCGCCATCATGGAACACGGCATGGAGCAGGCGCTGGCCGACATCGAACGCATTGGCCAGCAGCCGCTGCCGCCTTGCCAGATCCTGTCGCAGCTGGTCGAGGCGCACCTGCATACCCTGCTCGCACCTGACCACCACTATATTGCCGTGCTGTTGTACGAATGGCGCTCGCTCGACGAGCCGTCGCGTTCGCGCGTGGTGGCGCTCAAGGACCGCTACGAAGCGGTGTGGGATCGCGCCATCGTGGCGCTGCACCAGTCGGGCGAATGGATGACGCCGTCGCAGTTCGACCGGCTGCTGATCTTCGGCGCTCTCAATTGGACGGTGCAGTGGTACAAGCCCGACGCGGGCGCCGATGTGCCCGAGCTGGCGCGCCAGGCGCTGCGCTTCATCCTGCGCACACCAGCGGCGCCGGACGCACAGACGTAAATACGCGACTTGAGGCACAATAGGATCCTCTCCACCAGGCAAGGAAATCCATGATTTACGAAGTCGCCGAAATCTATGTCAAGCCCGAGTCGCACACCGCATTCCAGGCCGGTGTGGCCGAAGCGGTGCCGCTGTTCCGGGGCGCCAAGGGTTGTTTGTCGATGCGCCTCGATCGCGATATCGAAACCCCCGATACCTATCACCTGGTGATCGGCTGGGAAACGCTCGAAAACCACACCGTCGATTTTCGCGAGAGCACGGATTTTCATGCCTGGCGCGCTCTGGTGGGCGACCACTTTGCGCGGCCGCCCAAGGTGGAGCATTTCGCAACCGTGGTGGACGGCTTTTAAGCCCCATCACCCAATCACTACACGGAGGCTTCATGACACGCACCATCCACCGCAACTTTACGGAAGTCACGGACGCCGAAAGCGCGCGCACCGCCTTGCTGGCCAAGGGTTTTCCACCGGCCAGCGTGACCCTCACCCGTCACAAGCCGCTGCCGCAAAACGGCGCCACCAGCACCGTCAGCCACCTGCTCGACAACCTGACCCCGGGCGGCCCGGACGCTGCCGAGCACGCGCGCGAGCGCAACGGCGCCATGCTCACCATCGACATCTACGAAGATGAGCAGCAGGAGCAGGCTGACGCCATTATCGCCACTTTCGGCGCCCGCGCGGCGTAGAGCGCGTAACAAAACCTCCATGGCTTCGTTGCCGCTCCGCGCCGTACTTGCGTACTGTCTTCGTCGCTGCGCCTTGCCCTGAAGGTTATGTTAAGCGCTCCAGGTCTTCCTCTTATGCGGCAGGATGGTGAAACACCTGCCGCAAGTACGCGAGGAAAGTCTCGTCCTTGCACACGGTCTTGCCCGGCGAGTCGGACAGCTTGGCCACCGACTGGCCGTTGCAGGCCACCAGCTTCATGACGATATTGAGCGGCGCCAGGCCCACATCGTTGGTCAGATGCGTGCCGATGCCAAAGCCGGTCATGATGCGGTCGGCAAAATGGCGGTACAGCGACATCGCTTTTTCCAGGTTCAGGCTGTCCGAAAATACCAGGCGCTTGGTCTTGGCGTCGATGCGCAGTGCGGTGTAATGGGCCAGCGCCTTTTCGCCCCACACCACCGGGTCGCCCGAATCGTGGCGCAGGCCGTCGAACAGCTTGGCAAAATACAGGTCGAAGTCGTCCAGGAACGCATCCATTCCCACCACGTCGGTCAGCGCAACGCCCAGGTCGCCGCGGTATTCCTGCACCCACGCTTCGAGCGACGCCTTCTGAAAATCGCGCAGCCGCACGCCGAACGCCTGGAATGATTGCATGTATTCGTGCGCCATGGTGCCGATCGGCACCAGGTCGAACTTCATCGCCTGGTACACGTTGGACGTGCCCTTGAAATACTCGGGCACTTCGCGCGACAGGCGCTGCACCACCTCGTCGTGCCAGGCGCCGGAAAAGCGGCGCCGCACGCCGAAGTCGGAAAACTCGAACGGGTTCAGGCGCTGCGGCTCGGTCTGGCCGAATTCCTTCAACAAGGCGATCTTGGCGCCCAGGCGCTGGCGGCCCTCGGCCAGCGCAGCGTCCTGGTCGAAGCGGCGGAAGTAGAGCTCGTTGACGATGTACAGCACATAAATCTCGAAGCCCATCACGTGCACCTGAGGACCGGCCGCGTGGATCACCAGCGTATTGGAGGCGGCGTCGGCACGCACGTCGATGAACTTGCGCTGGAAGCGGAACACGGTCAAGAAGTCGACGAAATCGCTCTTGATGTAGCGCAGCGCGCGCAGGAAATCGAGTTCTTCGTCGCGGAAGCTCATCGAACACAGGTGGTCGAGCTCGCGCTCGATTTCCTCGATCAATTCCGTCAGCGGATAGGCGGTCTGGTTACGGCAAACAAATTCGTACTCGGTGTGGGCGTTCGGATGGCCATGCAGCAGGGCCTGCCACATGGTGAATTTGTATAAATCTGTCTCCAGCAGGCTGCGGACGATGGGCTGCTTCATGGTGTCTGGGGGTCTCCAAATTGCTTGTGTCCATGATCTTACGCGATCACGGCCGGGAACGTTGTCCACCTGTTACAGCCTGGCTTTGTAGGCAGCCAGGCTGGCCAGCAAATGCCGCTGCACATCGCCCTGGCGCTTGAGACGGGCCAGGCCGACGGCCATGGGCCCCGCCAGCGCCGCCCGCGACGAATTGAGGTAGGCGTGGCCGGTGGTGGCCAGCAGCACGCCGGCCTGGCGCATGGCACTGGCGGCCTTGCGCTGCTCGGCGCCGAGAAAATACAGGTAATCGCTCACCGCTTCCTCGACGTCGAAGTACAGGTCGGTGCGCCCCAGCTGCAATTTCTTCACGCCCTGGGCGATGGTGGCAATGGTCGATACTTGCCTGGCCGGCAGTTCGCGCAGCAGCATGTGTTCGAGTTCGACGATGCCGAGCCGGTATTCGCACTGGATGCCGCCGGCGCGCAGTGCCTGCCAGGTATCGAAGCGCAGGCCCGGGCGGGTGGCGTAGGCGGCAAAGCGCACGGCGTTGTTGGGCTCGGGCACCCGTACCAGGCTCGGGTACAGCAACTGGTAATCGAAGGTGCGGCCCAGCTCGCCATCGACCTCGCCGGTAAGCACCATCGCGGTGGCGCGCTTGGGCGGCACCTCGACGAAGTCGAAGCCCAGCCCCAGCTCGCTGGTGAGCTGGGTGTACACGCGGATCAGCCACTGGGTGCGCGGGTTGTCGTGCGGACGCGAGAACACGAACCGCAGCACGTCCGACGCCGGCGCAGCAGCGGCCACGTGCCCCGCGATGGGCAGCGCAGCCGAGGCGGCCAGCAGCTGGCGCCGGGTGATCATCGCAGCGTCAGCTAGCGTTGGCCAGCAGTTCGGGCAGCACGTCGCCCGACTGCATCAGCCGTACGCCGCGCGCGGCCATCGCCTGCAGGAAGGCCTGGTACTGGGCGTCGAAGCCGGCAACCGGACTGATGCAGTCGGTGACCAGCACCAGTTTCGCAGCATCGGTGCCGAAATGGTCGGCGATGTGCTCGACCGTGGCTTTTACGCAGTGGCTGCCGGCCTCGCCTGCCACGTAAATGGTGTCGGCGGCGGCCAGCGCTGCCACGAAGGCGGTGTTGAATTGCGTGGCGGTGTCGTCGTCGTACGGCACTTCGGCCATCACGGCCGAGTAATGTTCGGTCCACGGATTGGAACCTTTGGCCAGCTTGGTCACCATCTTGTGCCGGCTGTCCTCCCAGGCGTTGTAGGCGGTGCGCACGTCGTCGTGGACGTTGTTGCCCCAGCTGCCGATTTCGCAGTGCACGGGCCAGACCATGAGCTTGTAGCGCCCGGCGGCTCCCAGGCGGTCGAGGTAGTTCAGTGCGCGGCCCAGGCCGGCCGCATCGCGCGGCAGGTACTGGCCGGCGCGCACCTGGGCGGCGGTAATTTCGGTGAAGGGCGTCACCGGCTGGCCGTCGCCGGCGATCCAGAAAGTGGGATGGGCGATGTCGAAGCGGTGGTGCGAGTCGAGCGTGACGCTGATGGCGGTGATGCCGTCGCGGCCGCGATTGATCAGGCTGGCCAGGCGCTGCATGTCGGCGTGGGCGCCGGGCACGGGCAAGGCCGGAGCGCGCGCGGCGCCGGTGACCGGATGCACCGGTAAATAGGCTGGCGGCAGGTCGCAAAAATCGTTTTGCGGGTCGATGATCAACAGGTGCAGGTGGCGTTTCATGCAGGGCTCCGTAACGGGTAGTCCCCATCATATCCCGGACCGGCTGCCCGCCTTGCAGACTTGTGGCGCGCCAACGACGAAGCTCCGTCCAGCGGTGAAAACGAAGCCCCGTCGAGCGGTGAAAACGAAGCCCCGTCGAGCAGGGCTGGCGTCGATCAAGCCTGGTGGAACTTAGCCGGCGATGGCGGCGATCTGGCTGCGCGCGTTGGCGATGGCGTCGGCCACGGCCGCTTCGCCCATGGACACGCCTTCGGCGCGGATGAACGTTACGTCGGTCATGCCGATGAAGCCCAGCGCAGCGGCCAGGTAGGTGGTCACGTGGTCGTAGCCGGCGGCAGGGCCGCTGCTGTACACGCCGCCGCTGGCGACAACGACATAGACTTTTTTACCGGTGACCAGGCCTTCGGGGCCGTTGGCGCCGTACTGGAAGGTGCGGCCGACGCGGGCGATGTGGTCGATCCAGGCTTTCAGGGTCGACGCGACGGAGAAGTTGTACATCGGCGTGCTGATGACGATCGTGTCGGCAGCGAACAGTTCATCGACCAGGGCGTCGGAGGTCTTGATGGCGTAAGCCTGGTCGGCGTTGCGCTGCTCGGCCGGGGTGAAGAAGGCGCCGATCAGCTGTTCGGTGATGTGCGGCAGCGGGTTCTGGGCCACGTCGCGGCGGACCACGGTGGCGGCCGGGTTGGCGGCCTGCAGTTTGGCCACGAGTTCGGCGCCCAACTGGCGCGACAGGGAACCGGTTTGACGTGCGCTGCTATCGATATGAAGAATGGTTGCCATGATGGGCTCCTGGTAAGTGGTGAGTTGCATCCATCATAGATCGGGTTTAGTATCGAGGAAATACACTAAATTTCAATGATATCTATCGATATTGTAGATATAAGGACTGACACCATGCGCGACCCCGGCCTCCCCTCTCTCGACCAGCTACGCGTGTTTATCGCCGTCATCGACCATGGCGGCTTTGCCCACGCGGCGCGGGCGCTGCACCGCACCCAGTCGGTGATCAGCTACACCATCGCCAACCTGGAAGAACAGCTCAATATCGAGTTGCTCGACCGCAGCAAGCGCAAGCCGGTGCTGACCGAGGCGGGCAAGGCGCTGCTGGCCGACGCCCGCGCCGTCTCGCTCAAGGTCGATGGCATGCGGGCGCGCGCCAAGGCCATGTCTTCGGGCCTGGAGGCGGAAGTGTCGGTGGTGGTCGATGTGATGTTTTCCACTTGCAAGCTGGTGCGCATCCTGCACGCGTTCCAGAAGGAGTTCCCCACGGTCTCCATGCGCTTGCGCACCGAGGCGCTGGGCGCGGTCACGCAACTGGTCATGGAGGGAACGTGCAAGATCGGCGTGAGCGGCTGGATGCCGGGCACGCCGGATACCATCGAGCGCCAGAGCTGCGGCTATGTCACCATGGTGCCGGTGGCCGCGCCCGACCATCCGCTGGCGCAGATCCGGGGCAAGATTCCGAGCGCGGTACTGCGCGAGCACACGCAACTGGTGCTCACCGACCGCAGCACGTTGACCAAAGGCCAGGACTTCGGCGTGATGGCGCTGCGCGACTGGCGCCTGGGCGACTTGAGCTCGAAGCACGCACTGCTGCGCAGCGGCATCGGCTGGGGCAACATGCCGGTGGAATTCGTGCAGTGGGACCTGGACGCGGGCCGCCTGGTGCAGCTCGACGTCGCCGAAGGCAGCTCGTTCAGCTTCCCGCTGTACGTGATCCGCCGTGGCGACGAGGAGCCGGGGCCGGCCACGCGCTGGCTGATGCAGCAGTTTCTCGATCTCGAACACGCCGGCCACGAGGCCGACACCGCCGCGCACGCGCAACCGCACCATGCGCAGGAAGCGCCGGCGCATTTTTACCGGCTGGGTAATGCGGCGCAGGACGGCCCGCTGCCGCCGATGGCCGATGCGCCGCCTGAGTTGCTGACAACTCCGGCGGCGCCAGCGCCTATCGCACTCCGGCAGCGTTGAGTTTCTGCCGCAGCCGCGAGATTTCTTCGGTCAGGTCCACCACCAGCGCTGCAACGTCGTCGTTGGCCTCGAAGTCGCGCTCGATCTGCCACAGGCGGCGCGCGCGCACCAGGTCGGCGCTGGTGAAGCGCCAGACCGAGTGATCGTCCGGCGCGGTTTCCAGCAGCACGCCGGTGCGCACCCGCTGTACCACCCAGCCCGGCTCCACTGCACACGCGTGCGCCAGTTCGTCCAGGGTCAGGGCCACTTCGTCGATCACTACCGCGGTGACGATGGTTTCATTGCTCGTTGCCATGCTCATCCTCCCGCGCGCGGATTGAACGCCATCTCGCGCGCCATCTGCTGATACAGTTCTTTGGCTTTATCGGTGGCAGCCGGCGGCAGCGCCACTTCCAGCAGCAGGTACAGGTCGCCCGCTTCCTTGCCCGGAATGCCGCGTCCGCGCAGGCGCAGCTTGCGGCCGGTTTGCGAGCCGGCCGGCACCGTCACGTTGACCTTGCCCGACGGCGTGGTCACCTCGATTTCGCCGCCCAGCGCCATTTCCCACGGCGCCACCGGCACCGTCTGATAGACGTCGCGGCCGTCGATGCGGTAGCGGGCGTTGGCGCTGAACTGGATTTCCAGGTACAGGTCGCCCGGCCCCGCTTCGCCATTCTGGCCCTGGCCGCTCAGGCGCAGCTGCTGGCCGGCCGTCACGCCTTTCGGAATGTTGACGCTGAGCGTGCGCTCGCGCGTGTGAATGCGGTCGTGCTCGTCGCGCTCGGCCACCATCAGGCTGATCTTGCGGGTGGCGCCCGTGTACGAGTCGGACAGGTCGATGGTGATGCTGGCGTGGGTATCGTCGCCCTTTTGCGGCTGGTAGGCCTGGCGCCGGCGACCACCGCCGTTGCCGAAATTGGCGAACAGGTCGGAAAAAAAGTCGTTGGGATCGGCGCCGGCCAGTTGGCGCGGGTGCCGCACGCGGTACGGCAGTCGT
>NZ_LROM01000037.1 GCF_001758785.1 Duganella phyllosphaerae
GGCTGCCGATCCGCAAGGGGCGGGCGGCTGGAAGTCGGTGTTCCGCGCGGCGACCTCCTTGCCGCCGAGCGAGGTGCTGGTGCCCGCCATCGTGCCCGATGGCGCCACCCAGGTCTACTACACGGCGCTTGGCTGGGTCGATCCGGTGGTCGGCAACCGGCTTTCCAGCCTGCGCCTGATCCCGGCCAGCGCCTACGCCGCCGACGTGCCGCCGGTGGCGCTGGTGGTGACCCTGGCCGGCATGCCCGTCAAGTGCAATCCGGCCGTGGCCCGCAGCGACAGTCGTGGGTGCCCGCCATGACGATTCCAAGCCGCCACACCAGCCGCTGCGCCACCATGCCGCCCGGGCCAGCTGCCAGCGCGCCGCCGGCGCCAGGCCGGCACGCCAGGCGCCAGGCCGGCATTGCGCTACTCGAAGCGTTGATCGCCGTCGTCATCCTCGGCATTGGCCTGCTGGGCATGATCGGCCTGCAAGCGCGCGCGTACGCGGCGCTGTCCGATGCCAGCATGCGCGCCGAGGCCACCATGGCGGCCGAGAAACTGCTGGGGGTAATGAATACCGACATCCCCAACCTGGCCAGCTACAACCTGGCCGCCGGTGCCACGCCCAACAGCTTTCTGGCGCCATGGGTGCTGGAAACGCAGCGTGCGATTCCAGGCGCCAAACTGA
Organism: Duganella phyllosphaerae; assembly: GCF_001758785.1. GTDB lineage: Bacteria > Pseudomonadota > Gammaproteobacteria > Burkholderiales > Burkholderiaceae_D > Rugamonas > Rugamonas phyllosphaerae. The sequence goes on from NZ_LROM01000037.1 coordinate 671, forward strand.
CGGTGCGGGTGCAGGATCAAACCCGGCAGTCGCAAGTCGATATCGGCATTACCTGGCAGCGCAAGGCTGCCGGTGCGCAGAACCGCCATGTCGTCACCGCCTACATTGCCAACTGACCCCATGCGCCGCCACGGATTCTCCATCGTCGAACTGATGGTCAGCATCGTGATCGGCCTGCTGGCGATCACCTTTGCCACGCGCCTGGTGATCGGCGGCGAAAAGGCCAAGGATGCGGCGGTGGGCGGTTCCGACGCGATGCAGAACGGCATGCTGGCGTTGTATTCGCTCAGCAACGACGCCGGTGACGCCGGCTGGGGCCTGAACGATCCGATGCTGGCCGGCTGCAATACCGAGTTTTCGGACAGCCGTGGTTTCCGCATGGCCGTGGCCCAGCGGGCCGGCCTCGACATCACGCCGCTGGCGCCCGTGGTGATCGAGTCGCGCGGCGCGGCGCCCGACCTGGTGACGTTTTACAGCGGCACGTCGCAAACCGGCATCGGCTCGGTCAAGCTCGCGGCCAACTACACGCCCGGCGAAAGCTCGATCGCGGTGGACAGCAACAGCCCCTACGATTTCAATGTGGGCGACGTGCTGGTGGTGGCCCCGCTCGCGGCCGCCGGCGCGCGCTGCACCGTGATGCAGATGTCGGGCACCGGCAGCGGCCAGTCCTCCGCCAACCGCTTGACGATCGCCACCGGCGACCAGTTCCGCTTCAATCCCCAGGCGGGCCTTGGCGTGCCCTACGAGCTCAACATGGCTTACCTGTACAACCTCGGCAGCGCCGACCGTCTGCATTTCCACACCTGGTCGGTCAGCGCGGGCGTACTGCTGCTGCGCGCCACCGACATGCCCGGCTCGGAGGCGAATGGCGCCTCGGTGAGCGACAACATTGTCTCGCTCAAGGCGCAGTATGGCTTCGACAACCGTACCGTGCCGAATTACAACCCGAATACGCCCGGCAACAGCAGCTGGGGCGAGACCACCGCCAGCGGCATGCGCATCGGCGCCTGGAGCGCCACCATGATCGATGCCGACGGCGACGGCCTGGTGGGCGGCGCCGGCGACTACCAGCGGGTGGGGGCGGTACGGCTGGCCGTGGTGGCGCGCAGCAAGAGCACCGAGCGTCCGGGCGCCAACGGCGCGTGCACCGCCACCACGGTGTTGCCCACGGTGTTCGCGCAAGCGGCGCCGGCCAGCGTGGCGGCCGTGCCGATGCAGGTGAACGTGGCGGTGGCCGGCGACCCGGTGGACTGGAAGTGCTACCGCTACCGCGTGTTCGAGACCATCGTGCCGATCCGCAACGCCCAGTGGCGGCCATGATGCAGCGCCATCAACAGGGCATTGCTTTGCCCATCATGCTGATCATGCTGACCGTGATGATGGTCAGCGGCATCTACCTGATCAAGTCCAGCACGTCGAGCGCGCTCACCACGGCAAACCTGGCCTACGATTCGGCGCTGGCCAAGGCTGCCGACGCCGGCCTGCACGCCGGCTTTGCCTATTTGCGCACGGTGGTCAACAAGGCCGACCTCGAAAACAACCAGGCCGCGCAAGGCTACGTGGCCACCTTGAATTCCACCTGGACCGTGAGCACGCCAGCGTTCTGGACCGGTTCCGTCATCATGGATCCCAACGCGGCTGGCGACCGGGTGGAATACGTGATCCATCGCCAGTGCGACTTTACCGGACCGTACAACGGCAACACCTGCATCAAGACCTCGGCCCGGCCCAACGCGCCCACCCCGGTGGCATTCGGCAGTTCGCTGGGGCTGGGCAGCGCCCGCTATACCACCCAGCCACAGCTGCACTACGTGGTGACAGCGCGTATCAACGGTCCCCGTGGCGGCAACGTGGTAACCCAGGCGGTGGTGCTGAAAGGACCATGACCATGAAAAAACTGCTACAGATCTTATTTTTCCTTGCGCTGCTGCCGGGGACGGCCATGGCCGCGCAAACCCAGATCGCCCAGGTGCCGCTGCTCAATATCACCGGCACCGGCACGGTCAAGCCCAACCTGATGCTGTTGTTCGATAACTCCGGCTCGATGGACCAGACCTACACGCCCGACTATGTCAACGATAACCTGTGCCGCAGCAGCATCAGCCTGGCGTTCGGCACCAGGGCCTGCACGGTCGGCCATCCGCCGTTCATGAGCCCGGACTTCAACAAGCAGTACTACAACCCGCAGATCCGCTACGCGGTGCCGCTGCGCGCCGACGGCAGCGCCTACCCGGTCCAAAATGCCGCCACGACCAGCAACTGGACGTCGGTCAGTAGCGACGGCTATGGCGTCAGCCGCGCCGACCTGGCCGGCAACAGCGTCAACGGCAACATCAACCTGGTGACGGATTTCCCGGACCTGCGCTGGTGCGTGATCATCAATAACAACCTGACCTGCCAGAGCAATACGTCCAGCTACACCTACCCGGACCTGCTGTACCAGACCCCGTACGCCGCCACCGGCGCCCCGTACTACTACACCATCGGCGTAGGGCAATACTGCGCCGACGACACCTTGCGCAGTTGCGTGTCCACCGCCATCGGCGCCAACGCGCCGCCCGGCTACCCGGTGCCGGTCAAGGTGCGCTGGTGCAGCGACCGCCAACTGACCCAGTGCCAGGGCAAGCGCGTGGGCAATTTCATTTACCCGGCGTATTCGCAACCGACCGGCGCGCTGGCCGCGTACGGCACCATTGCCATTGGCGCCTCGGCCACGGCCACGTCGCTGGGCATCAGCGATGTCACCCTGACCGATGCCCAGGGCAACACGAGCGAGCTGATCGCCAACACCGTCACCGCGCCCACCGGCACCAACACCGCCTTCAAGCAGCAGACCATGGCCAGCGCGCTGGCCGCCTCCATCATCGCCACGCCCAACAATTCGTTGCGGCAGATGTATGCGTGCGTCAAGACCCCGACCGGACAGTCGAGCGTGCCGGCATGCAGCTTGTTCGGCATCACCATCGGCGCCGAGAACGTGGTGGCGGTCGTGCCCCTGATTTGCGTGGGCAATACCAAGAGCCTGGCCAACTGCGTGGTGGTCAACGATCTGAGCCGCCAGGGCTGGGGCTTGACGGTGACGTCGCCGCAGGTGCAGGTGTCCGCCGCCTCGCCGGCGCGCTCGGTGATCACGTTTTCCGGCGCCAATACGTCCAATACCCGCAATGCCCTGGTACGCAACCTGGCGCTCGGCTCGACCACCCTGATCGGCAATGGCGTGTTCACCAACCCCAGTTACCTCGACCTGGGCCTCAACCGCAGTGCGGCGTACGTGGCCAATGCCATCGCCGGCAAGATCGGCACTAGCGGCAATATCCGCGCCTACGTCGGCGGCAACGCGCTGTGCCCGGGGCTGTCCAATCTCAACGTCTGCCTGATCAACTATGGCGCCACGTCCAACAACGCGGCCATCAGCAACTTCACCATCGACAACCAGGGCGGCCTGAGCTGGGTGCGCGGCGCCACCAGCGGCTATGCGCCGGCCGTCAGCGACGCCGTTCCAACGACCACGGCCTCGATCTCGGGCGGCCTGGGCGCGCCCAATCCCTTCGTGCGCGTGAACATCGTCAGTGGCCGCACCTATCCCAAGGCTGCCGACCGTATCGACTGCGCGGGCGCCAGCTGCACCTACGCCGAGGAAATGACCAACTTCGCCAACTGGTATGTGTACTACAAGAGCCGGCTGCAAATGATGAAGACGTCGCTGGGCATTGCCTTCTCGCCGATCACCAGCAACTACAAGGTGGGCTACGTCAAATTGTCCACGGCAGGTGCGGGTGGCGCCGTCGAGCTCAAACCGGCCGACTTTACCGGCAGCGCGCGCGAGAGCTGGTACTCGCTGCTGTACAACACCACATCGTCCGGCGCCACGCCGATCCGCACCGCGATGGACAACGTCGGCCGCATGTTCGCCAACCTGTCGCCATATGCGTACGATGCCGGCGCCGAAGTGGTGCAGTACCCGTGCCAGCAAAACTTTTTGATACTCACCACCGACGGCTACTGGAACGGCAGCAGCACGGCCAACGTGACCAGCAACGACAACGTCGCCAATCCCTCGCGCTTCTGCACCCAGGCGCGTGGCTGTGTCGATGCGCGGGCACAGGCGCAGCCGTCGATCGCGGACGTGGCCCTGCACTGGTACAACGGCGGTTCGAGCACCGGCACCACGTCGCTGCGGCGCGACCTGGAAGACATGACCAAGGCTGGCTCGGTGCCAGCCGGTGCCGGCGAGAACACCCACCTGCACATGAACACCTACACGCTGGGCCTGGGCGTGGACGGCGTAATGACTTACGAGCCCAATTACGACACGGCGCCGCGTACCGGCGGCGACTTTTACAACCTGGTCACGGCCGCCGCCACGGGCTGCCCGTGGAACAACAACGGCCCCTACGTGTGGCCCGATCCGCAGACCGGGGTCTCGGCCAACACGGTGCAGGAGCGGGTGGACGACCTGTGGCATGCCGCCATCAACGGCCACGGCAAATACTTCAGCGCACAGGAGCCGCGCGATGTGGTCAATGGCCTGAGCGAGGCGCTGTCGAACATGCAGATCCGCAGCGGCGCGGCGGCGGCTGCCGCCACGTCCACGCCCAACGTCACCCAGTCCGACAACGATATCTTTTCCAGCACCTTCACCACCGTCAAATGGTTCGGCGAACTGCTGGACCAGAAGATCAACATCACCACCGGCACCGCCAACACGGCGCCGGTGTGGAGCAGCCATGCCACGCTGGGCCGGCAGGTGGCCGCTGCCACCGACACCCGCACCATCGTCATGATGAACCCGGCCGGCACGGTCGGCAGCGATGCGCTGCCGTTCACCTTTGCCAACATGAGCGGCGCCATGGCCGGCTGGTTCAGCAACAAGTGCGGCGTGCTGGCGCAATGCACCCAGCTGTCCACCGCCGACAAGGCCATCGTCAACGACGGCGCCAACATGGTCAACTGGCTGCGCGGCCAGCAGCAGCACGCCGACGACGTGCGCTTCCGCCGCTACGCCATCACGCCCGCCACGCCGGCCGGCGCCACCGGGCCGCTGCCGATCGTGCTGGGCGATATCGCCTCGTCGAAACCAGCCTACGTGCGGGCGCCGCTGGCCGATTACCCCGATACCACCTACCTCGCCTTCAAGGATGCCCGTATCGATCCTGCCAACCCTTTGTTCCGGCGCGGCGCCGTGTTCGTCGCCGCCAACGACGGCATGCTGCACGCGTTCGATGGCACGACCGGCAACGAGCTGTGGGCCTACGTGCCGCGCATCACCATGAAAAAGCTGCCCGGGCTGGCCAGCAGCACCTACGGCACCAACCACCAGTACACGACCGACGGCTCGCCCGAGGTGGCGGACGTCAAGGTAACCATCGGCGCCACCCAGCAGTGGCGCACGATCATGGTGGCGGGCCTGAACGCCGGCGGGCGCGGTTACTACGCGCTCGACATCACCGACACCCACGCCGCGCCCAGGCAGCTATGGGAGTTCTGCGCCGACGCCAGCGTGTGTGCGCGCAGCGACGCCGATATCGGTCTGACCTTCGGCAACCCGCAGTTCGGCACGCTGGCCGACGGCCGCTGGGTGGTATTCCTGACATCCGGCTACAACAACGTGCCCGGCATTGACGGCGTGGCCGGCGGTGATGGCAAGGGCTACCTGTATGTACTCGACGCCTACACGGGCGAGCTGCTGAAAAAAGTGCCCACCGGTTCCGGCGACACCACCACGCCCTCGGGCCTGGCCCGCATCACGGCCATCTCGAACGATCCGGCCACCGACCCACGCGCGACCTACGTGTACGGCGGCGACCTGCTGGGCCAGATGTGGCGCTTCGACTTTACCGCCACCAATGGCGCGGTGGCGGTGCTGAAGATGGGCGATGCCGGCGCCCTGAAACCGATCACCACCCGGCCCGACGTCACGCTGTGCGGCGTTCCCGCCACCAGCACCAGCAACGGTGTGACCAGCACCGTGCTGCAGGGCCAGCGCATGGTCCTGTGGGGTACCGGACGGCTGCTCGATATTCCCGATACGTCCAATACCGACCAGCAAAGCCTGTACGTGGTCAAGGACAGCGGCGCCACCGTCAATGTGCGCGGACCGACGATGGTGCGGCAGCTACTGAGCCTGCCGAGCGACGACACCAATTCGCCTGTCTATGCGATCACCGACAACGCGGTGGACCTGGCCCAGCGCGACGGCTGGTACCTGGACTTTTCGCTCAATGCGGGCGAGCGGATGAACCTCGATCCGCAGATCATCAGCGGCGTGGCCAACCTGGTTACGAATATGCCGACCTCCTCGTCGTCGTGCTCGGTGGGGGGCTCGAGCAACTTGTACCAGCTCAACGTGTGCAATGGCCACTCGGTGCGCAACTATCCGGCCGGGATCACGCTGTCGAGCGCTTCGGCGGCGGTGGGGTACGTGGTGGTGCGCCTGCCCGATGGCCAGCAAAAAATCATCACCACGCTGGCCGATGGCACCAAAAAGACAGATCGCGGGGTGGAGGAGGTGTCGGCCGAGGCGCACAGGGTAGGGTGGCGCCGGGTCAGGGGCGAGTGACGGGGCTGGAAATTTCACACGAGAGTGGCATCTGCCGGTAAAATCGAGGGTTTTGCGGGCCCGCGCCGTATATCCCGGCATATCGACCACGAAACCGTCATTCCCGCCTTCGCGGGAATGACGGCGGTTCCGTCCAGGGCTGGCGAACACTTAAATCAAGCATTAGCTTCAGATCGCGAATAAATGTCCAACGATATCGAAAACGTAATACCCGAGAATAGCGGCGAAATTAACGACGACGGTGCCCCGTCCTCCAGCGCCGCCAGCGCCAAGACGCCGGCGCTGATCGCGCGCGAAGTGCAGCGCCGCCGCACCTTCGGCATCATTTCCCACCCGGATGCGGGCAAGACCACCCTGACCGAAAAGCTGCTGCTGTTCTCGGGCGCGATCCAGATGGCCGGTACCGTCAAGGCCCGCAAATCGGGCCGCCACGCCACGTCCGACTGGATGGAAATCGAGAAGCAGCGCGGCATTTCGGTCGCCTCGTCGGTGATGCAGTTCGAATTCCGCGATCACGTGGTCAACCTGCTCGACACCCCCGGCCACCAGGACTTCTCGGAAGACACCTATCGCGTGCTCACCGCAGTGGACTCGGCGCTGATGGTGATCGATGCCGCCAAGGGCGTGGAAGCGCAGACCATCAAGCTGCTCGACGTCTGCCGCATGCGCAATACGCCGATCGTCACGTTCATGAACAAGATGGACCGCGAAACCCGCGATCCGCTGGAACTGCTCGACGAGCTCGAATCGGTCCTGAAAATCCAGTGCGCGCCGGTGACCTGGCCGATCGGCATGGGCAAGAACTTCCGCGGCGTGTACCACCTGCTCAACGACACCATCATGCTGTTCAAGGCCGGTGAAGAGAAGGCCGACGGCGCCTTCGAAGTGCTGGAAGGTATCGATAATCCGCGCCTGACCGAGATGTTCCCGCTCGAGATGGATCAGCTGCGCATGGAAGTGGAACTGGTCAAGGGCGCCTCGCACCCGTTCGACCTGGAAGAATTCCTCGCCGGCGTGCAAACGCCGGTGTTCTTCGGTTCTGCGATCAACAACTTCGGCGTGCGCGAAATCCTGTCGGCGCTGGTGGACTGGGCCCCGGCCCCGCGCGAGCGCAACGCCACCGTGCGTGAAGTCGATCCGAAAGAGCAGCCGTTCACCGGTTTCGTGTTCAAGATCCAGGCCAATATGGACCCGGCCCACCGCGACCGCATCGCCTTTTTGCGCGTGTGCTCGGGACGTTTCGAGCGCGGCATGAAGGTCAAGCACCTGCGTTTGGGGCGCGAGATCAAGGTGTCGTCGGTGGTGACCTTCATGGCATCGTCGCGCGAGCAGGTGGAAGAGGCGTACGCCGGCGACATCATCGGCCTGCCCAACCACGGCAATATGCAGATCGGCGACAGTTTTTCCGAAGGCGAGATGCTGACCTTCACTGGCATCCCGTACTTTGCGCCGGACTTCTTCCGCTCGGTGCGCATCCGCAACCCGTTGAAAATCAAGCAGCTGCACAAGGGCTTGCAGCAGCTGGGCGAAGAGGGCGCAGTACAGGTCTTCAAGCCGGTGCAGGGCGGCGAGCTGGTACTGGGCGCGGTCGGTGTGCTGCAGTTCGAGGTGGTGGCCAGCCGCCTGCTCAACGAGTACGGCGTCGATGCCGTGTTCGAAGGCACGAGCATCAGCAGCGCGCGGTGGGTATCGAGCGACGACAGGAAGGCGCTGGCCGACTTCGAAGATGCACTGGGCCACAACGTCGCCTACGACGCCGCCGGCAACCTGGCCTACCTGGCCACGTCGGGCGTCAACCTGCGCCTGACGCAGGAACGCTGGCCGAAGCTGCAGTTCCACGCTACGCGTGAGCATTCGGCGAAGCTGGTGTAATGAGGTAGACGTGCTGCCTGCTTCAGGCAGCACGTAGTCCGAGGTGCGTCACAAAAGGATTGAAATCTCTGTCGCTGTATAGCAGGGAGTAGCCACTCTCGATGCAGCGGGTCGCGATGATCGTGTCGATGGTTTTACGAACCGCGATGCCGATGGCACGCAGCGTACGGAAATTTTCCGCTGCCTTGACAGCCACGTCCGAACCCGCGACGTCGACAATCAATAAAGATGTCATCAGGCTTTTGGCGCGCTTGAAATCACGCGCATGACGAAATCCTTGCAATACTTCGGTAAGAATCAGGTCGCCAGTCGCGACGATTTCGCTTGCAAGCAGCTCATCCAGCGTATCGGCTTGCCTGCTGGAAATTCCGCGGAAGTAATCGATCCATACACTGGAATCGACGAGGATCATCTGTCGGTCCCCATGTCGTCAAGGTCGCCTTCCCAAATGAGTTTGCCACGCAGTTGACGAATCTCTGCCTGTTGATGCAATCGCACCAGGGTTTTCAAGCCGAGCTCGATTGCCTCGCGCTTGGTCTTTAATCCCGTCGCGCGCAGTGCTGCCGTGATCAAATCTTCATCGATGGCGATATGAATGGTCATTGCTCAATTCCTTCGGCAAATATAGCCGTATCTTAGGCCTGTAGAACACTTGCTGCAAATTTGCTTTTGGGATGGGCGCGTCGCAACTAACTTCAGCTAGTGCGCCGAGAGCGCCCGCAGCAGCGCCGGCACCTCCGCGCTGATCTCGCGCGCCAGGTAGCCCAGCGGGCCGTGGCGCAGCGACAGCTGTTCGCCGGCCATTGCGTGCAATGCCACGCCCCACGCTGCGGCCTGTTCCAGCGAAGCGCCGCGTGCGGCCAGGCCGGCGATCAGGCCGGCCAGCACGTCGCCCGATCCCGATATCGCCAAGCCGGTGTTGCCCCCCGTGTGCGACCACATATCGCCGTCCGGCGCGGTGATGATCGTGGTGGCGCCCTTGAGCGCCACCACGGCGTTCAGGCGCTGCGCCGCGCTGCGCGATGCCGGCTGCGGGTCGGCCGCGATGGCTTCCTTGTCGGCGCCGGTGAGGCCTGCCAGTTCGCCCGCGTGCGGCGTGAGCAGCACCGGCGTTGCAAAACGCATGCAGTCATCACCACCGGCCACGCACATGGCGCCGGCATCGAGTATCACCGGCGCATTGCCGCAGCAGGGCAGCAGTGCCGTCACCAGCGCAGCGCATGCGTCCTTGTCCTGCATGCCGGGGCCGATCAGCACTGCGCTGGCGCGTTCGCAGGCTTGCCGCAGCGGTGGTGCCAAGCCGGGGTCTTGCTTCTCGCTTGCCGATGCTGCTAACGGCGCGCCTTCAGCCAATTCACCAGCTGAGCCGGCCAGCAGTTCACGCGCTGCCTGGCTTGACGCTCGCGCCACCAGTCCGCCCTCCGGCGTTTCATCCAGCCCGATCACCCGCGCCTCCGGCAGCGCCACGCCCAGCGCCGCCGTCACGCTGGCTGCGGTGGCGATGGTCAGCTTGCCGGCGCCCGCGCGCAGGGCGGCGGTAGCGGCCAGCAGCAGCGCGCCCGGCATCTCGCGCGAGCCGGCCACGATCAGCACGTGGCCGCGCGCTTCCTTGTCGGCGTGGGCGCCCGGCATGGGCAACGGCCAGTCGCGCAGCATGCCGGCCGTGATCTCGCGCACGGTGGCCGCGCTGGCGCTGCTGTCGGCGCCCGAGTGTGCGGCTGCGGCGTTCATGACTTGGGTGCAGCCGGCATGTCCGGCTGGTCGGTGACGGGCGTGCCGGTATCCTCCAGTGGCGCGACGAAATTGGCCTGTACCAGCGCCAGCTTGCCGCGCTTGCCCAGCGTGGGGTCGAAGCGGTACTCGGTGATGCCGCAATTGGGCACGTCGGCCTCGCGGTCGATCGCCAGGATGGTCTGTTCGTCCATGCGCTCGAGCAGGTAGCGCAGGCAGTTGACGATCACCTGGTGGCCCACGATCAGCACCCGTTCGCCACGATATTCGCGGACGATGGTATCGAGCGCGCTGCGCAGGCGCAGGATCACGTCGCACCAGCTTTCGCCGCCGGGCGGACGGAAATAGAATTTGCCGACGTGCTGGCGCTGCTCGGCCAGTTCCGGGTACTTGTCGTGGATGCCCAGCGGCGTCAGGCGGTCGAGGATGCCGAACTCCTTTTCGCGCAGGCGCTCGTCCATCACGGTGGTCAGCAGGTCGTCGCGGCCGATACGGCCGATCACGGCGTTGGCGGTTTCGCGCGCGCGCACATACGGCGAATACAGCACCACGGTGGGCCGCTGGTCTGGCTCGAGCGCCTCGAACCAGTTGGCCAGGGCCTGCGCCTGGCGTTCGCCCAATTCGGACAGCGGCACGTCCATGTCGCGGTCGGCGATATCGATCAGGTGCAGGCGGGCC
>NZ_LROM01000038.1 GCF_001758785.1 Duganella phyllosphaerae
GCGCCAGCTGCGGCTGGTGCAGCGCGAGGCGCCGGGCGGGCGCGGCGATGTCAGTGGCGCCGAGCAGTCGGTACGCACCATTGCCACCGTCAAGAGCGCGGCCGAACTGGCCGCCATCGAACTGCCGCTGACCGACGGGCGCCGCGTGCGCCTCGACCAGGTGGCCACAATTACCGACACCGTCGCCGAACCGCGCGCGATCGCCATGCAGGACGGGCGCGAGGTGGTGGGTTTTGAAATCTTCCGCACCAAGGGCGCCAGCGAAGTGGCCGTGGCGCGCGGCGCGCGCGAGGCGATCAAACAGCTCAACCTCGACAACCCGAAGGTGGTGCTGCAACAGGTGATCGATAACGCCATTCCCGTCGAAGATGACTTCGACGGCTCGATGCACCTGCTGTACGAAGGCGCGCTGCTGGCGGTACTGGTGGTGTGGTGGTTCCTGCGCGACTGGCGCGCCACGCTGGTGGCCGCCGCCGCGCTGCCGCTGTCGGTGATGCCGGCGTTCCTCGGCATCTGGCTGTTCGGCTACACGCTCAACATCGTCACCCTGCTCTCGCTGGCGCTGGTCGTCGGCGTGCTGGTCGATGACGCCATCGTCGAAATCGAAAACATCGAGCGCCACCTGCGCATGGGTAAAACGCCGATGGAAGCGGCGCTGGAAGCGGCCGACGAAATCGGCATGGCGGTGATCGCCACCACGTTCGCGCTGGTGGCGGTATTCCTGCCCACCGCGTTCATGAGCGGCGTGCCGGGCCTGTTCTTCAAGCAGTTCGGCTGGACCGCCGTGATCGCGGTGCTGGCCTCGCTGGTGGTGGCGCGGTTGTTGACGCCGATGATGGCGGCATACCTGTTGAAACCCGCAGTCCACAAGGAAGAACAGGACGGCTGGCTCATGACGCGGTACATGAACACCATGCGCTGGTGTCTCACCAATCGCGGCATTACGGCGATTGCCTCGCTGGTGTTCTTTGCCGGTTCCATCGCGCTGGTGGGGCTGCTGCCGACCGGCTTCGTGCCGGCGGCCGACCGCTCGCAAACCCAGATCAACCTGGAACTGCCGCCCGGCTCCACGCTGGCGGAGACGCGCGTGGTGGCCGAGCGCGCACGCGTCGCGGCAATGAAGGTCCCCGGCATCAAGGCAGTATTCAGCTCGATCGGCGGGGGCTCCAGCGGCGACGCCTTTGCTCCCGGCGCGGCGGCCGAGGCGCGTAGCGCGGTACTCACCCTCACCACCGTGCACCGCACCGACCGCAAGGAATCGATGGCCGACCTGGAGTCGCATATCCGCGAGCAGTTGAACAACGTGCCTGGCGCCCGCTTCAAGGTGGGCCCGCCCGACAGCGGCGTCAAGATGCAGCTGGTGCTGCGCAGCGACGACCCGGTCGCCTTGCGCGAGACCGCGCAAAAGGTCGAGCGCGAAATGCGCACGCTGCAAGGCGTGGGCAATGTGCGCTCCACCGCGTCGCTGGTGCGTCCCGAGATCATCGTCACGCCGGACTTCGCCAAGGCGGCCGACCTGGGCGTTACCGCCTCGTCGATCGGACAGACCGTGCGCGTGGCCACGGCCGGCGACTACGACACCGATCTGACCAAGATGAACCTGCCCGAGCGCCAGGTGCCGATCCGCGTCAAGCTGCCCGACGCCGTGCGCGCCGACCTCGACGCCATCGGCCGCCTGACAGTGCCGGGCAAAAGCGGCCCGGTGCTGCTGGCCACGGTGGCCACCATCACCATGGAAAGCGGCCCGGCGCAGATCAACCGTTTGAATCGCAGCCGCAACGTCACGTTCGAAGTGGAACTGGGCAGGCGCACCCTCGGTGAAGTCAACGCCGAGGCGCGCGCCCTGCCTACCATGCAGAACCTGCCCAAGTCGGTCAAGATCGCGGAGCTGGGCGACGCCCAGGAGATGGCGGCGCTGTTCAACAGCTTCGGCATCGCCATGCTGATCGGGGTGCTGTGCATCTACTGCGTGCTGGTGCTGCTGTTCAAGGACTTCATGCAGCCATTGACGATTCTGGCGGCCTTGCCGCTGTCGATCGGCGGCGCGTTTGTCGCGCTCTTGATCACGGGCCGCGCTTTGTCGATGCCGTCGATGATCGGCTTGATCATGCTGATGGGGATCGTCACCAAGAACTCGATCCTGCTGGTCGATTACGCCATCCTGGCGCGCCAGGCCGGCATGAACCGCTTCGACGCGCTGGTGGACGCCTGCCACAAGCGCAGCCGCCCGATCCTGATGACGACCATCGCCATGGGCGCCGGCATGATGCCGCTGGCGCTGGGCTGGGGCGCCGACCCGAGCTTCCGTTCGCCGATGGCGATCACCGTGATCGGCGGCTTGATCACCTCGACGTTACTGAGCTTGCTGGTGGTGCCGGCGGTGTTTACGTACGTGGACGATTTCGAGCACTGGTTGCGGAATATGATGCGAAAATCGCCCCCCGTGCCCGAACCCGACGCAGTTAAAGCGCTACCGTAAGTTCAGGGTCAGTGCCGACATTTGGACACGAGCTCAACTACTTACGGATGAGTTCCTGTCCGAATGTCGGCACTGACCCCGAAGTGCGAAGTGGGGTTAGCGACCAGCACTCCAGCCGCCACCCATGGCGCGGTACAGGTCCACCGAGGCGGTGAGGATGCGCGTGCGCAGTTGCAGGCTGCCCACGTCGGCGCTGTACAGCGTGCGCTGCGCATCGAGTTCTTCCAGGTACGACGCGTAACCGTTGCGGTAGCGGTTGTGGGCGATACGCAGGGTTTGCGCCGCTGTCGCCCGGCGCGCATCATTTTGCACGGCCTGCTCTTTCAACCGGGCGATCGCGCCCAGGCCGTTGTCGGTTTCGGCAAACGCATTGCGCACCGCGCTTTCGTACGCCACGATCCCCTGGTCGCGCTGCGCCGCCACCGAGTCGGTCTGGCTCTGTACCCTGCCGCCATCGAAGATGGGCGCGGCCAGCGCGCCGGTCAGATGCCACAGCCGCGTGGGCGCGTTCAGAAAATCATGCATCTTCAGGCTTTGTATGCCGCCGACGGCAGTGAGCTTGAACGACGGCAGCAGCTGGTCGCGCGTGGCCTGCAAGTTGGCGTTGATCGCCACCAGGTTGTATTCGGCACGGGCGATGTCCGGGCGCCGGCGCAGCAGCTCCGACGGCAAGCCTTCCGGCACGGCAGGCGACTGCAAGGCCGTCAGTTCCACGCCGCGCGCGACCGGTCCCGGGTTGCCGCCAACGAGAATCGATAACGCGTTTTCCTGCTCGAAGATCTGGCGTTTCAGTTGCGGGATGGTCTCGGCCGTGGTCTGGTACTCGGCCTGCGCCTGCAACCATTCCAGGCGCGAGCTGTAGCCGACGTCGAACTGGCGCTTGGCCAGGTCGCGCGATTGTTCGCGCAGTTTGAGCGTCGCTTCGGTCAGCGCCAGCTGGGCGTCGAGCCCGCGCAGGTTCAGGTATCCGGTCGCCACGGTGGCGGCAATCGACAGGGCCACCGCGTCGGCATTGGCCTGCTCCGCCTGGTAAGTTGCGGTAGCAGCGTCGGTGGCGGCGGCCAGCCGGCCCCACAGGTCCACCTCGTAGCTGGCCTGGAATTCGGCCTGGTAGATATTGGTCACGTACGGCACGCCGGCGCTCGACAACTGGCGCGCGCGGGTAGGCGCGGTATCGACCGACACTACCGGTTTTTGTCCAGCGCCGGCCACTCCCACCAGCGCGCGGTACTGCGCCACGCGGGCGCGTGCCACGCGCACGTCGCCGTTGTGTTCCAGCGCTTGGGTTACCAGCGTGCTCAGGACCGGATCGCCGAACGCCTGCCACCACTGCTGTTCCACCGGGCCGGCATGCTGGCCCGGGCCCGCAGCAGGCGTGCGCCAGGCCGCCGGCGTCTGCAGGGTCGATGCCGGTGGCGGTGTGACGGTGGCCGCGCAGCCGGCCAGCACCAGTGCTACCGTCAGGACAGAGGCGAGCGCCGTCGGCCGCAAAACACTGCGCCTCATGGCTGCCCTCCCTCGTCGGCATCGTTCAGTACCGCCGAGGTGTCGATGCTGACGATCACCGACATGCCGGGCGCCAGCCGCTGGGCGCGGGCCTGGCCGGCGTCGATGCGGATGCGCACCGGGATGCGCTGGGCGATCTTGACGTAGTTGCCGGTGGCGTTATCGGCCGGCAGCACCGAGAATTCGGAGCCGGTCGCCGGCGAGATCCGTTCCACCTGCCCGGTCAGCTGCGCGCCGTCGAGCGCATCGACCTTGAAGGTCACGCTCTGGCCCACGCGCACGTGGTTCATCTGGGTTTCCTTGAGGTTGGCGATCACCCACAGCTGGCGCGGCACCAGTCCCATCAGCTGGGCGCCGGTGTTCACGTAGGCGCCCTTGCGCACCGTGACCTGGCCCAGCTGGCCGTCTTCCGGCGCGACGATACGGGTGTTCTCAAGGTCCACCTTGGCC
The DNA here is from genome assembly GCF_001758785.1 of Duganella phyllosphaerae. GTDB lineage: Bacteria > Pseudomonadota > Gammaproteobacteria > Burkholderiales > Burkholderiaceae_D > Rugamonas > Rugamonas phyllosphaerae. The sequence continues at coordinate 4,436 of NZ_LROM01000038.1, forward strand.
GCCTTGAGTGCGGCGGCGGCGTTGTCCACGGCAGCTTCCAGCGACTGCTTGTTGACGGTGACCGAGCGCACCTGCTGTTTGGCGATGTCGAGATTGGCGCGCGCCTGCGCCACGGCAGCGGCAGTTTGCGCCTGCGCCGCGCGCGAGGCGTCCTGCTCGCGCAGCGACAGCGAGCCGTCTTCGGCCAGCGAGTCCACCCTCCTGACGTCTGCCAGCGACTTCATGGCCTGGGCCTGGGCGTTGGCCAGCACCGCCTGGTTCAGTACCACGCCCGCTTCAGCGGTGCGGTGCGACTGCTCCCAGTTGGCCAGCGCGGCCTTTTGCGCGGCCAGTTGCGCCTGCGCCTGGTCGTAGCGCTGCTGGTAGATGCGGTCGTCGATCTTCGCCAGCAGGTCGTCCTTCTTGACGAACTGGAAATCCTGCACGTTCACTTCCGTGACATAGCCGGCAATCTGGGTGCCGATCAAGGTGACCTGGCCGCGTACGAGCGCATTCTCGGTCGATACGATCGGCGTGGTGAATGGCGGGAGGCGCCACGCGTACAGCACCACCAGCACGCCGACGAGCGCGATCAGGGCGAAGGCGATGGTGGAAAAGATCTGGATGCGCCGGTCCGGCACCGGTTCTGCCCTGGTGCTGGCCACGGCGGCCGTGGCGGCAGCAGCCGCGACTTCTGCCACGTGTTTGTCGGAAGGCGTTGGATTGTCGGGAGTATTGTCGGCCATGGTGTTTAGTTCATCGAGATTCGGAATTGGTCAGAGAAACAGCGGCAATGCCGGTCTGGGCGCCCTGGAACAGGTTGGGCGGGCATATCACGCAAATGCTCCACAGGTAGCGCCCCAGCATCCACGCCAGCGTGAGCAGCGCGACCACGGTCACCATCAGGAACACGTCGTTGTAGGCGAGGATATTGGCCTCGCGCGTGGCGGCGGCCCCCAGCGAAGCCACGCCCTGCGCGCTGCGCAGCGCCGGGTCGCCCAGCACGCCGCCAAGCGTCGCGCCGCCGTTCTGGATGCGCGCGGCCACCAGCGGATTCAAAAGGGTCAGGTGCTCGGTCAGCAAACTGGAATGGTATTTTTCGCGCACCACCTGGAACGTGCCCACGATGGCGCTGCCCAGCAGGCTGCCCAGGGTTTGCGTGATCGAGAACATCACCGCAAAACTCACCAGGTTGTTGGGCGCGGCCACCACCGCCCCGAAGCCGGAGACGAAGGTGGGCCCGATGAAGAACGCCCCGCCAAAGCCCAGCAAAAACTGGCTCACGTACATTTCGGCGGGCCGCGTGAGGTTGGTGGCGCGCGAATCCATGTACGCGCCGATCGCCATCACCACCAGCGAGAACATCAGCTGGAACGGGATGCGCGCTGGCGTGATGGTCCATGCACTGACCAGCATGCCCGACACCGCGCCGGCCATCACCACGATCCACAGCATCTGCATCTGGTCGTTGTTCAGGCCCAAGGTCTGCAAAAAGCCCACAGTGCCATTGGCCTCCGACTGCACGATGCGGATCAGCAGTACCGACAGCGCCAGGCGCGTCATGTTGCCGGTGGTGAGCCAGCGCGTATTGATCAAGGGCCGCTTGCGGTTATGCTCGATCAGCAGCGCGGCCGAAATGAGCACAATGGCGCCCGCCAGGCACAGGCCCAGCCAGCGCGACTCGAACCACCACACGGTGCGCCCCAGCGCCAGCACGGCCGACAGCAGCGCCACGCCCGGCGCGAACAGGCTGAAGGTGACGAAGTCCATTTTCTCGAACACCTTGTAACGGTCACCCGGCGGCAGCTTGAGGTACAACACGCAGCCGAGCGACAGCAGCGCCATGCCCAGTTCGAAAAAGTAGAGGCCGCGCCATTCGGCGATTTCCATCAGGTTGGTGGAAAACAGCCGCGCCATGGGCGTGGCCAGTTGCGAGAAGCCGATACCGAGCACCACGCCTTTCAGGCGATGCTGGGCGGGGAATGCCTGCAGCACGTAGTACAGGCCCAAAGTGGTCAGCGCCGCGCCGCTCATGCCGTGGGCAGCGCGCACAAAAATGGCCGACGCCAGCCCGTGCACGAACAGGTGGGCAACCGTGGCCAGCGCGTACAGCACCAGGAACAACTCGGTAAACAGCCGCAGGCCGTACTGCTGGCGGAACTTCACCAGCAACAGGTTCATCGAGACGTTGGTCATCACGTAGGCGGCCGGCAGCCATTGAATTTCGGCCGAGAACACGCCCAGCGAGCCTTGCAGGTACGGCAGGTTGACGATCACCAGCGCGTTGCCCAAGCCACCGGTGATGGCGACGATGAAGCCGATGACGAAAAACGCCACCCGGCGCGGGAACGAATGGTGCGGGCTGGAAGGCGACCCGGGCAAGGTGGGGCGCTCATGCGGTTGCCAGACTTGAGGGGCGTAAACGTCCATCGGGGCCAGTTCTTTTAGTATTTTTGACGGAATATGTTGAACTGCCGCTCAACAGCAGCAGCCCGGTATTTTGCATATTACTATGATGGCCGCTCGCGCGCGATTTGGGGACTGGCCGGAAGTGAGGGGCTACACAAAAACAAGGTACAAAAAAAGGCGCCGCCACATCGCTGCGGCGGCGCCTCGTGGGTCACACGCGCTTAGACCATCGAACCTTCGGCTTCACGCTGGAAGTTGCGGTGCGCAGCCAGCGCGCCCTTGAACTCGGCCAGCGCGGCGGTCACACCACCGGCATCGACGATCCACAGCGACGGATCGCCCTGGCCGCTTGGCAGCTGGTCCTGCACGCCCAGCTTTTTCAGCACACTGGCGCCGGCGCCAATCGCCAGGATCGGCTTGCAGTGGTTGTACTGCTGGCGCACGAAGTCGAGCGCGATCGCTTCCATCTGCAGCGACTTGGCGCTGTCCTCGCCGTCGGCAATGACGACTGCGTCGTACAGCACGGCCGGACCGGCCTCGAACGAGATTTCCACGTCGAGCATGGCGCCGTCAACACCTTTCAGCTGACCGAGGTAAGGACCGACCACGCGTGGCACCGCACCCGCCTTGAGCAGGTCTGCATACACGGCCTGCACCCCGGCGGCATCGACGCCGTGCGAGGCGATGATCGCGACCTTGCGGCCCTTCACGCCGGCCGAACCGGGACGCGCCAGCAGCGACAGCGCTGGCGATGGTGCGTACTCCGGCGCCTTGGCGTTGGTCGCCAGCGGCATCGGCGCTGGCACGTCCAGGCCCAGGCCCTTGGCCACGCCTTCTGCCAGTTCGGCATCGACGTTGGCCAGCATCGACAGCAGGCGCACGCGAATGGCGGGCACCGTCACCCGGCTCAATTCGAAGCGGTAGGCGTTGATGATGTGGGTTTGCTCGGACGGCGTCTGGCTGATCCAGAACAGGCGCGCCTGCGAGTAGTGGTCGGCGAACAGTTCCGGCTTGCCGCGCACTTTATCCTCGGGCTTTTGCAGCTTCTGGTCGATGCTGGAAAACGCCGTGGTAAAGCCGGCCATGCCAGCCTGGAACGGGCAGCCACCCGCCAGCGAATTGGGCTCGTACGCCACGCGGCCACGGTGGATGGCCTGGCGGTGCATGCCGTCGCGCTGGTTGTTGTGCACGGGCGCCACCGGCGCATTGATCGGCAGCTCGTGGAAGTTCGGGCCGCCCAAGCGGCTGATCTGGGTGTCGACGTACGAGTGGATGCGGCCTTGCAGCAGCGGGTCATTGGTGAAGTCGATGCCCGGCACCACGTGCGCGGTGCAGAAGGCCACCTGCTCGGTCTCGGCAAAGAAGTTGTCCGGATTGCGGTTCAGGACCATCTTGCCGATCGGTTGAACCGGCACCAGTTCTTCGGGGACGATCTTGGTCGCATCGAGCACGTCGAACGGGAATTGGTCGGCCTGTTCTTCGGTGAAGACCTGCACACCGAGTTCCCATTCCGGGTAGTTGCCCGCTTCGATCGCTTCCCACAGGTCGCGGCGATGGAAGTCGGCGTCGGCACCGGCAATCTTGGCCGCTTCGTCCCACACCAGCGAGTGCGTGCCACCGACCGGATTCCAGTGGAATTTGCAGAATACCGATTTGCCCTCGGCGTTCACCAGGCGGAACGTGTGCACACCGAAGCCCTGCATGGTGCGGTAGCTGCGCGGAATGGCGCGGTCGGACAGGTGCCACATCAGCATGTGGGTCGATTCCGGCATCAGCGTGACAAAATCCCAGAATGTGTCGTGCGCGCTGGCCGCTTGCGGAATGCCGTTGTGCGGTTCCGGTTTGACGGCGTGGATCAGGTCCGGGAACTTCATGGCGTCCTGGATGAAGAACACCGGCATGTTGTTACCCACCAGGTCCCAGTTGCCTTCGTCGGTATAGAACTTGACGGCAAAGCCGCGCACATCGCGCACGGTGTCGGCCGAACCGCGTTCGCCGGCGACAGTGGAGAAGCGCACGAACACCGGCGTGCGTTTGCCCTTGTCGGCAAACGGCGCGGCGCGCGTGAGGTCCGAGTAATTGTCGTAGCTTTCGAAGTAGCCGTGGGCGGCCGAACCGCGCGCATGGACCACGCGTTCCGGAATGCGCTCGTGGTCGAAGTGCGTGATTTTCTCGCGCAGGATGAAGTCTTCCATCGCGGTCGGTCCGCGCAGGCCCACCTTGAGCGAATTCTGGTTGTCGGCTACCGGCACGCCCTGGTTGGTGGTCAGGCGCTGGCCGGTGGCGTCTACCCGTACGCGGTCGAGCGGATCGACGGTAGGGTTGACGCCCTGCGGCTGGATACCGGCGCCGACTTTGTCAGATGCAGTGGTTTCGCCGGTGGTGCTGGCGCCGCCGAACAGGTGTTTCATCGGGCAGGTGGCGCCCGCTTGCGGAGTGCGCGAGGCGTCGCCGTGTTCACCGGCCTTGTTGGGATTGAATGGCATGCCGGCAGCCACTTCCTGGGCGCCAGCCACCTTGTCGAGCAAAGCTGCTTCCTGAGGCGCGCCACCGAGACTTCCTGGCGGCGGCGCGGATGATGGTGTTGACACGGTACTCAAAACGGAACCGGCTCCCATGACGGAAGCCGGCGTTTTTTTAGCATTGCTCATTGTATGTCCCTTGGTGTGTGGCGCCCGCGCGGGCTGCCGGACATACCGGCAGCAAACCGGCAAGGCAGCCTGGTTTTACTTGCGCGAGCTCAGCAGCTTGGAAATGCCATAGCCGGCGGCAGCGGCGATCAGCACCGACAGCGCTGGATGCGAACGCACCTGGGTGCGGCCGGTTTCTGCCCAGACCTTGGCGTTTTCGCTCAGTTGCTTGGTGCCGGTGGACAGGCGCTCAACGGTGCCGTCCCACTTGGTGTTGACGCGGTTGACGGTGTCGGCCACTTTATCGACGCCGTTGTGGGCGCTTTGCGCCAGGCGGTCAGCGGTTGGCGGCACCTTGTCGGCCACGCGGTCGATGGTTGCATGAGCATCGGCACGTACGTCACGGTTGATCTTGGTGATACCGTCACGGGCGCTGTCGATTTTGTTCTCAACCTTGTTCTGCATATTGTTATCCATGATCGTTCCTTTCGTTAGTTTGCGAAGCTGCGAAGTGAACGATATGTTAATTTGTGACACGCCACCGTGCGGAATCTAACCATCGGCGAATTTGCGGGCTTATGTGTACTGGCACACGGACGGGCGGGCTGCGCAGGAGGATGCTAGACTCTCCCCGTATTGTTTTGTCTCCAGGAGCGCGCCATGTTTCCGATCTCGTCTGCACTGACCACGCCGGTCAACTTCCCGACGGTAAACCCCACGCTGCAAACCTCGGCGGTCAATTCGGTCAACTCGTCCACCCAGGCCGTCGGCACCGCCACCGATGCGCCGCTGGCGTCCGTCACCATCGACCTGTCGCCGGTGGCCGGTTTCCTGTTGGCGGTGTCACGCTCGCAACAGCAAATCGCCCAGCTGCAAGCCGGGGGCAGCCAGGCCACGCAGGAAGGCGCCTTGCGCGCCAACCTGCTCAACGACGCCACCCAGCAAGTGGTCGATGCCTTCAACCTGTTGCCGGGCGTGGATTTCAACCAGTCGCAGCCGCTGGGCTCCACCCTGCTCAACAACCTGGTCAACAACCTGAACCAGCAGGTGCAGGGCCAGCAAACGGGTGCCGAGAGCCTGGCCCGGCTGGGCGTCACACTGCAGCCGGCGCTGCTGTCCGACCCCACTGGCGGACTGTCGCTCGACAATGAGATCCTGCGCGCCGCTTTCAATACCAACGAGCAAAACACCACCAGCACCTTGCAGGACACGCTGACCAATTTCCGCAACCTGGCCACCGAATACGCCGAGCAACTGAGCGCCACCGCCACCACCTCGTTCAGCCAGCTGCTGCCCGGCGACCAGGCCGCGCTCACGCCGGCCGACCTGGCGCAAAATGCCCGCCTCGATTTCGCCCGCGCCCAGCTCGACCTGCTGTCGCAAAACCCGCTGTCCGACACCGCCGCCGACCGCCTGGCGGCGCAGCGCGCAGCGCTGGAGCAGCCACTGACGCCAACCTCCCTCGTGCCGCCCTCGCCCATCGTCAACCCGCTGTTTACTTCGACCACCGACGCCATCGCGGCGCAAAACGCCCAGAATGCGCAAACGCTGCAAGCGAACCTGGTGGCCGCGCAACAGCCGGCGCAAGACGTGCAAGCCGCTGCACAATTGCAGCAAGCCAACCAAGCCAACCTGAACACCCAGGCCACCCGCCTGGACCAGGCCGCGCTGGCGGCACAGCAAGCCAGCGAGATCCAGGCCAACAACCTGGCCCTGGGCCAGAACGCCACGCAGGCACAGCAGGCAACACAGGCAGCACAGGCCGCCAATGCGTTGCAAGCACAACAAGCGCAGCAGGCAGACCAGGCGCAGCGGACACCGCAAGCGCAACAGGCTGCGCAAGCCATCAACGCGGCGCAGCCACAGCAGTCGCTGGACGGTCTCAACTACGCGCAGCTACAACAGGCAGCACTGGCCGAGGCCGCCAATCTGAGCGCCCGCCAAACCACGCAGACGCAGCAAGACCCGCAAACCGACAACACCGTGCAAGCGCAGCAGGCCGCGCAGGCGCAGCAAGCGGCTCGTACCCAGCAAGACCTGCAGTCCGACAACACCGTGCAAGCACAGCAGGCCGCGCAGGCGCAGCAAACCCTGGCCCAACAGGCGCTGCAAGCACAGCAGCAAGTCGCCGACGCCCAGCTGGCGCAGGCGCGGCAGAACACGCAGACCGTCAATGCGGCCCAGGTGCAGCAGGATGTGCAATCGGCCAACCTGCTGCAAGCGCAACTGGCTGCCACCGAGGCCGCACGTCAGGCCACCGAGCAGGCAACTCAGCAAGCAACTGAGCAAGCCACCGAGACATCGGCAGCTGCACAAGCGCAGCAGGCCAACCAGCTGCAAGCAACGCAGCAGGCCGACCAGGATAGCGAGGCGGCCCAGCAGACCAGCGCCAGCCAGGCCGCTGCCGAGGCGGCACAGACCAGCGCCCAGGCCCAGGCTGCCCGCCAGCAAACCACCGCCGGCCTGAACGCTGCCACCGCCGCCAGCACCCAGGCAGCGGCGCAGGCCCAGGC
>NZ_LROM01000039.1 GCF_001758785.1 Duganella phyllosphaerae
AACTCTCGACCTCAACCTTGGCAAGGTTGCGCTCTACCAACTGAGCTACTCCCGCATTTGGAGTCAAACATTCTAACAGCTCGCTATGGTTATTGCCAGTGCTACTTGCAACAACCTCCAGCTTTGCAACTGGAGCGGGAGAAGAGTCTCGAACTCTCGACCTCAACCTTGGCAAGGTTGCGCTCTACCAACTGAGCTACTCCCGCGTCGCTGTCATCAACAACAGGCCAGCATTATAGAGGATCTGGACGGGCTGTCAATGGCAAAAACTTTGTCGAACAAAAAATATTGAAAACCGTTTATTCGGTTAGCTCGGCATTTGCCCAGCTTTACAGGTGACCGCCCTTTTCCTTGATCATCGGCCACGCCAGGCGCATGTAGTAGAACATCGACCACACGGTCAGCACCGCCGCCACTTCGAGGAAACGTGCGCCCCAGAACTGGGTGTCGATGGCGCCGAACAGTACATCGTGGTACAGCAGCAGCGGGATCGCGGCCATTTGCGCGGTGGTCTTGATCTTGCCGATCGAACTGACCGCCACCGATTTCGAGGCGCCGATCTGCGCCATCCATTCGCGCAGCGCCGAGATGGCGATTTCGCGGCCGATGATCACGAATGCGATCACGGCGTTGGCGCGGTCCAGTTGCACCAGCACGATCAGGGCGCCGGCCACCATCAGCTTGTCGGCGACCGGATCGAGGAAAGCGCCGAAGGCAGACGTCTGGTTCCAGCGGCGGGCCAGGAAGCCATCGAACCAGTCCGTCACGGCCGCGATGATGAACACCAGCGTGGCGGCCAGATTCTGGTCAGCGACCGGCAGCACTGAAGTCGGCAGGTAGTAGACGCCCACCACCAGCGGAATGAGCGCCACGCGCAACCAGGTCAACAGAATCGGAATATTGAAGGGCATAAACTTGCTAAATAAGAACGGCCAAAGGAATGGTGGAAATGCGCCGCTAGTCTACCTTGCCATCATGTATTAAACCAGCACGTTTGCCCTTCGTCAGTGCAACTGCTTGTAAATCTCCTCGGCTAGCGCGCTGGAAATACCCTCTACCTGCTTCAGATCTTCCACGCTCGCGTTGACCACGCCACGCAGTCCGCCGAAGCGCGCCAACAAGCGCTGGCGGCGCTTGGCGCCGATGCCTTCGATTTCTTCCAGGCGCGAGGTCTGGCGGGTCTTGGCGCGCTTGGCACGCATGCCGGTAATGGCAAAGCGGTGCGCCTCGTCGCGGATTTGCGCGACCAGCATCAGCGCGGCCGATTCCTTGCCCAACTCCTGCGCCGGGCGGCCATCGACAAACATCAGGGTCTCCAGGCCCACGCGGCGCCCTTCCCCCTTGGCCACGCCGACGATCAGGCTGATATCCAGGCCCAGTTCGGAAAACACCTGGCGAGCCATTTCGATTTGCCCCTTGCCGCCGTCGATCAGCACCACGTCGGGCATCACGCCGTCGCCGTTGGCCACTTTTTCGTAGCGGCGGAACAGCACTTGCCGCATCGCCGCGTAATCGTCGCCGGGGGTGATGTCGTTGATGTTGTAGCGGCGGTATTCGCCGTTCTGCATCTGGTGGTGGTGGAACACCACGCACGAGGCCTGCGTCGCTTCGCCCATGGTGTGGCTGATGTCGAAGCATTCCACCCGCAGGGCGTCGATGTCTTCTGGCTCCAGCGACAGCGCGTCGACCAGCGCGCGCGTGCGCGACTGCTGCGAGCCCTGTTCCGACAGCAGGCGCGCCAGCGAAATCTGCGCGCCCTTCTGCGCCAGTTCCAGCCATTTGCGGCGCTGGTCCTGCGGCTGGAAAATCAGGTTGATGCGGTGGCCGCACTGCTCCTGCAAGGCCTGGATCAGCGCCGGGTGGTCGAACTCGATGTTGAGGATCAGGATGCCGGGGATGAACTTGTCGGCATAGTGCTGGGCCAGGAATGCCGCCAGCACTTCCACTTCGATCGCCTCTTCGGCAATCGCCTCGGCATCGCTGACGTGGGTGGGGAAGTAGGCGCGGTCACCGAGGTGGCGGCCGCCGCGCACCATTGCCAGGTTGACGCAGGCGCGTCCACCCTGCACCAGCACGGCGATGATGTCGACGTCGGCGTCGCCCACGGTTTCCATGCTTTGCTGGTGCAGCACACGCGAGAGCGACTGGATCTGGTTGCGTACTGCTGCCGCCTGCTCGAACTTGAGGTCGGCCGCATACGCGTGCATTTTCGCTTCGAGGTCGGCCAGCACTTCGCTCTGTCGTCCGCGCAGGAAGCGCGCGGCGTTGTCGACATCGAGCTGGTAGTCTTCCTTGCTGATCAGGTCCACGCACGGCCCGCTGCAGCGGCCGATCTGGTTGAGCAGGCACGGCCGCGTGCGGTTGGCGTATACGCTGTCTTCGCAGGTGCGAATCTGGAACACCTTCTGCAAAATCTGCATCGATTCCTTGACCGCCCACGAGCTGGGGAACGGGCCGAAATACTGGTTCTTCTTGTCCACTGCGCCGCGGTAATAGACCATCCGGGGCGAGTCGCCGCCGGTGATCTTCAGGTAAGGGTACGACTTATCGTCGCGGAACAGGATGTTGAAGCGCGGACTGAGCGCCTTGATCAGGTTGTTTTCGAGGATCAGCGCCTCGGCCTCGCTGTGCGTGACCGTGGTTTCCAGGCGCGCGATGCGCTCGACCATCATGGCGATGCGCGGGCTGGCCAGGTTTTTCTGGAAGTAGCTCGACACGCGTTTTTTCAGGTCGCGCGCCTTGCCGACGTAGAGGACCTTGTCCTCGGCGTCGAAGTAGCGGTACACGCCCGGCAGGTTGGGCAGCTTGGCGACGGTGGCCAGCACTTGCTCGCGCGGGTCGGGGGTGGCGGGTACAATGTTGGGGACTACCTGGTCAGTCAATTTTCACCTCTGGCCGCAACTCCGTCTCTGCAGGTAACGGTTCTGCTTATAACAAATATTTTCAAGCCGCCTGTTCGACGATCACGAAGGCTACCGCATATTCCGCTTCGTCGCTCACGGTGACCTGCGTGGTCAGCCGGTGCTTGTCCATGAATTCCTTGAGCACGCCGCTGCACACGATCATCGGCTTGCCACTTGGCGCGTTCAGCATCTGCGCGGCCGGCCAGGTCATCGGCATGCGGATGCCGAGGCCAATGGCCTTGGCAAACGCCTCCTTTGCGGCAAACCGCGTGGCCACGAAACGGATGCCGCGTACCGGGCTCCTGGCCTTGCGCGCCAGGTATTTCTCCATCTCCTGCGGCCCCAGGATCTTCTGCGCGAAGCGGTCGCCGTGGCGCACCAATGCCGCCTCGATGCGCGGAATCATGCAGATGTCGGTACCGATACCGTAAATCATTGACGGCCCAAACGGGTGGACACCATGATCGCCTTCATCTCGCGCACCGCGTTCTCCCAGCCGACGAACACCGAATGCGCGACAATCGCGTGACCGATGTTGAGCTCGGCGATGTCGGGGATGGCCGCAATCGCCTGCACGTTGGTGTAATGCAGGCCGTGGCCGGCATTGACTTTCAGGCCTCTCGAAGCGCCATACAGCACGCCACGGCGTACGCGCTCGAGCTCGGCTTGCTGCTCGGCGCCTTCGGTATCGGCGTAGCGGCCCGTGTGCAGCTCGATCACCGGCGCGCCCACCTCGATGGTGGCATCCATCTGCGCTTCGTCCGCATCGATGAACAGGCTCACGCGGATGCCCTCGGCCTGCAACTGCTTCACTGCCGCCTGCACCGCGTGGAAATTACCGGCCACATCAAGGCCGCCTTCGGTGGTCACTTCGGTACGTTTTTCCGGCACCAGGCACACGTCGGCCGGCTTGATGCGGCAGGCGAAATCGATCATCTCCTGCGTGACAGCCGCTTCCAGGTTCATGCGCGTGAGCAGCTGCGGCGCCAGTGCGATCACGTCGGCATCCTTGATGTGGCGGCGGTCTTCGCGCAGGTGCAGGGTGATGCAGTCGGCGCCAGCCTGCTCGGCCAGCAGCGCGGCGCGGATCGGATCCGGGTATCTGGTGCCGCGCGCGTTGCGCAAGGTGGCCACGTGGTCGATGTTGACGCCGAGGTCGATGATGGTGCCGTTGGGGTGCAGGAAGCTCATTCGTTCTATACCGTTTATAGAGTAATCGGGGTTCTTATAATTGTGACAGATCGACCAGTATCTGTCGGGTATTCAATGGCGCGCCATTCAGGTGGTGCGCCACCAGGAAGCGCATCAGTTGCTTGCTTTGCGACTGCGTGGCGGCGTCCTGGTAATCTTCGCGCTCCATGTCGAGCAGGGTTTTGCCAGCCACGCGCGGCCACGGGTCCGAGGCGCGTTCGGGGCGCGGTCCGCGCTCCGGGTCAACCACGTAGGTCACGCCCGCCTGCACCGGCGCGCGCGTACTGGTGCAACGCCCGAGGTCGGCCGCCACCCCTGTCTCCCTAAGTAAGGCCCGTTCGAATTTTCTCAAGACGATGGTGGCCGGTTCATTGTGAGCGAGCTGGTTGAGGGTGGAAACATAATGGTCGAACAGCGCCGGATGGGCGTCGTCGCGCGCCAGCAGCTTGACCAGCAGTTCGTTCAGGTAAAAGCCGCACAGCAACGCGGTCTTTTCCAGCGGCAGCATGCCGCCGACCCACTCGGCGTCGGTCAGGGTGCGCAGTTCGGATTTTCCTACCCAGCTCGACGACAGCGGCTGGAACGTCTGCAGCACGCCGCGCAGCTGCGAGTGCGGCCGCTTGGCGCCCTTGGCGATCAGCGCCACGCGGCCGAAGTCGCGCGTGAACAAGTCAATGATCAGGCTGGTTTCTTTGTAGGGATAGCTGTGCAGCACGAAGGCCGGCTGGCCGGCCACCTTGGTGCCGATGGTGCGCTCGCGCGACGGCGCTCGAACACGCTTCGATGCCGGCGTGACCGGTACCGTGGTTGCCACGACAGGTGCGGCAAGCGCGTCGGCGCCGGTGTCGGCTGCAGGCACGGCAGCGACGGCAGTTGCAGGCGCCGCCAAGGGCGCCGCAGGTTCCCGGTGACCGGTATCCGGGGCGAGCACCACCCCGCCCTGCGCGTCAGGCGCGGCCTGCTGCGGTGACGCCGGTGCACTTTCGGGCACGACGTCGGGCGTGGTGGAAGACATCGATTTATTCGTAGCCGTAAGCGCGCAGACCTGCTTCGTTATCGGCCCAGCCCGATTTGACCTTGACCCAGATTTCCAGGTACACGGGACCGCCGAACAGCTTTTCCATGTCCAGGCGGGCCTGGGTAGAAACTTCTTTCAGGCGCGCACCCTTGTTACCGATGATCATCGACTTGTGCGTATCGCGCTCGACCAGGATGGCGGCAAACACGCGGCGCAGGTCGCCCTCCTGCTCGAACTGTTCGATCAGCACGGTGCTGGTGTACGGCAGTTCGTCGCCGACAAAGCGGAACAGCTTTTCACGGACGATTTCGGACGCCAGGAATTTCTCGCTGCGGTCGGTGATGTCGTCCGGTCCGAAGATCGGTGAATTTTCCGGCAAGAAACGCTTGATCTCGTTTTGCAGGCCTTCGAGCTGGAAGCGCAGCTTGGCCGATACCGGCACGATCGCAGCGAAATCGAACTTGGCGGCGACCTGCTGGGCGAACGGCAGCAGCACGGCCTTGTCCTTCACGCGGTCGGACTTGTTGATCACCAAGACCACCGGCACTTCCTTCGGCAGCAGGTCCATCACTTGCTGGTCGGCCGGGCCGAAGGTGCCCGCCTCGATCACGTACAGGATCAGGTCCGACGAGATCAGGGTGTTGGTCACCGTTTTGTTGAGCGTCTTGTTCAGCGCGTTCGAGTGGCGGGTTTGAAAACCCGGGGTATCGACGTAAATGAACTGGGCATCTTCATAGGTCATGATGCCGGTGATGCGGTGGCGCGTGGTTTGCGCCTTGCGCGAGGTGATGCTGACCTTGGCGCCAATGAGCGTATTCATCAGGGTCGATTTGCCCACGTTGGGGCGGCCGACGATGGCAATATAGCCACAGCGGAAATTGGCGGGGGTCGTTTCGGTCGTCATGATCGTTTCTTTTAGTTCGTTACTTGTTGGCTGCCTGGGCCGATGGTGCAGCGTCTGCGTCGTCATCGGTTTGCACAGTGGCGATGCCGGCCAGCTTGAGCTGGGCGGCGCGCGGCTTGGCCTTGCGCACTGCGGCCGGGGTCTTGAGCAGCGCCTGCTGCGCCGCTTCCAGCGCCAGCTTGGCGGCGGCTTGCTCACCGGCGCGGCGGCTGCCGCCACGGCCGAACAGCTGGATGCCCAGCTTGGGAATCTGGCACTCGATCTCGAATTCCTGGCTATGGGCGGCGCCGTGGGTGGCCACCACATTGTACAGCGGCAGCGAAATCTTCCGGCTTTGCAGGAATTCCTGCAACAGGGTCTTGGCGTCCTTGCCCAGCGTTTGCGGGTCCACCGTGTCGAGGATCGGGATGTAGAAGGCGCGGATTGCCTCGGCGGCCGGGTTGAAGCCGCCATCGAGGAAGATTGCGCCCAGGATCGCTTCGAGCGTGTCGGCCAGGATCGACGGCCGGCGGAAGCCACCCGATTTCAGCTCGCCCTCGCCCAGGCGCAGGAACTGCGACAGCTCGAGCTTCTGGGCGATCTCGAACAGCGACTGCTGCTTGACCAGGTTGGCGCGCAGGCGCGACAGGTCGCCCTCGTCGATGGTGGTGTAGCGTTCGTACAGGATGGTGGCGACCACGCAGTTGAGCACGGAGTCGCCGAGGAACTCGAGACGTTCGTTATGCAAGCTGCTATGGCTACGGTGGGTCAAGGCCTGCTGGAGCAGGCCGGCATCCTGGAACGTGTAGCCTAGACGGGTTTGCAATAACTGAAGATTCATTGGTTCGTTTTCTGGTTTTTAATGAGGTTTGGCGGCTGCGGCGGAAGTGCCGGTGGTGCCCTGGTATTCCAGCAGCAGGCTGGCCGGTCCGACCAGCGGGATTTTCTTTTCGTAGGCGAAGCTGACCTCGACGCCCTTGCCCTCGCCTTCGCGCTCGATGGTCAGGTCGCTGCCGGAAATGGCGGTGATGTAGGCCACTGTCGCGTTGGCGTCGAAGGCCTTGCGGATCTCGAGCGGTGAATTGCCACCGGCGGCCTTGGCCGTCACGATGGCATTTTTCACCGCCCGGTATTCCGTGTACGTGGGCAATATCTTGAGGGCCAGTACGGCCACGATGCCCAGCACGGCCAGGACCAGGATCAACCCGGTCAGGGAAACGCCGTTTTGCCGATGTGTTCGCATTTCAGCTCTCCCTGTATGGCCCTCGGGCCGATGTGTGTTACTTGATGCTGCCGATACGCTTCAGGTTGCCCAGGTTCATCCAGACGAAGAATGCCTTGCCGACGATATTCTTGTCCGGAACAAAGCCCCAATAGCGGCTGTCGGTGCTGTTGTCGCGGTTGTCGCCCATCATGAAGTAATGACCGGCAGGCACCGTGCACGTAAAGCTGTCGTACGTGTACGTGCACGACTCTTGCCGCATCGGGAAATCCATCACTTGCGGCAGACTCAGCGTTGGCGCGTTCTCGAAGTTGAGAATGCGATGGGTAACGCCGGTCAGCGCTTCCTGGTACTGCTTGTTATAACGCAATTGCTGCTGTTCATCGCCACCGAGGTAGTCGGGCAAAGCCGTATACTTTACTGCGACACCGTTCACGGTCAGGCGCTTGTTCTCGTACGTGATCTTATCACCAGGTACGCCGATCACGCGCTTGATGTAATCCTGGGTCATGTCCAGCGGATACTTGAACACCATCACATCGCCGCGCTGCGGATCGTTGATCTGGATAACTTTCTTGTTCAGTATCGGCAGGCGGATGCCATAGGTGAACTTGTTCACCAGGATCAGGTCGCCCACTTCCAGGGTCGGCACCATCGACGACGATGGAATCTTGAACGGCTCGTACAGGAACGAACGCAGTACGAACACCAGCGCGATCACCGGGAAGAAGCTGCCCGAGTATTCCACCCAGGTGGGCTGGCGCAGGATGCTCGCTTCGAGCGCGGCGCGGTTGACGTTGTTGTCGGCCTGGTAGCCGTCGGCGGTCAGCTTGGCAGCCCGGGCGTCGTACTCGGCCAGCGCGCGGTTGGCGGCGGCGCGGCGCTGCTTGGCCAATACGAACACATCGAGGCACCAGATCACACCCGTGATCACCATCAGCACGAACAGGATCAGCGCGAAGTTACCCAAAATCACTTGCATGCTCATTTATCATCCACTTGTAAGATTGCCAGGAATGCCTCTTGTGGAATCTCGACCGAGCCCACTTGCTTCATGCGTTTTTTACCGGCCTTCTGCTTCTCGAGCAGTTTCTTTTTACGGCTGATGTCGCCACCGTAGCACTTGGCCAGCACGTTCTTGCGCAGCGCCTTGACGTTTTCACGCGAGATCACGTTGACACCGATGGCCGCTTGAATCGCCACGTCGAACATCTGGCGCGGGATCAGTTCGCGCATCTTGGCAGCGACCTGGCGGCCGCGATAGGCACTGTTCGAGCGGTGCACGATGATCGCCAGCGCATCGACCTTCTCGCTGTTGATCAGCATGTCCACTTTGACGACGTCGGACGCGCGGTATTCCTTGAACTCGTAGTCCATCGACGCGTAACCGCGCGAGGTCGATTTCAATTTATCGAAGAAGTCGAGCACGATCTCGCCCATCGGCATTTCGTACACCAGTTTGACCTGGCGGCCGTGGTAGCTCATGTCCATCTGCACGCCACGCTTGCCGATACACAGCGTGATCACCGAACCGACATACTCTTGCGGCATGTACAGGTTGACGGTGACGATCGGTTCGCGGATCTCGTTGATCTTGGTCGGCTCGGGCATGCGCGATGGATTGTCCACCTTGACGATGCTGTTGTCGCGCATCACCACTTCGTACACCACGGTCGGCGCGGTGGTGATCAGGTCCATGTCGAACTCGCGCTCGAGACGTTCCTGCACGATTTCCATGTGCAGCAGGCCCAGGAAGCCGCAGCGGAAGCCGAAGCCCAGCGCCTGCGATACTTCCGGCTCGTACATCAGCGCGGCGTCGTTCAGTTTCAGCTTTTCCAGCGAGTCGCGCAGCGCGTCGTACTGGTTCGCTTCCACCGGGAACAGGCCGGCAAACACTTGCGGCTGCACTTCCTTGAAGCCGGGCAGCGGCGCTGGCGCCGGACGGTTGGCCAGGGTGACCGTATCGCCCACCTTGGCAACCTTCAGTTCCTTGATGCCGGCGATGATGAAACCCACCTGGCCGGCCGACAGCTGCGGCAGCGACAGCGAACGCGGCGCAAAAATGCCCACGTCTTCCACCAGCTGCACCGAGTCGGTGGCCATCAGCTTGATCTTGTCTTTTGGTTTGAGGGTACCGTTGATCACGCGCACCAGCATCACCACGCCCACGTAGGCGTCGTACCACGAGTCGACGATCAGCGCCTGCAGCGGCGCGTCCGGATCGCCCTTTGGCGGTGGTACCTTGGCGATGATCGATTCGATCACGTCTTCCACGCCCAGGCCGGTCTTGGCCGAGCAATGGACGGCGTCGCCCGCTTCGATGCCGATCACGTCTTCGATCTCGGCGATCGCGGTCGGCGGATCGGCGTTCGGCAAGTCGATTTTATTGAGGACCGGCACCACTTCCACGCCCAGGTCGAGCGCGGTGTAGCAGTTGGCCACGGTTTGCGCTTCCACGCCCTGCGAGGCATCGACGACCAGCAGCGCGCCTTCGCACGCCGACAGCGAGCGCGAGACTTCGTACGAGAAGTCGACGTGGCCGGGGGTGTCGATCAGGTTCAGGTTGTAGATCTGGCCGTCGCGTGCCTTGTATTTCAGGGCCGCGGTCTGGGCCTTGATGGTGATGCCGCGCTCGCGCTCCAGGTCCATCGAATCGAGCACCTGCGCCTCCATCTCGCGGTCGGACAAGCCGCCGCAAAGCTGGATGATGCGGTCGGCCAGGGTCGATTTACCGTGGTCGATGTGGGCGATGATGGAGAAATTGCGTATGTTGTTCATTAACAAATAATCAAAAAACAGGTCGAAACGACGGGGGCGCGCATCGATAAAACACGGCGCGCAATACAAAAAGCGCTCAAAGCTGGGCATGATTGCCCTGGCGAGCGCCTTGGGATGCCAAATGGAACACCCGGCATTTTACCGGATTTCAGAGTGGAAAGGCCGACTTATGCGAAGTGCGGTCTTTTCGCCAAGATTTTTAACTATTTGGCAAGCAGCGCCGCGATTTTGCCTTCGTCGAGGTGGTAATGGCACAGCTCGGGGCCGGCCAGGTCGGCAAACAGCACTGGCACCAGTTCGTCGTAGCGGGCCAGCAACTCCTGGTTGCCGGCCTGGTCGATGTCGATCACATCCACCGTGAAGGTCGTACCCGGCGGTTGCAAACGCAGCAGCGCGTCGTGCATGTCCTGGCACAGGTGGCAATAGTTACGGGAGTAAAGGGTGAAGTGCATGGCAGTCTAGCTGCCACCGCCCGCGCGGGCAGGCGGTGGCAATTTTACTTATTTGGCCTGCTCACTCGGACGCAGCGAAATGAACTGCGTCTGATCACCACGGCGCACCAGCACCACCGAACGCTTCTTCGGATCGAGCTTGGTCACCAGCGCATTGAACTGCTTGGCGTCCTTGATTGCGACATTATTCAACTGCAGCAGGATATCGCCTTCGTCGAGACCAGCCGCCTCGGCCACGCCATCGACATCGGCCACCACCACGCCGCCATCGACGCCGATCTCTTTACGCTTGTCCGCTGGCAGGTCGGTGACGACCAGGCCCAGCGCGTTGGACTTGGCCTGCTCCGGTTCGGCCTTGCCGCCCTTGCCTTTGCCGGTCGCGCCCTTGCCGGCCTTGTCGGCATCCATTTCCACCACGTTGACCGGCAGGTCCAGCTGCTGGCCCTTGCGCCACACGGTAATGGTAGCCTTGCTGCCGATGGCGGTGCCGCCGACGATGCGCGGCAGGTCCGACGAGCGGGTAATGGTCGCGCCGTTGAATTTCAGGATGATGTCGCCCGGCTTGACGCCGGCCTTGTCGGCCGGACCATCCGGCTCGACCATGGCCACGCCTGCACCCTCGGCATTTTTCAGGCCCAGCGACTCGGCCACTTCCTTGTTCACTTCGGAAATCTGTACGCCGATGCGGCCACGGGTGACCTTGCCGTTCTTCTTGAGCTGCTCGGAGACGCGGATCGCTTCGTCGATCGGCACCGCGAACGAAATGCCGTTATAGGCGCCGGACAGGGTGGCGATCTGCGAGTTGATGCCGATGACTTCGCCGCGCATATTGATCAGCGGGCCACCCGAGTTGCCGGGGTTGACGGCCACGTCGCTTTGAATCAGCGCCAGGTAGTCGCCGGTGTCGCGCTGCTTGGCCGAGATGATGCCGGCAGTGACGGTGTTTTCCAGGTTGAACGGCGAGCCGATGGCGATCACCCATTCGCCCACGCGGATCTTGTCGGAGTCGCCCATCAGCAGGAACGGCAGTTTGTCGCCTTCGATTTTCAGCACAGCAACGTCGGTGCGGGCATCGGCGCCCAGCACCTTGGCCTTGAATTCGCGCTTGTCGGTGAGGGTGACGAAGACTTCGTCGGCGCCTTCCACCACGTGGGCATTGGTCATCACGTAGCCATCGGCCGACAGGATGAAACCGGAGCCGACGCCACGCGGCACCGGCTCTTCCGGTACCGGCTTGCGGCCTGGTGCATTCTTGCGGCCCTGGCCTTGCGGCGGCACCGGCATGGCGCCGCCGAAGAAGCGGCGCATGAACTCGGCCATTTCGTCTTCGCCGATCTCGCCGCGGCCGCCCTGCTTGACCAGCTCGGTGGTGCGGATATTGACCACGGCCGGGCCGACGCGGTCGACCAGGTTGGCGAAGTCGGGCAAGCCCGTCACCATGCCGGTCACCGGCGCGGCAGCCACCGCCGGGCTCATGCCCAGCACCGCAGGCGACATCCAAACGCTTGCGCTGACCAGCAGCGCGGAGAGAGTTTTACTACCGGTAGATAAACTATTTTCGAAATTATTTTTGAAATTATTTTTCATGGGATATCGTTCTCTAAAAGTTCTGGAATGCAGGCAGCACACGTCGCGGTTCGATGCGTGCCCCATGAGGCTAGCACATGGGAGCATAAAAGTCCCACACGCGGGACACCAGGCAATTATACGAGCAGGACGACAGAAAACGGCTTAAGGGAGAATTACGTGGGCGGTGGATTGATCCTGGCCCTGCGCGTTGGCGGTGGTGGCGGCGGTGGTGGTGGTGGCGCCGTTGGTGGTCGAGCCACTGCCAGCGGAGGCGGCAGCAGCGGCGCCGGTGGCATTGGCGGGG
>NZ_LROM01000040.1 GCF_001758785.1 Duganella phyllosphaerae
CGGTGGCGGCGCTGGCAGCGGCACCGTTGGCGGCACCTGGAAACGGCGGCGCAGCGGCGTCATTCACGCCCGGGGTGAGTGGCGACAGTTCGTACGCGGCTTCGGCCGCCAGCCGCGCCGCCAGCGCCGCGTTGAACCCAGCGCTGAGCGCGCCCTGGGCGCTATCGCGCAACACGTCGCCGACCACGTGGTAGGCCTGCCAGGCCGCCCTGCCCTCGGCGGTTTGCAGCGCCGCGAAGGCAAGTTCCTGCTCGCTCTGGGCCAGCTCGCCATCTGCCAGCGCCGAGATATTTTCGTGCAGTCTTTTATGGGTATCCATCGCGTGCTCCGCCTGTCAATACATTGCCACCTTGGCCGACAAATTGCCGGGCGCCAATGCCATCATTCCTGCCTTACCAGCGCTTGTCAACCGGCATATCGAGCAGAGGCTTTAACTTTTCAGCGATGACTTCTCGGGCTCGGAAGATGCGGCTGCGGACCGTGCCGATGGGGCAAGCCATGATATCGGAAATCTCTTCGTAGCTCAGCCCTTCTATTTCGCGCAAGGCGATCGCAGTCCGTAAATCGAGCGGCAAGGCGTCCATGGCCGCGTTGACGGTCTGGGCAATTTGCTTGCTGGCCAACATGGATTCCGGCGTATTGATGTCGCGCAAATTATCGCCATCGTAAAAACCCTCGGCATGTTCGGCGTCGGTTTCCGTCGTCGTGGGCGTGCGCCTGCCCTGCGTCATCAGGAAATTCTTGGCCGTGTTAATCCCGATGCGATACAGCCACGTATAGAAGGCCGAGTCGCCGCGAAAATGCCGCAGCGCCCGATAGGCCTTGATAAATGTCTCTTGTACCACGTCTTCGGCTTCCACCGGGTCGTGCACGATACGCGACAGCAGGCGCATGAGGCGGCGCTGATACTTCGCCACCAACATATCGAATGCCTGCTTGTCGCCGGCCCGGACCCGGTCGACCAGCATCTGGTCACACTCACGTTCTGTCGTCACTCGGGCATTCCTCGGTAACCTGCAGCGTTGCCGGAACCCTTATGCTATAGAGTTAGCCCGCTGCAAGAAGTTCACAGTGTTGGCGTATTTATTTCGCTGCGCGCGGCGGCGGCCCGACAGGCCAGCGTCAACGCGCGCAACTCCGCCCCGCTTACGCAATCGGGCAATACCAGCACCGACCGCACGCCGCCGTCCGCACTACCTAAGCGCAGCAGCAGCAAGCCGCGCCACAGAGTCGAGTCGTCAAGCAGGCTCAGCAGCGCTCCCGATTGTTGGTATAGCGCAGTGCGGAATTGCCCGACTGCGGTTATATCAACCGCCATTGCAAAAGCGCTTGGTTGCCCACAGACATAGCCACAGATGGCAGCGACCACACACGCCAGCGGCGCCAGCACGCCAGGACAGGCAGCAGCGGACGCCAGCACGCAACAGCACAACCCGGCGTGCAGCAAACGCAAACCAGGCGAGGGACGAACGATGACGGACACCGCGATCGACATGACTGCAACACGGATAGAGACAACCAAAAATTTATACGGATGGGGAGCGATACAACTGGATGCGCCGGCGCGGGGCCGGGCAATTCAGGCGCTGGCGAATGCCAGCGCCTAATCCTCGCCCACCATGCTTTGACATGGCGGGCGCGGGATTAGTTCAACCGAAAGTTAAACTTTTTTACTACTTATTTGACGACTCAAATACGACCAAACACGAGGCTGCCGTTGGTACCGCCAAAGCCGAACGAGTTTTTGACTGCATACTCGATCTTCATGTCGCGGGCAACATTGGCGCAGAAGTCCAGGTCGCACGACGGATCCTGGTTGAAGATGTTGATGGTCGGTGGCGACACCTGGTGGTGCACCGCCAATACCGTAAACACCGCTTCCAGGCCGCCGGCGCCGCCCAGCAGGTGGCCGGTCATCGACTTGGTCGAGTTGACTACCAGCTTCTTGGCGTGGTCGCCGAAGGTGCGCTTGATGCCCTGCACTTCAGCCACGTCGCCTTGCGGCGTCGAGGTGCCGTGCGCGTTCACGTACTGCACCTGGTCCGGGTTGAGGCCGGCGTTGGCAAGCGCGGCTTGCGCCGACTTGCTGCCACCGCTGCCGTCTTCCAGGGGCGACGTCATGTGGTAAGCATCGGCGCTCATGCCGAAACCGACCAGCTCGGCGTAAATCTTGGCGCCGCGTGCCTTGGCGTGTTCGTACTCTTCCACGACCATCACGCCGGCGCCTTCGCCCAGCACGAAGCCGTCGCGGTCCGTATCCCAGGGACGGGACGCGGTGGCCGGGTCGTCGTTGCGCGAGGACAGGGCTTTTGCCGAAGCAAAGCCACCGAGACCCAGCGGCGAAACGGTCGACTCGGCGCCACCGGCGATCATCACGTCGGCATCGCCATACTCGATCATGCGAGCGGCGGCGCCGATGCAATGCAGGCCGGTGGTACAAGCGGTGACGATCGACAGATTAGGACCGCGCATGCCGTACTTGATCGACAGGTTGCCCGAAATCATATTGATAATCGAAGCTGGCACGAAGAACGGCGAGATCCGGCGCGGGCCGCGCTTGTCGTAGTCTTCCTTCTGCTCTTCGATCATCGGCAAGCCGCCGATGCCGGAACCGATGATCACACCGATACGATCGGCGTTGGCGTCGGTCACTTCGATACCCGAATCCTGCACCGCCTGGATGCCGGCCGCCATGCCGTAATGGATAAACGTATCCATGTGGCGCGCTTCCTTGGCCGAGATGTAGTCCTCGATATTGAAGCCTTTGACTTCACCGGCAAAACGGGTGCTGAAAGCTTGTGCGTCAAACTTGGTGATGGTGGCAATGCCGGATTTACCCTCGAGTGCCGCTGCCCAGGTCTCGGCAACATTGTTGCCGATCGGGGTAACGGCGCCCAGGCCGGTAATGACAACACGACGGTTTTTAGAACCTCTCAAGCGATTCTCCTAAAGTCGATCGGGCGGCTATTAGGCCTTGACGTGCGCAGTAGCGTAGTCGATGGCTTGCTGCACGGTGGTGATCTTTTCTGCTTGTTCGTCAGGGATTTCCATTTCGAACTCGTCTTCCAGGGCCATCACCAGTTCCACGGTGTCCAGGGAGTCAGCGCCCAGATCGTCAACGAACGAGGATTCGATTTTGATGTCTGCTTCTGCGACGCCCAGTTGTTCTGCGACGATTTTCTTAACGCGTTGTTCGATATCCGACATGTTATGGCTCCATTTGTTTGTTACGGAAAGCGCGCATTTTATCAGGTTTGCGCACTGAAAAACTAATTTCGGTGTTTGCTACGAGTTTCCCCATAAGTGCACCGAAATCGCTGGTAAAAGATGGGAATTCCCATCAGTTCATATACATACCGCCATTCACGTGCAACGTGGTGCCGGTAATATAAGCCGCTTGCGGCGATGCCAAAAAGGCGACCGCAGCGGCAATATCTTCAGGTTTGCCCAGGCGTCCGAGCGGGATTTGCGTGAGCAGCGCGGCGTGCTGGTCGTCGCCCAGCGACTTGGTCATGTCGGTGTCGATAAAGCCCGGCGCCACGCTGTTGACGGTGATGTTGCGGCTGCCGATTTCACGCGCCAGCGCGCGGCCCATGCCCTCCACGCCAGCCTTGGCGGCAGCGTAATTCATTTGGCCCGGGTTACCCGACGAGGCCACCACCGAGGTGATGTTGATGATGCGGCCAGCTTTCGCCTTCATCATGCCGCGCAACACGGCGCGCGACAGCCGGCCGACGGCGGACAGGTTGGTGGCGATCACGCTGTCCCACTCGTCGTCTTTCATGCGCATGGCCAGGTTGTCTTGGGTAATGCCGGCATTGTTGACCAGGATGGCGACCGCGCCGTACGTCTTGGTGATGTCGTCGACGACGGCGGCGCAGCGCTCGGCGTCGGTCACGTTCAGGACCAGGCCTTTGCCAGGCTCGGCGCCGACCTCTGCTGCCACTTCGGCCAGGTAGGCGGAGATCGCTTCAGCGCCGGCTTCGGTGGTGGCGGTGCCGATCACGCGCGCACCCTGGCGCGCCAGTTGCTGGGCGATGGCCTTGCCGATGCCGCGCGAGGCGCCAGTCACCAGCGCAACTTGATTTGCTAAATTCATGTATGTCCTTCGTGGTGGTACGTAACGATAGTGCCCTGCCCTGTGCTCTTATTTGAGCGAGGTCAAGATGCGCTCCAAAGAGGCCTGATCGGTGATGGCGTCGCCGACCAGGGTGGCGTCGATGCGCTTGGTCAAGCCCATCAGCACCTTGCCCGGACCGCATTCGATCACCTGGGTGATGCCTTGCGCGGCGACCTGCTGCATGGTTTCCACCCAGCGCACCGGTGCGGCAGCCTGGCGTACCAGCGCATCCTTGATCGCATCGACGTCGTTCAACACGGCGACGTCGACGTTGTTGATCAGCGGAATTTGCGGCGCCGAGAACGCCAGGTCGGCCAGGTAGGTGCGCAGGCGGTCCGAGGCGGGCTTCAACAGCGACGAGTGGAATGGCGCCGAGACCGGCAGTTTCATGGCGCGCTTGGCGCCCTTGGCCTTGGCGATATCGCAGGCGCGCTCGACAGCAGCGGTATGGCCGGCGATCACGACTTGCGCCGGGGCGTTGAAGTTGACGGCTTCCACCACCGAGTCCGACACGGCAGCGGTAGCTTCAGCACAGGCGGCGCGAACGTCGTCGTCCGACAAACCGAGCACGACAGCCATGGTACCGAGTCCGACCGGCACGGCTTCCTGCATCGCCTGGGCGCGGAAGCGCACCAGCGGCACGGCATCCTTGAACGAGATCACACCGGCAGCGACCAGCGCCGAGTATTCGCCCAGGCTGTGGCCGGCAACAATGGCTGGCGCCGGGCCGCCGGCAGCGATCCACGCGCGATACACCGCCACGGCAGCGGTGAGCATCACCGGCTGGGTATTGGTGGTGAGGTCGAGCTCTTCTTTCGGACCTTCGGCAATCAGCTTGCCCAGGTCAAAACCGAGCGCAGCCGAAGCTTCGGCGATGGTCTCTGCCACCACCGGGTTGCCGGCGAAGCCGTCGAGCATGGCAATCGCCTGCGAACCCTGGCCCGGGAATACAAATGCAAATTTAGTCATACGTCATCCATTCGAAGGGAATCTAATCTTGTCGCGTCTACGCTTGTAGCGGTTAGAACTCTAACTCTAATTCCGACCAGACAGGCGCAGCTTACAGCGTGTCCGGCAAGCCGCTCATGGTGGCCAGTACCGCGCCCCAGGTAAAGCCGCCGCCCACGCCTTCCATCATGACGTTGTGGCCGTTCTTGATGCGGCCGTCGCGCACGGCGGCGTCCAGCGCCAGCGGGATCGAGGCGGCCGACGTATTGCCGTGCTGATCGACGGTGACCACCATCTTGTCCAGCGGCAGGCCCATCTTCTTGGCAGTGCCATTCATGATGCGGATATTGGCCTGGTGCGGCACCAGCCAGTCGATCTGGGCGGCGGTCATGCCAGCCTTGTTCAGCGCTTCATGGGCGACTTTTTCCAGTACCGAAACGGCCAGCTTGAACACTGCCGGGCCATCCATGTACAGGTAGGCTTCGCCGGCGGTGGCGCCGCCAAACGAGTTGGGCATGCACAGGATGCCCGAGTGGCTGCCGTCCGCGTGCAGCGCGGTGGCCAGGATGCCAGGCTCGTCCGAGCCCGTCACCACCACGGCGCCGGCGCCGTCGCCAAACAGCACGCAGGTGGTGCGGTCGTTGAAATTGAGGATGCGCGAAAACACTTCCGAACCAATCACCAGCACGTTCTTGTGCACGCCTGCGCGGATGAACGCATCTGCGGTGGACAGCGCATACACGAAACCGCTGCAGACGGCCTGGACATCGACAGCCGCGCCGTTGTTGGTGATCCCGAGTTTTTGCTGGACGATGCAGGCGGTGCTGGGGAAGCTGCCGAAGAAGTCGGGGGTGGAGCTGGCAACGATGATCAGGTCGATATCGTTGGGCGCCAGGCGCGCCATTTCCAGCGCCTTCTTGGCGGCGTTGGCGGCCAGGTCCGACGATTTTTCGTCGGCGGCGGCAAAGTGGCGCGCCGAAATGCCGCTGCGGCTGACGATCCACTCGTCCGACGTTTCGATGCCCTTGGCGGCCAGTTGCGCAGCCAGGTCGGCGTTGGTCACGCGCTGGGCCGGCAAGTAGCTGCCGGTACCGATAATTTTGCTATACAAAGCCATGCAGTCTACCGTCCACTAAATAGTTGAGCCGGCGACTAGGCCGGCGGCGCTGGAGACAATCGCCGGAGCGGTTGCCACCTCGGGCGTTTCGGTGTTGCGCGGCATCAGCTCGGCGATCAGGGTCGAAATGTGCGGCAACACGTCGTTTTTGGCAGCATCATACGCGCGCTTGATCGCCCACTCAAAGGAATACGCGTCGGCGCCGCCATGGCTCTTGAACACCAGGCCGCGCAAACCGAGCAGGCTGGCGCCGTTATAGCGCGATGGCGACAGGCGGTTCTTGATGGCGGTGAGCGCGCCGCGACCGAGCAAGGCGCTGAGCATGGTCAGCGGTGTACGCTTGAATTCGGTTCTGACGGTGTCGGCGAAGAAGCGGGCCACGCCCTCGACTGCCTTGAGCGTGACGTTGCCGGTAAAGCCGTCGCACACCACCAGGTCGGTGGTGCCCTTGAAGATGTCGTTGCCTTCGACGTTACCGAAGAAGTTGAGCGCGCCGCGCTCGTGATCGAGCTGCAGCAACTTGCCGGTGGCCTTGACCACCTCGTTGCCCTTGATGTCCTCGGTGCCCACGTTGAGCAGGCCGATGGTCGGGCGTTCGATGTTTTCCATGGCCGACACCAGCACCGAGCCCATGATGGCGAACTGGTGCAAGTGATGCGGTTCGCAATCGACGTTGGCGCCCAGGTCGAGCATATAGGTCGGGCCGTTCTTCTGGTTCGGCATGATCGAGCAGATCGCCGGACGATCGACCCCGCTCATGGTCTTGAGCACGTAGCGGGCCACGGCCATCAGCGCGCCGGTATTGCCGGCCGAGACGGCAGCCTGGGCATTGCCGGACTTGACCTGCTCGATCGCCACGCGCATCGACGAATCTTTTTTGCGGCGCAGCGCCACTTCCAGCGGATCGTCCATGGTCACCTGCTCGGAAGCGTGGACGATGGACAGGCGCGGATGGGTGTCGGCGTGATGCTTTTTGAGTTCGGCGCGCAGGACGTCTTCGAGACCGATAAGGATCAGCTCGGCGTCTGGTTCGCGGTTGACGAAGGAGAGTGCTGCGGGGATGGTGACCGATGGACCGTGATCTCCGCCCATGCAGTCGATAGAAATTTTGATTGTCATTGTTTGGGTTCAGTACCACGCTCCAACCCTTGCGGGGCGAGCTGCGGCAAGCTGCGGACCTGTAACGGCCGCCGTATCAACATGACGGTGTGCAAAAGTGGTTTGCAGCCGATGAAAAAAGAAAAAGCGATGCTCAATAACTCAGCACCGCCTGTTTCCGTGTCCAGCAAAAGCGTCGATTACTCGTCGTTTTTGGTTTTCAGGACTTTGCGACCACGGTAGAAGCCGTTAGGGCTGATGTGGTGACGCAGGTGGGTTTCACCGGTGGTTGGCTCGATACCCAGTTGTGGAGCTACCAGGAAATCGTGCGAACGGTGCATACCGCGCTTCGAAGGGGACTTCTTGTTCTGTTGAACTGCCATGTTAATGACTCCTAATACATAAGTTCTAAAATTTTAACACAATCGATCAGCAAATACATGCGAATCGAGTATCCCGCCAGCAATACGGCCCGGCGACGTTAAATGCGGGTACTACCTTTACTACAACTTGCCAATACTCGATTACTGCACGCGCATGACACGTTCTTTATACGGAGGTTCGAGAAACCGTAGCGAGCGGCTTGCTGTCGTCTTGAGTAGCGGAGGCGTACGGCTGTACGCTGAGCAACGGAAAGGCGACAGCATGACGCGCAGTAGGTTTATCGAGCTTCCGAGACTTTACTTCAGGCCCTTGAGTGCTTCAAAGGGCGAGATCTTGGCGCTTTTCGCCTTGTCCAGCAGCGACGCATCGGGGCAGACCACGTGGCGCGGCGATTGCGGCAGGGCCAGCAATGCTTCGTCTTCCACCAGGTCCATCACCGGCATGCTGCGGGTGCCGACGATCACATCGATCGATTCGTCGGCAATTATTTCTTCGATTTCATCGGCTTCCTGATCATCCTTACCAAGCACCAGCACGGTCGACGAATCGAGGGTGTGGGCATAAGGCGTCAAGCACCGTTGGCAGACCAGTTGCACCGTGCCGGCAACCGACAGGGTCAACTGCGGGTAGCCCATCTTGCCGGCGCCGCCCTCTACCTTCCAGGTAATCTCGCCGGACGCGTCAGCGCAGTCCTTGGCCAGACGGGTCATTTGAGCAACAGGCGTTACGCCGTGTTCGCTGCCATTGTGACGACAAAAATCAAAAGCGTCGATGACCGTAGCATTCATTACAGAAAAATTCCCCGGAAAACCTGCGATAATAGCAGGGTTTTCACCCGCAAGTCAAAAGCTGCGTGCATTTCGCGCTTTTTTCAGGTTTTTAGTGTGCCCGGCGCGCATCAGCGAACGCCGGCGACAGAGCATATAACATTCCCCTTATGACATCAAGCCTGACATCAAGTTTACCGTTCCGCCTGGTCCTGGCCTCCAGCTCCGCCTATCGAAAAGAGTTGCTCTCGCGCCTGCAATTGCCATTCGAGGTGGCTGTTCCCGACATCGACGAAAGTCCGCTGCCCGGCGAAACGCCGAGCGCCACCGCAGTGCGGCTGGCGCGCGAGAAGGCTGCTGCGGTCGCTGCAAAACTGCCGGGCAGCATCGTGATCGGCTCCGACCAGGTCGCCACGCTCGGCGAGCAACAGATCGGCAAGCCAGGCAACCACGCCAACGCCCTGGCGCAGCTGCAAAAAATGCGCGGACGCGAAGTGATTTTTCATACAGCACTATGCGTGTGGGATGGCCGCGCCGAACATCCCGACAGCGCCGCCCAACTGGCCAACATCCAGACCCGCGTGACCTTCCGCGACCTGCCCGATGCCGAGCTCGACGCCTATCTGCGCATCGAGCAGCCGTACGACTGCGCCGGCAGCGCCAAGAACGAAGCGCTCGGCATCGCCATCCTCGAACGCATCGACAGCACCGACCCCACCGCCCTCACCGGCTTGCCTTTGATCGCCCTGACAGGCATGCTGCGCAATCTTGGTATTTCTTTTTTTAGATAGTTGAACACTGACCCATGCCCGGCACCTTATTTCTGATCCCGAATACCCTGGGCGAGACCGAAGCGCTCGCCTCTGTGCTGCCTGAACAGGTCCAGCACATCACCTCGCAACTCGATTATTTTGTGGCCGAGAACGCCAAAACCGCGCGCGCTTTCCTCAAGCTGGTCAACGCCAGCCACCCGCTGGCCAAACCGCTGCAGGAAATCACCATCTCGGAACTGAACGTCAACACGCCGCCAGCCGCGCTGGCCGGCCTGCTGGCGCCGCTGCTGGCCGGCCGCGATGGCGGCCTGGTGTCGGAGGCAGGCGTGCCGGCCGTGGCCGATCCCGGCGCCGACCTGGTGCGACTGGCGCATCAGCACGGCATCCCGGTGCGGCCGCTGGTGGGGCCGTCGTCGCTGCTGCTGGCCGTGATGGCGAGCGGCCTGAACGGCCAGAGTTTTGCTTTCAACGGTTACCTGCCTACCGATGCGGCGCAACGCACCGCCCGCATCAAGGAACTGGAAACGCGTTCGCGCAAGGAAAAGCAGACCCAGCTGTTCATCGAGACGCCGTATCGGAATACGGCCATGCTGGAAGCCCTGGTCGGCGCCTGTGCGCCAGGCACGCTGATTTGCGTGGCGACCGACCTCAGCCTGGCGACCGAGACGATCCGTACCCAGACCGGGGCGCAGTGGAAGAGTCAGCTGGGAGCCGGGAAAGCGCCGGAGTTTCACAAGAAGCCGACGGTGTTTTTGTTGCTGGGGCAGTGAGTCAAACTGGATTCCCGCCTGCGCGGGAATGACGGATCGACAGCCGTTGGTTTGACGTTAAACTGCGGTGCCGGATTCCCGACTGCGCGGGAATGACGGATCGACAGCCGTTGGTTTGACGTTAAACTGCGGCATTTGAGTCGTCATCCCCGCGCAGGCGGGGATCCAATGCAGCATCAAAACCCGCGCGAATACTCGGTCACCCACTCGATCGCCGCCAGCTGTATCGCATACAATTCGGCCGGCCTGACGGCAATCTGCTCGAGCATCTGCCCCAGCGCCACCGTATCGCGGCCGCGCTCGATATTCTCGATCAAGCTCAGCAGCAAGCCATACTCGCCGGCCCGCTCCAGCAGCGCCGTGCGCACCTCGTCGAGCACGTTCACGCTGTCGAGCAATTCCTGCATGTGAATCGAAAACAGCGTGTCCATCAGCGACATCACGCCCACCGTAAAGCCGATGTCGGCACTGATCCGCTCCCCCGGCCGCGTATGCTCGACCAGCAGTTCGATGGTCTTGCCGCGCGTGGTGGCCAGTTGCAGCAGTGGCGAGGTGAATTCCTGCGGGCCGCCACTTTTTACGTACAGCAAAATCTGCAGCCAGCGCCGCAATTGGCGCCGCCCCAGCACCATCAAGGCATGGCCCACCGAATTGATGCGGTAGCGCGTGCCCACCGCCGGGGTATTGACCAGCCGTAGCAAATTGAGGGTGATCAGGACATCATGCTTGACCATCGATTCGATTTCGTGGCTGCTGGCATCGGTATCGATCAGGTCCAGCAGGTGCAGCACGCTGCGCTGCGATGGCGAAATCTTTTTGCCGCTGAGGATGACGGGACGGGCAAAGTAATAGCCCTGGAAGTACTCGAAACCGAGATCCATGCACTGGCGGAACTCTTCCACCGTCTCAACTTTTTCGGCCAGCAGCTTCTGTCTGGGATTTTTAAGAACACGGGCCAATGCCGGCAAGGTGCCGGGCTTCATCTGCTTGATGTCGACCTTGATCACGTCGCACAGCGGCTGCAGCTTTTGCACGTCCTCGGTCTCGCCGATGACGTCATCGAGGGCGAAACGGAAACCGGCGCGCTTGAGTTCGCGTACGCGCTCGAGCACGGCCGGCGTGGCTTCCACGGTTTCGAGGATTTCAAGAATGACCTTGTCGTGCGGCAGAAAGCGGATGAAGTCGCTCATCAGGCCGACCTCATCGATATTGACAAAGGCCAGCTGGTCGCCCACCACGTGCTCCATGCCCAGCTCGGACGCGTGGGCGATCACCGTGGCGGTGGCGGCCGCGTCGTCGCGGAACTGCGCCGTGGTGGCGGTGTGGGCATCGCGGAACAGCAATTCGTAACCGACCAGCCGCTGGCCCCGGTTGAGGATGGGCTGGCGGGCCAGAAAGAAATTATCGGCAAGCCTCGATGGCAGCTCAGTAGCCGAAAGCATGAGATCTCCTCATTTCAACGACTGCAACGAGACGCCCACATGCAGTGGACGCCCACGAAACTCCACTATACCCGATGCTACCGAAATGACAACTCAAGACCCGTTCTTAGCGCGTACCGGAGCGGCGCGGACCGGTGTTGCGTGCAACAGCCGGCTGGTCGCTGCCGGCCGGTTTGGCGGCAGCCGGCTTGGCCGGGGCTGGGCGGGTGCCAGCGGGTTTGGCTGCCGGCGCGGCCTTGGCGCCGAATGCCGGCTTGGGACCAACACCAGGCTTGGCGTTGAACGGTGCGCTGGTGCTGGCGCCCGGACGGCCACCGGGACGACCGGTGCCGCCCGGACGACCGGCGGCAGTGCCCTCGCCCACGCCGGGACGCGCCAGTGGCGTGCGGGTGCGGATCGATTTGCCGACCGGCAGCGGTTTGCCGCTCTCGAGCGTGAAGCGGGCGCCGCTGTCCTTGCCCAGCGCCTTGACCAGCCACGGCATCACTTCCTTGAGCATCGGCTCAAGCGTGTACGGTGGATTGAGAATGAACATGCCGCTGCTGTGCAAGCCGAAACCGTCGGGCATCGGGGTGTGGGTGGTCAGCACCACGTTGAGCCAGTCGTTGCATTGGAGTTGCTTGAGCTTGTCGGCGAATTCGCGCGATTCCATCCGTTGCAGCAGCGGGTACCAGACCGCATAGGTGCCGCCCGGGAAGCGCAGCAGCGAATCGGCCAGCGTGTCCTTGACCTTTTTGTAGTCCTGCTTGTCTTCGTACGGCGGGTCGATCAGCACCAAGGCGCGGCGCGACGGCGGCGGCAGCAGCGCCTTGAGCGACTGGAAGCCATCGCCCTTGGTCACCAGCACGCGCTTGCCGCGCGTGGTCGGGCGAATGCCCTGCTGGGCGGCGTGCTCGTCGAGCTTGCGGAAGTTATCGGTCAACAGCTTGAAGTCGGCCGGGTGCAGCTCGAACAGGCGCAGGCGGTCGTGCTCGCGCGCCACCAGGTCGGCGATGAACGGCGAGCCCGGGTACTGGCGCATCTTGCCGCTCGGGTTCATGCCCTTGATCAGGTCAACGTATTCCCTGACCGGCGCCGGCATGTCCTTCAAGTCCCACAACGGGCCGATGCCGGTATCATATTCCGCATTCTTGGACGCGAAAGCGCCATCGAGCGCGTACACGCCGGCGCCCGAGTGGGTGTCGATATACGTGTAGGCGGTGTCTTTTTGATTCAGGTATTGCAGCATCTGGATGGTCACGAAATGCTTCAATACATCGGCGTGATTTCCCGCGTGAAAGGCGTGGCGGTAGCTGAACATGGTGGGGGACTTTCTAAATAGGTAATGCAGACTGGCCTGCGCAATCCCGCATTATCCACCAGAACCGGCGCCAGCCCCAAAAAGGGTTGCACCTCGTTTGCATCAAGGCGCCCTGTTCGGGCAAATCTAAGATGGCAAATCCACCAACGGGGAGGCAAACATGAAGATGACCATCGTGACCGACGACCAGGGCGAAATTTTGGGGGCGATACCGGGAGACACCGTGCCGGAGCACGTGATATTGAAGGAATTCCAGTCGCACGTGGTGGACGTGGCCGATGACACCGGCGCGATTACCGACGGCGAGCAATTGAAGAAGCGCCTGCAAGAAGCCTTGCAGGCGCAGCACGGCAAGCAATAACCCTTCTACCCCGCTTTTGGCGAAATGCAAGCGTCACTGCCTGGGGTCGGACCCTATCGGGTCCGACCCCGCTTGGCTGTGCGGGTTTTAAACTGTTATGCCACCTTCTTGTCGAAGAATTGCTCGTCCTCGGTGGAGCCGTGCAGCGCCGTGGTGGACGACTGGCCGTTCTGGATGGTCTGGGTGACGGCGTCGAAATAACCGGTACCGACTTCGCGCTGGTGCTTGACCGCCGTAAACCCCTTCTCGGCGGCAGCAAATTCCGCTTCCTGCAATTCCACGAAAGCCGTCATCTGGTTGCGGGCATAACCGTGCGCCAGGTTGAACATGCCGTAGTTCAGTGCATGGAAACCGGCCAGCGTGATGAACTGGAACTTGTAACCCATGGCGCCCAGTTCTTTCTGGAACTTGGCGATGGTGGCGTCGTCGAGGTTTTTCTTCCAGTTGAACGACGGCGAGCAGTTATAGGCCAGCATCTTGCCCGGGAACTTGGCGTGCACGGCATCGGCAAACTGCTTGGCAAAGGCCAGGTCCGGTTTGCCGGTTTCGCACCACACCAGGTCGGCGTACGGCGCATACGCCAGCGCGCGGGAAATGGCCTGTTCGATACCCGGCTTGACTTTATAGAAGCCTTCCACGGTGCGTTCGCCGGTGCAGAACGGACGGTCGTTTTCATCGACGTCGGACGTCAGGAGATCGGCCGCTTCGGCGTCGGTACGGGCGATCACCAGGGTGGAGGTGCCCATGACGTCCGCTGCCAGGCGCGCTGCCGTGAGTTTTTCCACGGCTTCGCGCGATGGCACCAGCACCTTGCCGCCCATGTGGCCGCATTTCTTGACCGAAGCGAGCTGGTCTTCAAAGTGGACGCCGGCGGCGCCTGCGTCGATCATCGACTTCATCAGTTCGTAGGCGTTGAGCACGCCGCCGAAACCGGCTTCGGCATCGGCCACGATCGGTGCGAAGTAATCGATGTCGTCCTTGCCTTCGGACCATTGAATCTGGTCGGCGCGCTGGAAGGTATTGTTAATCCGGCGCACGACCAGCGGCACCGAGTTGGCCGGATACAGCGACTGGTCCGGGTACATTTCGCCAGCCACGTTGGCGTCGCCCGCCACTTGCCAGCCCGACAGGTAGATCGCTTTCAGGCCGGCTTTGACTTGCTGCATGGCCTGGTTGCCGGTCAGCGCGCCCAGTGCGTTGACGAACGGTTCGTTGTTGACCAGGTCCCACAGTTTTTCGGCGCCGCGCTTGGCCA
This sequence comes from Duganella phyllosphaerae, assembly GCF_001758785.1. Lineage (GTDB taxonomy): Bacteria > Pseudomonadota > Gammaproteobacteria > Burkholderiales > Burkholderiaceae_D > Rugamonas > Rugamonas phyllosphaerae. The sequence continues at coordinate 14,336 of NZ_LROM01000040.1, forward strand.
GCGTGTGCTCGATCTGCAGCGAGCCGCGCAGGCGCACCACGTCTTCCGCCGTGTAAGTACGGGTGACACCTTTCCAGCGCGGGTTGGTGTCCCAGTCTTGTTGCAGGGCGGCGATTTGCTGTTCACGAGTTGCCATGGTGGTTCTCCTCAGGTTGATTCAGTAAATGACAAAAGAATGCTGCGGCGTTGGAACTATAGTAGTCCTTTTTGTGCAGCGCACGAGCAGTCTTCTATAAGACATATAACTAAAATATATTCCTTATTAATCAATGAGATAAAAACCATCTTTCATGATACGGAAAGGCTTTTCTCAGCATGAAAGAAGTCGATGCTGCAAACTCACATGAAATTCCACGATGTGAAATCTATTTTTCGCCAGATGAAAAAAAGGCGCAAAAAGCGCCTTTATCTTGGTCCACCGATGGACTTATGTAAAAAATAATTCGCAAAAGTGACGCAACCATCCAACAACAGTGGCGGTTCAAGCGAGCGCGGCGTGGTGTCAGGCTGCCTTGGCCGCGATCATGGAACGGCTGTTGTTGCCCACGCCTATGGTCGTGAAGATGACCAGCGCCTGGAAGATGGCAATGCCGACGAACACGCCCGCAGGGTGGCCGGCATCCATCAGCGCGGCAAACATCAACGGACCGACGGCCAGGCCGGTGTCCAGCCCCGAGTACACCACGCCGAACACGCGGCCGGTGGCGTTGGCGGGCGCGGCGCCCCGTATCATCAGGTCGCGCGACGGCCCGGCGATGCCGGTGGCAAAGCCAACCAGGCCCATCAGCACGATCGCCATCCAGGCCGGCACGACCGCCGCCGCCAGTACCAGGGCGAACACTGCCGCTGCCGCAAAGGCGCCGATGATAATGCGGTCGTGGCGGCCATTGCCTGCACCGAGGAAGCCGCCATACAACATCCCCACCGCCGACGACAGCATGAAGCAGGTGTAAGCCGAGGTGGCCCACGCCAGCGACATGCCGTACAGGCTTACCAGGCTGGTTGAAGCGAAGGTTTGCACGCCAGCGAGGGCAATCGATGAAATCACGAAGAAGGCAAAGCACATCCACACCACTTTCAGGCGCAGGAAACCGAGCGCACTCGCTCCTGCAACCGCCGCCGCATCGTCCGCGGGCACAGCCACCGGTTCCGGCCGCAGGGCAAGGCGGTTCCAGAGCAGCAGCGCCAGCACGCACAACGGCAGCAAGGACGCGCACAGCAGCGCGGTGCGCCAGTCGGTACGCCCTGCCACCGAGGTCAGGAACAACGGCGACAGCGCCCAGCCGATATTGCCGCTGATGCCGTGCACCGAGAACCCGTGCGCCAGCCGCTTTTTCGATACGCGCTGGTTAAGCAAGGTGTAGTCGGCCGGGTGGAACACGCAGTTGCCGCAACCGGCCAGGAAGGCCCCGCCCATCAGCTGGACGTAGTTCTGCGCCGACGACAGCACCACGGCCGAAATACCGAGCAGCGCCACCCCGCTCATCAGCACCACCCGCGCGCTGAAGCGATCGACCACGAAACCGGCCATGGCCTGCCCCACCCCGGACACGGCAAAGAACACCGTCATCAGCAAACCAAGCTCGCCGTAGGACAGGTCGAACTCGGGTTTGAGCCACGGGATCAACGCAGCCAATATCAGGTGATAAAAGTGGGAAGTGCCGTGCGCCAGCCCTACCAGGCCGATCACACGTGCGTCTTGCCGGAACAGTTGTCGGTCATCCATCGTGCGCTCCTGTTGTTATTTTGAAACGCCAGTGTAGGTGAAACCGCGCCGTCGGATTTAAGATAGAACGACATCTTTTAGCGCAAATCCGCCACAACCTCGCCGCCATGCCAGCCCCCATCGTCACGCATACCCGGTTCGACCGCCACGGCGTCTATCCCACGCCGGAGCGCCAGGTCACCATTGCCGGGCGCAACCTGGCCGCCAACGCGGTGCTGCTGCCGCACCACCATCCGTACGGCCAGTTCACGTATGCGATGCAGGGCATGGTGCGGGTAACCGCCAACAACAGCAGCTGGATCGTGCCGCCGCAGCGGGCAATCTGGATTCCGCCCAACATGGAGCACACGGTGACGGTGCTCGAACCGACGCTGCTGCGGCCCGTATTCGTCCACGCCAGCCGCTCGCCGTTTGCCGGCGACGACTGCAAGGTGGTGCATGTTTCGAACCTGCTGCGCGAGCTGATTGCCGCGCTCGAACAACACGACGAGAACGAACAGTCGGACCGCGAACGGCTGCTGAGCGAAACAATCCTCGACGAAGTCACGCGCTGCGCGGTGCGGCCGATGAGGGTGCCGCTGCCGGTGGACAAGCACCTGAAAGCGCTGTGCGATGCGCTGATCGATGACCCGGGCGTGGAGTTGACCTTGCAGGACTGGGCCGGGCGCGTAGGCGCGTCGGAGCGGACCTTGACGCGGTTGTTCGAGCGGGAGCTGGGGATGGGTTTCGTGCAGTGGCGCCAGCAGGTGCGGCTGGCGCACGCGGCGCCGCTGATTGCGCGCGGGATGCCGTTGTCGCAGGTGGCCGCGCAGCTGGGATATGCGAGCCAGTCGGCGTTTTCGGCGATGTTCAAGAAGACGTTCGGCAGTACGCCGACGGCGTTTTTTAGCTAAGTTGTACGGAGCTCCGTCATCCTCGCGAACGCGGGGATCCATGCGTCCGTTGAACAGTGTTTGCTCGACGGCGCAGCATGTCTATGGATCCCCGCTTGCGCGGGGATGACGGCTCTGCGGCTGACTGTTAGCCGCTACCTGTTACTTGAACGTCAGCTCGCCGTTTTCCGCATCGACGTGAATCACGTCTTTCGGACCAAACCGCCCTTGCAAAATCAGCTTGGACAGCGGATTTTCGATCTGCTGCTGGATCGCGCGCTTGAGCGGACGCGCGCCGTACACCGGATCGTAGCCCGCCTCGGCAATCTTTTGCAGCGCGGCGTCGGTGATTTCGAGCGCCATTTCCATCTTGGCCAGGCGTTTTTCCAGGATCGCCAGCTGGATCTTGGCAATCGCACCGATGTTCTTCTCGTCGAGGCCATGGAACACCACGATCTCGTCGATCCGGTTGATGAACTCCGGACGGAAGTGCGATCGCACCTCGGCCATCACCGACAACTTGACTACCGACGGATCGGAATCTTCCATCGCCTGGATTTTGTGCGAACCCAGGTTGGACGTCATGATGATCACCGTGTTCTTGAAGTCCACGGTGCGGCCCTGGCCGTCGGTCATGCGGCCATCGTCCAGCGCTTGCAACAGCACGTTGAACACGTCCGGGTGGGCTTTTTCCACCTCGTCGAGCAGGATCACGCTATACGGCTTGCGGCGCACGGCTTCGGTCAGATACCCGCCCTCGTCGTAACCGACGTAGCCGGGCGGCGCGCCGATCAGGCGGGCGACCGAGTGCTTCTCCATGAATTCGCTCATGTCGATGCGGATCATCGACTCCTCGGTGTCGAACAGGAAGCCGGCCAGCGCCTTCGACAGCTCGGTTTTACCGACGCCGGTCGGTCCCAGGAACATGAACGAACCATATGGCCGGTTCGGATCGGACAGGCCGGCGCGCGAGCGACGGATGGCGTCGGACACGGCATTGATCGCCTCGTCCTGGCCCACCACGCGTTCGTGCAGCTTTTCCTCGATGTGCAGCAGCTTGTCGCGCTCGCCCTGCATCATGCGCGAAACGGGAATCCCGGTCGCGCGCGACACCACTTCGGCGATCTCCTCGGCGCCCACCTCGGTGCGCAGCAGGCGCTGTTTTGGCGGCGTGTTCTTTTCCAGCGACACGCCGTTGGCCGCAGCCGTTTCCGCCTGCTTCAGTTCCGCTTCGAGTTCGGGCAGGCGGCCGTATTGCAGTTCCGAGACGCGCTGCCAGTTGCTCTCGCGCGTGGCCTGCTCCATTTGCAGCTTGATGCGCTCGATCTCTTCCTTGATATGGGTACTGCCCTGCACCACCGCTTTTTCGGCCTTGAGGATTTCCTCGTAGTCGTTCAGTTCGCGTTGCAGGCGCTCGATCTCTTCCTCGATCAGGTCCAGGCGGCGGCGCGAGCCTTCGTCCTTTTCCTTTTTGACCGCTTCCTTCTCGATCTTCAGCTGGATCAGGCGGCGTTCGAGCTTGTCCATCACCTCGGGCTTGGAGTCGATCTCGATCTTGATTTTCGACGCCGCTTCATCGATCAGGTCGATGGCCTTGTCGGGCAGGAAGCGGTCGGTGATGTACCGGTGCGACAATTCCGCCGCCGCAATGATGGCGGCGTCCGAAATGGCGACCTTGTGGTGCAGCTCGTACTTGTCCTGCAAGCCGCGCAGGATCGCAATCGTGTCTTCCACGCTCGGCTCGTCCACCAGGATTTTCTGGAAGCGGCGCTCGAGCGCGGCATCCTTCTCGATGTACTTGCGGTACTCGTCGAGCGTGGTGGCACCCACGCAGTGCAGCTCGCCCCGCGCCAGCGCCGGTTTCAGCATATTGCCCGCGTCCATGGCGCCATCGGCCTTGCCGGCGCCGACCATCGTGTGCATTTCATCGATGAAGACGATAGTCTGGCCCTCGTCCATGGCCAATTCTTTCAAGACCGTTTTCAGCCGTTCTTCGAACTCGCCACGATACTTGGCGCCAGCCACCAGCGCGGCCATGTCGAGCGCCAGCACCCGCTTGCCCTTGAGCGAATCGGGTACTTCATTGTTGACGATGCGCTGCGCCAGGCCTTCGACGATGGCGGTTTTACCCACGCCAGGCTCACCGATCAGCACCGGGTTGTTCTTGCTGCGGCGTTGCAGCACCTGGATCGCGCGGCGGATTTCGTCGTCGCGGCCGATCACCGGGTCGAGCTTGCCGGCGCGGGCGCGCTCGGTCAGGTCCAAGGTGTATTTTTTGAGCGCCTCGCGCTGGCCTTCGGCCTCTTGCGAATCGACCTTGCCGCCGCCGCGCACGGCGTCGATGGCCGCTTCCAGCGCCTTGCGGGTCAGGCCGCTTTCGCGGGCCAGGGTGCCGGCGTCGGACTTGTCTTCGGTAAGCGCGAGCAGGACCATTTCGCTGGAGATGAACTGGTCGGCGCGTTTTTGCGCTTCGCGGTCGGCCAGGTTGAGTACGCTGACCAGCTCGCGGCTGGCCTGGACATCGCCGCCCGTGCCCGAAACCTTGGGTTTGCGGTCGAGCGCATCCTTGAGCGACTTGGTCAGGCCGCCGACATTGACGCCGGCGCGCTGCAGGATGGAACGGGCGCTGCCGTCATCCTGGTTCAGCAGCGCCAGCAGCAGGTGTGCTGGTTCGATGTATTGGTTGTCGTTGCCCACTGCCAGGCTCTGCGAGTCCGACAGCGCTTCCTGGAGTTTGGTGGTGAGTTTATCTTGCCGCATGGTGATGCTCCGATAGATTTAGGTTAGCGCACAGATAGGGTTGTACGATCACATTTTCAAGGGCAGCGGCAAGATACTTCAGACAACATCAGGCTGAGGCAGCCCCCTGCCATTTGGCCAGCGCCGCGTCGTCGCTGACGCGCGCATCGACCCAGCGCGCGCCGCCTGGCGTGATTTCCTTCTTCCAGAACGGCGCTTCGGTCTTCAGGTAATCGATGATGAATTCGCAGGCGGCAAAGGCCTCGCCCCGGTGCGCGGCAGTGGCCGCCACCAGCACGATCTGGTCGAGCGGCTTGAGCGGCCCCACGCGGTGGATCACCAGCGCGCCGAAGGTGGGCCAGCGCAATTTCGCCTGCTCGATGATGGCGGCGATCGACTGCTCGGTCATGCCCGGGTAGTGCTCGAGCTCCATCTCGGCAACCGACGCGCCCTCGTTCAAATCACGCACGGCGCCGACGAACGTCACCACCGCGCCGATCTTCGGGTTGGCGGCGCGCAGGCGCGCCACCTCGGTGGTGAGGTCGAAGTCTTCGGCCTGGATCCGGACGTCATTCAGACTCATGCCCGCTCCGAACCGCCGATCCGGCGCAGCAGCTGCTCGATGCGGCTGACCGTGCGGTCGTCGGCCAGCGCCGGCATCGCGCACAGTTGCAGGTACGCGGCGGTGGCCGACAGCGGCTTCTGGCCCGATTTGAGCGACGATTGCAGCACTTCCACCTGCATTTTCAAGCGTTCGCGCGCGAACTCGGCGCCGGAATCGACACCGGCCACGATTTCCAGCCTCAGCACTTCGTCAAGCAGCTTGGTGCGATTGGCTTCCAGCTGTTTGGCGTACGCTTCGCGGCCGGCTTCGAGCGCGGTCACACCGGCGGCAAAGCGGCCTTGCAGCGCCTTGTCGTAATCGCCGCCCAACGGTGGTAGCGCAGTCCAGCGCGCTTGCCAGGCATCGGCATCGAGTTGCTCGCCGTGCCCTGCAATCGACTGTTCCAGCGCCTGCACCAGGCGCAGCTTGTCGCGCAGTGCATTGGCCTGGGCGGCGCCGGCGCGGCGCTTGATGGCGTCGGCCTGCGCTTGCACACTGGCCACTGCGGCCTGGTAACGCTCGTTGATGCGGGCCTCGGCTGCGCGCGGCACCACGCCGGCGCCATTCCACGCCGACTGGGCGTCACGCAAAGTTTGCGCGATGGCCGCCAGTTGCGCCTTGTCTTCGCCGCTGAAGGTGGCTGTTTCCAGCGTCTTGCAGATGTCCTCACGCGCATGCAGGTGGGCCTTGCGCTCGTGGTCGGCGGCGTGCGCGGTTTCCTTGCGCTTGGCAAAAATCGCGTCGCACACGCTGCGGAAGCGCTGCCACAGCGCCTGCTCGATCTTGCGCTCGAGCGGCAGCGCCTTGGCCAGTTCCTGCCAGCGTTCCTGCAGGCGGCGCAGCTTGTCGAGCGTGTGGCGGTCGGCTGGCTGCAACTGCTCGGCTTCGGCGATCAGCTCCTCGCGTTTGGCCGCTTCGATCTTGCGCTGCTCGGACAGCGGCGCCTGCATGTGCGCCAGGGCCTTGTCGAAGGCCTGGTCGAGCTTGCGCTTTTCCTTGCGGTCGATGGCGCCCAGCCGGCCCCACACCTGGCGCAGGCGCTGCACGGCAGCGGCGACGTTCTTCAGGTCGGCGCCACCGGCGGCGGCTTCGGCCATGGCAAGGGTTTCATCGATCAGGGCCTGGGCCTTGGCGGCGTTGGCGTGGCGTTCTTCGGCCAGGTGTTTGAAGTGGGCGGCGGCCGGCGCGTAGGCGGCGGTGCAGGCGGCGTCGAACTTTTCCCACAGGCCCTTGGGCGCGTGGCCGGAGACGGCGTCGAGTTCCTTCCAGCGTTCGCGCATGCTGCCCACCTTCTGGGCCAGTTCGCTCATCGACAGGCCCTGCGCGGGCAACTCTTCCACTGCCTTGACCAGTTCTTCGCGCGAGACATTGCCGCTCCAGCGCGCCCAGTCGGCCAGGCGCTTGAGTTGAGCGCGGACGTGGTTGAGGTGGTCGGTCTGCTGTTGCGAGAGGCGAATCTTGTGATCCTTGAGCCACTTGTCGTGCTCGGCGGCGGCGTGCAGCGAGCCTTGCTCGAGGGCAGCTTCCATCGCTTCCAGTGTTTCGAGGAATTTCTTTTCTACTTCCTTCGATTGCTGGGGTTTCGGTGGGCGTTCCTTTTTGGCCGGGGGTGCGGCCGGTGCTGAGGTATCGGTGCCGGCATTGCCTGCAGGATCGGTTGCGGCATCGGTGGCGGCTGGCGCAGTGGCGCCGGCGTCAGCGGCACCGGCTGGCGCAGCAGTGGCGCCGGCAGCACTGGCTACACCAGCGGCAGGTGCAGGAGTTGCAGGAGTCGCAGCCGCAGCCGTCGCCTGGCGGGCGGCAGCGGACAGCGCGGTGCGCGCCTGCTCGATCGCCTGGTTGTAATCGGACAGCAAATGGCGTGGCAGCGCCGCGTGCTCGGGCGCCTGCTGGTAGTCGGCCAGGTCGGCAGCGTGGCGCGCCAGCGTTTGCTCGGCCTGGTCCGCCGGCAATCCGGCGTCCGGCAGCTGGCGCACCACGGCCATGGCGTCGATGATCGTGCGTTGCAGCGCGACCTGTGCCTCCAACCGAGCACCGAGCGCCGCGCGGGCGGCCGCGTACGGCTCGGCCACGGCCGGCACCGCCGACGTGATGGCCCACTGGCGGTCGAGTTCGGCAACCTGGTTGGGGGTGAGTTTTTCTTCCTTGAGCAGGCGCTGCGCCTGGTCCAGGCAAGCCTCGGCTTTTTTCAGCTCGGCCTGCTGGTAGCGGATGGCGTCGAGCCGGCCCTGCATCAGCTTGGCCACGCGGCGGTCGGTGTTGCGCATCGCGGCCAGCACCTGTTCCAGCGCGGCCTGCGATTGCACGTGCTCGGCAGCGGCCAGGCGCACGCCGGCAAATTCGCTTTGCAGGATCAGGGCCACGGCGCCAGCTTCGTCACCCGCCAGCGCGGCGGCGCGTTGCGCCTGCTCGTCACGGCGGCTGGTCGAATCCGCAGCCGCAGACGCGGCAGCGCCCGTCTCCGCTGCGCCCGGAGCATTGGGCGTGGCCTGGGTTTGGGCTGTAGTGCGCTTAAAGATGAAATCGAACATGGGGCGCTATGGAGGTGGGAGAAACCACCATCATAGCAAAGCAGGGAGAATTTGCCCGGCGGGCGTACGATTCGGGACCGTATCGGGTCATGAGCTTCTTATTTGGCAAGGGCTTCGTCAAGCAGGCCATGACGCGCCGCCGGCCGCACGCGGACCGGGCCGGTGCGGGGTGACGTTTCATCGGAGGCGTCTTCCTCGACGATCGGCAATACCTGCAGCCCAGGAATCGTGATCTGCGCGTCGGTGAGTTGCCTGGCCGCAGCACGGGGCGCCACGGCTGCCGGCGCGCAACGCTTCATCTCTTCCAGGTGCTTGTCGTGCATCATCAGCTGGTTGGCGATGGAAAACCAGGTATCGCCGGCAAACGCTGCACGGGCAATCGCAAACAGTTCCTGCTCTTCTTTTTCCAGCCGCTTCAACATCGACGAACAAAAGGTTTCGATGCTGTCGCACACCTGTTCGACGCGGAAGTCCTGCATGCCCGCAAAAATGCCCATCTTTTCCTGCAGGTTGCGAATCGCGGTGAGCGCTGACTGGTTCAAGCGGTTCAGCTCGTCTAAGAGGTGGTCGGCGCGCTCGGTGGTCTGGCGCAGCGCGGGGATCAAATACATTTCGGTCTTGCGCCAGTGACATGCCTGGTAGAGCTTGTGCAGAGATTCGCAAGCGAATTCGAGCTGCGAGAGCGTGATGCTGTTTTGCTGCAGCAAGGTATTACGGACGTATTGCTGGAACGATTGCAGACTGAGGCGGACGCTGGCTTGCTCCACCGACAGCGCGACCAGGGTATATGTGGCTGTTAACATTCTGACTCCCAAAACTGAAGTTGCGCGCCCATGGCGAGACAGCGAGAGCGGAAGAAGAAAGTGTAAATAATTCCGACACCAATGCCTTGACCCAGGACAAACCCGGCCCAAGACAGTGCATGAATTAGTAGCCAATATATAACAACCAAAAAGCGAAATCTACTGCAATGGCAGTTGCAGCCGCACCATTCCAGCTTCCTGGTGCGGCAAAACCACGCCGCCGAAATGACGCACCATTTTTTGCACGCCGAGGTTCTCGGCCAGCGCATCACCAACGATCTCGGCAGTACCGCGTGAGCGCAGGTAATCGACCAGCTTGCCGAACAGGATATAGCCTAGTCCCTGGCCCTTCAGGTCCGAGCGGATGATGATGGCGAACTCGGCACTCTGATTGGCGGGATCGATCACCGCGCGCACCACGCCCAGGGTTTCGGCGCCGCCGCCGGCAGCGGCAACGGGGTTGGGCCGGGTGGCGATGAAGGCCATGGCGCGGTCGTAGTCGATCTGGGTGAGGCGCGCCAGTTGAGACGGCGGCAGCTCGCGCATGGCGGTAAAAAACCGCAGCCGCACGTCGTCGGCATCGAGCGCGTGGAAGAAGGCCTGGTGCTGGGCCGCGTCCTCGGGGCGGATCGGCCGCAGCACGATTTCGCCGCCGCCCCACGCCACCGTTTGCTCCAGCTCCTGCGGATACGGCCGGATCGCCAGCGTTCGGCGGCTGCGCGGCGCGGCCAGTTGCAGTCGCGCGCCCAGCGCCACCACCGCGCCGCCGATGGCCAGCACCGGGTTGAGGTCAAGTTGGGCCAGTTCCGGCAGATCGGTCAGCATGTCGGCCACCTGCACCAGCGTGCGCACCAGCGCTTCGGCGTCGGCGGCGGTCTGGCCTTGCGCCAGCAGGCGCGCGATACGGGTGCGGCCCACCATGTCGCGCGCCAGCACCATGTTCAGCGGCGGCAACCCGGCGGTACGGTCGGCCGCCAGGCCGGACGACACGTCGGCCGCCGGGCCGCCCTGGCCGAAGAACACCACCGGCCCGAACACCCGGTCGATACCGATCTCGATGCGCACTGCCGCCGGCGTATGGCCGGCCAGCGCGGCCTGCTGCGGTGTGGCCAACGCGATGCCGTACGCGGCCAGCAGGCTGCGCGCCTCGTCGTCGCTCAGTATCACCGTTCCCTTGTTCTTTTCCTTGTTCTGTTCCTTGTTCTTTTCCTGCTCCTCACGGTGGGCCGCCAGCGCCGCCTTGACCAGCGAACGCGCCGCCGCCCGCGGTGGCGCTGCGGTACCGGGCACGCCGGCCGGCACTTCCATCAGCAAGGCCTGGTTGCGGCGGTATTGCGCCATGTACAAAAAGCCATGGACCGCTGTTTCCGGCGTGTCGAAAGTGGCAAGGCCAGCGTCGGCAAACTGGCGCCGCCCCCGGGCTGCCGAGGCGCCGCCCAGCCAGCATGTCAGCACATTGCGGCCGGTCGCCTGGAACAACGGCGCCAGGGCCTGCGCGATGGCGTCGGCGGCCACCATCGGCGTGGGCGCATGCAGCAGCAATAGCGCGTCGGTCTGGTCGTCGGCCAGCAGCGCCTCTGCCGCCGCGACATACAGCTCGACCGGCGCGTCAGCCGGCAGGTTGATCGCCGAGTCAGCAGCCGAATGGGCGCCAGCATTGACTGCGATCGCCATGCCCTGCTGCCCCAGGCGTTTGCGCGTAACACCGGAGAGCGGCGCCGGACGGATCTCGCCGGCTGCCAGCGCGTCGGCCGCGATCACCGCCAGGCCGGCGCCGTTGGTCAGCACCGCCAGCCGCTCACCTTGTTGCGGACGGCGCCGCACCAGCGTTTCCACGGCATCGAACAGGTCTTCGGTGGAGTGCACGCGCAGCATGCCGGCGCGGCGGATGGCAGCGTCGAACACCAGGTCGGCGCCATCATCGAGATCCTGCCGTACCCCCGACTTGAACACGATCACCGGCTTGGCGCGCGCCGCCAGCCGTCCGGCCGACATGAACTTGCGCGCCGAGCGCAGGTCTTCCACGCACAGCAAGATCGCCTCGGTGGCGGCATCGGCGGCCAGGTAGTCGAGCAGGTCGCCGAAATCGATGTCCACGTTGTCGCCCAGCGTGACGAACTGCGAAAAGCCGATGCCGCGCTGGCCGGCCCAGTCCAGCACCGCCCCTGCCAGCGCGCCTGATTGCGAGACGAACGCCAGTTTGCCCGCGCCTGCCCGCAAATGGCTAAAGCTGGCGTCCAGCCCCACCGCCGGTGCTTGCAGCCCAATGCTGCCCGGTCCCAGGATGCGCAGCTGGTACGGCTGTGCGGCGGCCAGCAGGGCTTGGCGCTGCGCCCGCCCGCTCACTTCCGTCATGACGATCACGGCGCGGGTGCCGCGCGCACCCAGTTCCTCGATCAGGCCGGCGATGGTGGCCGCCGGCGTGCAGATGATGGCGAGGTCGGGCGCCTCGGGGAGCGCCGCCGCACGCGGGTAACAAGCCATGCCACGCAATTCGGTGTACTTGGGGTTGACGGGCCAGATGGCGCCGGTCATGACAAAGCCGCCGGCGGCCAGGTTGGCCAGCACGCGGGTGCCCACGCGGTGCGGCTTGTTCGACGCGCCAATCACGGCCACCGATCGAGGAGCCAACAACCGGTCGAGATGCTTGATGCTCATGTGGCCCTCTTCATATGCTGCTACCAGGGTTGCTACCAGCGCGACCGGTGGTCCTCGGTCACGCCCATCATCTGCGTGACGATGCGCTTCGGTTCGTCCGGCGTGCCCCGCACCCAGCCGGTGAAAGTACCGACCGGTTGCAAAAAGCGGGTGGCCGCGACCAGTTTCTTGCGGTTGTCGCGGCGCGCCCCCTCGGGCGTGAAGTGCAGTTCGAGCAAATCGTCTTCGGTAAAGATATGCCAGGTCGATAGCGGATCCTTGGCATCGTACAGGAAGCGGGCCGGCGCCAGCGCGTGCACCTGGCCGTCGAGCCACAGCGCGTTCTCGTTGGCGCCAAAGTAGCCAGCCTGGAGGTTGAAGCCCATATCGAGCGTGTGCGCCGACGCCCAGCGCCACGCGGTATTGCGCGCCAACAGGCCGTTCGAGTAGTCGAAACTGGCCACGCCCCCGGCCAGGTCGTATTCCTCGCGCCAGGTGCGCACTTCGCCGGTCAATGGCATGCCCGACGATTTTTGGGTGGAATGGACCGCGCCGCCGGCCACCGCGCCCACGGCCAGCAGCAGCGGCGCATTGGGTGGACCGAATTCGGCGTCGATTTCCAGGTAGTCGCAAGCGACCGACAAGCTGAAACTGGCCGCGCCCGACGGTTCGAGTGCAATGCGGCCCTTGGCCGACTCGAAATAGCTGGCACCGCCCGAGTGGTCGGCCACCCGGCCGCGCCGGCCCAGGCGGCCATCGGCAGAGAAATTGGCCAGCATGTCGCCGTCGTTACGGTCGAACGCATAGGCAAACGCGGTGCTGGTCCAGCCCAGATCGACGATCGCCACGCCGCAAAACACGCGCTCGGTGCACAGCGCCACGTAATGCCAGCGCTTGTGGTGCAGGCGGCGCCACAGCGCGCCATGCGCGAACGGCGGCGCCAGGCCGGTCCAGTCGATCTGGCCGGTTTGCCCGGCATAGCGGCCCAGCAGCGGCTGGCCGTCGGCGCCGAGCAGGCGGGCAGGCGCTGGGGGCAAACTCATGGTGTTTCCACCGTACCGGTGTTGTTCAAGATCGATCCTTTACTCGGGTAACTGCGCACTGCCGAACGTCCGGCACACGCGATATTTTAGGCTGGCTTGCGGCCCGGATGCGCTATATTGTGTTTTTCCCGGTTGTTTATTCTTAATTCATGCGTCTGCTGCACACCTCCGACTGGCATCTGGGCCAAGCCCTGCACAATTTCGAACGTCATTACGAACACCAGCGCTTCCTCGACTGGCTGCTCGATACCATCGAGACCGAGCGCGTGGACGCCCTCCTGATCGCCGGTGACATCTTCGACAATGCCAACCCCTCGTCGGCCTCGCAAAAGCAGTTGTACCGCTTCCTGCAACGCGCGAAGGAGCGCATGCCGCACCTGAACCTGGTGGTCGTGGGCGGCAACCACGATTCGCCGGGCCGGCTGGAAGCACCGGGTCCGCTGCTCGAAGCGCACGGCACCCGGGTGATCGGCGCCGTGCAGCGCCACGCCGATGGCGCCATCGACCTCGATGCCCTGGTGCTGCCGCTCACTGGCGCCGACGGCTCGGTGCAGGCATGGTGCCTGGCGGTGCCGTTCCTGCGCCCGGGCGATGTGCCGCGCAAGACCGCCCACGACTATCCTTCCGAGAACGCAGCCGATCCCTATTTGGCCGGCATCGCCCTGCTGTACAAGCAAGCCCTGGAACTGGCGCTGTCCAGGCGCCAGCCCGGCCAGGCCATCGTCGCCATGGGCCACTGCCACATGGTCGATGGCCAGATGTCGGCCGACTCGGAGCGCCGCATCGTCATCGGCGGCACCGAGATGCTGCCGGCCGGGATCTTCGATCCGGCCATCGCCTACGCGGCGCTGGGCCACCTGCACCTGGCGCAGGCGGTGGGCAAGCAAGACCACATCCGCTACTGCGGCAGCCCGATCCCGCTGTCGTTCGCCGAGGTAGGCTACCAGCACCAGGTGCTGCGCATCGACCTCGATGGCGATGCGGTGCGCGAGATCGCGCCGATTGCGATTCCGCGCGCAGTGCAACTGCTGCGCGTGCCCGCCAGGCCGGCATTGATCGCACAGGTGCTGGAAGAACTGGCGGCACTGGATGTGCCGGACGCACCGACCGAAGAACAGCCGTTCCTGGAAGTGCGCGTGCGGCTCGATGCGCCCGAGCCGGGCCTGCGCGCCCGCATCGAGGCGGCGCTGGATGGCAAGCCGGTACGGCTGGCAAAGATCGAAACGTCGAGCGCGGCGCGCGGATCGGCAGTGGATGCGGAAGTGATGACGCTCGACCGCCTGGAGCAGCTGAAACCCGACGACATCTTCCGCCAGCTGTACCAGCAGCGCTTCGGCAACCAGGCGCCGCCCGACCAGTTGAGCGCCTTTGCGGAGCTGATGCTGCCATGAGAATTTTGCGCATCGGCGGTAAAAACCTGGCGTCGCTGGCCGGAGAATTTTCCGTGGACTTCGAGCAGGAACCGCTCGCCTCCACCGGCCTGTTCGCCATCAGCGGCCCCACCGGCGCCGGCAAGAGCACCCTGCTCGACGCCCTGTGCCTGGCACTGTACGACGACACGCCACGGCTGCTCAAGGTGTCCGGCCGCAGCATGCTGGCCGACGTGGGCACCGAGACCGTGTCCACGCAGGATACCCGCACGCTGCTGCGGCGCGGCACGGCAGATGGCTACGCCGAGGTGGACTTCATCGGCAACGACGGCGCGGCATACCGCGCGCGCTGGAGCGTGCGCCGTTCGCGCACCCGGGTGGAAGGCGCGCTGCAACCGACCGCCATGACCTTGCACCTGCTGCCGGCGCTGCAACCGATCGGCGCCACCAAGACCGAAGTCAAAGGCGAGATCGAACGCCGCATCGGCCTGTCGTTCGAACAATTTACGCGCGCCGTGCTGCTGGCGCAGAACGAGTTTTCCGCCTTTCTCAAATCCGAGGACAACGAACGCGGCGAACTGCTGGAAACCCTCACCGGCAGCACCGTCTATACCGAGATCTCGATGCGCGCGTTCGAGCGCGCCAAGCTCGAACAACAGGCGCTGCAAAAGCTCAACGCACGCCTGGCCGACCAGAAGCCACTCTCCGCCGACGAACGCGCAGAGATCGAAGCGCAGGCGGCAGCCGCCACCGCAGCGCTGCACGTGCTGGAACAGCGCAAGGCCGACCTGGAACAGGAACTGCGCTGGCATCGCCAGGCCGAGCAACTGGAACAGGACGAACTGGCCGCGCGCCAGGCCTGCGAGCAAACGGCTGCGGACGTGGCGGCGTCCGCCCCGCGCCGCGCCGCCCTGGCCAACCTGGTGGCCGTGCAGGCGGCGCGACCGCTGGCCAATGACATCGCCCGCATCGACGCCGACATCGCCGCCACCGAAGCGGCGCTGGCTGCCGGCGCCCAGGCCATGGCCGACGCCGCGCTGCAACTGGACCGCGCCAATGCCAGCCAGGAGCAGGCCGCCGTGCAGGTGCAGCAAGCGGAAAACGCGCAGCGCACGGCCGGGCCACAGCTCGACCAGGCCAAGGCGCTCGACGCCCGCGTGGAAGCAATGCTGCCGGCGTGGCGCCAGGCGTCCAGCGCCTGCGAGAAAGCCAACCAGGCAGAGGCCACCGCCAGGGCAGCACTGCAAGCGCGGCAGGATGAACGCCGCCGCCTGGAAGCGCAGGTGGAAGCCGGCGCCACGTGGCTGGCGCAGCACCGCCAATGGCAAACCCTGGCGCAGTCGTGGGAACGCTGGGATGTGCTGTTCGTGCAGGCCGGCCATGCCGCCGGCCAGGCCGAGCGTCTGAACGAGCAGTTGGCCCGCGTGCAGCGCGCCGCCAAGGCCCACCGCGACGACGAGGCGCAAGCGGCCGCCAGGCTGGCAAAGTCGGCCACCGTGCTTGAAACCCTGGAAGCACGGCGCCAGGACGCCAACGCCGCACTGGCCGCCTTCGACGCCGAGCAATTGCACACCGCGCGCAGCGGCTGGCAGCAGCATCGCGAGCTGCTGGCCAGTGGCGAAAAGCTGTGGTTCGAACTCGATGCGCGCCAGCAGCGCCACGCCCAGCTCGACGCCCAGGGCAAGCAACTGCGCACCGCCATCGCCACCGCCGAACAATTGCTGGCGGCGGCGCAGCAGGAAGGTGCCGGCCTGGCTGCCGCCTTCACCCAAGCCGAACGCTCGCTGGCGCTGGCGCAAGCCGCATCGGGCGAAACCGTGGAAAAGCTGCGCGCCGCGCTCACCGCCGATGCGCCCTGCCCCGTGTGCGGCGCCCACGACCACCCGTACCGCCACAACGACCCGGCCCAGCGGGGCATGCTCGATACGCTGCAAGCGGAAGTGGCGCGCTGCCGCCGCCAGTTCGACGCCAACGTCAGCCAGCAGGCGGTGCAACGCGCCACCGTCCAGGCCAGTGGCGAACAACTGACTGCGCTGACAGCGCAAGCCGGTGATGTAGCGCAGGCGCTGGAACACGCCAGCGCCGCCTGGCGCGACCATCCCTTGCTGGCCGATGACGGCCCGGCGCCGCCACCGGCCGAGCACCTGCGCCGCGACTGGTTCGCGGCCGAACTGGACACCGCCCGCACCAACCTGCAGGCGATCGAGCAGCAGGACCGCGCACTGAGCGCGGCGCGCGCCTCGCGCGACCAGGCTCAAGCCGCTTACGAAGCGGCAGCGGCCGAGATGAAGCAGTTGAACGATACGGCAGCCCAGGCCCGCACCGCGCTGGCGCAAGCGTCTGCCGAAGCCAAGGCGCTGGAAGACCAGCGCGGCGAAGTGATGATCACCCTGGCCGACCTGCTGGCCGACCTGGACCCGGCCTTTACCGGCGGCGACCTGCCCAACGATGACTGGAAGGACGACTGGAGCGCAGCGCCGGCGCGCTTTTACGAGGCGCGCCAGGCCGAGAGCCGGCAATGGCTGGCGCAGCGCGACGCCCATGACCAGCGCAGCACCTCGCTGGCCACCTTCGATGTAGAAATGAAAGCGCTGCACGACGCCGTCAGCCGCGCCGGCGAAGATGCGCTGGGCGTGCGCCACGCTTACGCCCAGGCCGACGCCGCACTGAGGGAAACGCAGGACCAGCGCATGGCGCTATGGGAAGGGCGCGAAGTGGGCGCGGTGGAACGCCTGCTGGCCGCCGCCATCGAACAGGCGCGCGCGCGGCTGGCCAGCCGCCAGCACGAAGCGCAGCAGGCCGCGCAAGCACGCGTGCGTGCCGACGAGGCGCAAACCCAGGCCGGCAACCGCCTGACTGCCCTGCGCACGGCGGCCGATTCCGCGCGCCGGCAACTGGTGCAATGGCTGGCCGACTTCCGGCAACGAGAACCCGGTGCCGAGGTGGAAGATCTCGAGCAGTTGCACGCACTGCTGGCGCAGCCCGCCGCCGCCATCGACACCGAACGCGCAGCGCTGGCCGCAATCGACCGCGCCGCCGACCATGCCGCCACGGTGCTGGCCGAACGCCAGCGCCAGCGCGCGCAGCACCAGTTGGCGGCGCCGCCAGCGCGCGTTGCCGATGTGGATACCGATGCAGCGGCCGATGCAACGGCCGACCCGGTGGCAGCTCCAGCGGCCCCAGTAGCCGTGCTGGCGACCGCACTCAACGCCCTGCTGGCCGAACGCAAAGCCGCCCAGGACAGCGCCGCCGCCGTGCAACTGGCGCTGGCGCAGGACGACGCCAAGCGCCAGCGCTCGCAATCGATGCTGGCCGAGATCGCGCAGCAGGAGGCGATCGAGCAGCGCTGGTCGCGCATGAGCGATTTGATTGGCTCGGCCGACGGCAAGAAGTTCCGCAACTACGCCCAGCAGTTCACATTGGACGTGCTGCTCGGTTACGCCAATGCCCACCTCAACCACCTGTCGCGCCGCTACCAGCTCGAGCGCATCCAGAATCCGGCCAGCCCTTCGCTGGCGCTGCTGGTGCGCGACCAGGACATGGGCGGCGAGATGCGCTCGGTCCATTCGCTGTCGGGCGGCGAATCGTTCCTGGTGTCGCTGGCGCTGGCGCTGGGACTGGCCTCGCTGTCGTCGAACCGGGTGCGGGTGGAGTCGCTGTTCATCGACGAAGGATTCGGCAGCCTCGATGCGGAAACCCTGCGGGTGGCGATGGATGCGCTGGACGGCCTGCAGGCGATGGGTCGCAAGGTGGGCGTGATCTCGCACGTGCAGGAGATGACGGAGCGGATCTCCACCAAGATCCTGGTGCAACCGGCCGCCGGCGGGCGCAGCACCATCAGCGTGGTGTAAATATAACCATGCTATGATTTGAGCTCCTGCCTGGGAGTTCACCATGAGCATAGGCGCCATCACTGTCAGCCCCGCCGTCAGCCAGCCCGAGCGTTTTACGCCTGCGGCGCGCGCCGACGCGCCTGCGCCCCAGTCGAACACGGCACCACAGGAATCGAGCACCACCACGCTTTCGCCCGAAGCGCTCAAAGTGGTGGAAGAACTCAAGGCCCGCGACACCGAAGTACGCCAGCACGAGCAAGCCCACCTGGCCGCAGCCGGCGGCCTGGCCATCTCCGGCGCCACCTACACCTACCAGCGCGGCCCCAACGGCGTCAATTACGCCATCGGCGGCGAGGTCCAGATCGATACGTCGCCCGGCGCCACGCCCGAGGAAACCATCGCCCGCGCGGCGTCGATCCAGGCGGCGGCTTCCGCGCCGGCCGATCCTTCCGGGGCCGATCGCGCAGTGGCCGCCCAGGCGCAGCAGATGGCGGCCCAGGCCAGGGCCGAATTGGCCAGGCAGGATGGCGCGACCGGCGACAAGGTCCAGCGCGGCTACAGCATCGCCCCCGGCGCGGCGCCCACCATCGATGTCACGGCGTGAGTGATAAAATCGCGCCTTTCGCGCCAACCTGCACAGATCAATCATGTTAAAAGCACCACGCACCCTCACCTTCAAATGCGCAAAATGCGCCAAGGCCGTCCAGGTCCGCCTGCAAAAAGTGTCGGCTTGCTCGCACATCCAGCCTTACCTGGGCGTGTGCGCCTGCGGTGAAGTCAAGCACCACGCCATCGGCCAGAAAGACGCCGTGGCGTCGTACCTGGCCGCGCCGGAAGGCTGGACCCACCACCACTGATTTCATTAAAAAAACTGCAAGCCCTCAAGTTCCGTCACGTGCGGCCGTTATAGAAGTATTATCAAACGGAAGCTGCCATGGCCACCATCCCCGCACTCGGCGCCCGCAACCTGCCGGCCAACTACACTCCAGTCGCGCCCCGGGCCGACGGCAAGCCCGCCAACACCCCCGCCACCCAACAGGCGGGGACAGCGTCGAGCTTGTCTAAGCTGTCGAGCAATGCGCTGGACATGCAGCAGCGCGTGGCCTCGCTGGGCAATGCCACGGTCGATTTCGCGCAGAACTTCGTCAACAGCTTTACCCAGGCGCTGTTCGGCGACGACGCCAAGGGCGCCACCATCGATTTCGATTCGGCCAGCCTGGAAGCCTCGTCCAGCATCGCCATGGGGGTGCAGCAGACGTCCGACGCCAACGGCGTGCGCACCCTGGCCGGCTTGAGCCTGTCCGACAGCTCGCACTTCATCGGCAAGGGCACCATCACCACTGCCGATGGCCGCAAGTTCGATTTCGAGGTGGAAGTCAAGTACGAGTTCCAGCTCGACGTCGCTGCCGGCAGCCAGACCGGCAAACCGGCCGCCGACAAGACCGACGCCAAGCCGCAGAACGGCAACCTCGCCGACCTGCCCACCGTCAAGGTGCCGAATATCGATTTCCCGGGCACGCTGGCCGACCTGTTCCAGCTGATCGGCCGCGATTTGCAATCGGCCCTGGCCAGCAGCGCCGACCAGTCCGACCAGGCCAGCGACAATATCGACCGCAACACCCTGCGCGGCCTGTCGCTGCGCCTGCTCAACCTGGTCGATAGCAAAAACGCCGACACCTACACGATGCCGTCGGCAGCCGACAAGGCCAAATCGGCCGCCGCCTACGGCGAGCAGGCGCCGGTGGACGACGTGACGATGCCGGTCAAGGCGCCGCCGGAAGCGATTGCGGAGGCGCCCGTGCTGGAAACGGCTGCTGCAGCAAAGCCGGACGCTCCGGCCAGTTAAACGCCGCACGCCCACGGCCCGCTACCCGCACCCTCGGAGGGGCCCGCCATCAGCCAACCGGCTGGCCGGAATCGGCCTCGATATCCCCACGCCTGCGGCCCGGTATAATACGCACCGTGTCACGCACCGTGTCACGCACCTGCATCACGCACCAGGTTCACGCACGATGCACGCCAACGCCGGATGAACGCAACGCGTCGCCGGCGTTTTTTGCGTGCCTTGCCTGGTTCATCCGCTTATTACTTTTACCGATCGCCCGCCATGTCCGCAAATACCTCTACCTCCCCAACGCCACAGCAGATCCACTGGGAGGAAAACGGCGTGCAGCACACCGCCCGCTGGCGCTCCGAGGCCGGCATGCCGCCACCGAAGCGCGTGGTCATCGCCGACGACCGCACCAATGCCGACGTGGCGTACCGCCTGGCATGCGAAGGCACGGCCCTGCTGTGGCGCGGCGACTTCCAGAACGCGCGCCAGCTGCTGCAAGCGCTGGCCCGCCGCGCCGACCATAAAAGCAAACCGGCCAAGAAAACCAAGCCGGCAAAAGCCCCGGCCACGCCGACCGAAGCCTTCCACCTGCACCGCCAGGCCCAATCACAGCGCGCCCGCACCCTGGCCATGCTGCTGCTGCCGTTCGAAGACGGCTACACGCTGCCGCTGCGCCGCGCGCCGGACGTGCAACTGGCGTGCAACGAAGCCTACGGCCGCTTCGAAGAACCGTTCGTCGCGTCGCTGCGTGAACTGCTGGGCGTCATCGGCGCCCACGAATGGCGCCGCACCGGCGTCGAGATACCGGCGCTGGGCGCGCGCATCCACCCGTACTACGGCGTGTTCTCGCCAGTGCGTGGCGAGTATGTGCAACTGGTGGCCGAGGCGCCGCTGCCCCAAGATACCTCGCTGGCGTTCGACATCGGCGTCGGCACCGGCGTGCTGTCGGCCGTGCTGGCGCAGCGCGGCATCAAGCGCGTGATCGGCACCGACCAGGACCCGCGCGCGCTAAGCTGCGCCCGCGAGAACATCACCCGACTTGAACTCGAACAGCGGATCGAGCTCAAGGTCGCCGACCTGTTCCCCGAAGGCCGCGCGCCGCTGATAGTCTGCAACCCGCCATGGGTGCCAGCCCGCCCCAGTTCGGCCATCGAACACGCGGTGTACGATCCCGAGAGCCGCATGCTGCGCGGCTTCCTCTCCGGCCTGACCGACCACCTGGCGCCGCGTGGCGAAGGCTGGCTGATCCTGTCCGACCTGGCCGAGCACCTGGGCCTGCGTCCGCGCGCCGAACTGCTGGCGTGGATAGAGACAGCCGGCCTGAAGGTGGTGGACCGCATCGACGTGCGCCCCACCCACCCGCGCGCCGCCGATGCCAGCGACCCGCTGCACAAGGCACGCGCCGCCGAGGTGACGTCACTGTGGCGCCTGGCGGCCGCCTGATCACTTGCCCAAGGGCAGCGTTAAAAGCGGTCCTTGCACAATTGGCTGAACCTGTATATAATTCATGCCTCAGACGCGGGGTGGAGCAGTCTGGCAGCTCGTCGGGCTCATAACCCGAAGGTCACAGGTTCAAATCCTGTCCCCGCAACCAGATACAGCAAACCGTTGATTTTCATCAGAAGATCAACGGTTTTTGCATTGGGCTCCCGCTTTCATCATTACGACCTTGCAAGATGAAACCCGGCACATATCCAAACTCATCCAGAACTGTCACAATCGCTGCTTTCAGTCATTCGAGGAGCAGACGGTGAACGATCAGGACAAGCAACCGGGACCCGCACAAACCGCAGCGCAGCAGGATGCCCCCGCCAGCCCTTCGCGCCGGCGCATTTTCCAGGCCGCTGCCGCCTCCGGCATCGCCACCACCCTGCCGATGATGGCCGAAGCGGCCAGCAAGCCGGCCGTCACCAGGGGCTCGCTCGACGCCAAACTGAAGGCCAACGTCAAGACCGTGGTCGTGATCTACCTGGAAAATCGCAGCTTCAACAACCTGTTTGCCAACTTCCCCGGCACCGCCGCGCCGCTGTCGGACGTGCCGGCCGCCGCCTATGTGCAGCGCGACCGCGATGGTTCGGTGCTGCCCGTGCTGCCGAAGGTATGGGGCGGCATGGTGCCCGAGCAGCAGAATATCGGCGGCACCGATTACCTGATCAAGGAAGACCAGATCAAGGACCTGCCCAACGCGCCCTTCAAATTGAGCGACACCGCAGGCAAGCCGCTGCCCGAGGCGATCATCACGCGTGACCTGGTGCATCGCTTCTATAACAACCAGATGCAGATCAACGGCGGCAAGAACGACGGCTTTGCCGCGTGGGCCGACAGCGGCGGCCTGGTGATGGGTCACTACGGCGAGACGTCGAAAAACCTCAACCTGTGGCAGATCGCGCGCCAGTACACGCTGTGCGACAACTTCTTCATGGCGGCCTTCGGCGGCTCGTACATGAACCACCAGTTCCTGGTCACCGGCCGCGCCAACGAATACTTCAACGCCGCCGACACCGCCGCCAGGAAGAAGATCGCGGTACTGGCGGACGGCCCGCAGGGCGTGCGCCTGGCCACCGCGCCCGACTCGCCCAAATCGGCACTGGACGGCAAACCGCATTTCGTCAACGACGGCGCCATCACGCCCGACGGCTACGTGGTCAACACCATGGCACCACCGTACCAGCCCAGCTATATTCGTCCCGCCTACGACGGCGACCCGCTGGCTGCCGATCCGGCCGACGCCAACACGCTGCCGCCGCAAACCTATGACACCATCGGCGACCTGCTCTCGCGCAAGGGCGTGAGCTGGGCGTGGTACGGCGGTGGCTGGCAGGCGGCGCTCGACAGCAAGGGCGGCGGCAGCAGGCCGAACTTCCAGTTCCACCACCAGCCGCTCAACTACTTCAAGCAGTTCGCGCCGGGCACCGCCGCGCGCGCCGAGCACCTGCGCGACGGCGGCCTCGGTGACAGCCCGATCTCGAACAAGTTCATCGCCGCAGCGGTGGCAGGCAAGCTGCCGGCCGTGACGTTCTACAAGCCGCAGGGCAACCTGAACCTGCACGCCGGTTACTCGGACATCGAGTCGGGCGACGCCCACATCGCCAACGTGATCGAGCACCTGAAAAAGTCACCGCAATGGAACAACATGGTGGTGGTGATCACGTTCGACGAAAACGGCGGCTGGTGGGACCACGTGGCGCCGCCCAAGGGCGACCGCTGGGGCCCGGGTTCGCGCATTCCGGCCATCGTCATCTCGCCATTTTCCAAGAAGGGCCAGGTCGATCACAGCTTCTACGACACCACGTCGATCCTGCGCTTCATCACGCGCCTGCACGGCCTGCCGCTGCTGCAGGGACTCAAAACGCGCAACGAGGCGTTCGCAGCCAACCACGCCACACCGCCGGGCGACCTGACCGGGGCATTGAGCTTCCGCTAAAGGTTTTTTGGCATGGCGCTTTGTGATACACTGCGCGCTTCACTGAGCCCGACTCTCGCAGCCGGGCTTTTGTTTTGAGCGACGCCTTTTGGGAAGCTTCGAAAAAGCGCGTCGTGGGCACGAGATTGCGCAATGAGAGATAAAAAAGACAACGCCACGTTCGACCTGCCCGGTTTCGGCCCGGCCGCGCCGCTCGAACCGGAAGCCAAGCGGCCACCGGCGCCGCGTGTTCGGCGACCTGGCGCCAAACAGGAACAGCTCGAACTGCTCGAGCCGACCGACAACTCGGGCCTGCCGGTCTGGGTGCGCGACGACAAGCTCGATCTCACCGGCCTGCCCGTTTGGGCGCCAGATTAAGCTTTACCAGTATCAATTTCAGCATTCCCTCACACAGCATCAGGGCCGGAACGGAGCCTGTTAGACTGTGCCAACGTCCTTTTTGAACAGGTCTGACACCATGACATCCACCGACACCTTCACGCCCGAACAGCAAGACGACGCCACTTCCTTCGCCAGCCTGGCGCTCACTCCCGCGCTGCTGGAAAACCTCGACACGCTCGGCTACAAGGAGATGACCACCATCCAGGCCCAGAGCCTGCCGTCGGTGCTCGCTGGCCGCGACCTGATCGCGCAAGCGAAGACCGGCAGCGGCAAGACCGCCGCCTTTGGCCTGGGCATCCTGAACAAGCTCAATCCGGCGTGGTTCGCGGTGCAGGCGCTGGTGCTGTGCCCTACCCGCGAGCTGGCTGACCAGGTGGCCAATGAGCTGCGCCGCCTGGCGCGCAGTACCGGCAACGTCAAGGTGCTGGTGCTCACCGGCGGCTCCCCGATGCGTCCGCAAATCGCGTCGCTCGAACACGGCGCCCACATCATCGTCGGCACGCCGGGCCGCGTGCGCGATCACCTGGGCCGCAGCACGCTCGACCTGTCCAAGGTCGAAACCCTGGTGCTCGATGAAGCGGACCGCATGACCGACATGGGCTTCTACGACGAAATCGCCGGCATCGTCAGCGCCTGCCCGAAGCGCCGCCAGACCTTGCTGTTCTCGGCCACCTACCCGGACGACATCCGCCGCGCCACCGATTCCTTCCTGGTCGATCCGGTCGAAGTGACGGTGCAGGCGCAGCACGACAACAGCCAGATCGAGCAGCTGTTCTTCGAGATCGGCTTCGACAACCGCAACCAGGCCGTGGCCACGCTGCTGGGCCACTACAAGCCGGTGTCGGCGATCGCCTTCTGCAACACCAAGGTGCAGTGCCGCGAATTGACCGAGCACCTGCGCGAGCAGGGCTTCACGGCCCTGGCGCTGTACGGCGAACTGGAACAGCGCGAGCGCGACGAGATCCTGGTGCTGTTCGCCAACCGCAGCTGCTCGGTGCTGGTGGCCACCGACGTCGCCGCGCGCGGCCTCGACATCCCGAACCTGGAAGCGGTGATCAACGTCGACGTCTCGAAAGACACCGAAGTGCACATCCACCGCGTGGGTCGTACCGGCCGAGGCGGTGAAAAAGGCCTGGCGCTTTCGCTATGCGCGCCGAACGAAAAGAAATGGGTGAAGCTGATCGAGGAATACCAGAGCGCGCCGGTGGAATGGTACGACCTGAAAAGCCTGGACGGCGGCGACTACGGCGTCGACCCGGCGCCGATGATGACGCTGGTGATCAGCGGCGGCAAGAAGGACAAGCTGCGCCCCGGCGACCTGCTGGGCGCCCTCACCGGCGAAGCTGGCCTGAGCAAGGAGCAGGTGGGCAAGATCAACGTGTTCGAGTTCCAGACCTACGTGGCGCTCGATCGCCGGGTGGCGTACGAGGCCTTTGACCGCCTGAGCAAGAACAACCCGCTGGGTGGCGACTTCGGCGCCATCAAGGGGCGCAACTTCAAGATGCGGTTTATCGAAGTCTAAACAATTGGATGCCCGCCTGCGCGGCGGTCCGCCGATGCGACATGACGACTTGACGGCCGACGCAATGAAATCCGTGGTCGCGGCTTAAGGCCCACGGCATTAATTCCGTCATTCCCGCGAAGGCGGGAATCTCATTTTTCCGCCTTACCGCTTCTGCCCTTCGACATGCGGCAGCAGCACCGTCAGGATACCTAGCAGCGGCAGGTACGAACACAGTTTATATACGTACGCGATCCCCGCCACGTCCGCCAGGTGACCCATGGCCGCCGCACCGATCCCGCTCACGCCAAACATCAGGCCGAAGAAGATCCCGGCCACCATGCCCACCTTGCCCGGCATGAGCTCCTGGGCAAACACCACGATGGCCGAGAACGCCGACGAGATCACGAAGCCGATCACCACCGTCAGCACGGCCGTCCAGAACAGATCGACGTATGGCAACGCCAGCGTGAACGGCGCCGCGCCCAGGATCGACATCCAGATCACGCGCTTGCGGCCGATGCGGTCGCCGATCGGGCCGCCCATGAAGGTGCCGGCCGCCACCGCCGCCAGGAACAGGAACAGATACATCTGCGCCGACGATACCGAGACGCCGAATTTATCGATCAGGTAGAACGTGTAGTAGCTGCTCAGGCTCGACATGTAGATGTACTTGGAGAAGACCAGCAGCGCCAGCACACCAAGCGCCGCATACACGCGCGCCTTCGGCAGCGGCGACTGCGCCACGACCGCCTTCTTGCGCGGCAGGCTGGCCAGGTGGGCGCTGTGCCAGCGGCTCACGTACACCAGCACCGCGAACGCCACGCCGACCAGCACCGCGACCCAGCCGATATTGCCCTGGCCACGGCCGATGATGATGGCGGCAGCCAGCACAGGTCCCAATGCGGAACCCACGTTGCCCCCGACCTGGAACAGCGACTGCGCAAAGCCGAAGCGTCCGCCCGACGCCGTGCGCGCTACGCGCGAGGCCTCCGGGTGGAACGTCGACGAACCGACGCCGATCAGCGCGGCCGATACCAGCAGCGCCGGGAAGCTGTGCGCCACCGCCATCATCAGCACGCCGATAAAGGTGGACACCATTCCGGCCGGCAGCAGGTACGGCATGGGGCGGCGGTCGGTGTAGAGTCCGATCCACGGCTGCAGCAGCGAAGCGGTGCACTGGAAGGTCAGCGTGATCAGGCCGACCTGGGTGAACGACAGGCCGAATTCGGCCTTGAGCATCGGGTAGATCGACGGCAGCATGGCCTGCACCAGGTCGTTGAGCAGGTGGGCAAAGGCGACCGCGCCGAGGATTTGCATCACGGTCTGGGACTGGGTAGCAGGCGCGCTTGCGGGCGGCGCCAAGGCTGTGGCAGCAGTGGAGTTCATGGGGAAAGCCTTTCTATCAAGAACTGGCAGTGTAATATGGTCGGGAATCCCGGATATTCCAATCTTCGTCGAGAAAGTGACAAATGACGCACCCCGAACGCAGCAGCGACCACCGCGACTACCAGCGCGTACCACGCGTGGTCACCGCCATGGCGCGCGACGAACGCCATGGCGTGACCGCCCGGCCGCACAGCCACGAGCGCGCGCAACTGCTGTACGCCACGTCAGGCCTGATGCGCGTGACGACCGACCTCGGGGTGTGGATCCTGCCGCCGCGCCGCGCGCTGTTCATCCCGCCCGGCGTGGTGCACTACTGGACCTCGATCGGTACCGTGACCATGCGCACCATCTACATCGAGGCCGACGCGGTGCGCCAGTACGGCGACGCCTGCCGCGTGATCGAAGTATCCGCCCTGCTGCGCCAGCTGATCCTGGCGCTGCTGGAAGAGCCGATCGAATACCCGATGCCCGGCCGCGGCGAACACCTGGCCATGCTGATCCTGTCCGAACTGGAGGCAGCGGAGACGGTGCCGATTGCCATCCCGTGGCCGCGCGACCGGCGCCTGGTGGCCGTGTGCGCAGCGATCGTGGCCGATCCGGGTAGCACCCGCACCATCGAGGACCATGCCGCCGACGTGGGCGCCAGCGCACGCACCCTGATCCGGCTGTTCCCGCAGGAGACCGGCCTGCATTACCGCCAGTGGGTGCAGCAGGTGCACCTGGCCGAGGCGTTCGGGCGGCTCGCGCAAGGCCACAGCGTGGGGGCGATTGCGGCGGCGCTGGGCTATGCCAGCCCCAGTGCGTTTACCGCCATGTTCCGCCGCATCCTGGGCAGGACGCCGCAGCATTATCTGACCGAGTGGCGCACCCCGGTCCAAGCCGAATAGCACTACAATGCAGCGATGGAAAAACTCATCGCCGAGCTCAGAAGGCTCTACCTCCCCGACAGCCAGCACCCGGCCACCGCCGCGCTGGAAGACCACCTGCGCGCCAACACCACGCTGGCCATCGACCTGGCCACCAACACCAGCATGGCGCGCGCACTGGTGCTCGATTTTCCGCGTTTGCCGGACGAGCAGCACTGGCTGCTGCTGTGCGAGGTGGCCAACGCGCTGCAGCAGGATCTGAAATTGCCGGCGCCGGCCGTCAGCGTCAACGGCGCCGACAAGTACAACCTGTGGCTGTCGTTTGCGCAGCCGGTGCCGTTGGCGCGACTGCGCCGCTTGCACGCCTTGCTGCACCAGGCCTACTTTGCCGACCTGGATGCTGCGCCCGGCGCCACCGTGGTGGAACTGCCGCCCTGCCTGCACCAGGGCAGCGGCTTGTGGGCGGCCTTCATCAATCCCGCCATGGGCGCGTCGCTGGCCGGGGACCTGGGCCTGGAGATGCCGCCGCCGATCAGCGCCCAAGCGGCGTTCCTGCATGGCCTCGACAGCATCACCGCCGAGCAGTTCGAGCATGCCTTGCAGGTGCTCGATGCCGAGGCGCCGGCAGCAGCGCCGGCACCGCAAGCAGCAGCAACGCGCCAGGCGTCGCCATCAGGCCTGCTGCTGCAGCACGCCACGCTGGAAGACATCGTCGCCGAACTTCACCGCCGCAACATCGAACCGACGCTGCGCCACGTGCTCGGTAAATAGAATCAGCGCACCGCCAGCGACACGCTGGCCTTGAACTGCGGCGCGCGCCGGTGCAGCGTGGCCTGTTCGTACGAATACGCCATGCGGATCAGCGCCGCCTCGCTGTAGGCCGCACCCACGAACGACAGCCCCACCGGCAAGCCGTGCACCTGCCCTGCCGGCACGGTAATGTGCGGGTAGCCGGCTACCGCCGCCGGTGACGAGAAGCTGCCGCCGTAATGGTCGCCGTTGATGAAGTCAGTCAGCCAGGCCACGCCGCCGGTGGGCGCCACCAGCGCGTCGAGCCGATGCTCTTGCATCACCTGGTCGATGCCTTCGGCGCGCGCATAGCGGTCGTTGTTGGCCAGCGCCGCACGGTAGGCCGGCGCGTCGAGACCGTCCTTGGCCTGGGCCCGTTCCAGGTATTCCTGGCCGAAGTACGGCATCTCTTCTTTCGCGTGCTCGCGGTTGAAGGCGATCACGTCGGCCATGGTGGCCACCTTCGCATGCGGCGCATATTCCTTCAGGTACGCCGCCAGGTCGGTCTTGAATTCGACCAGCAGCACCTCGGTCTCGGAGTCGCCATACTTGTCGGTGTTGGGCACTTCCACATCCACCAGCACCGCGCCCTGTGCGCTCAAGACATCGAGCGCCTTGGTGATGACGGCATCGACCTCCACGCTGTGGCCGAAGAAATTGCGCGCCACGCCCAGGCGCTTGCCCTGCAAGCCGCCCTGCTCGAGCGCGGCCAGGTAGTTGACCGGTTTCGCATCACGGGTGGCCGCATCGCGCGGATCGACACCGGCCAGCGCGGTCAACAGCGCCGCCGCATCGGCCACGGTGCGCGCCATCGGTCCGGCAGTGTCCTGTGAATGGGCGATCGGGATGATGCCGCTGCGGCTCACCAGTCCCAGCGTGGGCTTGATGCCCACCACGCCGCAGATCGACGCCGGCGAGACGATCGAGCCGTCGGTCTCGGTGCCCACGGCCAGCGTGGCCAGGCCAGCGGCGATCGCCGCGCCGGAGCCGGAACTCGAGCCGCTGCAATTGCGGTCGAGCGCATACGGGTTGCGCGTGAGGCCGCCCCGCGCGCTCCAGCCGCTCACCGACTGGGTGGAGCGCATATTGGCCCACTCGCTCAGGTTGGTCTTGCCAATGATGATGGCGCCGGCGGCGCGCAGCTGCGCAGCCACGTGGGCGTCGCGTTTGGCCCGCACGCCGGCCAGCGCCAGCGAACCGGCGGTCGTGCTCATGCGGTCGCCGGTGGCGATATTGTCTTTCAGCAGGACGGGGATGCCGTGCAGCGGACCGCGCACGCGCCCGGCGGTACGCTCGCGGTCCATCTCCAGCGCCAGCTTGAGCGCTTCGGGATTGACCTCGATAACGGCGTTGATGCGCGGGCCGGCCTTGTCGATGTGGCGGATCCGCGCCAGGTACTGCGAGGTCAGTGCATGCGATGTCAGCTTGCCGGCTTCCATCTGCTGCTGCTGCTCGCGCACGCCAGCTTCGAGAATGCTGGCGCTGGCCGGCCTGGCTGCCGCCAAGGCGTTGCCGCTGCCCGCTACCGCTCCCGCAGCAGCACTCACAGTAGAACCCAATACCGCGCCCATCCGAACGAACTGCCTGCGATCCATGCCCACCCCTGTCAATTAAATTTGCTGCGCTGCATTAATATAGCAAAGCATTAACTGCATGGGCGAAAAAAAACGCCCCGGAGGGCGTTTTTGTGATCGTCGCTCGACAGGGTCGATCAGTTGCGGACGATTTTCTTGTATTCGTTGGTGCGGGTGTCGATTTCGATGACGTCGTCCTGGCTCACGAACAGCGGCACTTGAACCGTGTGCTGCTTCGATTCGATGGCGTTTTCGATGCGCGCTTCTTTCAGTACGTTACCCGAGGTATTGCCCTTGACTGCAGGCTCCGAGTACACGATCTGACGCTGGATGGTGGTTGGCAGTTCGACCGAGATGGCTTTGCCATCGTAGAACACCGCTTCGCATTCCATACCGTCTTTCAGGTAGTTCAGTGCGTCGCCCAGGTTCTCTTCTTCGATTTCGTACTGTTCGTAGTCAGCGTCCATGAAGACGTACAGCGGGTCGGCGAAGTACGAGTAGGTCACTGGCTTTTTGTCCAGAACCACGACGTCGAACTTGTCGTCGCCGCGGAACACGTTTTCCAGCGGGCTGTTGGTCAGAAGATTTTTCATCTTCCACTTGTAGGTGAAGCCGGTGCGGCTCGAACCGTTGACGTCCGAGCGCAGCACGATGAATGGCTTGGCATCGACCATGATGATGTTGCCGACACGAATTTCTTTTGCTGGTTTCATAGTAGTTACTTAAAAATTTAAGTTGCGTAAAAATCATCTGCGCCGGGCGCGGGGCCATCAGCTCACGATTGATCAGGGTAAAAAATGTTCTAGAGATTAACCCGGCATTATACCCGGCTTTTCTGGCTGAGCCTATCTTAGCGACTGCGCGAAAGCCACCAGGTTGCCGGTCAAGTCGCCGTACGCGGTCACCTCCCGCTCCCATGCGACTGCCCGCGCGGCGATCTGCGGCGCCTCGGCGCGCAGGCCACGCCACAAGGCAGGCCAGTCGGCGTCAAGGTGTACGCCATTCCACGCCAGCGTAAAAGCGCTGATGGCATCGAGTCCCACGGCGTAACGCTGCAAGAAGGCGCGCAGTTTCTTGTGGTGCAAATTGTCGTCCTGCGGGTAGATATGCCACACGAACGGCTTGCCCGCCCACTGCGCGCGCACCCAGGAATCCTCGCCGCGCACCAGGTTGACATCGCACGCCCACAGCAGCTTGTCGTAGTCCGGCTGCTGCACGAACGGCAGCACGCGCACGGTCAGGTGTCCCCGCGTGGCCACCGCCCCGGCAACCGCATCGCCACCAAGGAAGCCTTGCACCGCCTGGGTCGCCACGCCCTCGGGCACGAAACAGGTAATCGCTTCAGCGCCACCCTGCCACGCCTCGAACAGCGGCGCCACCGGTGCAAACGGATAGCAAAACACCGACACGCGCGTGGCCGCCAATTCGGCCGGGCTGGCGCCGAGCGACTGCAAAAAATCGCTGGCGAGCGCGGGATCGGCCAGGAAGGCGCGGCGCTCGTCGAACAGCGCCGCCTCGCGCAGCAGGCCGCCGGTTTTGTCCGTAAAGCCAGGGAAGAAAAAGTGCTTGGTCAGCGGCAGTTGCGGATGCGGCGACGTCAGGCGGTGGCAGCCTTCCACCCACTCTTCCGCCGTCAAACCTTCGAAGTTGAACCACACCGGGCGCGGCGTGCATTGCGCCATCGCGGCCACGTAGTGCGGCGGCAGATCGACGGCAAAAAATTCGATGACGATATCGGCCACAGCCTCCGGCGTGTACATGCCATCCTGGTCGCGCCAGTGGCGCACGGCCACGCCCTGCACTACCTGGTTTTCGGCGCTGGTATCGACGTCGGGACACAGGCGCTGGAAACTGGCCAGGTCGTCCACCCACAGCCGCACGGCGATGCCATGCTCGGCGTGCAACTGGCGCGCCAGGCGCCAGCAGATGCCGATGTCGCCATAGTTGTCGATAACGCGGCAAAACAGGTCGAGGCGCATGGTCATGGTGGAGAAGTTAAAGGCGAAATGGAAAAAAGCCGCACGAGGCGGCTTTTTCTTCTTGCTGTCTGGCGTCCCCAGGGGGATTCGAACCCCCGTACTCACCGTGAAAGGGTGATGTCCTAGGCCTCTAGACGATGGGGACAATGGTTAGTCCGACAAACCTACTGCTACGGTTTTTCGAACTATCCGGAAATCTGTCCGTACTGGCCAATTACATACTACTACTTGGAAATATCTGGCGTCCCCAGGGGGATTCGAACCCCCGTACTCACCGTGAAAGGGTGATGTCC